>NZ_CP121194.1:673073-1346147 GCF_039993895.1 Edaphobacter paludis
GTCGAGCCAGATGGCGCTACGGAAAGACGTAAGGGAGATGTTCCAGCAGCACTGATTCAGGCACGCTCGTCTTTGTCTTCAGATCCGTTCGACGAGGACGGCAGTGCCGTAGGCGAGGACCTCTGTCACTCCCTGCATGAGCTCGTTGGCGTCGTAGCGAAAGCTGATGACGGCGTTGGCTCCGTGCTCGGTGGCGTGTTGGGCCATCATGTTGAAGGCGTCCTGGCGGGTCTTTTCGCAGAGCTGCGAGAGGATGGTGATGTTGCCCCCAACGACTGTTTGCAGGGCTGCGCCGAAGGTTCCGAAGATGGAACGCGAGCGGACGACGATGCCCCGCACGACGCCCAGGTTGCGGACGATGCGGTAGCCGGGAAGTTCGAGTGCGGTCGTTACCATGGTGGGATCGAAGACGATCGCTGGCTGCGGGTATGAGGACATGGGACTCTCCTTTAGCTATGCGAGATTGTACTTTGGAGCGATGAGCGGGGCGGATCTATTACCGGCGAAAGCTGCGGCCACGTTGTTCGGGGCCGAACGCAAAGACGAACAAAAGCACCACGATCACCAGGCTTTCAAACAGAGTGAGCGCCCAGGGATAGCCAAAGTGGTTTCGCAGGAAGAATTCAAATGACACGGCTGGAGAGGCGATGAGCACTCCGAGCTGGTAGACGAAGCCGGGGAAGAGGCTGCGCACCGAGTCTGGAGAGAGCTCGTTCAGGTGAGCGGGAATGACACCCCAGGCACCCTGCACTCCGGTCTGCATCAGGAACGAGCCAAGCACAAGGACGACCACGGAGCTTCCGAAGGCCCAGGCAGGAATGGAAAACAGAGCGAGTGCAAGGGCAGCCATGATGGAATAGCGCCTGCCGATCTTCTCCGAAATCTGGCCAAAGAAAAGAGCACCGACGATGGCGCCGATGTTGTAAAGGATGGGGATTCCGTACAGCGGCTGCACTCCCAGAATGAGCGCATGCCGGATACTCGGCAGGGTCTTGAGAAAGTCGGGATAGAGGTCCTGCGTGCCATGAGAGAGGCAGGTCATCACGGCCATCACCATCAGCAGGTAGAAGAAGCTGCGCTTGTGCTGGAAGAGTGTCTTGAAGATGCTTCCGACAGAGCCCATGCGGTGCATCTTCCAGGCTTCAGACTCGGGTGATAGTGCGGTCAATATGACGATGGCCACCGCAACGAACGAGCCAACGACGAACATGGCGCGCCAGCCAAAGTGTGGCGCGATGGTCAACATCCCGACCGCCGCGAGCAGATAGCCGAAGGGATAGCCGCCCTGCATCATGCCGGAGAGAACGCCGCGGCGGTGGCGGGGAGCGTTCTCCATGGCGAAAGATGCACCGATACCCCAATAGCCTCCCATTCCGATGCCATAAAGCGCGCGCAGAATCAGAAAGACTGTGTAGTTCGGCGCGAAGGCGCTGAGCATGGTGGCGGCCGAAAAGTAGATAACGCAGGCGATGAGCGGCTTTTTGCGTCCGTAGCGGTCAGCCAGCGCGCCGAAGATGAGAGCGCCGACCGGGCGCATGGCGAGCGTGATCGAGATTGTCCAGACGATGGCGCGCTTCTCTACGTGGAAGTGGCCGGCAAGCGAGTCGAGCAGAAAGACGACGACGAAGAAGTCAAAGGCATCGAGTACCCAGCCGAGAATGCCGGAGGTTACGGCAAATTGCCATCCTGGTGTGTTCGTCTCGTTTTGCGATAGCGATAGAACTTCGATGCCGTTGCTCCTTCTCTTCGGGCTATGCAGGATTGTACGTGCGGAGAGCTTTGAGGAGGTTTTTTACGGCTCCGCTGTCGATGGCGTGGCCTGCTCTGGCTACACCTTCGGTGAAGGTGGCGACAAGGTCGGAGGCTACGAGCACAGCTGCGGCGTTGAGCAGAACGATGTCGCGCCGGGGGCTGCGTTCGCCGCTGAAGATGGCTTCGAGAATGGCTGCGTTGGTCGCGGCATTGCCTCCGCGGAGGGTTTCGATGGGGGCACGTTCGAGGCCAGCGTCTTCGGGCGTGAGAGTGCTGAGAGTGACGACGCCGTTGCGGACTTCGGCGATCTGGCTGGGGCCGGAGATGGAGATCTCGTCGAGTCCCGTGAGGGTGCCGTCCGCTTCCTGGGCTGTGCCGTGGACGACGAAGGCGTGGCGGGTATTGAGAATGGCCATTGCCTCGGCGACGACAGGGACGAGATGCGATGCATAGACGCCCATGACCTGTGCGGAGGCGCCGGCAGGATTGGAGAGCGGACCGACGAGATGGAAGATGGTGCGGATGCCAAGGGCGCGGCGGACAGGCATGACGATCTTCATAGCCGGGTGCAGGCTGGGAGCGTGAAAGAAGGCAAAGCGATGTTTGCGGAGGACGGCTGCGCCTTCGGCAGGCGAGAGGCCGACGGGAATGCCGAGGGCTTCGAGGACATCGGCTGAACCGCACTGTGAGGTGACCGCGCGATTGCCGTGTTTGGCGACGGTGGCTCCGGCGGCAGCGGCGGCGAGGGCGGCGGCGGTGGAGATGTTGAAGGTACCGCTAAGATCGGCTCCGGTGCCGCAGGTATCTACGAGCAGGGCCCGTTCGACAGAGGAAAGCGGCACGGGAATTGCGGCGGCGCGCATGACATCGACGAAGCCAGCTATTTCGCTGGGAGCTTCGCCGCGGGTGGCCAGAGCACTGAGAGCGGCGGCCAGCTGGATCTCAGACAGTTCGCCGGCCAGTATCTGTTGCATGAGGGCGCGGGCGGCCTCGCGACTGAGGGTCTGGCGGCCTTCGATGATCTGCTTAAGGTGGAGTTGCGGAGGCATCCATTTAAAGGTAGCAGGTGAGATATTGATCGATGATTTTCCGGGAAAGTGTGAAACGCGCCAGAAGATCGAAAGCAAGAAACGATAACCGCACGGCTGTGCGAGATTTGGTTGCCGGGGATTGTTGGCGTCCGCTACACTTCAGTGGCGGGCGGTTCGCGACAATAACCTATGAAAATTCACGAGTATCAGGCTAAAGAGATTCTTCGCAAGTACAACGTTCCTGTTCCCAATGGGGAGATGGCGACCACGCTGGAAGAGGCGGACACGGCTGCGAAAGGGCTGTTTGACGCAGGCAATGCGGCGGTGGTCGTGAAGGCGCAGATTCATGCGGGCGGACGCGGCAAGGGCGGCGGCGTGAAGGTTGTGAAGTCGCTCGAAGATGCGGCCGCTGCGTCGAAGGCGATTCTGGGAATGCAGTTGGTGACGCACCAGACCGGGCCTGCCGGGCAGAAGGTGCAGCGGTTACTGATTGAAGAGGGCTCGGCGATTGACCGCGAGCTCTATCTCGGGCTGGTGCTGGACCGGGCCTCGGCGAAGGTCGTGTTTATGGCCTCGCAGGCTGGTGGCATGGAGATTGAAGAGGTCGCGGCGAAGACTCCCGACGCTATCTATAAGGAGTACATCGAGCCGGCGGTTGGGTTTCAGCCCTATCAGGCACGTCGGCTGGCATTCAAGCTGGGACTGAAGCCGGCGCAGATCAACCAGGCGGTCGCGTTTATGACCGGGCTTTATAAAGCCTTTGTCGATACGGATTCGACGCTGATGGAGATCAATCCTTTTATCACGACGAAGGACGGCAAGCTGCTGGCGCTGGATTGCAAGATCAACTTCGATGACAACGCGATGTTCCGCCACAAGGACCTGAAGGAGCTGCGCGACCTGGCGGAGGAAGATCCGCTGGAGGTTGAAGCCAGCAAATTCGCGCTGAACTACATCAAGCTCGATGGCACAATTGCCTGCATGGTAAACGGCGCTGGGCTGGCGATGGCGACGATGGACATCATTCAGTATGCCGGCGGGTCGGCTGCAAACTTCCTCGATGTCGGCGGCGGAGCCAACCAGGAGCAGATTGAGAATGCATTTGGAATTCTGCTGAGCGACCCGAATGTGAAGGCCATCTTCATCAATATCTTCGGCGGTATTTTGCGCGTGGATGTGCTGGCCCAGGGCGTGGTGAATGCGGCGAAGAAGCTCAATGTGAAGATCCCGATCATTCTGCGGCTCGAAGGCACCAATGTTGAGGAAGGCCGAAAGATTTTGAAGGACTCCGGATTGAATTTCCAAGTGGGTACAACGATGAAGGAAGCCGCTGATCTTGCAGTGGCCGCTGCGAAAGGTGGGAAATAATGGCAGTTCTGGTCGATAAAAACACGCGGCTGATTGTGCAGGGAATTACCGGGCGTGAGGGAACGTTCCATGCCAAGGGTTGTGCTGAGTATGGAACGAACGTCGTTGGCGGCGTGACGCCGGGTAAGGGTGGGACGACCCATGAGGGTTGGCCGGTCTTCAATACTGTCGAAGAGGCTGTCAAAGAGACGGGCGCGAACGCCACGGTTATCTTTGTTCCGCCACCGTTTGCTGCCGATGGAATTTTAGAAGCGGTGGATGCGGAGATTCCGCTGGTCATCTGCATTACCGAGGGAATTCCTACGCTGGATATGGTGAAGGCGTGGGAGATCGTAAAGCGCTCGAAGTCGCGGCTGATCGGGCCGAACTGCCCGGGTGTGATCTCTCCGGGCAAGGCGAAGGTCGGTATTATGCCGGGCCGGATTCACAAGGAAGGCAGTGTCGGTATCGTTTCGAAGTCGGGCACGTTGACCTATGAGGCTGTCTATCAGTTGACGACGCGCGGAATTGGTCAGTCGACGGCGATTGGAATCGGTGGCGACCCCATCATTGGAACAACGCACATTGACGCGCTGCGATTGCTGAATGACGACCCCGAGACGGAGGCGATCATCATGATCGGCGAGATCGGCGGCTCGGCGGAAGAGGCGGCGGCGGACTTTATCAAGAAGAACGTGAAGAAGCCGGTGGTTGGCTTTATCGCTGGCCAGACGGCTCCTCCGGGACGGCGTATGGGACATGCGGGCGCGATCATCTCGGGTGGCGAAGGTACGGCAGCAAGCAAGATGCAGGCGATGAGCGATGCCGGGATTACCGTCGTGAAGACCCCGTCCGAGATTGGCGAGGCGATGGCGAGGGTGCTGGGGAAGGCCTGAAGAGCTGTGAATCAGCGTGGCTGCTTGCGATAAAAAAGAGCGGCCGCAAAGAAGACGATTGCCACCATGAAGGCTAGCCGGGCGTGAAGCCAGTCGCGGTAATGAACGCTGATGAGGCCATCGATGACCCAGGCGGCGAAACCGACGAACCATATCCAGGCGGTTTTACGCATTCGGCAGCCTCCAGTCTTCTTAGACGGACGTTCAGCCAGTGGGTGTGGCTTTACATGATTGTTTTACACTGGATGGATAAGCATCCATAGAGGAGATTTCACGTTGTCACAGCGTACATTCAGCATTATCAAGCCGGACGCGGTCCGCAAGGGCGATGCCGCGGCCATTCTCGCCGAGATTGAAAAGGCGGGCTTCAAGATCGTTTCCATCAAGCGGTTATCCATCTCCAAGGCGCAAGCCGAGGGTTTCTATCATGTTCACGCGGCGCGGCCGTTCTTTGGCGAACTGACGGAGTTCATGTCGAGCGGCCCCATCTTTCCCATGGTCCTCGAAAAGGATAATGCCATCGCCGATCTGCGCAAGCTGATGGGCGCAACCAATCCGGCGCAGGCCGAAGAGGGAACGATCCGTAAGAAGTTTGCGGCATCCATCGGCGAAAATGCCATCCACGGCTCAGATGCCGAGGATACGGCGGCGTTTGAGATTGGCTATTTCTTTGCAGGTTACGAATTGAAGTAGTTTTTGGTTGGATTAAAAAGTAATGGCAGGAGCTGACGCTCCTGCCATTACTGCGTTTTGGGCTATTTTTTGAAGAGCTTCAGGTCAATGGAGTCGCCCATGGCTTTGTAGCCGGCGTCGCCAGGGTGCAGCTCGTCGCCGGAGTCGTCAGCTGGCAGGAAGACGTTGGGATGGGCAGGGTCGCGCGTGACCTTGTCGAAGTCGATCACGCCGTCGAGCTGATTGGTGGTACGAATCCATTGGTTGACAGCCTCGCGCATGGTTTCGCCGGCAGGGGAGGAGTATTTTGCGCCGACGTAAGGGGTGAGGGTCGCCCCGAAGACCTTGATGCCGTGGGTGTGAGCACGGGTGGCGAGCTGGCTGAGACCTGCGATCAGGTCCTCGGCGGAGACGACGTCGTAAGGCCGGTTGGGGTCTTTGGCGTGGCCGATGTCGTTGATGCTCTCCATGATGATGAGGTACTTGACGCCAGCCTGCGCGAGGACGTCGCGGTCGAAGCGGGCCAGGGCGCTGGGGCCTGTGTCGTCGTGGAGGACACGGTTGCCGCCGATGCCTTCATTGAGGACACCCAATTTTGCGGTCTTCTTGTCGGCCTGCAGGCGGGCGGCCAGGACGTCGGGCCAGCGAGCGTTGGCGTTGCGTGTGCTGTGCGCGCCGTCGGTGATGCTGTCGCCGAAGGCTACGATGGCTGCGGCTTCGTCGTCAGCTTTAACATCGACTCCTTTCAGGAAGGGCCAGGAATAGATCTCTGTGGGAGTGTCGAGTGATTTTGCACTGGTGACGTTGCCCGAGGCGGTGTAGTTGGTTTGGTCGGCGAAGCCGTGCACCGAGACCTGCCGAATGGCCTGCGACGGAACGAAGATGCTGACGGCGAGGTTGGAGGTGGGTGGAAGCTTCAGGTTGACAGGGTCGCTGACGACGAGCGCGCCGGGAGGGATGACGATGGAGGGACGTCCATTGAAGGTGAGGGGGGCAGACGCGGCGGGATTGATATCGCTGCCGCCTGCGCTGAGGGCGACGTTGGCCGCGCCGATGGTAAGCGAGTCGAGGCCGAACTCGTTGGTGAGGATGACGCGGACGGCGGGGCCGCCGATAGAGACGTGGACGATCTCGCGATACGTGATGTCAGCGTCAACTTTTTCTTCATGGTTGTCCTGAGCCATGGGAGCGGTGGCCCAGGTGCCGACCCAGTGATCGGGCGACGCGGCCGAGGCGGTATTGGTATTGAAGCAGCAAAGGCAAAAGAGAAGGAGTGCGAGCGAGGGGAGCGTTCTGCTTCTGAGGTTCATAACCATCCTTGGAGGGATTGAGCTGACGCTCCATGTTACCGCTGTTTCGTTGCGGTGGGAGGGTTGCAGTATAGTGGCGAGGGTTGCCGAATATTGCGTAACCGGGCCCTGAACGAGACCGAATCAGGCTGCAATCACAGACCGCTGAACGCGAAAGAACCGAGGAACAAATGACGAAGACTCTGGCAAAGGTTATCCTGCTTACCATGACAACCGGAATGGCAGCACATGGAGCAGTGACGAAGGCCGCATTTGGCACGACACCCGATGGCAAGACCGTGGACATCTACACGCTGAAGAGCGATGTGCTCGAAGCCCGCATTATGACGTATGGGGCGCGCATCGTCTCCCTCGACGTACCGGACCGGGACGGCAAAAGGGCCGACATCGTGTTGGGGCACAGTTCGCTTGCGGGTTACGTAGCGGACAAGAAAACATACTTCGGCGCGATCGTTGGGCGATACGGCAACCGAATCGCCCATGGCAGCTTCAAGCTTGACGGCAAGACGTACCAGACTCCGAAGAACGACCACGACATCAACATGCTGCATGGTGGCACCGTGGGCTTCGACCAACTGGTATGGACAGGACGCGAGATTCCCGATGGTGTGGAGATGACGCTGGTGAGCAAGGATGGCGACCAGGGCTTCCCCGGCACGCTGACGGCGCATGTGCGCTACACGCTGCACCATAACGCTCTTCGCATCGATTACAGCATGTCCACGGACAAGGATACGGTGGTTAACCTGACGAACCACTCCTACTTCAATCTCTCGGGCGAGGGCAACGGAACGATTCTTCACGATATCGTAACCATCCCTGCCGACAAGTACACGCCGGTCGATGCCGGGTTGATCCCGACAGGCGAGCTTGCTCCCGTTGACGGAACACCGTTCGATTTTCGCAAGCCAACTGAAATCGGCGCGCATATTCACGACAATAACGAGCAGCTCAAACTGGCTGGCGGCTATGACTTCAATTGGGTGCTGCGCGGACCCAATGGAGAGACCAAGACGGCCGCTCGTGTCTACGATCCTGAGACGGGCCGGGTACTGACGGTGACGACGACCGAGCCAGGCGTGCAGTTTTACACGGGCAATTTTCTGGATGGAACGATTCATGGAAAGAGCGGACAACCCTACGTGAAGAACGGTGCGCTTTGCCTGGAGACGCAGCACTTTCCGGATTCGCCCAATCACCCCTCCTTTCCCAGCACGGAGTTGAAGCCGGGTGCGCCGCGGCACAGCACCACGACGTTTACGTTTACCACTCACGCAAAGTAAGTGCCTGCTCGCGCGGCGGCAACACAGCCGCCGCGCGAGAGGTCTTTTCGGGCTGAGATTTATGGACAAAGTTGTCTCTTCCGCGGATGCTGCTGTTGCCGATATTGGCAGTGGTGCAACCGTCATGCTGGGCGGCTTTGGCTTGTGCGGGATTCCGGAGAACCTGATTGCGGCGCTGGTGCGGCGGGGCATCACAGGGCTGCATACGATCAGTAACAATATGGGCGTCGACGGCTTTGGCATGGGTTTGATGCTGGAGGCGGGCATGATCGCGTCGCACATCGGAAGCTATGTTGGGGAGAACCGCCGGCTGGAGACGATGGTGCTGCGTGGGGAACTTGACTTGACGCTGGTTCCGCAGGGTACGTTGGCCGAGCGGATTCGTGCAGGCGGCGCGGGGATTCCAGCGTTTTATACGCCTACGGGGCTGGGGACAATCGTTGCGGAGGGGAAAGAGACGCGCACGATCGGCAATCGGACTTACGTTCTGGAGCAAGCGCTGCATGCCGATGTTGCTTTGATCAAGGCGTGGCGCGGAGACCGCTATGGCAATCTCGTCTATCGCAAGACGGCGCGGAACTTCAACCCCGTGATGGCGACGGCTGCTGACCTGACAATTGCCGAAGTGGAGGAACTGGTCGAGCCGGGAATGCTCGATCCTGACCACATCGTTACGCCGGGAATCTATGTTGACCGCATCGTTGTGGGTGCGGCTTACGTCAAGCCGATTGAGTCAAAGTTCATCCAATCCGGAGGCGCGGCGTGAGCGGCAAGGAACGCATTGCGCGAAGGATTGCTCGCGAGATCAAGGATGGCTTTTACGTCAACCTCGGCATCGGCCTGCCTACGATGATTGCGGCTTATGTTCCTGCTGGAATCAATGTCGTATTTCAGTCGGAGAATGGGATGTTGGGTGTGGGGCCGCCGCCTGCTGAAGAGAATGCCGATCCTGATCTGCTGAATGCAGGGAAGCAGCCAGTGACAGAGTTGCCAGGATGCTCGTTCTTCGGCAGCGAACAGTCGTTTGCCATGATTCGTGGTGGACACATGGACATGAGTGTGTTGGGCGCCATGCAGGTGGATGAGCAAGGCGATCTGGCAAACTGGACTATTCCAGGCAAGATGGTAAAGGGCATGGGTGGAGCGATGGATTTGGTCGCGGGGGCCCGACGCGTAGTCGTGGCCATGGAACACCAGACCAGGGATGGTGCCCCGAAGATTTTGAAGGCGTGTACACTGCCGCTGACGGGGAAGCATGTCGTCCACGATATTGTGACCGAGCTGTGCTGGATTCGCGTGACGCCGGAGGGCCTGCTGCTGACCGAGGTGGCTGACGGCTTCGACGCTGCCGCGGTGCAGGCTCGAACCGAGGCGAAATTGATCATCGCTCCCGATCTGCGATTGATGAGTGCCGCCTTGCCGGGACAATAAGCTCTATGATTTTCCTCGTGGGTTGTTTGGTTTCCATGCGGTCGCAGATGATGAAAGGATTTGCCGATGCCAGTTGCACCTAAAGATATGCCAATGAGAGAAGTCATTCTCGTCACCAGCGGAGATTTGCGGCTCTCGGCGAATAAGGCCTGCTGGCCTGCCCAGGAGGAACTGGAGCGGAAGCTGACCCAATGTTTTGCCAGGGAAGGTGTCGTGGTGAAGCGGGCCTTTCCCGTCGATACCGGTGCCGGGCACGGCTTCATCTCGAGCCAGCGGATGGGCATGGATATCTTCAGCGGCATCGACCCTGATGCGAATCTCGTCTTCGCAACGGCAGCATGGCAGTATAGCCATCATGTGCTGCCTGGCATGCGCAGTCATCGCGGACCGATGCTGACCGTCGCAAACTGGTCCGGTCAGTGGCCCGGGCTGGTGGGCCTGTTGAACCTTAATGGTTCGCTTATCAAAGCCGGAGTAAAGTTCAATTCGTTGTGGAGCGAAGACTTCAACGACGAGTTTTTCCTTCACGGGATCAGGGAGTGGATCAGGCTGGGAAGCGTGACGCATGACCTTTCGCATGTCCGCGATCTGGACGTGAATGCGCTGCCCGCAGATGCCGCGAATACGGGGAAGGAGCTTGCGCAATCTTTGCAGAAACGAAAGGCCATTCTTGGCGTCTTCGATGAAGGCTGCATGGGGATGTATAACGCCATCATCGACGACGAATTGCTCAATGCGGCGGGCGTTTTCAAAGAGCGCCTCAGCCAGTCTGCGCTTGTCGCCCGGATGCGCACCGTTTCAGACGATGATGCAAAGGGTGTACGGCAATGGCTGAATGCAAAAGGGCTGCGCTTTGCGACTGGCAAGGACGAAAAGACCGAACTTACGGATGCGCAAATTCACGAGCAGTGCAAGATGTATATCGCAGCGACTCGCATAGCGGACGAATTTGGCTGCGATGCGATTGGCATTCAATATCAGCAGGGACTGAAAGACATGGTTCCGGCGTCGGACCTCGTTGAGGGGCTACTCAATAATGCAGACCGGCCTCCTGTGCGCGGCGAGCATGGCAAAGAACTCTATGCCGGCGGGCCGCTGCCTCACTTCAACGAGGTGGACGAGTGCGCGGGGCTGGACGCTCTCGTGACAAACCGCTGCTGGACTGCACTCAAGCTCGATCCCTCGACCACGCTGCATGACCTGCGTTGGGGCGAGCACTATCAAGGTGACGGCATCGACGATTTCGTCTGGGTCCTCCAGATCTCGGGGGCCGCTCCGGCGAGCCATTTTGTGGATGGCTATCGTGGGGCATCCAGCGAACGGCAGCCCCCCATGTATTTCCCCCTGGGCGGGGGAACGCTGAAGGGCGTCGGCAAGCCAGGAAAGATCGTCTGGAGCCGCGTGTTTGTCGAGGACAACGCCCTGCATGTGGACATTGGTCTGGGCTCCGTCGTCCAATTGCCGGAAGAAGAGACGATGCGCCGCTGGCAGCAGACGACGATTCAATGGCCCATGGTGAGCGCCATCTTCGATGGCATTTCGCGTGACTCATTTATGGCGAGACACCGGGCAAACCACGTCAGCATTGCGTATGCTTCCGATGCCAGGACTGCTTCCCAGGCACTTGCAACGAAATCCGCAATGTTTCACGAGTTAGGTGTGCAAGTCCACCTATGCGGTCTAGTCAACTTTGATTAGGACGCGAATTTGCGTCTGCTTCTCATCCCAATACCATAGTTTGCCGACGAGCGTGAAACGTCGGTATTATGGCAAAATTTATTCGCTATCTCGCGACCTTTATTTTCGC
Organism: Edaphobacter paludis; assembly: GCF_039993895.1. Classification (NCBI taxonomy): domain Bacteria; kingdom Pseudomonadati; phylum Acidobacteriota; class Terriglobia; order Terriglobales; family Acidobacteriaceae; genus Edaphobacter; species Edaphobacter paludis. The sequence continues at coordinate 684,603 of NZ_CP121194.1, forward strand.
TTGGAATGGCGGACGTCCGGTGCGCATAGGACAGGTCTTGCCTACTTTGCGTAAGATTGCAAGCGGAGCACCGGAGCGTAAATGACAATCAATTCCCACGTAATTAAAAGCACCATCGTAGGCGCACTCGGCGGCCTATTGTTTGGATTCGATACCGCTGTTATCTCTGGCACGACGCATGCTTTAACACAGGTCTACCACCTCACGCCCTTTACTCTCGGCGTCACCGTCTCCAGCGCCCTGGTGGGTACCGTCATCGGCGCAATGGGAGCGGGCATCCCCGGACAACGCTATGGTCGTCGGGACAGTCTTCGCGCGATGGCTGTCTGCTACATCATCTCCGCATTGGGATGTGCGTTTGCCTGGAGCTGGCCGGCACTGATCTTCTTTCGCTTCATCGGCGGCGTTGGCATCGGCGGCTCGTCCGTCCTTGGCCCCATGTATATCGCCGAGATCGCGCCGACCGAATGGCGGGGGCGTTTGGTCGGCTTCTTCCAGGTCAATATCGTCGTAGGAATTTTGCTTGCCTATGTCTCTAATTTTTTGATTGGCATGATGCATCTTGGGCCTCTTGAGTGGCGCTCGCAGTTGGGCATCTCCGGGCTCCCGGCGATTCTGTTTCTGGGTGCCCTGTTTACGATACCGCGCAGCCCGCGATGGCTGACTATGAAACATAAGCTGGAGGAGGCACTTGAGGTGCTTCGTCTCACCGGGATTCCTAATCCGCAAGAGGACCTCGACGAGATCGTTGCCTCTGTCCATTTTGAGCGGTCTGCATCGGCTGATCCTGTGTTCTCCAGGAAGTACGGGCTCCCGATTTTCGTAGCGATTACGGTAGGCATGTTTTGCCAGCTTTCGGGCATCAATGCCATCCTCTATTACCTGAACGACATCTTCGCTCTCGCCGGAGCTTCCAAGGTATCTGGCGATATCCAGGCTGTCGCTGTCGGCGCTGCCAATCTTGTTGCTACGTTGCTTGCGATGTCGGTGATCGACAAGATCGGACGCAAGAAGCTGCTGTTGTTTGGTACGGGCGGCCTGGCGTTCTGCCTATCCGCCATTTCGTACGTCTTTCTTACCCACAAGCATCTCAACTGGCTGGTTTGGCTCCTCATGGTCTATATCGCCTTCTTTGCGGTGTCTCAAGGCGCGGTTGTTTGGGTCTACATCAGCGAGATATTCCCGACTCGGGTGCGATCAAAGGGCCAGAGCATTGGCAGTTCATCGCATTGGATAACGAACGCTGCCATTTCCTTGATTTTTCCCCTGATGGCGGTCTCTTCCGGCGCGTACCCATTTATATTCTTCGCGGCGATGATGGTGCTCGACTTCTTCCTGGTCCTGCTCTATTACCCCGAGACCAGCAACGTATCGCTGGAGCATCTGCAAACCAGCCTGGGTATCGACTAACTCTAAGTAAGACTTACGAGGAACTGATGATGCGACTCGCAATTGCTCTTTTACTGTCTGCCAGCTTTGTAGCCGCGGCACACGCCCAGGCTCCGGGCTGGCAGCCAGATGTTACACAGCAACAGACGTACACCTTGCATCGGGCTTCGAGCGCCGATCCCACGGGAGGCAACGCGGACTTTCGACGCGTTGCCCCGGGTGCAACCTACACTGTTTTGGATACAGATGGTCCAGGGGTGATCTCGCACATCTGGTTCACCATAAGTGATTCAGAGCCATACCATCTCAAGCGTATTGTTCTGCGCATCTATTGGGATGGAGAGACTACTCCGAGCGTCGAAGCTCCAATCGGCGACTTCTTTGGCCTTGGATTGGGAACCTATCATAACTGGCAGTCTGAGATGTTGTCCGTTGGCAGCGTCAAGGCGCTGAACAGCTATTTCCCCATGCCTTATCGGCATCATGCCCGCATTACAGTGACGAATGAAGGCAAGCAGCAAATTGGAAGTCTTTACTACAACATTGATTACCGTACGGAGCCACATCCTCTTCCAGAGGGCACTTTGTACTTCCACGCACAATACCGCCAGGCCCAGCCCAATCATGGCTGGACTGATAAATGGGATAACAACGGAACTCCGCTCGTCAATGACAAGGCCAACCTCGATGGAAAGGATAACTATGTCTGGCTCGACGCAAAGGGACATGGGCAATATGTAGGCGTAACCATGTCTGTGTTGCAAAACCAGGATTCGTGGTGGGGCGAAGGCGATGACATGTTCTTCATCGATGGCGCAAAGCTGCCCTCAATCACCGGCACTGGCAGCGAAGACTACTTTCTGGGCGCGTGGGACTTCGGAGGCAAGGAATTTTCCTATCCGCTCTATGGAGCGCCTGTGCTGGGTGATGAACTGGCAGGTGGGAGATCGAGCGTCTACCGCTTCCATTTCGATGCTCCGATCCCTTTCACCAAATCCATCAAAGCGACGATTGAACACGGTCACGCAAACCACCGCTCTGACAACTACTACTCCGTCGCGTACTGGTACCAGGCCGAGCCACACGCCCCATTCCCGGCATTGCCACCCGTGGACGAGAGGATACCGGTGCTACAGCCGGTTGGCGGTCCCGGCAATGCTGGTGGATCTCACTAAAAATAGCCTCAATGCAAAAATGCCTTCTTCGATTGGACTGATCGAAGAAGGCATTTGTATTTGAGCAGCTGTTGCTTGAGGCTATTGCTGTATGAAGTAACCCTCGTTGAGCTAGCTTATGCATCGATGGGGCTACTAATAATTTTTGTGGAGCACCGAATGGGATTTGAACCCATGAATACTGGTTTTGCAGACCAGCGCGTTAGCCACTTCGCCATCGGTGCTCATCGTTGCCAGCTTTGAATCAAGCTCGACATACGTTATCTGGTTTACCTGCTCTTTCAGCAGGATCATCAAAGATGAACTAACCAGGATGCTTCTTTCATCTTACCTATTTCTCACTACTTTGCTAAGGGAAGCTCTTTCTTTGCAAGATACCAACTCTGTACATCCAGTCCGCTGTTGCTGCCGCTGGTGCGCTTGGCGGCGTCTTCCACCGTGGCCGGAGCAGGCACAATCACCGGCTGGCCGGGACGCCAGTTCGCCGGACACGAGACCCCATTTGCATCGGCAGCCTGCAAAGCCTGAAATACCCGGAACAGTTCGTCGATGTTGCGTCCAAGCTGCATCGGGTAGTAAATCAGCGCCCGGACGTTGCTCTTGGGATCGATGACAAATACCGCGCGAATCGTTGCTGTTTCCGCAGCAGCCTCATGCACCATGCCATAGGCTGCGGAGACCTTCTGGTCGAGGTCGGCGATTACCGGAAACTTGATCTGTACACCGCCAAGCTGCTCCAGATCGCGTACCCACGCAATGTGCGAGTACACCGAGTCGATCGAGACCCCGATCAATTGCACATTGATCTTCTCGAAGTCGTCATAGCTCCGGGCAAATTCAATGAACTCGGTCGAGCAGACTGGCGTAAAGTCTGCAGGATGCGAGAACAGGAGCACCCACTTGCCCCTGGACGTGTAGTCACTCAGGCGGATGAGGCCCTGTGTGCTCTTCGCCTCGAAGTCCGGCGCCGGCTCCATAATTCGTGGGATGCGTGATTCAGCCATCGTTGCTCACCTTAACTCTTATTACTTGCCGCCACGCAATTCGATTGCGTGGCGGCTCTTGCTACTGAATTTCAGCTTATTTGGGCTGAGCGACAGTCCGGATGTAGGAGTTGATCTTCTTGAAGCTATCGGGATACAGCTTCTGTCCTTCTTCGTCCGACACAGTGCCGGCGAGGATCACAGTATCGCCATTCTTCCAATTGGCGGGCGTCGAAACCTTGTGCTTGGTGGTCAACTGAATCGAATCAAGAACGCGGATGATCTCGTCGAAGTTGCGTCCGGTGCTCATGGGATAAGCGAGCATCAGCTTGATTCTCTTGTCGGGGCCGATCACGAACACCGTGCGCACGGCGGCGTTGCCGGCGGGAGTGCGGCCTTCGGATGTGTTGCCGGCGTCGGCAGGAAGCATGTTGTACAGCTTGGCCACCTTCAACTCGGGGTCGCCGATCATGGGGTAGTTCACCTTATGGCCCTGTGTCTCTTCAATGTCGATTGCCCACTTGGCGTGGCTGCTTGCAGGGTCCACACTGAGCCCGATGATCTTCGCGCCGCGTTTCTGAAATTCGCCTTCGAGGCCCGCCATGGTGCCCAGCTCTGTGGTGCACACCGGGGTAAAGTCCTTGGGATGCGAGAACAGGATGGCCCAGCCGTCGCCGATCCACTCATGGAAGTTGATGGTGCCCTGTGTGGTCTCAGCTGTGAAATCGGGAGCTTCATCATTGATACGGAGTGACATAGTTTATTTCCTCTTTCTTGTTCAGATATTCTTCCCAGAATGTTGGTCCAACGAATGACTGCACAACTTACAACTGTACGAGCGCTCCTGGATGTGGTTTTTCAGCTCTTTCATCCAGTAAAAAACCCACCCGGCTCGTTGCCTTTGGGTGGGTTCTGTGCTGCTCGAATCTAAAGTTGCCTGCTACGATCCGGTTATGCGCACACCCACACCCAGCCGACAGCAACAGCAGCCAGGTATGAACTTCGTGTTGGGCATCATCGTCATAGCTAATCTTTTGTACCGCAGCCAGCGGAGCTAGCATGGAGCTGTTGTGCCCATTTGCGGTCTATCAAAAACATACGTCCGAGGAGCTTCGATGTCAAATCAGCCAGTTACGCTGCACCCGCCTTCGAGTCCATCCGCATCTCCGCGCGTCTTCGACTACGCGCTGGTCGACGTCTTCGCCGAAAGCTCTCTTCAGGGCAACCAACTCGCCATCTTCAGCGATGCTCGCGGCCTCTCCGACGAAGAGATGCAGGCGCTCGCGCGTGAGATGAAGCTCTCGGAGACCACCTTCATCCTTCCCCGCGCACCCGAGGTCGAACGAGAGCGCGGAGTCCAGGTCCGCATCTTCACGGTTGCGGAAGAGCTTCAGTTCGCGGGCCATCCCACCCTGGGTACTGCAAGCTGGCTGTACCAGAATCACGCCACGCTTCCAGACGCAGAGCAGGTCACTCTCGACCTTCGTGTTGGCCCGATTCCTGTACGCTTCAGAGCTCCCACGCCCGCAGAGCAGGGCGTCTTTGGCACCATGAAGCAGAACGACCCTACGTTTGGCGATATTCACGATCGTGTAACTCTTGCCGACGCGCTCGGTCTCTCGATCGATGATCTCGATCCGGACCTCCCCGCGCAGACCGTCTCCACGGGCATGGCCTTTTGCATCGTGCCGCTCAAATCACTCGCTGTCGCCGCACGGCTCGAAATTCCGCAGCAGAAGGCGCGCACCTATCTCGAGCGCAGCGACGCGAAGTTCTTTCACTGCATCACCCGTGCGAGTGCAAGCTCTGGCGCGGACTGGCACGCTCGCATGCAGTTCTACAACGGAGAAGACCCTGCCACTGGCTCTGCATCCGGCTGCACGATTGCCTACTTGGTGCGCCACGGCCTGGCAGCCAGCGGAAAACCCATCGTTATCGAGCAGGGAATCGAGATGCTTCGACCGAGCCGCATTCATGTCAGCGCAACAATTGCGGGAGAGACCGTGTCCGAAGTGTTCGTCGGAGGCCGCACCATTCCCGTTGCAATGGGACGCCTTTTCCTGCCGTGATGCACCCGATTTCAACAGGGTCGAAAGGTCAATCTTCAATATCCACGCAGGTTTGGAGAGAACGGTGGATGCGCAACCGCAAATACCTTCCGTCTTCGCCTTAATTTCGCCGTTGCGTTGGTCGCCGATCCTTCCTAATCTTGGCAAGCGTTAACGACATCTTCACACGCAATGTGTGGCGATCGTTTTAACGAAACGAAATTGCTTTCGCCTGGTTTTCTAACAATTTGAGTTGAGAGAAGGTTTTGACTGCCCCGCAGTCGCGCCTCCCCACGCGCACCATCGCTGCCTGCAACGCAGTGAGGTCGACCCAGTTCGTCTGGATTCGACTTCACTGCATCCGCAGCAGACCGATCTCCTGCGCCCGTGGAGTCGCGTGGCAACCTGCGCCGCATCGGCCCTCTCTCGCACCCCGCGGTCCGGCACATCGTTTGCCAGACTGGTGGCACTGTTCCTTCGTGGAGCGGACAGGAGAGCTTTGTCGCTCGTGCCTGTTGCTCTTTTGGAGCAGTCGGCCCCACTACGCTTCGGACCAATGCGCCGGGCGATGCGCCGGACCACGGGGAACGTTTAACACTCCAGACCGGAGTGTCTGCAAACCAGCAGGCACCCCGCCTCTGGCCTATCGGCCGCGACCCACCTACCCGTGGCGTCCGGCAGAATGTGAGACCGCATGCGCCCCAAGAAGACGATCCTCTGTGTCGACGACAACGAACAAGTACTCGCCGTCCGTACCTTTCTGCTCGAAACCCGTGGCTATCGCGTCATCTCTGTAACCAGCGCGCAACAGGCGCTCGATATCGTTCACCAGTCGGCTCCCGGCTCACTTGATCTTCTTCTCTGTGATCTTCTTATGCCCCAGATGGACGGCAACGAACTGGTCCGCCGCGCCAAGCAGCATCACCCCTGCCTGCCTGCCATGATCGTCTCCGGCACCGTCAACGCCTTCGACCGTGCCTGCTCCGCCGACGTCTTCCTGCCCAAGGGAGCCTGCTCTGCCGCCGAGATGATCGAGCGCATCCGCGTGCTCGTAGCTCGCAAGCGCGGCCCCAAGAAGGCCTACTCTGTAAATCCGCATGCTCAGCTCTCTGCCTACACCCCGGCCATCGCCAGCTAAAGTTTGGCCGTTAGCTTCACCCGAAAGCTAACGGCTTTTTGCTCAGGCTTCCACCAGCCCATATCGCCGCTGCCACTGCTGCTTCAGCCTCGCCCATACAGCGTCTTTCTCTTCATGCGAAATCGCCGGATCGGGCTGCTCCGCAAACCTCGAAGCCTCCTTCTTGGCCAGCTCCAGCAAAGCGCGATCGCGTATCAGGTTGGCTACACGAAACTCCGGCAATCCAGCCTGGCGCGTGCCGAAGAACTCTCCCGGCCCGCGCTGCTGGAGATCGAGCTCAGCCAGCTCAAAACCATTCTGCGTGCGCACCATCGCATCCAGTCTGGCCTCGGCTTGCTCGCTCACCTTTCCGCCGGTCATCAGGATGCAGTAGCTCTTCGCCGCTCCGCGACCCACGCGCCCGCGTAACTGATGCATCTGTGCCAAGCCAAATCGCTCCGCATGTTCGATAACCATCACCGAAGCATTCGGGACATCTACACCCACTTCAATGACGGTGGTGGCGATCAGCACATCAGTATCGCCCCGTTGAAACCGCCGCATCGCTACCTCTTTGTCGTCAGCACTCAAACGCCCATGCAACAGTCCCAGCCGCAGCCCAGCCAATGCGCCTTTGCGTAACTCCTCATACATATCGCTGGCCGCACGAAGCGGCTTCTTAGACTCAAACAACTTCTCCGTCTTCGCAGCTTTTCCTTTAGAGGTCTTGGCCTTCTTCCCAGCCGCCTTCTCTGATCCCTGTTCTTCCACATCATGCGCAAAATCCAACTCGGGCTGATCGTCCTTTGCTCCTTCAATCACGGGATAGACGATATAGGCTTGTCGTCCAGCCGCAACCTGCTTCCGTACAAATCCCCAGACATCCTCTGCCCGTTCCTCCGTCGTCCTCCGCGTAACAATTGGAGTTCGCCCGGGCGGCAGCTCATCGATCACGCTGGCATCCAGATCGCCATACAAAGTCAGCGCCAGCGTCCGGGGAATCGGAGTGGCCGTCATTACCAGCACGTCCGGGTCGAGCGCAGTGTCCTTCTTCATCAGCCGAAACCGCTGCTGCACGCCGAACCGGTGCTGCTCGTCCACAATCACAAGGCCCAGATTTTCGAAGTCAACCTTGTCCTCAATCAGCGCATGAGTCCCAATCGCCAGATCGGTCTCTCCGCGAAATATTCTTCCGCGCGCCTCCCGCTTCGTCGCCTCATCGAGCGACCCCGTCAACAGCGTTACGCGATAAGGCTTGCCCGTCCTCGGCGAAAGCACATTCCCCAGCAGCTTTCGTGCGGACAGATAATGCTGCGTCGCCAGAATCTCCGTCGGAGCCATTAGCGCGGTCTGGTAACCGTTCTCGATCGCCACCAGAGCCGCCTGCATCGCGACAATCGTCTTGCCCGAACCCACATCGCCCTGCAACAGCCGCCGCATCGGTTGTGGCTTGCGCATGTCGTCGGCAATCTCTCCCAGCACGCGCTTCTGCGCGGCGGTGGGGTGAAAGGGAAGCACCTGCTTGATCGCTTCGCGGACTTTTACATTCGTCACAAACGCGGTGCCCTCGCGTTCGCGCATTCTGCGTCGCTTCAGCTCCAGCCCCAGTTCCAGATAAAACAGCTCCTCGAAGATCAACCGCCGATGCCCCGGAGTCGCCGCCGACATCAGCTCCACCATCGGCGTTCCCGCCTCGGGAAAATGAATCGACCGTAGCGCCTCCATCCTTCCCGGTAGCTTCAGCCGCTTCAGCAGCGCCGCCGGTACAGTCTCCGGAACAGCGCCCGTCTTCTCTTCCAACTCCTCGAAGATCCCCCAAAGCACTCGCCGCAGCCATCGCGAGGTCAGCTTCGCGCCCCACGCCGTAGTACCGCCGAGAAACTCATACACGGGCACGATTCGTCCCATCTCCAGCCGTACAAACTCAGCCTCAGGCCCATCCTGAGCAGGCAGAATCTCAAACTGAGGCTGGATCATCTTGAATCGACCAGCGGTGGACCGCGACGCCTCAACGCGCCCGTATAGCGCCACCATCTGTCCCACGCGAAACTTATCGCGCAAATACTCGCCGTGGAACCACATGCACTTCACCGTGCTTAGTCCCTGCCCGACGGTCATCTCAAATAGTGGCATGCTGCGCGTCTTCAGCAGTGCCGTACCGCGCACCTCGCCGATCACACTGGCCATCGCCCCGGCCTTCAGTCCGCTGATCGGCAACGGATTCAGCCGGTCTTCATAACGAAAGGGCAGATGATAAAGCAGATCCTCGACGGTCTCCACGCCCCTCTTGGCCAGGGCTTCGGCGACGCGTTCCCCCACGCGCTTCACATATTTAATTGGAGTCGAGAGTTCCAGCACAGACCGATGCTATCAAGAAGCCAGTGGACCATCGGAATCACCCTGCTAAACTTGAACTTAAGAGAACCCATGCACATCGTCGAGCTCCACAAAGTCCGCAAGGTCTACGACACAAAAGTCGCCGTCAACGACATCAGCTTCAACATCGAACCCGGCACCATGTTCGGTCTCCTCGGCCCCAATGGCTCCGGAAAAACCTCCACCATCCGCATGATGATCGGCATCACAGTGCCCGACTCCGGCTCCATCAGTCTCTTCGGACAGCCGTTCACCCGCAAGAATCTCCATCGCGTCGGTTATCTGCCCGAGGAACGTGGCCTCTACAAAAAGATGAAGGTGATGGACCAGCTCATCTTCCTCGGTCAGCTTCACGGCCTCAGCGCGGCGACTGCCAGCAAGCGAGCGCATGACTGGTGCGAACGCCTCGGTATCTCCGCATCCATCGGCAAAAAGACCGAAGAGCTCTCCAAGGGAATGCAGCAGAAGATCCAGTTCATCTCGACCTTGCTGCACGAGCCCGAGCTCATCATCATGGACGAGCCATTCAGCGGACTCGATCCCGTCAACGCCACGATTTTGCAGGACACCCTCGTCGATCTCCGCAGTCAGGGTCGCACTATTCTCTTCTCAACCCACCGTATGGACCAGATCGAAAAACTCTGCGACTCCCTCACGCTCATTCACAATGGAAACCTCGTCCTCTCCGGCTCCATGCGCGACATCAAGTCTCGTTACCCCCGCAACCGCGTCGAGATGCTCTTTGAAGGAGACACCAGTTTCCTTCAGCATCCCTCCATCGAAGAGGCCAGGACCTACAGCGGCCGCGCCGAGATCAAGCTTCGCACCGTCGATGGTATCCCTCCCGATGCCCAGCCGCTGCTTGCCGATGCCATCCAGCGCGGCACCCGCATCAACCGCTTCGAGGTGAAGGAACCCACACTCGAAGAGATATTCATAGAGAAAGTTGGAGGCAAGGTCGATGCATAATGTCTGGCTCATCGCAAAGCGCGAGTACCTCGAGCGCATCCGCACCAAGGCCTTCCTCTTCTTCACCATCATCTTCCCACTGCTCATGGGCGGCGGAATCATAGTCGACGCCATAACAACTACCCATGCGCGAGCGACCTCGCACATTGCGGTCGTCTCGCACGATCAGCAGCTTGCGACCGATCTTCAGGCGGAACTTGAGAGCGGCAAAGACAGCACGATGACGGTCGACGTCATCTCCCCTCCCGGCACGGACACCCGCGCCGTGCTCGACGGCGAACTTGCAGATAAAAACCTCGACGGGTATCTATGGATCACCCCTGCCACTCAGTCGAACGCCCGCCCGAGCTTCGCCTACACGCCGCGCTCCGCACGCGATGTCTCCACCAGGAACGCCATCAGTTCTGCCCTGCGTGCGGTGCTTCTGCGGGAGCATCTAGCTCACCAGGGCATGGTCGCCTCTGATGTCAACTCGCTGATGCAGCCGGTTGAGGTCGATTCGACACAGGCCGGCAAGAACGCCGACACCACATCCACGTACATCGCCATCTACGTGCTGTTTTTCCTCATGTACTTCGTCATCATGCTCTATGGCATGAACGTCGCCCGCTCCATCATTGAAGAGAAGACCTCGCGTGTCTTCGAGGTCCTGCTTGCCACCATCAAACCCGAGGAGATGATGGCCGGCAAGATGATTGGCGTCGGTTCGGTCGGGCTAACTCAGGTCTTCATTTGGCTGATTGCCGCAATTCTGTTGACCAGCACCTCGCTGGTCTCGTCGATCGCGGGCGGCAATGTGCACGTCACGCTCAGCGCCATGCAGATCATCTTCTTCGTCGTCTACTTTGTCCTCGGCTTCATGCTGTATGCCAGCATCGCCGCGGCTCTCGGTGCGATGACGAACTCGGAACAGGAACTGCAGCAGCTCAACATGTTCCTCGTGATGCCGCTTGCCTGCTGCTTCTTCGCGATGGGCATCATCGTCTCGAACCCCAATTCGGTCCTGTCGACTGTTCTTTCGCTCATCCCCTTCATGACGCCGCTGATCATGTATCTGCGCATCTCGCTGGCCACGCCGCCAATGTGGCAAATCGCGCTCTCCGTCGCCCTTATGGTGGCCACGATTTACGGAATTCTCTGGGTAGCGAGCCGCATCTACCGTGTGGGCATCCTCATGTATGGCAAGAAGCCGACGGTCTCGGAGATTCTCCGATGGCTGAAGTACAGCTAGCGACCACAAGACTAGCCGCAGCAATCGCTTTTGCTCGTAACCTTTGATCCTGTATGCCGCTCTTGGGGCGGAACAGATAAGATTGCGGCATGAATCTTGCTGCCATTCAGTCCGCCCTTCGTGACCAGAAATTTGACGGATGGTTGTTCTATGACCACCATTACCGCGACCCGCTGGCGTATCGCATTCTGGGGATGGCCGAGGGGCCGCTCGTCTCGCGCCGCTGGTTTTATCTGATTCCGGCCGAGGGCGAGCCGAAGAAGCTGGTGCACCGGATCGAGTCAGGAAAACTGGATGCGCTGCCCGGCTCGAAGGCGGTGTACTCCTCGTGGCAGGAGTTGGACGCCCAGGTAGAGGCGATGTTGGCAGGCCGGACCCGGATTGCCATGCAGTACTCGCCGCGGAACGCCATCATGTATATCTCGCTGGTCGATGCCGGAACAATCGAGTTGCTGCGGGGAATGGGCAAGGAGATTGTCAGCTCAGCCGATCTCGTCAGCCAGTTTGAAGCCGTGCTCTCCGAGCAGCAGATGGCCTCCCATTTTGTGGCGCAACAGAAGATTGACGCCATTCTGGACGCCGGATGGAAGGAGATGGGCAGCCGTGTTCGGGCCGGGGGGACCGACGAGTTTGCCATGGTGGAGTATTTTTGCGAGGCGATGGGGCGCGAGGGCTTGCTCTGGGACCATGGCCCGAATGTAAGCGTGGGCGCGAACTCTGCTGATTCGCACTATGAGCCGAGCGCGGCGACTTCCAAACCCATTCGCCGTGGCGATTTTGTTCTGATCGATATCTGGGCGAAGCTGGAGCGGGCGGGCGCCTGTTTTTATGACATCACCTGGACGGGAGTGGTAGACCGCGAGCCGACGGAGCGCGAGCAGATGATATTCGCGACCGTCCGCGATGCCCGTGACGCGGCGGTGACGGTAGTGCGCGAGGCGTTCGCGGAAGGCAAGCCAATTGCCGGCTGGGAGGCCGACGACGCCGCGCGTGAGGTGATCCGACAGGCTGGGTTCGGAGAATGGTTTACCCACCGGACAGGGCACAATATCGGCACCGTTCTCCATGGGAATGGAGCGAATCTCGACAACCTTGAGACGCATGATGAGCGCCTGATTCTGCCAAATACCTGCTTCTCCGTCGAACCGGGAATTTATTTTCCCGGCGAGTTCGGGGTCCGGAGCGAGATCGACATGATCACCCGGCCAGGCAAGGCCGAGGTTACTGGCAGGATACAGACCGAATTGGTTCGGGTGTAACTGCTATGATGACAACTGAAATGGCGAACACTGTACAGGTCCCGGCGCGCGCCGCTGGTAGGTCTTCTTCGATGGCGCTTCTGGTGCTGATTGCCGGATGGCTGGTTCCGGGCGCAGGACACTTTTTGCTGGGCAAATGGGTGCGCGGACTGCTGCTGTTTGCGACGCTGGTGCTGATGTTCAGCATTGGGATTGCGCTGCATGGCAAGATCTACTCGCCGAATACGGGCGATCTGCTGGATATTCTCAACTTTGCGGGTGACCTGGGAACTGGCGTGCTGTACGGCGTGGCCAGAATCTTCGATCTGGGCGCGACGGCGGTGGTAACGGTCTCGGCTGACTACGGGACCAAGTTCGTTGTTGTGGCTGGGTTGTTGAATGTGATTGCGGCAGTCGACGCGCATTCGCTGGCGACCGGAAGGAAGGCCTCTTGACGATTACGCATTTTGACGCGGTACTCTTGTTCTCTCTGTTCACTTCGATTGTGTTCGGCATCACCCAACGGGCCGAGCCGCGAATGATGATCCGTTTCGGCGCATTCTGCTTCGGTCTGTTTGTGCTGGGAACGGTGGCGGCAAGCTGGCTGATGTGGCTGATTAAGCATTAGTCTTTGCCGCTTTTAATTGACGCTCCAACTCTGCTATGCGGTCCAGGAGTCTTTGTTTTTCCTGCACTGCATTGTCGATGTCCTGAATAGAGAGCGCAGCCCCCGCAATGCCGCCGCTTTTTCCGCGAACAGGAGCGGCGGTGACCCTGATCCAGGCTTTGCTGCCATCACTGCGGCGATAGAGGAGATCTTCAGGTTCTGTGGTTTTGCCACTCCGGATAGCGCATTCCATGGGGTATTCGCCGGACTCCAGGTCAAGTCCATCGGCATGGGAGAGGATTAATTGACGATAGGTGTCGAGGTTGGCGCCGGGGGGGAGCAAGCGCTGAAAGATCTCTTCTGCGCGACGATTGCACATGATAATGCGGTTGCCGGGGAACTCCGAGATGATGAGACCCACTGAGACGGCCTCAAAAACCGCCCGCAGCAGAGCCTCACTTTCGCGGAGCGCGCGCTCTGCCTTTTTGCGATCGTCGATATCTTCGACGGTGCCATACCAGCGGATAATTTTTCCCGTCTCGTCGCGCCGTGGGGCTGCGCGGGAACGCATCCAGCGCCACACTCCGTCGCCGCGGCCGATGCGAAATTCGACATCGATGGGTTTGCCGCTTCGCAAATGTTGCGCCCATTTGCGCAAGGTTGGTATGACATCGGCCGGGTGCAGGGCCTTCACCCAACCCTGATCGAGCGCCTGCTCCCTCGTCCATCCTGTGGAATTCTCCCAATGAGGGCCTGCTTCAAGAACCCTTCCTTCGGCATCGCTGGTCCATGGAATCTGAGGATTTAATTCGACGGAATTGCGGTAGTGGTCTTCACTTTCGCGAAGCGCTTCTTCGGTGAGCTTGCGACTGGTGATATCGACCACAGCAACAGAAACACCAACGATCTCCTCGGCTTCATCGCGAACGGGCTGATAGGTAACGATCAAGGTAAGATTGCCCCCTTCGGCATTCTTACGGGGACTGGTTATTTCGAGATCGTTGATAGTCTCGCCCTGAAGTGCCCGGCGGAGATACGGCTCAATTCTGAAGAAGACTTCGGGAATGACCTCGGCGACGCTTCTTCCAAGATGTTCGGCGATGGGCACGCCGTTCATCTCGGCGAGCCTCCTGTTGATGCTGACATAGCGCAGATTGCAGTCGAGAAAGCAGAGGCCGACGGGAGCGCTCTCGTAGATGGCCTGCAATTGCGCGAGCCGCTGTGCGGGATGGGCCTCCAGGTTCGGTAGCCTGTTGCTCGAAGGAAAGCTGCTGATAGCGTGGATGGGGGACAGTGAACGTCTCGAAAGGAAGTCAGAGAGATCATCCGGAGGAACGGGAGGGCCATAAAGCCAGCCCTGGCCTATGTCGCAGCCCAGACGGACCAGCATGTCTGCCTTGTCCTTTGTCTCAATGCCTTCGGCGACCGTGGTGAGGCCCAGGCTATGTCCGAGTCCAATAATGGCGGCGACGATTTTTCTGCTCTCTCTCGTGTCCGATATCTCGCGGACGAAGCTGGCATCGACTTTAAGCTCGTCGAAAGGCAGCGACTGGAGATGACGAAGGCTCGAGTAACCGGTGCCGAAGTCGTCGAGTGCAAGGGAGATGCCGTGCGCCTTCCAATCCTGAGCAATGGACTGCGCCTGGTCGATATTGTCGATGAGCGCGCTTTCCGTGATCTCGAGGATGAGACGCTTCAGCGAAAACCCTGCTAATTGAGCAGCTGAATCTATCTGCCGCGAAAGTGATGGGTCCCGAAACTGGAGCGGAGAGATGTTGAATGAGATGCAAAGCTCTTGGGGGAGGGAGGCAGCAACGCTGAAGACCCGGCGTAATAGATTTCCGGTAAGCGTGCCGATGAGCCCATGCTCTTCAGCGAGAGGAATGAATATCTCCGGTGAGATGGGGCCGTGAACCGGATGCCGCCAGCGCGCGAGAGCCTCAAAACCTGTGAGAACACCGGTACGTAGTTCAACAATAGGCTGAAAGTAAGGAACGATTTCATCCGCATCGAGAGCTCTGCTTAAATCGATTTGGCGAGTGGCTACCATGGCTGCGCAGAAGGATACACTGTCTCCGGTTGTGATGCACTTTTTTGAAGGGTCGGCTTGAAATGAGTTCAGTTAAATCACAGGATGCACGAAGCTTCACCCCAGAGCCGGGAATGACGCGGCAGGTGCTGGCCCATAGCGATGAGTTGATGCTGGTGCGGCACTATTTTGAGCCCGGTTGGTCGGGAGCGCGGCATAGCCACCCGCATCATCAACTGGTGTACGTCATCCGCGGTGCGCTGCGTGTGGACCTGGGGGGCGAGACGTTCGATGTGTTCGCCGGGGACAGCTTCGTCGTCAATGGAGGCGTGGAACATCAGGCCTGGGCACTGGACGCCTCAGAGGTGCTGGATGTGTTTACGCCGGTGCGAGAGGACTATCGGGAGTTGCTGAGGTAAGGCAAATCTCTCTTGTTCCAGTGATGAAGGTCTTCGGTTCTGCTCATCGGCCTATTCTGGCAGGGCTTTTGGGGGGCGCTTTGTCGCTCGCTTCGGCGCCTTCTGCTCTTCCTCTTCGACTGGCGACAAAGCGCCGATCGCCTCCGATATCTGTCGGCTGGCTTTGCGCAGCGTAACGATGATCTCTGGGATGCCAATGTTGTCCTCAATACGTTTTACGTAAGGGACAGTGAGGCCGGCCACGGCGTTTCCCTGCGCGTTAAGGATGGGGAAGCTGATGTTGACTACGCCTGTGACCTCGTAGCTGGCGCGCCGTTCGTATCCACGAACGCGAATCTTCGCAAGATGCTCGTCTAGATCGGCGGGTTTCTTCTTCTTCGTCTCAAGCTCCCATTCTTCAATCGCACGCTGGCAGGAGTCTTCGTCCTGATGCGCGAGGATCACGTGACCAGTGGCAGCGTGCATCAGGTCAACCTTGGATCCAACTTTGACGAAGAAGCCGGTTGATTCTGGTGAATCGACCTGGGCGAGAATGACGACGTGTCCTCCATCGAGTACGCCAAGATGACAGGACTGGCGAAGTTCGTGGGCCACCCAATGCATGGTGGGCAAAGCTTCGGTGATGAGGCGCTTGGTGGGAGGATGCTCCTGTCCCAGCCGAAAAAGGCGAAGCGTGAGCTGATACCGTTCTTTGTTCGCCGATTGAGCGAGGTATCCACGTTGTTCCAGGCAGAGCAACATACGGAAGATCTCGGACACTGTACGGTTCAATCTTCTTGCGACTTCGCTCACCGTAAGGCCGGCTGGCGTGCTCGCGAAGAGCTCCAGAATATCCAGACCTTTTTCCAGGGCAGGGGTTGGGTAGTATCGCTTTCCTGCGGATTTATCTTTAGCCATGAATGTGCTCGGGAGTGGGTAGATTAAGCATCCCCCCACGGTAACAAATGTTCTATCAGGTGTGTCGAATATTCACGGAAGAATGATCGTCAACTCGCGTAGTGAGCAAAATTTATGCGCCCGGCGTGTAGGAAAGCGTGAAGCGGCCAATCTGAATCATCGAATGGTCCGAAGGTGGCCAGATGCGAAAGGATTCAACACGCGACCCTGTAGGCAGGCGATGTGCGGTAGCGGTGCCGCGCTCTTCGCCGGTCGCGGCATCATAGAACTTGACGATGAGGCTCTCTCCGCTGCGCTGCCAACCGAGAACGTAATTGCCCGCCGGGAGAGCGATATCGCCGATAGTGATCGGCGCCTGCACCAGGAAATAATGGGAATATTTACCGTCGGCGGAGTACCCTGCGGTGATAAGGACGACGCCGGCAATGATCTTGCCCTGTCCGTTGATGATGCCAGAGGCGGTGCGCATCTCGGTTTCGATACGCTCTTTTTCAACCTGGGCACGGGCGGGCAAAGCATTTTGCAGCTCTGCCGATGTCGCTGAACGCCAGGAGGATTTTGGCTGCGCAATCAGAGGCGTCAGCGTAGTGAGAAGCAGGGCAAGGGCAAGGAATTTCATGGAGGACCGTTTCATTTGAGATGTACTATACCGCGCTGCAGTGCGACGGTCGCAGCGTGCGTACGATCGCTGACACCCAACTTGCTCAGCAGGTTATTGATGTGCGATTTGACCGTCGCTTCGCTGATGTCGAGATCCGCAGCGATTTCTTTATTGGCGCGGCCGGCGACGATGCGCTCCAGAACGCCCAGTTCGCGTGCAGTGAGGGCGTGGCTGCTCATTCTTTCGGCAAGCTTCTCTGCAATGGCGGGCGAGATGCGGGTCTTGCCGCTGTGCACAGCTTGAATGGTCGAGAGCAGTTCTTCGATGGTCATGCCTTTAAGCAGATAGGCCTTAGCCCCCGCCTGGAGTGCGCGGAAGATATCCTCGTCTCCGTCGAAGGTGGTCAGGACGACGAAACGTGCAGCAGGGTCATCGGCGCGAATTCTTTGGATGGCCTCGACGCCCCCCAGTTTCGGGAGTTGCAGGTCCATTAGGGTGATGTCCGGCCGCAGGCTGCGATAAAGTTCGATTGCCTGCAATCCATCACTGGCTTCGCCCACCACTTTGATCGCAGGCATGATGTTGAGCAGCGCCACGAGGCCTTGCCGGACGACGTGGTGGTCATCGACTACAAGGATGCGAATCGGTTCAGCCATTGGATGTAGCGCCTTTCTGTGTGGCGATTGGAGCTTCCAGCTTAACAGTAGTGCCCCGTCCGGGCGAACTCTCAATGCTGAGTCGAGCGTGAATCTGTGCCGCCCGTTCGCGCATCCCCTGTACGCCGAAGTGGCCCTTGGCTGGAAGTGAATCGTCTGCTGCCTCGAAGCCTCGGCCATCGTCGGTGATGGTTAATGTCAGCCGGCTTGAATGATAACGCAGATCGATGGAGACATGGGTGGCGTTGGCATGGCGAGACACATTGCTGAGCGCCTCCTGTGCGATGCGGAGAATCTCGTCTTCAAACACCGGAGCAAGAGCGCGATAAGTGCCTCCGATGTCGATCTTGATGGGGAGACTCTCCGTGCTCGATTGCTCCGCCAGCCGCGTGAGGCGCGTTGGCAGCGTGTGCTGGGCTGTGATGGCACGAAGGTCCCAGATGCTGCGGCGAGCCTCGGCTAAGCCCTCGCGCACATATTCGCGAGTGCGGTCGATCTGCTGACCGGCTGCGGCGACCTGGGATTGAGCGAGAAGCTGCGCGGTAAGTTCGAGCTGCACGGAGACGCCGACAAAACTCTGCGCCAGCGTGTCGTGAATCTCACGGGCCACTCGGTTACGTTCGGCTAGCACTGCCTGAAATTGCGAGTGAAGACGGCGCAGGCGCAGGCGATAGAGAAGGATGGCGATTGCGCCGACGAGAAGCACAGCCAGCAAAAGGAACCAGGGCTTGCGGTAAAACGGAGGCCGCACATAGAAAGCCAGAGATGCTCCGGCTTCATTCCATACGCCATCATTGTTTGCAGCCTGCACGCGAAACCGATAGTGGCGCGGCGGCAGGTTGGTGTAATAAGCGATGCGCCGTGAACCGGCCTGCGTCCATTGCTTATCGAAGCCTTCGAGGATATAGCGGTAGCGAACTTTAGACGGCGCTGCGTAACTGAGCCCGGCGTATTGAAACGCGAAGCTGTTGTGGCCGGGAGGAATGTTTTGTTCGGCGGTTGCGAGCGGAAGCTCTATGTCGTCGAGCGTAAAGCGTTCGATAACAACAGGCGCAGGAACGCGGTTCTCGGATAGGTGATCAGGATCGGCGGTGGCAACGCCCTTACGTGTTGCAAACCAGAGCTTTCCCTGCGCAGTCTTCCACGCCGCCGGGTGGCCGATTGCGGAAGCCTCTTCGGTAGGCATCCCGTCGGAGCGCCCATAGGAGATGGGACGTGGGTTGCAATCAGGGGATACACCGCAGGCGATCAGGCTGGATGCTGAGACGCGCGTAATGCCGTGGGTTGAGCTTAACCAGAGATTGCCGTGATCGTCCTTCAGAATGGAATCCACCGTCAGCGGGAGGTCGTGCCGCTGGAGAGAGGTCAAGACGCCGTTGGAATAGATGCTGAGGCCATCGCCGTTGGTTCCGATCCAAAGCGTGCCGTGTTGGCCTTCGGCGAGCGAGGTGATGACGTCTCCGGAGAGGCCGTCTTTCGTGGTGTAGGTCGATATCTTGCCGTCGTGAAGCCGTGAGAGACCATTGAGTGTGCCGATCCATAGATCTTGGTGAGAATCGGAAGTATGAGGCTGGAGAAGAGCTCCGATGAGGTTGCTCTTCAGTCCATTGGTTTGCGTGAAGATGGTGAAGCGGTTGTTCTGCCAGTGCGCGAGGCCGCGGCGCGTGCCGATCCAGAGAGAGCCGTCGCTGTCGACGAGCAGCGAGCGGATGAGGTCGTCGGGCAAGCCATCGGCCGAAGTGTAAGACGTGACTTTGCCGGCTTCGATGTGGTTCAGTCCGTCGGCAGTGCCGACCCAGACACTGCCGTTGGCTCCGGGAGCAAGGGCGAGGATGATCTCGCTCAGCAGGCCGTCGCGGATTGCGTAATGCCGCAGCTTTCCTGACTGCCAGCGGTCGAGACCGTCGCCGTTGGTGCCGACCCACATCGCTCCGTCCGAGGTTTGTACGATGGCGGTGATGACGTGATCGGAAAGTTCAGGAATCGTGCGGAAGTTCTGCTGCCGGAGGATGTCGAGGCCGCTGGTTTCGGTGCCGATCCAGAGATTGCCCTCGCGGTCTTCGAAGGTGGAGAGAATGCTGCTGGAGCCAAGTGCCAGTTGGCGTTGCGGCTGGCTGCTGCTTTTGTCCAGCATGAAGAGGCCTTGATTGGTTCCGATCCATAGGTCTCCGCGCGAGTCGGACAGCGCGGACTGGATGCGCGCGGCGGGTAGATCGCGGCCTGCCTGCAGAGTGCGTTGATGGCCGTTCTGAATGAGGGTAAGGCTGTTCGTGCTGCGTATCCAGATGCCGTTGGCGGGAAGTGCTCCGATGCCTTCGATGTTCGTCAGGTTGGGAGCGAGAGATGCTGGCCGAAGCTGATCGTGCTGGTATTGAAAGATTCCGGCGGTCGAGGCGATCCAGAGGCTTCCGTCGGCTGCTTTGGCGATTGCGGTTGGCGTGGCGCCGGAGGGAAGCGGCAGCGGCGTGAAACCGTTTCCGTCGAAGCGGAGGACGCTGCTGTTGGTGAGGACGACGAGAGTGCCGTTGTCTGTTGTCGAGAGCGAGACGATGTGCTCGGCGATGGGAAGATGGCGGAACGTGCCCGATGCGAATTGGACAAGACCGTCGGAGGTTCCGATCCAGAGAGAGTTGTTTGAATCCTGCACGATGCAGCAGGTATCGCTGCTGGTAAAGGCGGCGGTGTTTTCGTGGTTGAAGATTTTGAAGTCGATGCCGTCGAAGCGGG
The DNA here is from genome assembly GCF_039993895.1 of Edaphobacter paludis. Lineage (NCBI taxonomy): Bacteria > Pseudomonadati > Acidobacteriota > Terriglobia > Terriglobales > Acidobacteriaceae > Edaphobacter > Edaphobacter paludis. Next base: position 705,065 of record NZ_CP121194.1, read on the forward strand.
CGATGCCGTCTTCGGTGGCGATCCAGATATAGCCGTCGCTTGACTGGAAGACCTGATGGACGCTGTTTTGCGGAAGTCCGTTTTCAGTCGACCAGGATTGATGGCCGAGACTATTGACGCTCTGCGCGCTGGCGGAGAGGGCGATAGTTCCGCAGAGTGTCCAGAAGAAGAGGCAGCGCAGGACGGCATGGAGATTGGGAATTGGTTTCATGCGGATTGCAACGGCTGATTACATCCTGTTTCCTTTGCCTTCTGTGAGAGTAACGATCTGATCGACCTTTGCGATAGAGAATTTTTCTTTCGCTCCGCTGGGCCAGTGCACTTCTACGGAATCGACTTTGGTGGAGTCGCCGAGGCCGAAGTGGACGCGTGGGTCGTGGGTGGAAGCAAAGCTGCCGCCTGAGAAGATATCGTCGCGCTGGCGCATTCCGTTTGCCGTCACGAATACCTTAGCGCCCATGGCGTCGCGCGGGCTCCTGGGGCCGCCTATGAGCTTGAACTCGATCCAGTGATGATGGTCGGAAGACACGTTACGCAGAAGCGCGGGATGACCGTCGAGGACGTTGATGACGACGTCCTGTTTGCCATCGTTGAAGAGGTCGCCGACGGCCAGGCCACGGCCAACGTAGAGTGAGGCCAGGGCGGTGCCTTCCACGGCTGGTTCCACTTCGAACTTTTTGCCTTCCAGATTGTGAAAGAGCAGTGGGCGCTGCTTCCAGGTGGTGCCCCAGGTGGTGTGATCAACCTGCGGATAGACGTGACCGTTGGCGATGATGATGTCTTTCCAGCCGTCGTTATCGAAGTCAAGAAAAGCGTCCCCCCAGCCGAGGAAGGGAATGGTCGGTTCGGCCATGCCCATCTGGTAGCTGACATCGGTGAAGTTGGCGTCGCCGTCGTTGCGGTAGAGCGGGTTGTAGTCGTCGGAGAAGGTGGTGTTGTAGAGGTCGAGCAGACCGTTGTTGCGGTAGTCGCCGATGGCGATGCCCATGGAAGCTGTCTCGCGGCCATTCTCGTTCAGCGCGTAGCCGGAGGCGTAGCTGTCATCCTCGAAGGTTCCGTCGCCCTTATTGATGTAGAGGTAGTTTGGAGTGGAGTCATCTGCAACGATCAGGTCGGGCTTGCCGTCGTCATTCACATCAACAAAAGCAGACGCGAGGCCGTAGTAGCCGTTTTTATCCGAGACTCCGGCTTTTTCGCTGACATCGGTGAAGGTGCCGTCGCCGTTGTTATGGAAGAGGTGGTCGGGTTCGCCTTTGAGGCCGCGAGGGCCGCACATCACCTTTTCGCCGCGGAACTGGCAGCCATAAGCAGGCTGGTTGGCCATGTCGTAGTGGACGTAGCCGGGAACGAAGAGGTCGAGTTTGCCGTCGCCGTCGTAGTCGCCCCAGGTCGCTCCGGTGGACCAGTTGCCCAAGGTAACCCCTGCTTTTTCTGCCACATCGGTGAAGGTTCCGTCGTGGTTGTTGTGGTAGAGGCGGTTCTCGCCGAAGTTCGAGACGTAGATGTCGGGCCAGCCGTCGTTGTCGTAGTCGGCGATGGCGACACCGACGCCCCAGCGGTCGTTGGTGACTCCGGCTTTGGCGGCTACGTCGGTGAAGGTTCCGTCGTGGTTGTTGTGGAAGAGTGCGGCGTGCGGCGGGGTGGTCTTTCCGGAGAGCGCATCGTAGGTCGAGCCGTTGAGGAGATAGATGTCTAGCCAGCCGTCGTTGTCATAGTCGAAGAGGCCCACGCCGGAGCCGTTGGTCTCGATGATGAAGTTCTTTTCGGGTGTGCCCATGGTGTGGGTCCAGGTGGTGAGCCCGGCTTTTTGCGCGATGTCCTGAAACAGGATGGGACCGGTTTTGACGAAGCCGCCAGCGGTGATGGGTCGGTGCTCGCTATCGAGGACAGCTTCGTGAGCGGCTCCGGTATTGACGCTCATGCCTGCTGGGGGGCTTTGTTGCGCCGGCGCGGGTGATTGCGCGAGCAATGCTCCTATGGCTCCAGCGCCGAGGAAGATGCAGAGAGCGAAGATAGATAAAGCGGAGCCGGATTGCGAGCGGTGGAGATGGGGCATTGGGGCGAATTCCTGACGCGGTATCTATTGGGTGGGTTGCGGTTCTGTTTACGAATCCGCCAAAAGGGCCAAATCGTTCCGGCATCAGGTTTATCACAGTGCAGGAGCTACTTTTTCGAGGTACCCCCCTCTGGGTACTTTTGATGTAAAGTCTTCATTATACAGTAGTTAATTTTCAAAGTATTGATTCTAAAGGTGTTACTTGGTTTGGGCTGAAACTTCTGTTATTTCTGAGCCTTCTTTTATTTTAGCGAGTGGAGGGGAACTGATTTGCAGTTGGGGGGAGATTTATTTCACAGAATTAAACTGCTTATTTTGTGTAACTTATCAGGTTGTGAGCAGCGAAGTTGATGACTTTGGGGCTTGACAGAGTTTCGCGAGGGATAGGGGTGGAGTAGAACAAGCAACGGCAAAACCGAAATGCAGGGGTCTCTCCACTCCGGCGGCAAAGGCGCTGCCTCCGGTCGAGATGACGTGAGTTGTAGTGGGGTTTCGGGCGTTTCAGGCGGGGATGAAAACGGTTTGTGAATCTTCGTCGCGGGGTTGCTGATTGGCTTTGAGGGCGGGACGGTTGAACCTCTTTAAGGAGAGGATGCCGGTGCTGACCAAGGCGATAATCTCGGGTTCGATGGGCTGACGGTAGTCCGGTGAAGCGTGGGTGAAGAAATAGGTGAAGGGAAAGAGTGCCATCAGGATGACATAGGGGAGCGCCGCGGTCTTGTCCCTGAGCCATAGTTTGCGTGCACCGACGAGCATGAAGATCGTGAGGCCGATGGAGAAGAACATGTCGGGGATCTGGGTCGGCTGGTCTGCGAGGTAAGCTCGGCTGAAGCTCCAGTAGGCGGTCCAGAAGCAGAGGGCGCGGCGGAAGGAGTTTTTAAGGAAGACGACCGGATGCTGGCGGATGAAGGTGACGGCCAGGGTGTGTTTTTCGGCCAGATAGCGGGCCTCGCCAAGAGACTCGAAGCGCTGCATCTCGGTGGGGTTGCTGGCTGGATGGGCCCAGCGGTCGTTGGACTCGAAGGTGCTGCCGTCGTTGCCCGCCCAACACTCGAGCCAGAAGTTGTCGCGGACCGGGGTGAGCATGTGCAGGGCGCGATAGTTGCGGACGGTCCAAGGAGTAAGGACGGCGAGGACACCGAGGGTGGCGACGAGGCTGTGCGCCAGCCACTTTTCTTTGCGGCGATGGAGGACGACGGCGGTGAGGATGAGGAAGACCGGAAACATCGAGAGAACGGATGGGTTGGAGAGTCCGGCGATACCGTAAAAGACGCCGAAGCCCAGCCACGCGAGGACTCGGCGTTGGCGGTGAAGGCGTTGCGCGAGGCAGAAGCAGGTGGTGAAGAGGAGGCCGGTAAGGGCGTAGTCCCACACACGGGCGGCGGAGAAGTAGATGGCAAAGGGATAAAAGACCCAGGCCCAGGCAGCGAGGGTGGCTGCGCGATCTCCAATGGCATAGCGGGTGCTGAAATAGAGCGGAATGCAGGTGAGGGCGGAGAAGAGACTATTGATGGAGAGGATGGCGATGGCCGAGGCAGCCGTGTATACGCCGAAGATGCGAAAGATGGTTGCAACAAAGTAGGGAAAGATGGGTGGGACAAGGGCGGTGGGTCCCGTGGAGGGCCAGAAGGGTGAGCTGAAACCGTGGCCCTGGGCGATGGAACGGGCGACCCAGCCCATCTCCCAGCCGAACTCATCGAAGTGATCGGTGGGGTCGACGGTCTGACGGAAGATGCAGGCGACGAGGATCAGCCGGAGGGTAAGGGCGGCGAGGACGATGATGGAGAGTTGGGTGCTCGTCGATTTCTGGCGGAATGATCGGACGAGAGGGTTGTTCAGCAAACAGGGTTCTCCATCTTGGGCATCGGTAAAGTGCGAACCGACCACGGATGATTGGGGGATTAAGACTGATAGATACGGCTCTCTATCATCTTAGAGTGTTTCCCATGGGATGACCCGGAAACGATGACCGTATCCTCCGCCTGAGGCAAAGGATGACAATATTCGGTGCTGGATTGCCTGGACGACTATACGGGGGGCAGATCGGCTTCTAGGAAAGCTTTGCCTTGGGCGTCTTTGGGACTGACGGAGGGGGCGACGCCGTTGAGGGCGTCGAGCGGCCAGGCGATGTTGAGGGTGGGGTCATTCCAGAGAATCGAACGCTCGCCCTGGGGATAGTAGAGGTTAGTGGTCTTATAGAGGACTTCGGCGGTCTCGGAGAGGACGAGGAAGCCGTGGGCGAAGCCTTCAGGGATCCAGAGGGAGTGGATTTCGCCTTCATCGGTGAGCGGCTTGAGGTGGAAGCCGGCCCATTTGCCGAAGTCGGGGGAGTTGCGGCGGAGGTCAACGGCTACATCCCAGATATGGCCGGAGAGGACGCGGACGAGCTTTCCCTGCGGCTGGCCAAGCTGGTAGTGGAGACCTCGGAGGACGCCTCGGGTGGAGAAGGACTGGTTGTCCTGAACAAATTGGGCCGGGAGGTGGGCGTCGCGGAAGGAATTTTGGTTGAAAACTTCAGTGAACCATCCACGATTGTCGCCAAAGCGTTTGGGTTGAATCAGTTTGACATCAGCAAGCGCGGTGTTGAGAATGAGCATCCAAGTAGTTTACCGGGGCGGGGTGGGAGATGGAAGTCGTTGAACCTGCTACCGAAATGGAACGAAGAAAAATGGTCCGGCTACGAAATTGGTTCGCATCGGGGCATCGTCCTAGTAAACTGGCTGAACTGAAATAAAGCGACTGCATTTCCTTTTCCGGGTTGAGGATAGAGACGGCCGACTGGTTCCACCAAGAAACCAGCGCGAACAATGCAGTAACGAATGAGAAGGCATAACGGATTTGTGGACGTTTGCGGGCTGGTTCGGCTGCAAACGCGGGCGGCAGACAGCACGCCGCAAAACTTGGATGAACGAGTAACCGTACAAATTGCATAACGCAGAGGACGGCGTGGCCGCAGTTTGTTCAGACACAGGATTGCAATGCAGGCTGAATCTACCGAATCGCCGGTTGCGGTAATAGAAGATTCATACTCGTACGCGGAACTGGCGGGTTCTTCCCTTTGGAGAACGCCATGGACGGCGGAATCGCCGACCCAATATTTCCGCTATCGAGTCATCAAGCGCGGGCTTGACCTGCTGCTGGTGGCGGTTTCGATACCGGTGACGCTGCTGGTGTTGGGAATCGTGGCAACGATGGTCGCTGTGAGCTCTCCGGGTCCGATCTTCTATTCGCATCGGCGTATTCGCAAACACGGAGCGTTTTTTTCGATGTGGAAGTTCCGTACGATGTGCGTGAACTCGGCTGAGGTGCTGGAGAAGTACCTGGCAGAACATCCCGAGGCGAAGGCGGAGTGGAGCAAGACGCATAAGCTGCGGAATGATCCACGGATTACGAGGGTTGGGTCGTTTTTGCGGAGATACAGCCTGGATGAGCTGCCGCAGATGTGGAATGTTGTCACCGGCCAGATGAGCCTGGTGGGGCCGAGGCCGATTGTGGCGGCGGAAGTAGAGAAGTACGGTGACTGTTTTAGTTGTTATTGCAAGGTGAAGCCGGGGTTGACCGGTCTCTGGCAGGTCTCGGGGCGCAGTTCGTTGACCTACGACGAACGGGTGGCTTTGGATTGCGAGTATGTGGGGAACTGGTCGCTGGCCAAGGACGCCGTGATCCTGTTGAAGACGTTCTCGACGGTGGTGAACCAGGATGGCGCATTCTGAAGGCGAGCGCCGCGGGGAGTTGGGGCGGGGGGAATTGGGACGACGGGTGCGGGTCGCTATAGTTCATCATTGGTTTGTGACGCGGGGTGGCGGCGAACGCGTGGCAGAGTGCATCGCGTCGTTGTTTCCTGAGGCGGAGATTTTTACGCTGGTGGCGGACGCTCCGGGAATTCCTGACGGGTTGCGCGGACGGCGGCTGCATACATCGTTTTTGCAGCGGATTCCGCTGGCGAAGAACTATCATCGGCACATGATGCCGCTTTATCCGATGGCTACGGAAGGGCTGGACTTAAGGGGGTTCGACCTGGTGATCTCGTCGGACTCGGGGCCGGTGAAGGGCGTGCGCGTGGACGCGGGAGCGGTGCATATTTGCTATTGCCACTCGCCGATGCGATATCTGCATGACGGCTATGAGGCTTACCGAGCGCAGATGGGAGCGGTGACCCGAATGGTGTTTTCGGCCACGGCGGGGTGGGTGCGGGCGTGGGATGTTCGGGCGGCCCAGAGGGTGTCTTACTTTATTGCAAACTCGAAGTATGTGGCCGATCGGATTCGACGGTGCTATGGGCGGGAGAGCGTGGTGATTCATCCTCCAATTGATCTGGACCGGGCACGGATGGCGGTGCCGGGAGAGCATTATCTTTGTGCTGGACGGCTGGTGGGGTATAAGCGCACCGAGTTGATGGTTGAAGCTTGTTCGCGGTTGGGGCGGAGACTGAGGATTGCGGGGACGGGCCCCGAGGAGGCTCGGCTGAAGCGGCTGGCTGGGGGAGCGGACGTCAGGTTTCTGGGCGAGATGACGACCGAGGCGCTTTGGCAGGAGTATGCGGCGTGCCGTGCACTTTTGTTTGCTGCGGACGAGGATTTTGGCATGGTTCCGTTGGAGGCGCAGGCCTGCGGTCGGCCAGTGATTGCTTATGGGGCGGGCGGTTCGCTGGAGACGGTGCGGGGGCTCGGCGTGGCTGCGGATGGTGCTACCGGGATATATTTTGCGGAGCAGACGGTGGAGTCGGTGATGGACGGGATTCTGCGGTTTGAGGCTGCGGAGGCCGCAGGGATGTTCGATGCGGCGGTCGCCCGGCGATGGGCGGAGGGGTTCGCTACGCCGGTGTTTTTGCGGAAGCTGAGAGAGTTCGTGCTGGAGAAGATGCCGGAGGCGGCGGGTGCGATGGTGCCGGTTGCCGCGGAGACAACATAATGGCGATGGAAGGAATGCGGGATTTGTTGCGCGGGTCGCTGGGGCGGAGCCTGAAGGCGATGCGGCCGGAAGATAAGCTGGCTGCGGCGTGGCCGGTGGCCTGTGGCAAGGCGCTGGCGGAACGGGGAGAGGTGGTGGGCTATGTCGATGGAGAGGTCTGGATTGAAGTGCAGGACGGTACCTGGCTGCGGCAGATGATGAGTATGCAGGGTCAGTTGGCGGGCCAGATGGCGCGGATCGCAGGGGTGAAGGTGGGCAGGATACACTTTAAAGTGAAGAGGAATGACGGGCGATGAGTGAGCAGACGAGCGTAACGATTGAGGATGTTCGACGGGTGGCGGAGCTGGCCAATCTGGAGCTGACGGCGGAGGAAGAGCCGCGCATGCAGCGGGATTTGAATGCGATCCTGGGGCATATTGCTCAATTGAATGAGCTGGATACGAAGGACGTTGTTCCCATGGCGCAAGTGGGCGAGATGCTGGGTGGGGCGGGGCATGACTGGGGCGAGACGCTGCGGGAGGACGTGGTGCGGCCTTCGCTGGACAGGGCTGTGGTGATGGCGACGGCTCCAGAGACAGATGGCCGGTTCTTCAAGGTTCCAAAGGTGATTGAGCGTTGATAAAAAATATTTCCGAGAGCTCAAAAGGGATAGGCACTGAGATGGATTTTACGATTGATGGGGTGCGGGCTGGTGTAGCGGACGGGTCGGCCACTGCTACGGCTTTGGCGGAGCTGCACTACTCGCGAATTGCTGCGGATGACGGGAACGAAGGCAAGGCAATCAATAGCTTTCTGGCTTTGAGCAAAGATCGGGCGCTTGCCCAGGCGGCGAAGATCGACGCGCTGGCGGCAAAGGGTAAGGAGCTGCCTGCGCTGGCCGGGGTTCCGGTGGGGATCAAGGACGTGCTGACGATGCAGGGTGCTCCGGCTACGGCTGGATCGCTGATTCTAAAGGGATATTTGCCTCCTTATGACGCTACCGCGGTGACGAAGCTGGAGGCTGCCGGGGCGGTTTTGCTGGGGAAGTTGAACTGCGACGAGTTTGCGATGGGATCGTCGAATGAAAACTCGGCTTATGGGCCGGTGCTGAATCCGCGGGCTCTGGATCGGGTTCCGGGTGGGTCGAGCGGTGGTAGTGCGGCGGCGGTGGCGGCGGGATTTGCCGTGGCTACGCTGGGGACAGATACGGGCGGCTCGATTCGCCAGCCTGCGGCTTTTTGTGGCGTTGTGGGTGTGCTGCCGACTTACGGGCGGGTTTCGCGGTATGGGCTGATTGCGTTTGCTTCGTCCCTGGACCGGGTGGGGCCGTTTACCAATAATGTGAAGGATGCCGCCACTGTTTTGCAGGTGCTTGCCGGGCGGGACGTTATGGACGAGACTTCGTCTGATCGTCCGGTTGGAGATTATATTGGAGCTCTGCAGAAGCCAGTGGAAGGGCTGCGGATCGGGGTGCCGAAGGAGTATTTCGGAGAAGGTTTGGACCCCGAGATCCGGGCTGCAATCGAGCGGGTTCTGGACGGACTTAAGGAAGAGAAATGCGTGATCAAGCCGATCAGCTTGCCGCACACAAAGTACGCGATTCCGACCTATTACGTGCTCGCGACGGCGGAGGCTTCGTCGAACCTGTCACGGTTCGATGGAGTGAGGTTCGGTTTGCGAGACGCCGAGGCGAAGACGCTTTCGGCGATGTATCGCAAGACGCGGGATGCCGGGTTTGGGCCGGAGGTGAAGCGGCGGATTCTGCTGGGGACGTATGGGCTTTCGGCTGGATATTACGACGCTTACTACAAGAAGGCGCAGCAGGTTCGGGCATTGCTGACGAGGGACTTTCTGACGGCGTTCAACGAGGTCGATGTGATTGTAGGGCCGATGACTCCTACTCCCGCGTTCAAACTGGGGGAGAAGACGGACGATCCGGTGGCGATGTATCTGGCCGACATCTACTCAGTTGCGGCCAGCCTGGCGGGAATCTGTGGAGTGAGTGTGCCTTGCGGGGAAACCAAGGACGGTTTGCCGATTGGGGTGCAGGTGATGGGACGGCACTTCGACGAGGGGACTATGTTGCGGGTTGGGTTGGCGGTTGAGGAGATGCAGGGCTGAGGTCTGCGGTGATTGCTCTCCAGAACGTGACTATACGGTGGATGGGGCGCTCGGCTTCCGCTCCCAGAGGGGATAGTCGAGGCCAGCGATGCGGTTGATGGCCCAGGCTTGCGCGGTCAGCAGGATGACGGCGATCTCGATGATGACGAGATACTCGGGCTTGGTGAGGATGCCGAGGGAGACGATCAGCGTGGTCGCGCCTGCAGGGGGATGGCTGACGCGGAGGAGTACCATGATGGCTCCGGTAGCAGCGAGAGAGAGTGCGGCGGCCATCGCTTCATGCCAAGTGACCTCTGAGAGGGCCGCGGTGATAAAGCCGTGACTGCCCATCACGATATAGGCGGCGTATCCGCAGATGAGGCCGATGGCGTGGCCGAGAATCGCATGGCGCGGGCTGGAGGATCTGCCGAGAGGCGCAAAAAAGAAGAGATAGGCGGTAGGGCCGAGCGAGGGGAAGACGAAGGGGCTGCCGGTGATCGTTGCCAGCAGGGAGAGAAGCATGATGGTGAGGAAGCTGTTGAAGAAGACGTAGGCCGCCCAAACGATACGCGGGGGCAGGTGTTTCAACAGCCAGTGCAGGCGGATGCGGTGTAGCAGTTCGACGACCTGCCGTGCTGCCTCGTGTTCTTCTTCGGCGAACCAGGAACGACGCATTCTTTACCTCGGCAGATCGTGTCCGGTTAGATGTTGGGGAGGAGGTCGAAGTATTCGTCGTCTTCGTTCGATCCGCCTTCGCCTTTGCCTACGGTTTCGATGGATTCGATGAACTCGATTCGTTCGATCCATTTGACCATCTTGTAGCCGAGCTGGTTTTCGACGCGCAGGCGCAAGGGGGCGCCGTAGACTCCGGTGAGTGGCGCGCTATTCATGTCGAAGGCGAGCATGGCTTGCGGCTTCATGGCGTTGTAGATGCTTTGCGTGTCATAGTAGGCGTCGCCGTAGAGTGAGTCGCCGAAGGAGTAGAACGCCAGCACATGAGCTCCGGGGCGGGGCTTGACGTGCTCGATGAGCTTTTGCAGCGAGAGGCCGCGCCACTCCGCGATGCCCGACCAGCCCTGAATGCAGTGGTGCATAGTGATGGTGTCTTCTGCCTGCATCGCGCGCATGTCGTCGAGCGATAGCTCAACGGGGTTTTCGACCATGCCGCCGACTTTGAGGCGAAAGTCTTTGAAGCCGTCAGCTTCCATTTGTTTCCAGTCTTCGCGTGTGGGCATCTTGCCGTTGGGCCAGAAGCGCGGGGAGATCTGCTCGCGGGTATAGGTCTGCTGCGGGATGAGGCGGTCGAGCGTCACCAGCCGGACCGGCTCGGTGACGGCGCGCTGGGCGTGTTGCAGGCCGCGGGGAAAGTACCACGAGATGTAATGCGCGGCGATCCACGAGAGCACGACGACGGCGATGCCTATGAGGCCGAGCACAAGCCCTGTCCACTGCATGTTATCGACACCGAGGACGATGTGGTTCATGTTGCGGCGCAGGCCGGTCAGCGCGATCAGCGTTACATGCACGACGACGAAACCGGCGAAGCCCACCAGCATGAGGAAGTGGATGGAGCGGGCGCACTGGCGGCCTCCGAAGAGCTTGGCGTAGCGCGGCCAGCGGTTGACCAGCGCGGGGGACATCGCCATTCCGGTCAGGATCGAGAGCGGCGCCATGACGAAGACGGTGGCGAAGTAGGCGAGTTGCTGGAGGGCGTTGTATCCGTAGAAGCCGTTGGGCTCGGGCGGGAAATGGAAGTTCGCGTAGTGGACGAAGGTGTTCCATGCATCGACGAAGACGGCGGTCGAAGTCGGTACGAGGCGCTGCCATTGCTCACTGGTGAGTAGTCCGCAGACGAAGAAGATTCCGGTGAGGACGAATCCATAGACGGTGATGAAGTGCCAGGCGCGAGCGATGCCTATGGTGTGGCGATAGCCGGGCGTGGACACCATGGGCGAGATGTAACGGGCGTCGTCTTTCGCGGTCCACACGCGGTCTGAGGGCACCTTCAAGGGGGTGAAGCGGAGCCACTCGGTGCCGGGGGTACAGTGGTCGTTGAGATAGAGGCGCGGGTGGTCCATCAGGATCGAGAGGCCGCTGCGCATGAGCATAAAGAGGAAGAACATGTTGAAGAAGTGCGTCCAGCGTATCCAGACGGGGAAGCCATGCGGTCCGCTCATCGCGCCCTCGATGGAGGCGGAGGAGGATGCGATGTAGGGCATCCCAAAGATCGCTACCTCAAGCCATGCCAGCATCAATGGCACGGCTACAAGCAGGATCAGGATTGTCAGGACAGAGGGGCGAATCCAGATGCGGAAACGCCGGTCGGGTGGGTAGTGCACGGCACGGTGCGCATTATCGAACGGGATCATACGGTACCTCGGTCAGCGACCCCATCCTATAGTGCTGCGCGGGTAATAGTGTGAAAGAGGGGCTTAATACCGATTTGCACCGATGAAATCCGATTTTATCGGTGGGTTCTAGAAGCCCTGGTCGGCGCGGAAGGCGGTGACCTTGTTGTTAACGAAGGTGACAGCCATGGGGTGGCCCGTGTTGGCGAAGACGACCATGCGGTTGCCGTAGTCCTGACTGACGCTCTTGCTTACCTGGCCGAGCGCGAGTTCGACCTGGCGCTCGTTCATGCCGAGGATGACCTGGTGGGAATCGACGGCTTTCCAGATCTCAGGGCCCCAGTGTTTGTAGAGGACGTGCGGGTCGTCGTAGAAGAAGATTTCGTCGTTGTAGAAGGTATATTGGCCATCCTGCCGGTAGCCTACGGGCGTGGCATATTCCTTGGCAGGATCAGACGACTTGGGCAATGTGAAGACGAGCGATACCTGACGGTCGCCGCCGGGGATGCGGAAGGTGGCGCTCTTGGGGGCGACCTGTTCGACTGCACCTTTGATGAGCAGAGGCTCGGCACCGAGAAGTGTTCCTGCACTCTTGGCGTAGACGACCTTGTGGCCGACGTAGGGGTAATAGTCCAATTGGCCACCGGCCGAGATCCATACGGTGGTCCCGAAGAGCGTCTTGATGTCGGCCATGGAATCGGGGCGCTCTTTCTTCAGGAAGACGAGATCGTCATCGGAGAGCTTTGCGGTCGCCGCAGCGGGCGGAAGTTTTATAGGGGCGTTGCGCTCGTGGTAGATCATGCCGATGCGTCCGCCGACTGCCGCCAGCAAGATGATGGTTCCTGCGATTGCTGCTTTTGCGCCGTTCTGCATCCAGTGCCTCCCTCGAGCTGTTGGAACTATTCACTACTTTCTCATTCAATCGACACGTTCGGCCAGACTCAATTCTCTTTCCGGCCCCATCAACGACTCTGCTGTCAGGGCGTCGGCGCGGCGAAGGGCGGGGAAGAGCGCTGCTCCCGCGCTCATGACGACGAGTGTGCCGATGCCTCCAACGACGACGGCGCGGACTGCTCCCCACCAATGGGCGGTAAGGCCGCTTTCGAACTCGCCAAATTCGTTGGATGCGCCGATGAAGAGCCAGTTGACGGCGCTGACGCGGCCACGCATCTCGGGGGGCGTGGCCAACTGCAAGACGCTGCCCCGGATGACGACGCTGACCATGTCGCTGCCGCCGACGATGACGAGCGCGATGAGGCTGATCCAGATATTTTTTGAAAGTCCGAAGACGATAGTGGCTGCACCGAAGATTCCGACGCAGCTGAGCATGAGCCATCCGGCGTTACGCTGGATGGGCTTGACGACCATCAGCAGGGAGACGGCGAGAGCCCCTAGAGCGGGCATGGCGCGGAGCAGGCCGAGACCTCGCGGGCCGGCGTGAAGAATGTCTGTCGCGAAGATGGGCAAGAGCGCTACCGCCCCGCCCAGAAGTACGGCGAAGAGATCGAGCGAGATGGAACCGAGCAGCAACTTTGTCTTCCAGACATATTCGAGCCCTGCCAGCATGCTCTTTGCGTTGAACTGCGTCTTCGTGGCGCGATCCATCTTGGTTCGGATCATCCCTGCCAGAATGAGGAAGCCGAGCAGCGTGAAGAGCGTGAAGGCATAGACGATGGCCGCGCCGTTCCAGGGTGTCATCATGCCGACCAATGGCAGAGTGAAGAGCAGGCCGCCTACGGTAGGGCCGACCATGTTCGCGGCCTGATAGATGGTCGCTCCCCAGGTGACGGCGTTGACGAAGTGGCCTTTGGGGACGAGGCTGGGCAGCATCGCGCTTGAGGCCGGGCCGCTGAACGCCCTGCCCACTCCGATGCCGAGCAGCACGGCGTAGATGGGCCAGACGCGGCCGTTGGAGATGTGGGTTTTGGTCAGCGAGAGCCAGAGCAACGCCATGGTACAAAGCGCCTGTAGACCGTAACAGGCGAGGATGATCTTTCGGCGATCGAACCGGTCGGCGATATGGCCGGCGGGCAACACCATGAACAGACCCGGAAGGAAGAGGGCCAACCCCGTGAGGCCCAGATCGAGTGCGGAGTGGGTGATCGCGTAAACCTGCCAGGCTACGGCAACTGACTGCGCCTCGGCGCCGACGATGACCATGAGACGCGCTGACTGATAGAGACGAAAATCCCGCGAGTGGAAGGCACTTCCCGCCTTCGCTTCCGTTACCGCTGCCTTACTGCCACCCTCAGACATACCGTATGTTTTCACATTTCAGGGAGAAAGGGCGCGAAGCCAATGGTTTATCCGGGCAAATGCAATGTTGCTTTTTGAGTATAGGTACGCTTAGCGGCCCAGATAAACTTGGTACTGAGTTTCGACTACGCCGGTGTTGCGGGCGAGGGTCAACTTCGACTGGTTGTATTGATAGAGCGTCTGCACCAGCTTGGTCTGCGAATCAGCCAGCATGGCCTGGGCCTCCACCACGGGAAGATTGTCCGAGACGCCGGCCTGAAAGCGGTCGATGGACTGCTGCAGCTCCTGCGTGGACAGATCGACATTGCTGCGGGCTACCTTGACGAGTTGAGCGGAGGACTGGACATCGAGCATGGCGGAGCGAATCTGCTGCTCGATGGTGACTCGCAGCGATGTAATCTGCTGGTGAAGTGCGTTGACCTGCGCATCGGCGACCTCGCGCTCTCCGCGCAGCTGGGCTTCCTGGAAGATGGGAATCTTTACGCTGCCCGTGGCCGCAAATACACCGTGGTACAGTCCGTGAGTTTCGCCGAGAACTCCATAGTGGCCGCCGAACGAGAGTGTCGGCAGGCGCTCGTACTTCACTGCTTTCTCCGCACGTTCAGCTACCTCCATCTGCGCCTGCAGGCTGAGCAGGTCCTTGCGCCGCTTATAGGCAAGCGACTTGGCATCTTCGAGAGGAAGCTCGGCGAACTCCGAGTAGGGAGTCTTGTCCGTCAGCGTCAGCTCCTGGTCCGCCGGCAGGCCGATCAGACGGCTGAGCGCAATCTTGTCCTTTGCAAAGGTGTTTTCGGAGTTGATGACGGTCTGCTGCTGCGCCTGGAGCTGCACGCGGGCGCGGAGCACGTCGAGGTTTGTGCCTACGCCAGCGTCGTGCGATGCGATGGCCTGGTGAAGTACTAGTTCATCGGCCTTTTCGAGTGCCTGCGCGTTTTCGATCTGCGAGGCGTCGGCCAGCGCTCGCAGATATTGTGTGCCTACCTGGAGGACCACCGTGCCCTCAGCATTGAGGGTCGTCATCGAAGCGACGGTATCGGCCTTTTGCGCGGAACGGTAGAGGTAATATGCCGGGACATTGAAGAGCTGCTGGTCGAGATTCAATTGCGCGCCCGTCGTGTCCAACTTGACGATTGTTGAAAAGCTACCGGGAGCGACCCCGAATTGATGCAGCAGAGCGGCAAGCGACTGGGGCTTGAAGCCCAGCGCGGCGAGGTTAATCATCTGTGTCTGGGTGAACGCCTCCGCGGTGACCGACGGCAGAAGGTTATTGGCCACTGTCAAAACCTGGCCATGAACCATACGCTGGTTCTGGCGGGCGAGCTCCATCTGCAGGCTGTGCTGAACACCCCAGACGATGGCCTCGTCAAGGCTAAGCGGCAGCGCAGAGGGTGTCGCCCGGTTGATGGTCACGCCGCCGGGAAGCGTTGGGGTCAGGACGTGAGGAGCGGGAGCAGAGGGCAGATCCTGACCTGAACTCGGCGCGGAAGACTGTGCAAACGCAGGCACGCTCAGGCTGGCGCAGATTGCCAGCAGCAGACACACCTTCATATTGGTAGCAAAATAACGCAGAGATCCTCTCAAGCTTACTTCGTTAGATTACTTAGACTGCCTTCCGGTTGCGAAATCTAAAGCGCAAATTAAAGGCAGGTTCAGAAGGGCAATCGCTTTTCGTCTAAAATACTTAACACAATCCTATGCGTCTTACATCCATGAATCGCATTGCCCTCGTCGCTGCCAGCCTGTGTGTTTCCCTTTCGCTCTCCGCGCCCGTGTTTGCGCAATATTCTGCGCCACCAAACACCGGGACGCCCTTCAAAGATACTTCGATGCTTAAGCCGCCTGCCGGAGCGCGGGTCGCGATTATCGAGTTCGAAGACCTGGAGTGCCCCGCCTGTTCCCACGCGTTCCCAATCACGCGCGGTGCCGCCGAGCACTACAAGATTCCGCTGGTACACCATGATTTTCCGCTGAAGATGCATATCTGGAGCCTGGATGCGGCGATCACAGCGCGCTATATGCAGGACAAGATCTCTCCGCAGGCGGCTGAGGATTATCGCCGGGCAGTCTTCGCGAATCAGAATTCGATCGCCTCGAAGGAAGACCTGGAGAACTTTACACGGCACTACTTCCAGACGCATGGCCGCGAGATGCCCTTCGTGGTCGATCCGACAGGCCAATTCGCCCGTGAGGTCCATGCGGATTACGAGCTTGGCGAGCGTGTCGGCCTGACGCAGACGCCTACGATCTTCGTGGTCACGCCCAAGCATTGGACGCAGGTCACTGATGTCAATCAGCTTTATCAGACCATCGATACGGCTTTGGCTGAGACTCCCGCAACGACGGTACGCAGCAACCTGCGTCACGCGTCGAAACCACAGCGATAGAGCGATTTTTTAATAGGATGGATCTCAAAAACAAATCCTCCGCCAAAGGGCGGAGGATTTGTTTTTGAAGTATAGCTTCTTTGCTGGCCGCTTTAGCGGATCTGGACAAGCTCCGGATCGGCTTTGTGTCCTGCACCGCCAGGAGTGATGGTGGTTTTCTGCGGGGCGCGCCAGTGGTCGATGTAGCTGACCTGATGCACGCAACTGATGGTGCAGTTAGGGGAGCAGCTCTTCTCGGTGAGAAACTCGCGCTTGACGTCGGCGGTCTGGTAACCAGCTAACGGGACACCCGGGTAGCCGCGCTGCTGGCTGCAATAGTGCACCAGGCCGAACTCGCAGATATACAGGTAGCGGCTTCCGGCACGGCAACGCCAGTCATTCGTTTTGCCGTTGGCGATTGCCTCCTGAAAGTGGTTGAAACGCGAGTAGCTGCGGCGGGTAAGTTTACGAACCTTGTCCCAGACGGTGCGTTCGGCTTCGCCCAGCGGCTTCAACTGCCCGCTGCCATCGTGGATGATGCCGATGGTGGAACTGAATCCCAGCCCCAGCGCCCGTTCGCTTACGGTCAGCGCATCGTTCGGGTTGGCGATGCCGCCGCCGACGACGGAGTTGATGTTGACGTGAAAGTCGGCGTGCTCGGCGAGCATCTGGAGCTTCTTGTCGAGCACCTTCAGGCTCTTTTTGGAGACGGCATCCGGCATCACATTGTCGATGGAGATCTGCATGTGGTCGAGGCCGGCCTTGTTCAGGCGCTCGATGCGGTCGGGCATCAGCAGATAGCCGTTGGTGATCATTCCGGCGATGGCGCCGGTCTTACGGATGCGCGCGATGATCTGGTCGAGCTCGGGGTGCAGCAGCGGCTCTCCGCCGGAGATGGTGATGACGGAGGTGCCCAACCGGCCAAGGTGGTCGATGCGGCGCAGCATCTCGTCGAGCGGCACGGGGTCGGAGACATCATCGAACTCGTTGCAGTAGGTGCAGGCCAGATTGCAGCGGCGCATCGGCACGATATGCGCCATGTACGGGTGTCCGGTCGAAGCCAGTGCCGAGCCGATTGAGCCCAGCTCACGCATCTTGCGCGTGATGGCCTTCCATCGCCGCTTTGCAGTCATGGGACGGCGGCCAGTTCCTGAGGTAGAGGGAGATTCCATACTTACTTCTAAGTATATAGAAACAGTCTTGATGCTGAATGGGCGCTACAGCTCTGCGACCTGATTGTGGTCTGCGCAAGCAAACGGCCACACTACGCTGGAGCGTTTCTTGCTGTCCGGAGTGAGAGTCATGGTCTGCTCGTGGCGGTCGCGCAACACCAGTAAGACCACCGGCTTGCCCCGGTTTTGGTGCATGGTCTTTGACCACTCGTTTCCGGTCGTCACTGGCACCTGGTTTACCTGCATGACGACGTCGCCGGCGCGCAGGCCCGCATCCTCTGCCGGACTATTGGCCTCAACGCTTCTCACCAGTAACCCGGCATTACCTTCCACACCGAAGAACTCCGCCAGCTGCGGGCCCATGACCTCAAGCTGCGCTCCGGTGAATGAGGCGTTCAGGACCGTCGTTGCGCCGAGAAAATCCCGATGCGCTTTCGCTCCCTTGCCGACGGAAGTATCGGAGTGGAAAAAGCCGTTCCCCACCGGGGGTACAGGCCCATTATCAGGACCGGGGTCGGGCACCACGAGGTGCTGCTCCCATGCCCGGCGCTCGACCTCCTGCCGGTCGGCGAGCTGTGTCGTCAGCGTATGCTGCTGACCGTCCCGGATGATCACAAAGGTGACCGATCGGCCCGCGGGAGTCTCGCGAAGTAACTGGCGGAGGTGCTCTCGCCCCTGAATTTGTACACCGTTCATCTGCAGGATTACGTCGTGCTTCTGGAGCCCCATCTTCCCCGCCGGACCGTCATGGTCTACATGGATCACCTCGGCGCCGTTGGTGTCGTTCAACTTCAGGGGACCCACCTGGTCCTGGGTGACATTGCGAATATCGACGCCAAGATATCCCTGGGTCATGTGGGGTGCTGTGCCGGAACGGGCGGCTCCGTGAATCTTTGCGGAGAGAGGGAGGGCAACGGTCATGGCAACGGCGGGGCGGCAGAGGCCTATCGCCGCCAAGCCTAGCGGCAGCACCAGTGGAAGTACCAGCGCAGCGGCTTGCGGTAGTGCATAGTGCTTCATCTTCATGGGTCTCATTGCCTACTGAATGTCCGCGGCATCCTGCAAGGCCTGATAGGAAGCAGTTCGGATGTAGGGATTCTCATCCTGGGTCGAGACCGTCCGCAGCACCTCGCGTACGCTCGAGTCCGCCTGTACCGGCTCCAACATGCCAATTGCCGTCGTCCGTATCTTGGCATCGGAGTCATGCATCAGAGCCTCCAGCACGCCATCGCGGACCCGCTGATCTTGTCCAATGTAGTGTTGCAGTCCTTCCAGCGCCTTCATCCGAACACTGGCATTCTTGTCGTAGCGCAGTGAGACCAGCAGCGCACTGCGAATGTCCTGGCCATCGTTTTCGCCCGTGCAGGCGTGGCCTGCCTTGCACTCATGCGCGAGCAGGGAGACGGAGTCGGCGCGAACCCCGTTGGTTGCCGCCGCATTCGTGCCTGCCAGCAGCAGCTGGCGAATCTCCGGCGAGTCCAGCGAACCTTCCATCGTCTCGGGAACCAGCTTGTTGTATCTGACCTGCACCAGCTCCGAGTTCGGCGTTTGGACGATCCCCGTCACGTTCGCAATCGTGGCCTGCGTGGGGTTGCTCAGGGTCACCGTGCTTTTGGGCTTGGGCGCGTGCGCCACTTCATAGCGATAGGTAAAGTTCCCTGCGAGAAAACCTACACCCAATAGCAGAGTCGCCAGCGCGGGTGCGCTTTGAAGATGGCCCATCCATGCAATCAGGCCGCGGCGAAACTGGGTGAAGATGCCATGCGGAGGGATCGCGTCCAGCTCTTCGTCCAGCCTGACTCTCGCCTGTGCCAGCAGGTTGGGAGAAGGCTCGACTACAGGGAGCAGCGCGAGATGCTCATCCAATTCACTAATTGCGTCCAGTTCGCTGCGACAGTCCTCGCATCCGTCGAGATGCTGCTCCAGCGGGATCGCGTATTCATCCGGCAACTCGCCATAACTTGCTAGAAGGATGTTCTCTTTTGCGGTTTCGCACTTCATCGCCCTACCTCAACCAGCCTCAGAAATTTATTACTGCCAGCGGGTCTGTCATGTCTGCCCGTCTTTTTATTCATTTGCTGTCTACCGCACACCGGCGAGGTTCGCGCGAAGCTTGCGAGTGGCCCGGAACAGCGTGTTCTTTGCCGTCTCTTCGGTGGTGCTCAACATCTCGCCAATCGTCCGTAGCTTCAGTCCCTGGTAGTGCTTCAGCTCAAATACAGTGCGTTCGCGGGGCGTCAGCTTATCCAGCGCCTCGCTGATCCTCAGGCTCATCACCTTCCGGTCAAGCTCCCGTGCGGGGTTCGCCATGGAACGGTCGTCAGTGATGTTCGCCATCAGGTCCATCTCGCCGCCGCTCGAATCGAGCACGGTTGCCGGATCTTCCCGGCGGCTCTTTCGCCTGCGTAACTGATCCAGGCAAAGGTTCGTGACAATACGGTAAAGCCACGTATAGAACGAGCACTCGAATCGGAAGTTTCCCAGGTGGCGGTATGCCTTGATAAAGGCCTCCTGGTGAACATCCTGCGCATCCTGCTCATTGCCAAGCATATGCAGCGCCAGCCGAAGCACAGACTGGTCATAGCGGCGTACCAGCGCGTCGAAGGCGGTCCGCTGACCTCGCTGGGCCTCACGGATCAACTCGTCGTCTTCAATGCGCTGCTGAGCGCGAGCCTCGATCTGCGCCTGCGTCAGCTTGCCACCATTTCTGGTGCCGGATTGTGTGACCGCTTTTGCCATGCCTGGCAATGATTCTACCGCTGCGGCATCACGCAATCCCAAGGCGAACGGACTTGGCCGCCGCCCAACTGGATTTACCCCAATTGCTTCAACGCTCATTTGTCTGACTCCGGAGTCAGGAAATCGAATTCACTTCAATAGACCGGTTGCCGAACCAAAAGGTAAGCAGGGCACAATTTTAAATAGAAAAATATCCATCTGAAGGGCATCGACCGACGTACCGGCCCATCCAGTAAACTCACAAAATGTCCTCAAGCAGCCTTTTTCCCCGACAAGACCAAAAGACCGACTGGATCTCTGCCCACTGCGATGGCGGAGCCCGCGGCAACCCCGGCCCCGCCGGTTACGGTGCAATGATCCAGGACGCCAACGGCATGGTCATCGCCGAACTGAGCGAATTTTTGGGCATCCGGACTAACAACTTTGCCGAATATTCCGGGCTGCTCGGCTGCCTTCAGTTTGCCCTCGACAACCACTACTCCCGGCTCCGCGTGGTTTCGGACTCGGAGCTGATGGTCAAGCAGATTCAGGGGAAATATCAGGTAAAAAGCCCCGATCTGAAGCCTCTGTATGAAGAGGCAAAGCGCCGCATCGCCAGACTCGAAAAGTTCGAGATAAGCCATGCCCTTCGCCATAAGAACAAAGATGCTGACCGCCTTGCCAACGAAGCGATGGACCGTGGCATGAACCGCTCTCCCGCTAAAATTCCGGTGGCCACAAAACCGGGTGCCCCTCGTCCGGCCATTGCGAACATAGGCGAAGCGCCGCTCAGAGCCACGCCCTACCCACAGAAGGCCGAAGCCCCACCCAATCCTTACGCCAAAGCTGACGCCATGCTGCGTGGCTTCACCAAAGATGGAGTCATCCATGTGCTCGGTGGCGCGACTTTGCCGGATGGGATCTTCGTCAAGATCATTCGCGAATAGAGGGGGCCTCGGTGTTGATCTCAGGCCGTTTGTCAGCCTCGTCAGCCGACCGCGCCAGTCCTGAGCAAAGGGACTCCACGGCAAACATCCGCGCCAGCATCGATTCCAGCCCCGATGTCCCGACGATTTGCTCGAACTGGCCTTGCATCAGATGAAGAATTCCTACCACACGGGTGGCCCGCTTCTTTCCGGCAGGTTGCAGCGTCAGTTGGAATGCCCGCGCGTCCTCTGGATCGACCCGCCGCCTCACCAGCCCTTTGGCCTCGAGCGACGAGATGCAGTGGCTCACATTGCCCCGCGTCGTGTGAAACGTCTTCGCCAGCTCCGACGGCTTGATGCCGCGCTTCTTCTCGAAGAAGATCGCTGCCAGCACCAGCGCCTCAAAGAATGTCACTCCCTCCCGGCGAAGAATTCGGGTAAGCATCGCGTCCAGACGGCGAGCGCTCACGCCGATCTGAAAAACCGGACTTTGTCTCAGAAACGATTCGATTCTCATAGAAGGTCTGGAGCCAATATAGTTGAGATACGAAATAGTTGAATCACTAAACTATTTAGGATTGAACAAAACTATCTCCCCAACTCCGATCTTTCGATAGATCATCGAAAAACAAACCATGTTGAAGATCGCAAAATTCCTTCCCGTCTGCCTTCTCTGCCTCGCTGCCACCGCGCAACAAACGCCTGCTCCCGTCGCCCAGTCCGTCACGGTCACGACCACCGTCCAGCCAATTCCGTTGTCCGAGAGCGACCGTTCCGTGCAGACGCTCGACACCCGCCAGTACCCGCTCCTCTTCAATAGTGTCGTCGATTACCTCAGCCTCGACTCCTCGCTTAATCTGCAGTCCCGCGCGCCTTCCGGTGTGCAATCGGATCTCTCCATTCGAGGCACCACTTTCGAACAGTCCCTTATTTTGCTCAACGGCCTCCGCATCGATGATCCGGAAACCGGCCACCTGAACCTCGACATTCCGGTTCCGCTTGATGCTGTCTCCCGCATCGAGATCCTGCACGGCTCCGGCTCTACCTTTTATGGCTCCGACGCTATCGGCGGCGCTGTCAATCTGATCACTACGGAGCCTACTGCACCGCTCACGGGAGGCCCCTTCTCGCTTACCGTCAAGGCAGGGGGCGGCAACTACTCCTCGGCAGAGCAGTCTTTTCGGGCCGACTACGCCACCAAGCCTTTCTCGGCGGAACTGAGCGGCAGCCGCGACAGCTCCGGCGGCTTCATCGCCGACCGCAACTATGCCAGTAACGCCATCTCCGCCGAAACCTGGCTCAATCTCAAGCCTGGCACGACCGACATCCTCGTCGCGGCCAGCGATCGTCCCTACGGAGCCAACCAGTTTTATGGCCCCTATCCCTCGTGGGAGCGCACCAAGGGCTGGTTTGCCTCCATCCAGCAGCAGCTTGGCCAGAGTACCGCTGCCAACTTCGCCTATCGTCGCCATACCGACATCTTCGTCCTCTTTGTCGACGATCCCAGCATCTACGAAAACAACCACATCGATACCGCTTGGCAGTCCGCGCTGCGCCGCGTGGACAAGCTTGCCACCAACGCGACTCTCTCTTACGGCCTCGAAGCTAACGGAGATGCTATTCAAAGCACGAATCTCGGCCGCCACGCCCGCAACCAGGGCGCAGGATACGCCAACCTCTCACTGCCCTCGCTGGGCCGTTTCTCGCTCTCGCTCGGGGCTCGCGAAGAGATCTTCTCCGGCGGCGACGCTATCTTCTCTCCTAACGCTGCCGCCGCCTTCTCGCTCACCCACACCGTTCGCCTGCGCGCCTCGGCTGGACACGGCTTCCGCCTGCCGACGTACCTCGACCTCTACTACTCCGACCCCGTCAACATCGGCAATCCCAATCTCAAGCCGGAGTCTTCCTGGAGCTATGAGGGCGGCGTTGATTGGACTCCTGCGAGTGGCCGCCTCACGCTTACTGCTACGGGCTTCAGCCTTCATCAGAAGGACGGCATTGACTACTCGAAATACTCGCTTTCCGCTCCATGGCAGGCCACTAACGTTGGCAACTTTAATTACAACGGGGCAGAGACCCAACTTCGCCTACGCCTTCCCGGTTCAGAGCATCTCGACCTGAGCTATACCGCTGTGCGGGCTACGTCGCCGCCGAAGGGGCTTATCTCCGAGTACGCCTTCAACTATGCTGCGCAGAACGCCATCTTTGCCTGGACGGGAGATTTTCACCAGCTCACGGCGCATACGCAGGTAGGCGTCATCCAGAAGACAACTCGAACTGCCTATCCACTATGGGATATTTCGTTGGCTCGCAACAGTGGCAGGCTGCGCCCATACGTCCGTCTTTTGAACCTGAGCAACACCGGCTATCAGGACATTCCCGGCGTTCCGCTGCAGGGCCGCACTATTATGGCGGGCACGGCCTTTACCTGGCCGCGCAAGCAGTGAGTGCAACTGCAAATACAGGGTCTCTCCACTACGCTGCGCTCCGGTCGAGATGACGTAGCTTTAGGCAACTGAGCGCGCAGACAGCTTTTTACTTCTTTTCTTCTTTCTTCTTACTTCGCCAACTCTGCCTTTACGATCTCGCTTACCAGCTTGCCGTCGGCTCGCACTCCGCTGGCCTGCAGTCGCTGTTGAACCACACGCATCGCCGTTCCCAGATCCTTGGGGCCGAGCTTGCTTCCATCGTGCGTAAGGTGTGAGATGGCGCCTTGAACAACTGCGCGGATGTCATCTTCGCTGGCGGCCTTGGGCAGGTAGCCTTCGATCATAGCGATTTCAAGCTGCTCTTTTTCGGCCAGTTGAGGGCGGTTGCCCTTGGTGAACTGCTCCACCGACTCTCTCCGCTGCTTGATCAGCGTGGTCAGAATCTGGGTCTCTTCGGCATCGGTCAGGGGCTCACGCTTGTCGATTTCCTTGTTTTTCAGGGCGCTTTTTACCATCCGCAGTGTGGTCAGGCGATGCTCATCGCGTGCCTTCATCGCCGTCACTATGTCCGTCTGAATCTTTTCGCCAATACTCATCGCAAACATCTCCTCAGTCGCTAAACACTTCATTATAGAAAACCCGCAACCGGGCTGGCCGCCGCTACAATAAAAGCATGATCCGCAAAACTCGCCTTTTCACTCCTGGACCGACCCCTCTTCTTCCCGCCGCCCAGTTTGCCATGGCCGCCGCAGACATCCATCACCGCACTGCTGAGTTCCGCGCTCTTTTCACCCGCGTCCTCTCCCAGCTCAAGGATTTCGTCGGTACCACCAACGATGTTCTTATCCTTGCCAGCTCCGGCTCGGGAGCGATGGAAGCCTCTGTTTCGAACCTGACTTCGCCGGGAGATCGTGTTCTCGTGCTGACCGCCGGAAAGTTCGGCGAGCGCTGGACCGGCATCACCAAGGCATTTGGCTGCCACGTCGATGTCGTTGAAGCTCCCTATGGCAGCACCTTTACGCTCGACCAGATCAAGGCCGCTCTCAAGCTTGAAACCCGCGTTGTGTTCGTGCAGGCTACTGAGTCCTCCACTGGCGTCAGCCACGATATCGAAGCCATCGGTAAGCTGCTCAAGGATGAAAAGTCGGAGGCGCTCTTCGTTGTCGACGGCATCACCGGCCTCGGCACCACCCACCTCGACATGGACGCCTGGGGCATCGACGTTCTGATCGGCGGCTCGCAGAAGGCCCTTATGATTCCTCCCGGCCTCTCCTATCTCGCGGTTAGCCCGCGCGCCTGGGACCGTATGGAGTCGACCTACAACCCGCGCTACTACTTCGACCTTCGCAAGGAGCGCAAGAACGCAGCCAAGGGTGAGTCTGCCTACACGCCTTCCGTCGCTCTCATCGCGGCCATGGGCGCAGCGCTTGACTACATCGCTGGGCAGGCTGAAGGCAACCTCGTCGAGGGCCGCAAAAAGCTCGTCGACAACGCTCAGACCTGCGCTGCCATGACCCGCGCCGCTGCTACTGCGATGGGCTTCAGGCTCTTCGCACCCAAGGGCCGTGAGGCTGGCGCTGCTACTGCAATCATGGCGCCCGAAGGTACGGACTCCGGCACCATCGTCAAGGGGCTCCGCTCCAAGTTCGCCATCATCGTCACCGACGGT
This sequence comes from Edaphobacter paludis, assembly GCF_039993895.1. Classification (NCBI taxonomy): domain Bacteria; kingdom Pseudomonadati; phylum Acidobacteriota; class Terriglobia; order Terriglobales; family Acidobacteriaceae; genus Edaphobacter; species Edaphobacter paludis. Next base: position 729,992 of record NZ_CP121194.1, read on the forward strand.
CAGGGCGAGATGAAGGGTTCGCTCTTCCGCATCGCTCACATCGGCTTCTTCGACTACATGGACACGATCGCCATCATCGGCGCGCTCGAACAGGTAGCTATTGCAGCCAAGCTTCCGCTTCCCAATCTCACCTTCGGCACCGGCCTCATCGCCGCGCAGAAGACCTTCGCAGAAGACCCTACAGTTAAGTAAGAGATCGTTGCTTCGCCATCGTTAGCGGATGCCCTTTCATCGAAGGGCATCCGCAACTAACCCACCAGCAGTACCGAACCGTCTGTACCGTTTCCCGCACTCATGAGGAGTCGCCGCAACATGAAGATCGTTCTCGCCGAAAAAGTCTCGCCTGCCACCCTTGCCGTCTTCCAGCAGGAGCCAGGCTGGAACGTTGTCACGCCCGATCAGATTAAGAACGGCCTCGCCGCCGAACTGGCCGACGCAGACGCTCTCGTCGTCCGCTCTGCCGTTCAGGTGGACGCCAAGCTGCTTGAGTCCGCGCCGAAGCTGCGCGTCATCGGCCGCGCTGGTGTAGGCGTCGACAACATCGACACCCCCGCTGCCACGCATCGCGGCATCGTGGTGATGAACACTCCGGGCGCCAACGCCGTCGCCGTCGCGGAGCTTACGCTTGGCCTGATGGTCTCCATGGCTCGCTCGGTTCCCCGCGCCAACGCCACCATGCACAGCGGCAAGTGGGAGAAGAAGTCGCTGCAGGGCCAGGAACTCCGCGGCAAGACACTCGGCATCATTGGCCTGGGCCGCGTCGGCCTTGAGGTTGCCCGTCGTGCCAAGGCCTTCGGCATGAACCTTATCGGCTACGATCCCTTCATCGCGCCGGTCATCGCGCGCGAGAACGACGTCACGCTCGTTCCTATCGACGAGATCTTCAAAGAGGCCGACTATCTCACCCTGCACGTCGGACTGACCACGCAGACGGAGGGCCTCATCAATGCTACCTCGCTCGCGATCATGAAGAAGGGCGTCCGCATCGTCAACTGCGCACGCGGCGAACTGATTGTCGAACAGGCGCTCGTCGATGCGATCAAGTCAGGCCACGTCGCCGGTGCCGCACTGGACGTGTTCCATCAGGAGCCGCTCAAGGACTCCGCTTTCTTCAACCTCGACAACGTCATTCTCTCTCCGCACATCGCCGGCTCGACCGATGAGGCGCAGGAAGCTATTGGCATCCAGCTAGCGATGCAGGTGCGCGACTACCTCAAGCTTGGTGTGGTGCAGAATGCCGTCAACCTGCCCAGCCTGTCGCACGAGGAGTACATCGAGGTGGCGCCGTACATCGAGATGGCGGAGCGCCTTGGCCACTTCCTCTCGCACGCCACGCCGGGTAATCTCGAGAACATTCAGATCACTTATACCGGACGCATCGCGCAGGGTAAGACCGACCTGATCCGCAATGCGGCTATCGCTGGTGTCTTTGCCGAAGAAGAGTCTGTCAACCGCATCAATGCCGCAGCGATTGTGGCTGAGCGCGGAATTCGTATTCAGGAAGACAAGAAGGAGTTCACGACAGGCGGCGCAGGCAGTGTGCTCAAGCTCGTGCTGCACTCCTCGGATGGCGAGGCCAGCGCTTCGGCGACGGTGCTCCACGGAACATCGCCACGGCTGCTTACCTACGATGGCATCGACATTGAGGCTCCGCTGAACGGAACCCTCGTCGCCATCCGCAACCACGATGTTCCCGGCGTTGTTGGGCGCATCGGGACGATCCTCGGGGAGCACCAGATCAACATCGCCAACTTTGCGCTGGGCCGCTCCAATGGACCTAGCCGCTCGAAGCGCGTTCCGCAGGGCCAGGCACTTGCCGTGGTGCAGATCGACGTTCCGAGCGCGGCTTCGGCGAATGCTGCTGTCGAAGCGCTGCGCAAGGTGGAAGCGATCGCCAGCGTGCGGCTGGTGGAGCTTGGCAAGATCTAGTTGCTGATGGCACTACTAACTTTCAAAGCCGTGAACCGACAAGGTTCACGGCTTTGTTATTGGGGATGGCTACCAGCTCAGGCATGATGTGCCCGGAGATAAAGCAGGTCCTCCGCCTGCGGCGAAGGATGACAATGTTTGGGGTATAGCTTCTCTGAAACTGCGTTAGTGGGGCTTTATGAGGCCGGAGAGAAGATAAATTCCGGCGGTTACAACGGCGGCAGTTGCTCCAACTCCGATGCCGACGAGAACGCCCGAGGTGAGCGCGCTCAGAAGGTTCTGGGTGTCGGCGGGGAACTGGGCGGAATAGTGCCTGTAAAAGAAGAAGCTCGATACGGCGATGGTGAGGATGCCGATGGAGAGGCCAGCCAGAACGGAGATGGCAAGACATTTCGCCCATCGCGCCGTCTTCGCAGGTGTTTGCATCCTTAGGCGAGTATAGCTTCTGCGTTTGCTTCTTCGACCGCTTGCTTCGTTTCGAAGAAGTGCTCAACCGCACCCAGCACCGCCGCACCATTTTTAGAATCGAAGATCTGTTTGCGCAGTGCAGAGCCGCCAGGAACTCCGTGGGTGAACCAGCTGGCGAACTGCTTCATCTTGCCTACACAGTCGCGGTGCCTCTGGTCGCGTGCGATCTGGCCGGAGGCGGTGATCGCAGCAGCACGGGCGGCTTCGGCCTGCTCTTCGATGGCTAACTCGTCGACCATCATTTGAAAGTAGGTGCGGATCATGCGGTAGCGATCATCGTTGGTCGGGTGGTCGTAGGTGCCGACGCCGGTGGCTTCCTTCGATGCGGTGTACTGCGCGATCTGGCGGAAGATCCAGGGATTTGATGGCGCGGTGCGGCCGATCATCACGGCATCGCAGCCGGTGGCGTCGACCATGGCGGCGGCGTCCTCGGGGGTGCGGATGTCGCCGTTGCCGATGACGGGAATCTTCACGGCATCTTTGACGGCGGCGATGTACTCCCAGCGTGCCTGGCCGGTGTAGCCGTCCTCGCGGGTGCGGGCGTGGAGGGCAGCGGCGTTGAGGCCGCAGTCTTCGGCGAGCTTCGCCAGTTCGACGCAGACGATGTTGGCATCGTTCCAGCCGATGCGGAATTTCACGGTGAAGGGAATCGTCACGGCGGCGCGGACGGCCTTGAAGATGGTCTCGATCAGCGGCAGGTCGCGCAGCAGGCCGGAGCCGCCGTTGCAGGCGACGACGCGCTTGGCAGGGCAGCCGAGGTTGAGGTCTACGAGGTCGAAGCCCGCGTCCTGAACGATGCGCGCGGAATCGGCGAGCGTCTCGGGGTTGGAGCCGAAGAGCTGGGCGGAGATGGGATGCTCGTCGTCGTAGTAGGTGAGGTAGCGCTTGCGCTTGGTCTCCCTCATGCGCGAGAGGCCGTCAGCCGAGGTGAACTCGGTCATGATGAGGCCGCAGCCGGACTGCTGGTTCGAGGTTGCTGCCTCCACGTTGGCGGCATTGGAATCGGCGTCAGCGGAGAACTGGCTGGCGTTTTTGATGAAGCGGCGAAAGACTGTGTCGGTGACTCCGGCCATGGGAGCGAGGACGGTCGCGGGAGCGATCTTCACGTTGCCGATGGTGAGGGTCGCGGGGACGCGGGCGTGCTCGGGCATGGGGTGGTCGGCTGGGTTGTCCCAGTGCTTCTGCTCGAGGGTGTAGCGTTTCTTCATAAGGTCAAAACAGGCTTTAGAAAACGAAAGGCCTCCGACAAAGCGGAGGCCTTCGGGTAATGGGTCTCCGCTTACTTGGCGGCGGTTTCTGCTTTGCCGGCGTCGGACTTGGCGAACTTGCGGCGGAAGCGCTCGACACGGCCTGCGGTGTCGATCAGCTTCTGCTTGCCGGTAAAGAACGGGTGGCAGGCGGAGCAGATTTCGAGGACGATGTCGCCCTTGTGCGTGGAGCGGGTCTCAAAGTGGTTTCCGCAGGCGCACTTGACGGTGATGGTGTCGTACTTGGGGTGAATACCTTCTTTTGGCATGAATCGATTATCCTTTGGCTGATTTTGGTGCTGATTAGCGCTTGCCGGGTCGCGGTTCGCTTGCGAACGGTATGGTCACGTCACATCGAATGCCTGTCGCGATGCCGGGCAGACTCGGTTTGGGAGGCTGCGGGCGCTTCTATTATTTTATCCTACTTACTTTGAATACATATATTCAGATTCGCACAGGGGGCAAATCGATTCAGGTGCTGCCATACTAGGGTACGGCGATGATTGAAATTTGTCCGATATGCGAGGGGTCCGGGCTGGAAGTGGTCCGGGAAGAGGGACGGCAGTTTGTGCGCGACTGCACCTGCCGGGTGCAACGGCGGGCGGCGCGGATGCTGGAGCGCACGCGCATTCCAAAGCGCTACGAGAACTGCCTGCTGGAAAACTACGATACGCACTTTCCCTCGTCGCACCGCACGCTGGCCGCGGCGCATCTTCGAGCACGCAAATTCGTGGAGGGCTATCCGGTCGAGACGGCGGGGACAGGGCTTCTGTTGACCGGTTCGATTGGCGTAGGAAAGACCCATCTTGCTGTCGGAATTCTGCAGGCGCTGGTGACGGAGCGCGGGGCGACGGGGCTGTTTTTCGACTATCGCGACCTGCTGAAGCAGGTGCAGAACAGCTATAACCGGCAGGTGTCGGCGACGGAGTTGGAGATTCTGGCTCCGGTGTTCGAGGCCGAGGTGCTCGTGCTCGACGAACTTGGCGCATCGAAGCCTACGGACTGGGTTTGGGACACGGTGGCTCACATCCTGAATACCCGCTACAACGATCGCCGCACTACGATCATTACAACGAACTATGCGAACGTCGGGCCGCTCGGGGTCGAGGCCGGTGTGCGGGTTTCGGCACGTGAGGAGACGCTGGGCGATCGCATCGGCGAACGTATGCGCTCGCGGTTGCAGGAGATGTGCGTTGTCGTTGAGATGCAGGGTGAAGACTTCAGACAAAAGGTGAAACGGGCGAGCTTCGGGTAAAGCTTGTGCCCAACAGCTTGTCTACACGGTCGCGTAGTCCTTGCGCGTCAAAGGGCGCCCGTACCTTGATGTCGTTGTCGAAGTAGACGTAGACGTCCCTGGGGCACACGTCTGCTCCAACGGCGCTGGCTCTGCGGCCTTCCGGCTGTCCGCCGCTGGCCCAGGTAGCGATACGCTGCGCCCATACATCCAGCGCAGCATCGCCATATCCGCTGGCATAGAGTTCTTCTGACCCATGCAGACGGCAATACACAAAATCCGCGGTCACATCCATCAGCAAGGGCCACTCCACTGTGTCGGCGACTACCAGGCCGATGTCGTACTCGCGCAGCAGATCGACAAAGTCCGGGACTACGAAACTTTCGTGCCGAATCTCGACGCAGTGCCGCAGCGGAAGATCTTGAAGATCCTTTTGCACTCGAATGGCCGCGGGATCTTTCATGCGATCAGCGTGGCGACGAGCGAGCGCAGCCGCCTGCTTCAGCGACCGGGGCAATAGCTGGAAGAAGGCAGCAAACCGATCGCGTTCATATTTCATTTGTGGGGGAAACTGCCAGAGTACAGGGCCGAACTTCTTTCCCAGCGCAAGCATTCCGCTGCCGAAATAGTTGGCCAAGGGCACCTGGCAGTTGCGCAGCTTCAGCATGTGCGTGATGTAGCGCGAGCCCTTCAGGGAGAACACCATATCCTCGGGGGTCTCGCTCGCCCATGCGGCAAAGCTCTGCGGCCTTTGCAGCGAATAAAAGGTGCCGTTGATCTCAACGGTATCGAACGCGTTGGCGGCAAACTCAAGCTCGCGCCGCTGCACCAGTCCCTTCGGGTAGAAGACGCCGCGCCAGCCGGCATATCGCCAGCCGGAGATGCCAATTCTCACGCGGCCAGTTGCGCCGCATGCTGCCGTTGTATCGCGGTCCATCTCCGGTTGGATGCAGCAACGCAAATGGGGATCGACGCAAGTTGGCATGCTTTCGGGAAAACGCCTACCATGCTCCCACGCATCTTAAGCTACAGGGGACTTGATGAAACCACTGCTTAACACTCCTGCCGACCATAGTCCGAACACGCAGCTCAGCATCGATGGCCAGCATGTTCCGATTCGATCGGGTGAACTGCTCATCGATGTCATCAATCTCTACGCGATGACTCATGACCGAAAGCCCGTTCCGCAGGTCTGCTACCTGTCGCAGATGGGACCGATCGAGACCTGCGACACCTGCATGGTCAAGGTCAATGGAGAGCTTGTCCGCGCCTGCGGCACGCGTGCCGTCGCGGGGATGGTCGTCGAGACGATGGGGGAGGCAGTCGATGTCGCGCAGCGCGAGGCCTTCGACCGTATCCTGCAAAACCACATGCTCTACTGCACGGTCTGCGACAACAACAACCAGAATTGCACCATCCATAACACCACCGCCGACCTTGACGTGAAACACCAGTCGCGCCCCTACACGCCCAAACCTTACCCGCAGGACCACTCCAATCCCTTCTACCGTTACGATCCCGACCAGTGCATTCTCTGTGGCCGTTGCGTCGAAGCCTGCCAGAACGTGCAGGTGAATGAGACGCTCACGATTGACTGGGAGAGTGATCATCCGCGCGTGCTTTGGGATGGCGGAGAAAAGATTGAAGGCTCCAGTTGCGTCTCCTGCGGTCACTGCGTGACGGTCTGCCCTTGCAATGCGCTCATGGAAAAATCCATGATTGGACATGCGGGGTATCTGACGAATCTTCCTACGCAGGTGCTCGACGACATGATCGATGTGGTCAAAGCCATCGAGCCTCCCATCGGCTACGGTCCCATTCTAGCGCTCTCTGAGGTGGAGTCGGAGATGCGCAATGCGCGGGTCAAGCGGACGAAGACCGTCTGCACCTACTGCGGTGTAGGTTGCAGCTTTGATGTGTGGACACGCGACCGCCACATCCTCAAGATCGAGCCGATGCATGGCCCTGCGAACGGCATCTCTACGTGCATCAAGGGGAAGTTTGCGTGGGATTTCACTAACTCCGATGATCGCCTAACTAAGCCGCTGCTGCGTCAGGGCGACACTTTTGTAGAGATCACCTGGGACGAAGCGCTCGACGTTATCGAGAAGAAGTTTACGCAGGTCAAAAAGGACCATGGCCCCGATGCGCTCGGCTTTATCGCCTCCTCCAAATGCACGAACGAGGAGAGCTATCTTATGCAGAAGCTCGCCCGTCAGGTCGTAGGGACAAACAACATCGACAACTGCTCGCGCTATTGCCAGACCCCCGCATCGAAGGGCCTGCAACGCACCGTCGGCTATGGTGCAGATTCGGGTTCTATCGCCGATATCGAGCAGGCTGCGCTTGTGGTCATTGTTGGCTCCAATACTTCGGAGAGCCACCCGGTCCTCGCCACTCGCATCAAGCGCTCGCACAAGCATCGCGGGCAGCGGCTCATCGTCGCCGATCTGCGCAAGCATGAGATGGCGGAGCGCGCCGATATCTTCATCCGCCCCAATCCTTCGACCGACGAGGTGTGGCTGTCTGCTGTTGCAAAATACATCCTCGACCATAATCTTCACGCCAAAGAATTCATCTCGCAGTGGGTGAACCACTTCGATGAGTACGCCAAATCTCTTGAGCCGTTTACTCTCGAATTCGCGGAGAAGACCACTGGGATTCCCCAGGCCACGCTCATCACGGTCGCCAACGAGATTGCCGCTGCGAAATCCGTTTGCATTCTGTGGGCCATGGGCGTGACGCAGCACTGCGGCGGCTCCGATACATCAACCTGCATCGCCAATTTGCTTCTGCTGACGGGTAACTTCATGCGCACCGGAACGGGAGCCTACCCGCTGCGCGGCCACAACAATGTGCAGGGTGCCAGTGATTTTGGCTCGATGCCGAACGTCTTCTCCGGCTACCAGCATGTGGACGATCCAAATGTCCGCGCCAAGTTCGAGGCCGACTGGGGCTGCACTCTTCCGACCACCAAGGGGCTCGATAACCACGAAATGATCGAGGCGATTCATCAGGGCAAGCTGCGTGTGCTCTACATCAAGGGAGAGGACACGATCACCTCGGACGCCAACGCCAATGATGTCGGCGAGGCCTTCCGCCAGCTTGAGTTCTTCGTCGTGCAGGACATCAACTTCTCCGAGACCTGCCGCTATGCCGACCTCGTCCTGCCAGCTAGCCCCTCGCTCGAAAAGGAGGGCACCTACGTCAGCACCGAGCGCCGCATTCAGCGTCTGTACAAGGCGCTCGAACCGCTGGGCGAATCCAAACCCGACTGGGAGATCATTCAGCTTATTGCCAATAAGCTCGGCGGCAACTGGAAGTACAAGCATCCCTCCGACGTTATGGACGAGGTGGCGCGGCTTACGCCATCGCTTGCCGGCGTCACCTACGAACGCCTCGAAGGCTACAAGTCGCTGCAGTGGCCGGTGGCCGCTGATGGCAGGGACACGCCGCTCTGCTACACCGAGAAATTTCCATTTCCCGATGGCAAGGCGCGGTTTTTTCCACTCGAATACCTCCCGCCTTCGGAAGAGGTCAATGCGACCTATGACCTGCATCTGAACAATGGTCGCCTGCTCGAACACTTCGAGCAGGGAAGCATGACCTACCGGTCCGCTGGAATCAAGGAGATCACGCCCCGTACGTTCGTCGAGGTTTCACCAGAACTGGCCGCCGAACGCGGCATTACCAGCGGCCGCCATGTTCAGCTCACGTCGCCCTATGGCAGAGTCCGCGTGCAGGTGCTGGTCACGGATCGTGTCGAGGGCAAGCAGCTCTACATGCCGATGAATTCGATCGAAGAGCCGGTCAATCTCCTCACCAGCAGCCATACGGATCGTGCGACTCACACGCCTGCCTTCAAGGAGACCTCGGTCAGCATGACGGTGCTTCCTGAACAGGGCGACAATCCGCTGCCGCGCAAGAACTTTCGCTACGGTACCCGCACTCCGCAGAGTGGGGTCGAGGTCGAGCGCAAGTGGGCTCGCGCTGACTACCGCATTCCAGGAAGCTCCCCCAGCGATAAGCTGGTCCAGATCAAATCAACAACGGTATAAAGCGGCTGCAGAGGAGTTCCTTATGTCCAATCCTATCGCCTTCAAACCCAAACCAGTCGATCCGCACCTCGAGCTGGAGCGCCGCCTCCATGCTGCTCCTCGCGAACATGCGGAGGCGCTGCTGGTCGTTTATGACATTCTTCAGGCCGCCCATGACAACGGCCTGCTCGACACCGCTCATGGTCTGATCAGCGCGCGCGACACCATCCTTGGCAAGCTTGCCGAGTACGCCAAAACCCCGGAGGGCGAGACTGGCATCCGTAACATTCTTGCCGCAGCTAAAGTTTTGGGTGCTCTCGATCCTGAGGTTCTCGACCGGTTGTCACGATCGATCGTCACGGCTTCGCATGAGCACGGAGAGGAGCAGAAGCCGCCGAGCCTTTGGCAGCTCTTCAAACGCACGAACTCTGAAGATAGCCGCCGCGGCCTCTCGTTCCTGACGCTTATGCTCGCGGGCTTGGGCAAATCGCTCAAGAGGCGATGACAATCCTGTATCAGGAGGGTCAAATTGTGCAGGAGGCGAAGATAGATAGAGTGGTATCTCCACTGCGCTTCGATCGAGATGACGTGGCTTGGCGAAACCAAAAGCAGGCCCTCCGCTTCGCGAAGGATGACAACTTTTTGATGGCTTCGGTCGTGATGGCGTGTTTTCTTCGCATGTGTGGACCGATGAAGATGGTTTCGCGGGAAAGGACTAAGCTTTTTACATGAGGGAGCGACGGCAGATCGTGGGGCTTTGGCGGCAGGGCGGGAGCGCTGTGCTGGTAACGCTGGTACGGGTTGCGGGGTCAAGCTATCGGCGGCCTGGAGCGCGATTGTTGATCGGTGCGGGTGGGGAGTACGCGGGGACGATCAGCGGGGGGTGTCTCGAAGCCGAGGTGACGCGCAAGGCGGCCTGGATGGTGCGCAATGGCGCGGTGGTGGAACAGTATTCGACGATGTTCGACGATACGGCAGAGATTCCGTTTGGACTGGGGTGCGGCGGGGTGGTCGATCTGCTGGTTGAGCCTGCGGATACTCCCGAATGCGTTGCGCTGCTGGAGGCAATGGAGCGGTCTCTGATTGGCCGGGAGGCAAAGGTGGTGACGTGGCTGCCGGGGGAGGGAAAGGGGCTGCGACGGGTGGTGCTAGGTGAGGATGGGGCGGTGAGGTTCGCGAGCGATGGGCTGAGCGGCGGGAAGGTCGATTGCGCGAAGGAGTTGCTGGAGGGTGGTGAATATGAAGGGCGATTCGTGGAGGAGTTGCGTTCTCCCCAGCGTCTGTTTGTGCTGGGCGCCGGAGACGATGCGAAGCCGTTGGTGAGTATGGCTGCGCTGCTGGGATGGAACGTGACGGTGGCGGATGGGCGGGGACAGTTGGCACACGCAGCGCGGTTTCCTGAGGCCGAGCGTGTGGTGGTGGTGGGGCAGGACGGCGCCGCAGGGTTGGGGATCAGGCGGAATGATGCTGCGGTGTTGATGACACATAGTTATGAACAGGACCGGGCGATTCTGGCTTCGCTGCTGCCGGCTGCTCCCGGCTATATGGGATTGCTGGGGGCGCGGCACCGTAGCAGTCTGCTGGTGAGCGAGGCGGCGGCGATGATTGGCTGGACGGTGGCTGAGTGCTGCGAGTTGATTCATGCTCCCGTGGGGCTGGACCTGGGCGGGGATGGAGCGGAGGCGATTGCGCTGGCGGTGATCGCCGAGGTACAGGCTTTCTGCCAGGGGAAGATCGGGGTTTCGCGGAGACTGACGGCGGAGAGTGTGGCAGAGCAGATTGCGCGGGGTGGCGCTTCACAGTACCTGCAGGTGCAGTGCTCGCTGGCTGAGTCGCGGTGAGCGTTGCGGCGGTGGTGCTGGCGGCGGGGGCTTCACGGCGGCTGGGTTCACCGAAGCAACTTGCGATGCTGTCGGATGAGACGCTGCTGGGGCGAGCAGTGCGAGTGGCGCGGGAGGCGGGCTGCTCTCCGGTGATCGTGGTGCTGGGGGCGGAGGCTGAATTGGTGTCGCGGGGTCTGCCTGAGGATGTCCTGCCGGTCATGAATGAACAGTGGAGGGAAGGCATGGGGGCCTCCATTCGGGCGGGGGTGGGGGCTTGCGAAGGCGCTGCTGAAGGGGTGTTGGTGATGACTTGCGACCAGCCGGCAGTGACGATTGGGCATCTGCGATTGCTGATGGCGGGGAGGGAGATCAAGGCTTCGCGGTATGCAGCGAGGAAAGGAGTTCCGGCGTTTTTTCCGCAGAGGTATTTTGAGGAATTAATGACGCTAAAAGGAGATGTGGGTGCGCGGGAGTTGCTTGCTTCTGCGGAGTTCGTGGATCTGGAAAGTGGGGAGCTGGATGTGGATACGGTGGAGGATTTGGCGCGGGCCCGGGAGATGTTTAGGTAGCCCGTCTTTGCTGCAGAGTGAGGATCAAAAAAATGCAGCCCGCCGAAATTATCCCGGCGGGCTGTTTTGTGGCTGCTAGTGCGAACTTAGGATGTGCTCGCTCTTGGGCGCTGTACCAGCAGATTGGGTACGGCTACGCCACCGTTTATGCCGGGTAGCTTCGGAGCAATCGTCTTGGTGGGCTGATCTGTCAGAGTGGTGCGATCGATGAGATGGACGTCGTTGTCGCCGGAAGTTCCGACAAAGAAGGTGGAGTTATCAGCGCTTACGACTCCTGCTACTGGGGCAATGGCAGAGCCGGAGAGCTGGATGTTGGCGAGGGTCCCAGTTCCGGGTGCGTAGTAGGGTACGACGCTGCCGGTGCCGGTGTAGGTGACGAAGGCGATGCTTGAGTCCGAGGTGGGATCAATGCCCGTGATTGCGGTTGTGGTGACGCCTGGGAGAACAAGGGGAGCGCCGGGGGTCGGATTGAACTTCGTCCCTGCAGGATCGCAGGGGCCGGTTGGAACCCCGGGTGGTGAAAATACGAAATCGGTCAGGCTGTTAGTTGCGACGGTAGCGCCGAGAATATGCAGGCCGTCGTTTGTTGCCGCAAGACGATCAGTGGCCGGGCCGCCGGAGTAGGCCTGAGGATAGAAGACGTTCGAGGTCGTCGGCAGGCCATTGACGGTGGTGGTGGTAGTGATGGGGCATTGACCGCGTGCAGTGGTCGTGGAACCGGCAAGGAAGGCACCCGCGCTGGGCACGGTGATCGCTACGTCGTTTGCCGGATTCGTCAGGGGAACGCTTGTCCAACCAGTCAGCGTTGAATGAACCAGTAGTTGATTGGTAGTGGTGGTGATGTAAACAGTCTGGCTATCGGGAGAGAACTCGGCGTGGGTTCCGACACCGCCATACTGTGTCTGAATGCCTGACGCTGTAGCCGTGGGGCCAGTGGAAGTGTAGAGATAGACCAACTGCCGCGTGGGATCGGTGACTACCAGTGTGGTGTTATCGGGCGATACTGCAAGTACCTGCCCCATAACGGTGGCGTCCTGACCGGAAAGGCTGTTGGTCAAAGCGTTGAATGTCATGAGCTCGTTGGAACTGCCCATGTAGATGGACGAGCCATCGTTGCTGATGACCATTGAATTGGGAACGTAAGGCAGGCGTATTGGGTTGCCAATGACATTGGTGGTGAAGTCCACGGGGACAATGTATTGCGAGCTGGTGCTTCCGATGTAGAGCGCGGTGCTGTTTTTGCCGGGCGCGGTGACCTTGAGTTCGTTGGAGAGGACCGGGGTTCCGTTGCCAAACAGGCCAATCTGGTTGAATGGCGAGGGATTGCACGAAGGCGGCTGGCAGATGGCAGTGATGCCGGCGGCGCCGGGGAAGGGCGGTGTGATGGTCGAAGCGCCGGGAATCGTCGTCGGTGTTGTGGACACGTACTCCAGGGTAAGGCCTGTGAGGACGGTGCCATTCTTGTCCTTCACGATGGTATTGAGCGGGAGTTGATTGTTGGGGGTAACCGTTGCGTCGCCACTAAAGCCGGGGGCTGAAAGCGCGATCGAGACCGGCGGGCAGGTAGAGAAGAAGCCGGCCGAGCTGCCGGCGTTGGCGAGGTTCGAGGTGATGATGGTCGATCCCGGGGCCTGCGCGGTGGCGACGCCGTTCTGATCGATGGTCACAATGGATGCGGTCTCTGGCGTAAAGGTGGGGTGTCCAACCTGGCAGCTGATGTTTTTCTGCGACGCACCTGTTCCGGCATAGACACGAGCCGCGAGCTGGCCTGTGCTTCCCTGCGAGAGGCAGGCATTGGCTACATAAGACGTGCTGGTTGCCAAGGGCGTGGTGCAGCATCCGTTGGCGGGGTTGATGGTGCAGCTTGTCGCGGACGTGGAGTAAGCCGCAGGACTGCAGTTGGTTGCCGGATCAGGACCGTTACAGTTATTGGGATCGGTCGGATCGGACGACGAGGGAGGGCCGAGGACGACGTTGGTGACGGTGGGATGCACGTACACAGGTAGCGGATTGCTGTTGGTGCCGCCGCCGCTGGCGATGATCGAGAACGTCCCGCTCGTGGTCGCTGGAATGCAATAGGTGAAGTCCGCGACGCCGGCGCCGGAGTTTCGGTTCCAATGACCCGCGCAGATGCGGCCCGTCGTGGGCTGCACATCGACGATCGAGAGGCTCTTGTCGGTGGTGCCGTAGGTGTAGGAAGGGACGCTGACCGTATTGCCTTTGCAGTCCGTCGCCGCGGGTGGGCTGATCTGTCCGATCGAGCCGTAATTAAGCGAAACGCCATAGACCTTCGGCGACAGCGTAATCGTCGTGACCTGACCAACAACGGGGCCGGAATCTCCTCCATTGCAAAACTGCACTGCTGCAGCTTTCTTTGCGCAGCCTGAGATCGAGATACCAAAAGGGATCGTAAAAAGAAGAAGAATTACTAAGCCAACGAACCTACGCATTGAACCTCCCCGTCCAACCGGAACCTCAGTTGAACGGTCTCACCGCACTCTGAATTACCGAAGCACCAGTGTAAAAGGTGGGGAGATGGGAAGCAAATGCGAAGAGCAGGGATGAGGACTCAGGGCATTTCGGTTTCGAACCAGTTGAGGGCGCGTTCGAGTACGTCGCGGCGGTGATCGGCGTTGACGAAGTGATGGCCTTCATCGGGGTAGACGACGAGTTGCGTCTTGACGCCTTCGGCGCGGAGGGCGTGCCAGAACTCGAAGCTCTGGGGAGCGGGACATTCGCCGTCGCGATCGCCGACTACGAGCAAAGTTGGGGTCTTTACGTTTTGGATGTAATTAATGGCGGAGCTTTTTGCGTAGATGGTTGGGTCGTCATAGACAGATTTGCCGAAGAAGGGAATCATCCACTGATCAATGGAGTTTTCGCCGTAATAGCTCTTCCAGTCGCTGATGCCTGCTCCGGCTACGGCTGCTTTGAAGCGGGTGGTCTGGGTGACGCTGAACATGGTCATGAAGCCGCCGTAGCTCCAGCCGGTGATGCCTTCGCGGGACTTGTCGATGGGGAAGCGCCTTTCGAGGAGGTCCATTCCGCTAAGGGTGTCGCGCAGGTCACCGTAGCCGAAGTCCTTGACGTTGGCCTGGGTGAACCTTTCGCCCTGGCCGAAGCTGCCGCGCGGGTTGGGCATGAAGACGAAGTAGCCGAGGGCGGAGAAGGGGACGCCACCGTAGCCTACTTCCGGCCAGCGGGGGGTGACCGCGGCGGAGGGGCCTCCGTGGACATAGACGAGGAGAGGATACTTCTTCGCGGGGTCGTAGTCTGCGGGGTAGAGGAGCCAGCCCTGCACTTTGAGGCCCTCATTGGTCCAGTCGATGTTCTCGGACTTGCCCCAGAGAAGTTTCAGGTCGTCGTTGAGATGCGTGATCTGCTTGAGATCGTTGATGGGACCGGCCCAGACCTCGGGAGCTTTTTCAAAGGAGCTTCGGACGAGAGCGACGTTGCGGTTGCGGGACGTGGAGATGCTCATGACCAGCTCGCTTGCCCAGATGGTCTCGGGAAAGGTGATGTCGACTGCTTTGATGTCATTGCCTGTCTTCACGTTGATGGACGCGATGTGGGTGCTTCCACCTGCATGCTCAGCGAGGTCTATGACCTCCGGAGAGAGCCAGTGGATGAATGCTACGGAGGTGGGTCTTCCGGGGGTAAGGTCTTGCGGCTCGCCACCTGTAGGCGGGATTAGATAGATGTCGCCGCCGGTTGAGCCCTGGTCGCTCATCAGGCCGCCGATGAAGGCGATCTGCTTGCCATCCGGCGACCAGCGAGGGACAGCGATTTGAAGGTTGTGCAACGAGCCGGAGATTTCGGAGGGGTTGAGGATCGGTTGCGGAGTTGCTGACTTGTCTGCCGTTTGCACATAAAGCTGGGCGACCCACCAATTGTTTTCGCCGGGAGGATTGGCGGCGATATAGGCAAGGCGCTTTGAATCGGGTGACCAGTCGAACTCGTAGACGTGCAGGTTTGCCGGAGAGATCTGTGAGACGGTACTGGTGGCAATGTCTACTGCGGCTATTCGCTGGACTTCGACGCCGTCCTCGCCGATGACGCCGCTCCACGGCTTCATCGCGGCGAGCGCGCCGGCGTTGCGTGTGGCGTTTTCGACGAAGAGAAAGCCGATCGAGTGACCATCGGGCGACCATGCGGGCATATCGATTTCGCCGGTAACCCGGGTGAGTTGTTTGCACTGGCTGGTCTTTTTGGACCAGATGAAGATTTGCTCCTGATCCGGCTTGTCTCCTTTGGCGGCACAGGTTGATTCGAAGGCCAGCCATTGGCCGTCGGGCGACCAGATGGGATTTTCGTTGGAGCAGTCGGTTGCTTCAGCTTCTGTTCGAAGGATGGTGTCCTTTGCGGGGTTCGCTATGTCGGTAAGGTGAATCTCGGTTCCGTCTGACGTTTCCACTGACCATGCCACGATCTTTCCATCGGGAGAGATGGCAGCTTCGCTTGGATTCCGGGTCTTGCCGATCATCTCGATCAATGAGCCGATGCGCGCGTCTTGCGGATGCGCTGCGCCCGTCTCCTGCGCGCAGAGCGGCTTGGCGACGGCGAGGAACAGAATGAACGTGGAGACAGTCAGGAAAGTGGCCGAAACGCGCAGTCGGATGCGAGCGAAATTCATGCGAAAAGGCTAGCACGGACGCATGCAGTGCCTCTTCCGACAGGATGAATTTGACGTCAAGCTCCCGGGACGAGGGCGGTGCTATACGTCGTTTCCAAGGTGGAAGATTGGCTCCACGCCGGTCGCTCGGGCCAAGAGTGCCTGCTCCTCGTGTTGTTCAAGAGGCTTGTAGTTTTGAGCGACGTCCATTGCGAGGCGGAAATATTTTTCGTCGCCCGGAGGCAGCGCAGCCGTGACGGGGTGCCCAAGCGTCCAGCGCAGTCCAAGCGAAGCCTCGTCGGGGAAGGCCGCAGGCTGATACCAGCACTTTGGCTCAGGATGATTTTGTTTCTGGTCGGCAGGCCAGACTGTCTTGGCCATCGACTTCAGGGCCAGGATGCCTATGCCTTTTTCCTGCGCACGCTTGAGAATCTGCGGGCCGAAGTTCGCCTGCGAGAAGAGCACAAAGTTCACGGGGAAGAGCACAGTATCGAAATTGTAGCGATCCATCGCTGCCAATGCGGTCTCGGCTGAGTGCACTGAGAAGCCGATGTAGCGAATCTTACCTTCCTTCTTCGCCGCTTCCATCGTCTCCATTGCGCCGCCGGGGCCTAGAACTTTGTCCAGGTCGGTCATCTTTGTCAGCGCGTGGAACTGGTAGAGATCGACGTGATCGGTCTTGAGCAGTCGCAGCGATTCTTCCAGCTGCTTGCGCGAGTCATCCTTCATTCGGCCTTCGGTCTTGCAGGCGAGGAAACAGTTCTTGCGATAGGGTGCGAGCGCGGGGCCCAGACGCTCCTGCGCGTTGCCGTAGCTGGGGGCGATGTCGAAGTAGTTCACGCCGCGGTCCACGGCCTCGGCAACGATATTCTTCGACTGGCTGGGATCCTCGTTCATGACGACGATGCCGCCAAATCCGATGATGGAGAGATGCTCCCCAGTCTTGCCTAGAGGACGACGCGCAATCTGATTGGTTGGTGTAGCAGCACTAGAGATTCTGGTAGTGGCGGCAGCGGCAGCGGTAAGCGCGCTCTGCTTCAAGAATTCACGACGTTCCATAGGAGGACCTCGTCAGAAGAATTGTTCTAAATCGCCAGCTTGCTGAAAGTATTCTCTCAGACCTGGAGTGTATGTGTGAAAAGGCGGAAAATAATCTATTTCCTCCTTCCAGAGACAGGCGTGCAGCGTCACTCAAGGAGCTGGAAGGTATCCCGGATTTATTGGTTCGAAGTGGACAATGAGAAGTCTCAGGAATTTGTTGACGGAACGCCAGGGAATTGCTATTGTTAGAAGGTTCCGCGAGTATCCGGATTGCGCTGTCAACTACCGTTGGCGTGCAAATGGGGTGGAGACATACCCCGCTCAGGCAAAGAATATCCGCTTGGGTTACACTGGATACAAGAGATTTCACCGCAGGACATTCCTCAGGTTCGATTCGGAATGTCGTAATCTGCGGCCTATCGCAATCGTGCCTGCGACACCCTCCACCCAGGATGGGCTATGCGGGCCGGGACAGCGAAACGGAGTCGGCTCTTCCTTTAGTTGGGAAATACGCTCGGCCACCGTCGACTGTTTTCGTCTGGTTATAGTTTTACAGACGCGAAGCAGGGCAGATCTTCGCAAGAGGCGCTTCAGCGTCCTCATTCTTTTTGTGTGTAAAGCACAACTTGCGAAGTCACTCACCCTTCTGCGCGGCTGACAAAAGTTTAGGTTGCAATACCAAGGAGTTCGAGTGCCTACGTTCCATCAGCTCGTTAAGCAGGGCCGCACGCCCACCCGTTATAAGACCGCCAGCCCGGCATTGCAGGGTTCGCCCCAGCGCCGTGGAGTCTGCACCCGCGTTTACACCCAGACCCCGAAGAAGCCGAACTCGGCCCTCCGTAAGGTTGCCCGTGTTCGCCTCACCAACGGGATCGAGGTCACGACCTATATCCCGGGCATCGGCCACAACCTGCAGGAGCACTCGATTGTGCTGATTCGCGGCGGCCGTGTGAAGGATTTGCCGGGCGTTCGCTACCACGTTGTTCGTGGAACCCTGGACTCGGTCGGTGTTGCCAATCGTAAGCAGAGCCGCTCGAAGTACGGCGCAAAGCGTCCGAAGGCTGCTGCCAAATAAACCCTGCGGTTCGCCGCATGAATTTTAGATTTTGAAACCTAAGTTCAGGCCTTGAGAAGTCGACGGTCCTGAAGGAAGACGAGAAGAGAAAGCAATGCCCAGAAAAGGCTATATCGCGAAGCGTGAAGTTGCACCGGACCCGGTGTACAACTCGACCCTGGTTACAAAGTTTGTCAACTCCATGATGTGGGGCGGCAAGAAGTCGACCGCGCAGGGCATCTTCTACACTGCCATGACCAATCTGGAGCAGAAGGGTGGCGACGAGGCCCTCAAGCTGTTCAAGAAGGCGATTGAGAATTGCAAGCCTTTGCTCGAAGTTAAGAGCCGCCGCGTTGGCGGTGCGAACTATCAGGTACCGATCGAAGTTCTGCCAGAGCGCCGCACCTCGCTTGCGATTCGCTGGCTTGTAACTTATGGCCGCGCCCGTGGCGAGAAGGGCATGGTGGAGAAGTTGACGGCCGAGCTGCTCGACGCCGCCAATGGCCGTGGCGCTGCAATGAAGAAGAAGGAAGACGTTCACCGCATGGCTGAAGCAAACAAGGCGTTTGCTCACTATCGCTGGTAAAGAAAGAGCTTTCAGTAGAAGCTCCTGTCTTCACGTATTGTCTTAACGCATTTTTACAGCGAACAGAAGTTCGCAGATGAGAGATTGACCGTGGCACGCACTACACCTCTGAATCGTTGCCGGAACATCGGAATCATGGCGCACATCGACGCCGGCAAGACGACGACGACCGAGCGCATCCTCTTCTATACGGGCATTACGCACCGTATCGGCGAGGTGCACGAGGGCACTGCGACCATGGACTGGATGGAGCAGGAGCAGGAGCGCGGCATTACGATTACGTCTGCCGCTACGACCTGCACCTGGAAGGGCATCCGTATCAACATCATCGATACTCCCGGCCACGTAGACTTCACGGCCGAGGTGGAGCGCTCGCTGCGTGTGCTCGATGGGGCTGTCGCCTGCTTCGACGCTGTGGCCGGTGTTCAGCCACAGTCGGAGACGGTCTGGCGTCAGGCTGACAAGTACAAGGTTCCCCGCATCTGCTTCATTAATAAGATGGACAAGGCTGGCGCGGATGCAGTGTATGCCACTTCGACCATTGTCGATCGTCTTGGCGCTCGCGCGGTACCGATCAATATTCAGATCGGCGCCGAGGCAAAGTTTCTTGGTGTGATCGATCTTGTCACGATGAAGGCGATTCTGTGGCATGACGAGACGATGGGCGCGGAGTACTCGATCGAAGAGATTCCCGCCGAACTGCTCGACAAGGCGAAGGAAGCCCGCGCGCATCTCATCGAGGCAGTTGCCGACTCCGACGACGAGATCATGCATATGTACCTCGAAGGCCAGGAGCCAACCGAGGCGCAGCTCAAGGCTGGCATCCGCAAGGCGACCATCGCGATGAACATCTTCCCGGTGCTCTGCGGCTCATCCTTCAAGAATAAGGGCGTTCAGACGCTGCTCGACGCCGTGGTGGATTATCTGCCCAGCCCCCTCGATATTCCCGCTGTTGTCGGATCGAACCCCGACAACATGGAAGAGAAGATCATTCGCAAGGCTGATGATAGTGAGCCATTTGCCGCGCTGGGCTTCAAGATTATGACCGACCCGTTTGTCGGTCAGCTTATCTTTATCCGTGTCTACTCCGGCCAACTCAAGACTGGTGATTCGGTCCTGAATCCTCGTACGGGCAAGACCGAGCGCATTGGCCGCCTGTTGAAAATGCACGCCAATAAGCGCGAAGAGATTACGGAAATTCTCGCCGGCGATATCTGCGCGGCGGTCGGTCTCAAGAACCTTGTGACCGGTGACACGATTTGCAGTGACAAGCACCCGGTTGTGCTCGAGTCAATCGACTTCCCCAAGACGGTTATTGAAGTCGCGGTGGAGCCGAAGACAAAGGCCGACCAAGAGAAGATGGGCATGGCCCTCGCCAAGCTGGCGCAGGAAGATCCCACCTTCAACGTCCACACCGACATCGATTCGGGTCAGACAATCATTGCCGGCATGGGCGAGCTGCACCTTGAAATCATCGTCGATCGCATGATGCGTGAGTACAAGGTTGAGGCCAACGTCGGTAAGCCACAGGTTGCTTACCGCGAGACCATCCGTTCCAACTCGGACGCGGAAGGCAAGTACATTCGTCAGACCGGCGGTTCGGGTAACTACGGCCACTGCAAGATCCGCATCAGCCCCAACGAGCCCGGTAAGGGTTACGAGTTCTCGAACGACACCAAGGGCGGCGCGATTCCCAAGGAGTACATCAAGCCGATCGATCAGGGCATTCAGGACGCCATGCTGCGCGGCATTCTTGCCGGTTATGAGATGGTCGACATCAAGGTATCGCTCTACGACGGCAGCTATCATGACGTCGACTCGAACGAAATGGCATTCAAAATTGCTGGCTCCATGGCCTTCAAGGAAGCTGCCCGCAAGGCGAAGCCAGTTTTGCTTGAGCCAGTGATGGATGTGGAAGTTACGGTCCCCGAAGAGTATATGGGTACGATTATCGGCGACCTGAACAGCCGCCGTGGCCGCATCGAAGGTATGGAGATGGTTGGCGGCACGCAGGCGATCAAGGCGACAGTTCCACTGAGCACCATGTTTGGTTATGCGACGCACATGCGGTCGTCCACACAGGGCCGCGCTAATTACTCGATGCAGTTCAAGCAGTATGAAGAAGCGCCGCGGTCGGTCTCGGAAGAGATTATCGCCAAGGTGCAGGGCAAGGACAGTAAGTAAGCTGTTGCCGCGATGTACAACGAATTTAGCAGTATCAATTTAGAAGCAGCGACACACGGAGAGTAGTCATGGGCAAGGAAAAGTTTGACCGGTCAAAGCCGCACGTAAACATTGGGACGATCGGACACATCGATCATGGCAAGACGACGCTGACGGCGGCGATTACGAAGGTTCTGGCGAAGCATAACCCGAACAACAAGTTTCGTTCGTTTGATACGATCGACAACGCTCCGGAAGAGCGTGAGCGCGGTATCACGATCGCGACCTCGCACGTGGAGTACGAGACTCCGAACCGGCACTATGCGCACGTTGACTGCCCGGGCCACGCCGACTACATCAAGAACATGATCACGGGCGCAGCGCAGATGGACGGCGCGATCCTGGTGGTGGCAGCGACCGACGGTCCGATGCCGCAGACGAAAGAGCATGTGCTGCTGGCGCGCCAGGTTGGCGTTCCTTACATCGTGGTGTTTCTGAACAAGTGCGATGCGGTTGAGGACGAAGAGCTGATCGAGTTGGTGGAGATGGAGGTTCGCGAGCTGTTGTCGAAGTATGACTACCCTGGCGACGATACTCCGATCATCCGTGGCTCGGCACTGGGCGCGTTGAACGGCGAAGCGAAGTGGGAAGAGAAGATCGACGAGCTGATGGCGGCGGTGGACAAGTATGTTCCCCAGCCGGAGCGCGCGGTTGACCTTCCGTTCCTGATGCCGATTGAAGACATCTTTTCGATCTCGGGCCGTGGCACGGTAGTCACGGGCCGTATCGAGCGTGGCAAGATCAAGGTTGGCGAGGCTTGCTCGATCGTCGGCTTCCGCGACACGCAGCAGACGGTGTGCACGGGCGTGGAGATGTTCAAGAAGCAGCTGGACGAAGGTCTGGCGGGCGATAATGCCGGTCTTCTGCTGCGCGGTATCGCGAAGGAAGATGTGGAGCGTGGCATGGTGCTGGCGAAGCCGGGATCGATTACGCCGCACACCCAGTTCAAGGGCGAGATCTACGTGTTGAGCAAGGAAGAAGGCGGACGTCATACCCCGTTCTTCAACGGCTATCGTCCTCAGTTTTATTTCCGCACCACGGACGTGACCGGATCGGCGAAGCTGCCGGAGGGCACGGAGATGGTGATGCCGGGCGACAACATCCAGTTGGAGATTACGCTGCACACGCCGGTTGCCATGGAGAAGGGCCTGCGCTTCGCTATCCGCGAAGGCGGCCGCACCGTCGGAGCCGGTACCATCTCCGAGATCATCAAGTAAAGAAGATTTCGGTAAAGGTATTTCAAGTCAATCGAGGGCTGCCGATTCGTGCAGAAGTTCATGGCCGGCAGCCACTCCAAACGATCTTTGAGTAACGGAAGAGAGAACAACAATGGCTGGACAGAGAATCAGAATTCGGTTGAAGGCGTATGACTACCGCGTGCTTGACACCTCCACCGGAGAGATCGTCGAGACGGCCAAGCGCACAGGCGCTCAGGTTGCGGGTCCCATTCCGCTGCCGACCATGAAGAACAAGTATTGCGTTTTGCGTTCGCCCCACGTCGACAAGAAGTCGCGCGAGGCTTTCGAGATTCGTACCCACAAGCGGCTCATCGATATCCTCGAGCCGACCCAGCAGACGGTAGATGCGCTGATGAAGCTCGATCTGCCTGCCGGCGTCGACGTAGAGATCAAGACCGTTCAGAAGTAGTACTAACCCGGCAGTGCCTGGATGATCCGGGCATGATGAGGAAAGGAAACTCAAATGTCAGTAGTAGGAATTCTCGGAAAAAAAGTCGGCATGACGCAGATCTTCGATGAGCGCGGAGATGTTCATCCAGTCACGGTGCTCAAGGCTGGTCCTTGCGTTATCACTCAGCTTAAGACGCTGGCGAAGGACGGCTATGATGCCGCGCAGATCGGCTATGTCGATTTTGTCAAGGCTTCCAAGGTGAACAAGGCCATGACCGGTCACTTTGCCAAGTCAGATGTCCCTCCTGTTCGCGAAATCAGGGAAGTTGCTCTCGAAGCGGTCAAGACTGCAGACGGTGAAGAGGCTGTTACCGCCAAGGCTGGCGACCGTATTCTTGTAGACATTTTCAACGATGAGAAGTTCGTCGATGTGATCGGAACCTCGAAGGGACGCGGTTTTGCTGGCGTCATTCGTCGCCACGGCTTCGGCGGCGGTCCTAAATCGCACGGTCACATGTTCCAGGTGCAGGGTTCCATTGGTGCCTCGTCGTTCCCGTCTCGCGTATTTCCGGGTCAGCGTATGCCTGGCCACATGGGCCACGCGCAGATCACGGTTCGCAATCTGCGCATTCTTGGCGTCGACGTTGAGGATAACCTCCTGATGGTCGAAGGCGCGGTACCTGGTCCACGAGACGGCTTTGTGCTGATTTCGAAGGCAAAGGCTCCGCCGCGCGAGCGTCGCGGGTTCGCTGGTGCCGCAACGAAGGATGCCTTGAAGGCTTCCAAGAAGGCTGCGCCGAAGAAGAAGTAAAGAAGATTCAATCAGAGAGCTCTTTTTTGTAGTGCTTTCTATAACAAAGTTTTGGCCCGCCGCATCGATGGCGGGCGCGAAGAGAGAAGAAGAGATGGCAAACATCAACGTAGTAAATCTCGGTGGAACCAAAGTCGGTGAGTTTGAACTCGCCGACGAGGTCTTCGCGGGCGAGATCAACGACGCGCTCCTCTGGGAGTCGGTCAAGCACTACCGGGCCGCGCTCCGTCAGGGAACCGCAGCTACCAAGAACCGCAAGAACGTCTCTGGTTCCGGTAAGAAGTTGTGGAAGCAGAAGGGTACCGGTCGCGCTCGCGTTGGCTCCATCCGCACCCCGCTTTGGCGCGGTGGCGGTACGGTCCACGGACCTCAGCCGCGCAGCTATGAGTACGCCTTCCCGCAGAAGAAGCTGATGGGCGCGCTCCGCTCTGCCATCGCTGCCAAAATTGCAGATGGCAAGTTCACTGTCGTCGATTCCTTTGAAGTCGCCGAAGCCAAGACCAAGCTCTTCCGTGCTGCGATCACCAAGCTCGATGCCGGCAAGACAACTCTGCTGGTTGAGAGCAGCCGCAAGCTTGACGAGAAGCTGTACCTCGGTTCGCGGAATCTCAATGGCGTTGAGCTTGTGCTCAGCTCCGAAGTTCATCCTTACGACCTGCTCCGCTACGAGCATGCCATCTTCTCGAAGGATGCTATTGTGGCTCTTCAGGAGACGCTCAAGAAGTTTGTATCGAAGCGCAGCAAAGCCGCTGCCCAGAAGGAGGTTGCGTAATGCCAACCCTCTATACCGTAATTCGCCGCCCTCTGATTACCGAGAAGGGCATGGGCGTCAAAGAGACCCAGAATACGCTCGTCTTCGAGGTTGCTCTCAAGGCCACCAAGACCGAAGTCAAGCAGGCTGTCGAGACTCTCTTCAAAGTGAAGGTGTCCGGAGTCCGTACCGCAACCGTTGAAGGCAAGGAACGTCGCCGTGGCAAGTTCTCTGGCTACCGGCCCGACTGGAAGAAAGCTTACGTTCGCCTCAAAGAGGGCGAGAAGATGCCGGACTACATCAACAGCCTCTAACGCGGCCGGTCAGGAAACAGCCGCTGCACGCAACAGATTTTCAGGAACCGAAGCGCCGCTGGGAAATTCAGAGGCGCCGCAGGCAAGGGAATAAAGACGATGCCGATCAAATCATTTCGACCGATTACCCCATCACTCCGCTTCGCGACGAAGCTGGTCAACGACGACCTGACGACGGACAAGCCGCATAAGCCGCTGCTCGCCGTCAAACAGCGTACCGGTGGCCGCAACAATGCTGGTGGCCTCACCATGCGCCATCACGGCGGCGGTCACAAGCAGAAGCTGCGCATCGTAGACTTCAAGCGCGAGAAGTACGGCATTCCGGGTACGGTTGCCACCATCGAGTACGACCCGAACCGCAGCTCGCGTATCGCCCTCATCAGCTATGCGGATGGCGAGAAGCGCTATATCATTCAGCCTATCGGGCTGAAGGTGGGCCAGTCGATCATGAGCGGCCCCGAGGCCGACATTCTGGTCGGCAACGCTCTGCCGCTCAAGAACATCCCGATCGGTACGATCGTGCATAACATCGAGCTTCGTCCAGGTAAGGGCGCGCAGATGGCACGTTCGGCCGGCGCTCAGGTCAACCTGATCGCGAAGGAAGGCGACTACGCACTCCTGAAGCTGCCCTCCGGCGAGACCCGCAAAGTTCTCGTCGAGTGCATGGCGACCATCGGCCAGGTTGGCAACACTGACCACGAGAACGTCACCATCGGCAAGGCTGGACGCAACCGTTGGAAAGGAATTCGCCCCTCGAACCGCGGTGTCTCGATGAATCCGGTCGATCACCCGCACGGTGGTGGTGAAGGTAAGACATCAGGCGGTCGTCACCCGGTCACTCCGTGGGGTCAGCCGACACGTGGTTACAAGACCCGCAACAACAAGCGGACCGACGTATTTATTGTCAACCGCCGTACCAAGTAGTTCTCTCGTAGTAAGGGCAACACCAAGTCTCGCACGTAAGAGATTCGTCGTATCCAGCATCGCAACAAGAAATTCGGAGCTTAGCAAATGTCACGTTCAGCCAAAAAAGGTCCTTTCATTGACGGTCATCTGATGAACAAGATCAACGTCATGAACCAGACCAACGACAAGAAGGTTCTCCGTACCTGGTCCCGCCGATCCACGATCCACCCGGACTTCGTTGGCCACACCATCGCAGTGCACAATGGCCGCAAGTTCATTCCGGTCTACGTGACGGAGAATATGGTCGGCCACAAGCTCGGCGAATTTTCGGCCACCCGCACCTTCAAGGGTCACTCCGGGCGCGCCACTGAGTCCTCCGCAAAGCCCAAATAAAGAAAATCGGGCAGAGTTTTCGTTTGTCCTTCAAGGAAGAAGATCATGGCTAAGGCAGCAGTAGAGAAAATCCGAGAGTTCCGCGCAGAGGCGAAGTTCCAGCGCACCAGCCCGCAGAAGGCGAAGCTTGTTCTCGACCTCATCAAGGGCCTCCGCGTGGAGCAGGCACTCAACACGGTTCACTTCAGCACCAAGCGTATGGCTCCGGTGATTGAAAAGGTCCTGCGTTCGGCGATCCAGAACGCCAACTACGTCTCGCAGGAACAGGGGCTCGATGTAGACGTCGATAACCTGTATGTAAAGACCGCGGTTGCGAACGAAGGTCCGCGCATGAAGCGTATCCGCCCTGCTCCAATGGGCCGTGCCTTCCGCTATCAGCGCAGACTCGCACACATCATCGTCACTGTCGCTGAGAAGAAGTCGCCAACTGCCGTATCCGCAGCCGATGCTTCTGAAGTGCCGACAGCGAAGAAGAAGACCACGAAGAAGGCAGCCACCAAAACTGCGGCGAAGAAGCCCGCAGTCAAGAAGGCCGCCGCCAAGAAGCCCGCAGCTAAAAAGGCCGCAAAGTAAGCAGTTTCTTGTAAACTTAGAATTTTGGTTCACCGCCCGCCGGCTCAACCGGTAGAGGGCACGGAGTAAAGGGAAGCTATGGGACAGAAAGTCCATCCGTATGGGTTTCGCCTCGGCATCAACAAGCCGTGGAAGTCGCGCTGGTTTGTCGAGCGCGGCTATGACAAGCTGTTGGTCGAGGATGTCAAGCTGAAGGCTGAGCTGCGCGAAAAGCTCAAGGCTGCCGGTGTCAGCTCCGTTGAAGTCGAGCGTCCGGGTAATAAGTTGCGTCTCATCATTCGCACTGCGCGTCCGGGCATCATCATCGGCCGCAAGGGCGCCGAGATCGACAAGCTCAAGGCCGACATCCAGAAGCGCACCAGCCGCGAGGTCTTCATCGATATTCTCGAGGTCAACAAGCCGGAGCTTGATGCTCAGCTCGTTGCCGAGAACATCGCCCTGCAGCTCGAAAAGCGTGTCAGCTTCCGTCGCGCAATGCGCAAGAGCGTGGACTCCGCCCTTCGCTTTGGTTGCAAAGGAATCAAGGTTCGCGTCTCCGGTCGTCTCAACGGAAACGAGATTGCACGTTCGGAGTGGTATCTCCAGGGTCGTCTGCCGCTGCATACGCTGCGCGCCGACATCGACTACGGTTTCGCCGAGGCACACACCACCTACGGCATCATCGGCGTCAAGACCTGGGTCTATCGTGGCGATATCTACGAGCAGAAGAAGCGCCGCGATCAGGTCGTTACAACAGGCGCATTCGCGTCGTAGGGTTTCAGGCGGGCACGGTTTAACCGCTGCTTGCCGCAGAGTAAACGCGACGGGGCCTGAGCCCCCGAGGGTAAGAGGGTTTTTATATGTTGATGCCAAAGAAGGTCAAGTTTCGCAAGCAGCAGCGCGGTCGCATGTGCGGCAAGGCGTGGCGCGGCTCCGATCTCTCGTTCGGCGATTACGGCCTGAAGGTGATGGAGTGCGGTTATATTACCGACCGCCAAATCGAAGCCAGCCGTATCGCGATGACGCGTTTTATCAAGCGTGGCGGCAAGGTTTGGCTCCGTCTGTTCCCGGACAAGCCGATCACCAAGAAGCCTGCCGAAACCCGTATGGGTAAAGGTAAGGGCGCACCAGACCACTGGGTCTGCGTGGTTCGTCCTGGCCGGATCCTGTTCGAGATGGAAGGCGTCAGCCCGGAACTGGCCAAAGAGGCCATGCGTCTCGCGGCCCACAAGCTCCCGCTCAAGACCAGCTTCGTCCAGCGCCACGATGTGAAGGCGACGGTTGCGGCCAAGTAGTTTTAGCAGGCGTTTTTAGCAGTCAAGGAAAAAGACAATGGATTTTGAAAAGATCAGTAATCTCAGTGATGACGAGCTCAAGACTCAGGCGGCGCAGGCCGGCGAGCAGCTCTTCCGCATCCGCTTTCAGAAGACTCTCGGCAACACCGAAGGCCTGAAGAAGCTGCGGACACTCAAGCTCGATGTCGCCCGCATCAAGACCGTCGAGCGTCAGCGCACTCTTGCTGCGGAGAAGGCAGCCGCTCCGGTTCGCGTCAATGCCGCACCGGCCAAGAGCACTCGCACCGCTCGCAAGAAAGCGAAGAAGGACTAATTCATGGCAGACACAACCAACACCACCGCAGCCGCGACTTCCGCCGAAGCCCAGCCCTCACGCCGCAACGAGAAGGTCGGTCTCGTCGTCTCGACCAAGATGCAGAAGACCATCGTCGTCGAGATCGAGATGCGCAAGGCTCACCCGAAGTACAAGCGCGTCATGAAGTCGAACAAGAAGTTCTATGCACACGATGAGCAGAACTCCGCTCGCGTCGGCGATGTGGTCCGCATCCGCGAAGCACGTCCTTTGTCGAAGCTGAAGCGCTGGTCGCTTGAGGAGATTGTCCGGCGCTCTTCGCTGGCGCAGCTTGCAGAAGAGAAAGCAACAGCAGTCGCTGCCGAAGCAAAATAGTCAGCCACGGGACTTTTGTTCCGTGAAAAGAGATCAGCCATAACGGGGCGCACAGCCCCAGGCCGTTTCACCCAGGAGAAGAACGATGTCAGTACAAATGAGAACAATGCTTGACGTGGCCGATAACTCCGGCGCGCGCAAGTTGCAGGTGATCCTGCCCCTCGGTGGCGGACTTGGCAAGAAGGCCGGCCTCGGCGACGTCGTTACCGCGGCGGTCAAAGAAGCCTCCCCCGATGGAACCGTAAAAAAGGGTAAAGTAGTAAAGGCAGTGATCGTTCGCACCCGTAAGGAGTATCGCCGCCGGGACGGGACGTATATCCGCTTCGACCAGAACGCCGCTGTGGTCATCAACGACTCCAACGAGCCGGTCGGTACCCGCGTCTTTGGCCCGGTAGCCCGCGAGCTTCGTGAGAAGAAGTTTCTCAAGATCGTCTCGCTCGCGCCTGAGGTCATCTAGTTTCAGTGCCCAGCTTCTGGCTGGGCAGCAGCGCATCGAAGAATTGTTTACAGCAAACAGCCAAGGCTGAATGCCAGGAGCTAAGTTTTATGGCAGGCATCAAGATCAAGCGTAACGACACCGTCGAAGTGATCGCCGGTAAAGACAAGGGCAAGCGCGGTAAAGTAATCCGCGTCATCGCCGACAGGAACCGCGTCCTCGTCGAGCGCGTCATGATGATTAAGAAACACCTCAAGCCCAACCCGCAACGGAACATTCAGGGAGGCATCGCCGAGCAAGAGTCGCCGATCCACATCTCGAATGTGATGCTGGTCGACGGCGAGGGCAACAAAACCCGCGTTGGCACACGTCTTGAAGGTGACAAAAAAGTTCGCTTCTCGAAGGCAAGCGGCAACAACATCCCCGAGAAGAAGAAGTAGTTCTTATCCATTAACCCTGTTTCAACGGTTCACCCCACGCATCGGTAAACGGAAGACATCCCACCCCGGCAACCGTGGAGAAAGCGAAAAAGCAATCATGGCATCACGATTCAGAGAGAAGTACGAAAAGAGATCAAGCCGGCTCTCGCCAAGGAATTGAACATCACCAACGCGATGGCGATTCCAAAGCTCGAAAAGATCGTAATCAACATGGGTCTTGGCGAAGCCACACAGAATGTCAAGATTATGGACCCTCTGGTTGCAGATCTGGCAGCTATTGCCGGCCAAAAGCCTGTAACGACGAAGGCAAAAAAGTCAATCGCGGCCTTCAAGGTGCGTGAGGGCATGCCCATCGGCGCGATGGTCACACTGCGCGGCGACAATATGTATGAGTTCCTCGATCGCCTGGTCTCGATTGCTCTTCCCCGCGTTCGCGACTTCCGCGGAGTCTCGTCCAAGAGCTTCGATGGCCGTGGCAACTACACACTTGGTCTCCGCGATCAGCTTATCTTTGCCGAAATTGACTATGCAAAGGTCGACAAGCTTAAAGGTATGAACGTAACTATCGTTACGACGGCGGCGGACGACAACGGTGCCCGCGCTTTGCTTAAGGGTTTCGGAATGCCCTTCCGCGTCGGAGCATAGTCGGCAGTATCCAGGCCGATTGGCCTTCAACAAGTTTGCAGCAAGGATAGAGAGCAAAATACATGGCAACCACAGCAAAACGCGTCAAAGATGCAAGGAAACCGAAGTTCAAGTCCCGCCAGCACAATCGCTGCCAGCTCTGCGGCCGCCCGCGCGCGTTCCTGCGCAAGTTCGGTGTCTGCCGTCTCTGCTTCCGCAATCTTGCGCTCAAGGGCGAAATACCAGGCGTCGTCAAATCGAGCTGGTAGAATAAATTGTCTTCCCACGTTCGGCTTCGTGCCGGACGTATCTTCCAGAGACCTCATTCAAGCTAAGGCTTAGGGTGCAGAAGTCTGGAAGTTTACCGCAACAAGCATCCCCGCTGGTTCTCGTGAGAGACACTCGTGAGCGAACGGGGGATGAAGGAGAATGAATGAACCTCACCGATCCAGTAGCAGACTTTCTGACCCGCATCCGTAACTCCATCCGTGCGCGCCACCAGAAGCTTGACGTTCCAGCTTCCAAGCTCAAGGCCGAGATCGCCCGCATCCTCAAGGAAGAGGGCTACATCGCGAACTACAAGCCCACGGAAGAGGACGGCCAGAAGGTCATCCGTGTTTATCTCAAGTACGGCCCGAACAACGAAGCCGTCATCCGTGACCTGCAGCGCGTCTCGCGTCCCGGTTGCCGTGTATATCTTGGCCGCGATGAGATTCGCCGCGTCCAGGGTGGCCTCGGTATCTCCATCATGACCACCCCCAAGGGTGTAATGACCGGTCGTCAGGCTCGTCGCGAAGGTGTTGGCGGCGAGATCCTCTGCGAAGTCTGGTAATTTTCAGTCGTCCGGGCATAAGCCCAGATGACCTTTTCATGGATAAGTTTTAGAGCGGCTAAACCCCGCCGGCTGCAGTGGAACAGGCGTCAAGTCTGCGACTCGCAAGCCACAAGAAGGATTTGAACATGTCACGTATTGGCAAGAAGCCGATCCCTATGCCCGCCGGAGTCAAGTACACCGTCGACGGCAACACCGTTCTCGTTGAAGGCCCCAAGGGCAAAGTTACCGCAATGCTTCCCGGCGGAATCACCCTCGTTCAGAAGGACGGCAACCTTATTGCCGAGCGCCAGACTGACAAGCAGGCAGCATTCCACGGCCTCGCGCGCGCCCTCGTCTTCAACGCTGTTACTGGCGTCACAACGGGTTGGACCAAGGAGCTTGATGTCGTCGGCATCGGTTACCGTGTAGAGCTCAAGGGCAAAAACATGGTTGTCTTTACCCTTGGCTACTCGCATCCCATTGAATTTCCTCTGCCTTCTGGCATCGAAGTCACCATCGACCCGAAACAGACCCACGTTACGATCTCAGGCATCGATCGCCAGAAGGTTGGCCAGATTGCTGCCGACATGCGCGCTCTTCGCAAGCCCGATCCTTATAAGAACAAGGGCGTCCGCTACACCGGCGAGAAGCTGAAGAAGAAGGTCGGTAAGACCGGAGCGAAGTAAAACCTTCGTGGGGCAGAGACTGAATCTTGTTATTCTGATCTCTGTCCCGCACAACGCAATAAGCCCGAACGTCGTCAGCACTCTGGCGACGCCACTAGGAAGGAAAGCGAATTATGATCAATCCCCGTCAACGCAACGTCATCCGCCAGCGCGTCCACACGCGTATCCGCGAGAAGATGTCCGGAACCGCCGAGCGTCCACGCCTCAACGTCTACCGCTCACTCAACCACATCTATACGCAACTCATCGACGACCTCAACGGGGTCACCATCGCCTCGGCTTCCTCGATGGGCAAAAAGGGCGAAGAGAAGAACTACGGCGGCAATATTGCTGCTGCGGCCGAAGTGGGCAAGCTCATCGCTCAGCGCGCGCAGGAGAAGGGCATCAAGAAGATTGTGTTCGACCGTGGCGGTTACCTGTACCACGGCCGCGTCAAGGCCCTCGCCGATGCTGCCCGCGAAGCTGGACTCGATTTCTAAGGATTAGGCGCCTCAATCGGCAGCCAGAAAGCTGGATTAAGACATTATGGCAATGAAGAAAAAAATCGACGCGAACCGGCTCAACCTGAAGGATGAAGTCGTTTCCATCAATCGCGTCACCAAGGTCGTCAAAGGCGGCAAGAACATGTCGTTTGCCGCTCTCGTCGTCATCGGTGATCCCGGCGAAGGCGTGGTCGGATACGGTTCGGGCAAGGCCAAGGAAGTCCCCCAGGCTATCCGCAAGGGGATCGAAGCGGCCAAGAAGAACCTGCACAAGGTCAACCTTACCGACACCACGATTCCGCATCAGGTGCTGGGCCACTTTGGCGCCGGTCAGGTTATGCTGAAGCCTGCCGCCGAAGGTACAGGCATCATCGCCGGTAAGACGGTTCGTGCCGTAATGACCGCAGCCGGCGTGCAGAACGTGCTCACCAAGTCGCTGGGCACCGCCAACCCGCACAATGTTATCAAGGCCACCTTCGATGCTCTCATCCAGCTTCGCAACAAGGCCGAAGTCGCCGCTTTGCGCGGTAAGGCAGTCGAAGAGCTCTAGCTCTTCGCTCAAAAGATTCAGAGGAGTTCTAGTCCAATGGCTGACAACAACGCAATCGCCAAAATCAAACTGCAGTACTTCCGTTCCAAGATCTGCACTCCGGTCAAGCACAAGCTCGTCATCAAGGGCCTCGGCTTTACCCGCCTCAACCAGGTCGTCGAGCGCGAAGACACACCATCCATTCGTGGCATGGTCGCAAAGGTTCCACATCTCGTCCGCGTCGTCGACTAACTGACGGCAACGAGAGACAACAGCTTCAGGCCCATGGGTCAATCAATGCGAGTCGGTCAGCCAACGAGCTGACCGGCGTTAAGCGAGGAAATAATGGCAATCCGTAATCTCTCCAATCTCCGCGCCCCTAAAAAGGCTAATGAAAACAAGAAACGTGTCGGACGTGGTATGGGTTCCGGCATCGGTAAGACCTCCGGACGTGGCCATAAGGGCCAGGGTTCCCGCTCAGGTTCAAGCCTTATGCGTGGCTTCGAAGGCGGACAGATGCCCCTTCACCGCCGTCTGCCGAAGCGCGGCTTTACCAATATCTTCCGCGTGGAATATCAGGTTCTCGGCCTGGATCGTCTCGCTGAAATCAACGCAGCCTCCAACGAGACTGAGTTCACTCTCGACAAGATCATTGAGCTTGGCCTTCTGCGGAAGAAAAAAGGCCTCATCAAAGTGCTCAACAACGGTGAGCTGAAGGTAGCCGTCACCGTTCACGCGCACAAGTTTTCCAAGACCGCACAGGAAGCGATCGAAAAGGCTGGCGGCAAGGCCATCCTCATCGGCTAAGCAGCATTTAGAATCAATGGCAGGCGAGGGCACACGTCTTCGCCTGCCGGTTCATCCGTAGCAGGTTTCACCCCGAGGTCCACGCTCCGATGTTCGAGAAATTCGCAAACATCTTCCGTATTACCGATCTGCGCACGCGCGTCCTCTTTACGCTTGCCATGCTGGCCGTCTATCGGCTCGGATCGCACATTCCCACCCCTGGCATCAACGCCGACATGCTGGCGCAGTACTTCAATCAGAACTCCGGATCCTCCCTCGGCCTGGTCGACCTCTTCTCCGGTGGAAACCTTCGCAAGCTGACGGTCTTCGCTCTCGGCATCATGCCGTACATCACAGCCTCCATCATCTTCCAATTGCTCACTGTCATTTATGAGCCGTTGGCCAAGCTGCAGAAGGAAGGCGAACTCGGCCGCCGCAAGATCACGCAGTGGACCCGCTATGTCACGATCATGCTGGGCGTTGTGCAATCTTTCGCCATCGCGCTGACCCTCACCAACACTTCAACCGGCGAGTCGATGGTCACTATCTCCAAGGGATTGTTCGTCCCCCTTTGTGTGCTGACGCTTACCGCTGGTACCGGCTTTGTGATGTGGCTGGGTGAGCAGATTACCGATCGCGGTATCGGCAATGGCATGAGCTTGTTGATCTTTGCGGGCATCGTCGTCGGCATACCCGCAGGCATTGGCGACCTCTGGCAGAAGGCGAGTGAGCGTAGCTGGGGAGCCTTTACTCCCATCGCCCTTCTTATTCTTATCGCCGGTATGCTTGCCGTAGTAACCTTCATCGTCTACGTCGAAAAGGCGGAGCGCCGCATTCCGGTGCAGTACGCCAAGCGAATCGTCGGTCGTAAGATGATGGGCGGCCAATCTACGCATCTTCCGCTGAAGGTCAACTCCGGCGGCGTAATGCCGGTTATCTTCGCCGCATCCATCCTCTCGGCACCGCTGCTGTTCTCAGGCGCCAGCATCTTTGGATACTCGCTGCACGATTCGCCGTTCTTTGGGCCGCTCTTCCGCGCTCTCGGACCCGGCGAACCCTGGTATGTGCTGCTGTATTGCGTCTCGATCATCTTCTTCGCTTACTTTTATATCTCCATCGTCTTTCGTCCGGACGACATTGCGGACAATATGCGCAAGTATGGCGGCTTTATCCCAGGCATCCGACCCGGCAAGCGCACCGCTGACTTCATCAACGATGTGCTTACTCGCATTACTCTCGTCGGCGGCGTTTACCTTGTCATCATCTCGCTTATCCCGATGCTCCTCATCAGCGGTATCCATTTCAACCATCTCTGGCTCATTGGTGGTTTGTTTGACCGGATGCCAACCTGGGTGACCAACGGTCTCGGCGTGAACTTCTACTTTGGCGGTACATCTTTGTTGATCGTCGTAGGCGTAGCGATGGATACCGTTCAGCAGATCGAAGCCCAACTTGTCATGCGCCACTACGAAGGCTTCTCTCCGCGCAGCGGGCGCATTCGTGGCCGCAAGAGCTGGTAGGGAAGTGCAAACATTGAGCAGGGATTCCGCAGTAAATCATTCACCGGCCCACGCAGACAACACCTTTCTGCCCGGGCCGGTACTTCTTTTGGGCGCCCCCGGCGTAGGCAAGGGGACCCAGGCCCAGCTGTTGATGGCTGCCTTCGGCATACCGCAAATTTCCACCGGTGATATTCTCCGCGAGAACATCGCTAAGGGAACTGAACTGGGCAAGACTGCAAAGGGCTTGATGGATAGGGGGCAGCTCGTCCCCGACCAGGTCGTCAATGACATGGTGCAGGCGCGCCTTACTGGTGATGACGTCCACGCCGGCTACATTCTCGATGGCTTTCCCCGTACTCTCGCACAGGCCACCTGGCTCGACGCTCATCTTCCAATCTTTCGCGAAACGCCTCAGCTGGTTGCCATCAACATTCGCGTGGATGAGGATGAATTACTACGCCGCATCACCGGCCGTCGCACCTGTTCCGTTTGCAAGCACATTTACAATATTTACTCACATCCACCCGCGAAGCCGGGGATCTGCGATATCGATGGAAGTCCGCTCCAGCACCGCAGTGATGATACGGAAGAGGCTTTCGCTGAACGAATGAAGGCTTACGAATCTCTAACTTCGCCAGTGATCGAACACTATCGTGCCAGCAACCGTTTCCGTGCGGTAGACGGCGAGGCTCCGGTAGAGCAGGTAGCTCAAAGCATCGTCGCCGCCCTCAAAGAGCTTCGCCAAATCTAACCCCTAAGTCCTATTCCTAAACAATGGCCATCCTGATCAAATCGCCCGCAGAGATCGAAAAGATGCGGATCTCCGGCAAAGCTCTCCGCAAGGTCCACGATGCCATCGCGCCTTTTGTTAAGCCGGGCGCGACTACCATGGACCTCGAAAACGTCGCCGTTCGCAAGATTGCCGAACTCGGCGGAATCGCCGCCTTCAAGGGATATCACGGATACCCCGCCGCACTCTGCACCTCGGTCAACAACGAGGTAGTCCACGGGATACCCAACGAGAAACGGGTCCTCAACGAAGGAGACATCGTCTCCATCGACTGCGGAGTCATTATCGATGGCTTCTACTCGGATGCTGCTGTCACTTATCCGGTCGGCAAGGTCAGTCCCGAGACCCAAAAACTTCTGGACGTTACTCTCGCCTCGCTCGAAGCTGCAATCCAGAAGTGCCAGATCGGCGGTCGCCTCTTCGACATCTCTGCCGCTGTTCAGCAGATGTGCGAAGCCGCAGGTTTCGGTGTGGTCCGCGATTTTGTCGGTCATGGCATCGGCAAATCCATGCACGAAGATCCCCAGGTTCCTAACTTCGGTATCGCCGGTAAAGGTCCGCGGCTCAAGGCTGGCATGGTTCTCGCCATTGAACCTATGATCAATGCGGGCGGCCCTGAGGTCCGCGTTTTAAAAGATGGATGGACTGCTGTGACCGTTGACGGAAGCTACAGCGCCCACTTTGAGCACACCGTCGCCATCACGAAAGAAGGCCCCCGGGTGCTCACCCGTTAGTAAAATATCCCCGTTTCAGGGTATGATAAGAGATGCTGCGCGTGCGAACGCGCTGCTGCCTCAAAGAGTGGCGTCAACAACCCACTGAAGAGTTCGAACAGCGGTTTCAACACCGCTGAAGTAATTGCGAAAACTCGGGGCTCAACCCCGGGCTTTCCGAAGGAGATCGTTTGTCGAAGGAAGATGCAATTGAAGTCATGGCAGTTGTCGTAGAAACTCTGCCGAACGCCATGTTCAAGGTCGAGCTTGAAAACAAGCATCAGGCCCTTGCGCACGTCTCCGGGCGTATGCGTAAAAACTTCATCCGCATCCTCCCCGGCGACCGTGTCGCGATTGAGCTCAGCCCGTACGATCTCAACCGTGGCCGCATCGTCTACCGCTACAAGTAGACAATACCTGTAAGTATCCATCTGTTTAGGCATGGCCTAGGCTATGTCGCACCACGCCAACGAGATTTTCGTCTCTGAGGCACGACTTGGAAGGGAATCAAATGAAGGTTCGAGCATCTGTAAAGAAAATCTGCGACAAGTGCAAGGTTATTCATCGCCGCGGCGTCGTTCGCGTCATCTGCGAGAACGCCAAGCACAAGCAGCGCCAGGGCTAAGGAAGTAGAAATTCTGGCTCTGTTTATATATCGGCCCCAGCAGGCTAGTTAGCCGAAGTCAAGGCTTGCGTTGAACCCGCCGGACCAACCGAAGACCATCCACCCGCTCCCCGACCAGTTCCAGGAGCCCAACCGAAAAGGAACCCCATGGCACGTATTGCTGGAGTCGATGTCCCTAATAACAAACAGGCGCGCATCGGTCTCACCTATATCTTTGGCATTGGCGACTCGCGCGCGGCGAAGATCCTCGCGAAGGCGGACGTCGATCCTCTCGCGAAGATCGCAACGCTCGACGAGGACCAGCTGAACCGCATCCGTCAGGTCATCGAAGCCGAGGGCCAGATCGAAGGCGATCTCCGCAAGGACATCTCGCTCAACATCAAGCGCCTCATCGAAATTCAGTCCTACCGTGGCCTCCGCCATCGGCGCAGCCTGCCTGTCCGCGGCCAACGCACCCACACCAACGCTCGCACCCGCAAAGGCCCACGCAAGGGAACCGTTGCCGGTAAGAAGAAAGCGACGAAATAAATGGCGAAGACACAGAACACCAAAGGCGCAGCCAAGACTGGCAAAAACAAGAAGTTCAAGAAGCGCGAGCGCAAGAACGTTCCATTTGGCCTCGTATTCATTCAAGCCACGTTCAACAACACGATCGTCACCATCACTGACCAGGCGGGCAACACGCTTTCCTGGAAGAGCAGCGGTTCGCTCGGCTTCCGCGGCTCCCGCAAGGGAACTCCGTTTGCCGCGCAGCAGGCCGCCGTCGGTGCAGCCAACGCAGCCCGCGACCACGGTCTCCGCTCGGTCGATGTGCGCGTCTCCGGTCCCGGCTCCGGCCGTGAGTCCGCGATCCGCGCTCTCGCCACAACCGGCATCGAGGTTCGCAGCATCCGCGACGTTACGCCGATGCCGCACAACGGCTGCCGTCCGCCCAAGCGCCGCCGCGTATAAGCAATCCGTTGCCGGCTTCCAGTCTTTAGTGAAGATTGGAAGCCGGCAGCTAAATCTTCAACTGGATCGCGACTGAAGCGCAGCCAGCGTGTAAAGCGATCGACAACCGAATTCAGGAGATAGAAAGAAATGGCACGTTATACAGGACCCGTCTGCCGCCTCTGCCGCCGCGACGGCACCAAGCTCTTCCTCAAGGGAGCCAAGTGCTTCTCAGAAAAGTGCCCCGTCGAGAAGCGCAACTTTCCTCCCGGCCAGCATGGCCAGTCCAAGAAGCAGAAGAAGGTTGTAGGCTACGGTCTCCAGCTTCGCGAGAAGCAGAAGGCAAAGCGCATCTACTTCACGCTCGAGACCCAGTTCCGCGCGTACTACAAGAAGGCCTCCAACCGCACCGGCGTCACCGGCGAACTCCTGCTTCAACAGCTTGAGACCCGCCTCGACAACGTGACCTACCGCCTCGGCTTTGCGATGAGCCGTCGTCAGGCCCGCCAGCTAGTACGTCACGGCCACATTCAGGTCAACGGTCGCAAGGTCAACATCCCGTCCTTCCAGTGCAAGGTCGGCGACGAGATCGCGATCCGCGAAGGTTCCAAGGCTCTTATCATTCTCGAAGAGTCGAAGAACTTTGCCAGCGGTCAACATGCCGTCCAGTGGCTTGATATTAACCGCGACAATCTCTCCGGCAAGGTCCTCGCTCTGCCGAAGCGCGAAGATGTCAATCTGCCCGTCAACGAGCAGCTCATCGTCGAACTCTACAGCAAGTAACCGTAGCTGTTACAGAAATTTGGGCACCCCACGTCCTGAGCATCGGGCGTGGGTTTCTCCCACAGTAGTCCCTACAACTTAACCGCAACCGAACCACCCGCCGGTCCGCAAAATGCATCGCGGCCAGGACGGATAAAGGAGATCACCCATGCTTTGGAGAGGATTCCAAAAACCCAAGCGTCTTGCCGTCGAGAACGAAACCCTTACCGAAAAGTACGGAAAATTCTCGGCCCAGCCATTTGAGCGCGGCTTCGGCACGACCATCGGCAACGCACTTCGCCGGACGCTGCTTTCGTCCATTGAAGGCGCCGCCGTCACCGCCGTTCGCATCGAAGGCGTATTGCACGAGTTCCAGTCCATCACCGGCATCGTCGAAGACGCGACCGACATTATCCTGAACCTGAAGCAGATTCCCTTCAAGCTCAACGGCGAAGGTCCCAAGGCCCTCTACCTCCGCGCCGACCAGGCCGGCGTAGTCACCTCGGGTTCCATCGAGGCCGACGGCGACGTCGAAATTCTCGACAAGAACGTCTACATCTGCACCATCTCCGAAGGTGGCAAGATCGACATGGAGATGCGCCTCAAGCGCGGCCGTGGCTACATATCTGCCGATAAGAACTTCGATAGCGACCTCGGTCTCGGCTTCATTCCCGTCGATTCCGTCCACTCGCCTGTCCGCAAGGTCAACTACCTCGTCGAGGCCGCCCGCCTCGGCCAGATCACCGACTACGACAAGCTCACCGTCGAGATCTGGACCAACGGCACCGTTCTTCCTGCAGATGCACTCGGCCTCTCGGCCAAGCTGCTTAAAGACCACATGACCATCTTCATCAACTTCGAAGAAGAGCTCGAAGCCGGTCACGACAGCCTGCACGATGGCCCCGCGCTGCAAAACGACAATCTCAACCGTTCTGTCGAAGAGCTCGAGCTCTCCGTCCGCAGCTACAACTGCCTGAAGAACGCCAACATCATCACCATCGGCGAGCTCATCCAGAAGACCGAAGCCGAGATGCTCAAGACCAAGAACTTTGGTCGCAAGTCCCTGAACGAGATCAAAGAGATCCTCGCGCAGATGGGCCTCTCACTGGGCATGAAGATCGACGAGCACGGCAACCCGCAGCCTGGACCAACATCCGTGCTGCCCGCAGCCACTCTCGCCGCCAGCTTAGGCAACTTCGACGACGACGATGAGGACGAAGACGAAGATGACGACTTCGAACTCCCCGCCGAGCCAGAAAACTTCTAACAGCACCATTCACAGCGGAGGGATCAGTTGATTCTGATTCCTCCGCGTTCAATAGCAGTTCCGACTCACGGCTAAAGCCCAGTCGAAGGAGATCAAATGCGCCACCGTAATGCAGGATTCAAACTAGGCCGCAACACCAGCCATCGTCGCGCCATGCTGCGCAACCTCGTCACCTCTATCATTCTGATGGATCGTGTCGAGACCACCATCACCAAGTGCAAGGCCACCCGTCCTCTCGTCGAGAAGATGATTACCCTCGGCAAGCGCGGAGATGTCCACGCCCGTCGCCAGGCTGCCGCCTACCTGATGACGCCCGAATCCGTCGATCGTCTCTTCGCGGTGGTCGCACCCCGTTACGGAGCCCGTAACGGCGGTTATCTCCGCATCATTCGCAGCGGAGCTCGCAAAGGTGATGCTGCAGAGATGGCATTCATCGAACTCCTCGGCGCCGAGCACGAGCTGAACGAGAAAGCTCAGAAGCGTGCCGAAGCTCGTACCAAAAAACGTGAGGAACTCGCCAAGCAGATGGAAGAGCGCGGTCCCGGCGAAGCTCCGGACCCCAACGCAGAGCCATAAACAATCGTCATGAAAATTGAAGGCGCACCCCGCAAGGGTGCGCCTTTCTTTTGCGTTCCAAGCTATTTGCTCCCCAGCACATCGACTGCAGCATATCTCGCCCGCATGTCAGCCGTTATGCGCTACCACGCGATTCTTTCCCGCCCGTTTGGCCGCATACAGGGCTTCATCGGCCATTTCTACCAACTGAAAACCGTCCATCGACGAATCGTTCAGTGCCGCCATGCCAATGCTAATTGTCAACGGCGCATTGTCCCATCTCTCGCTCGCCACCCTTTCCATCACCCGCCGGGCCAGTCCCAGGGCGCTTTCCTGGCCGCTCTCGGGCAGCAACACGGCAAACTCCTCGCCGCCATATCTTGCAGGCAAGTCAGGCAGCCGCACTGTCGTCTGCAGGATCCTTCCCAGCCGGCGCAATACCTCGTCACCCGCGGCATGACCCCAGCGGTCATTCACCTTTTTGAAGTCGTCCACATCGAGCAGTAATACCGCAAGCTCCCGCTTCCGCCGTCGCGCCATGGAAAACTCCATTACCAGCCGTTCCTCAAAGGCGCGGCGGTTCCGCAGCCCTGTCAGTTCATCGGTCACTGCCAGTTTGCGCAACCGGTTGTTGGCCTCTTCCAGCTCTCGGTGATAGCGTTCCAGCTCAGCCATATGCGCCACCTCTTCAGAGACGTCGACAGCTACTCCTGCCAGCAGTATGTTTCCCGCCGAATCGTAGCAGGGAAATTTGAATGAGCGCAGTGAACGGATCTCACCATTTGCGCCACGAATCTGTTCCTCGCTCTCCAGTATCTGGTCTCCAACCATCACTTCGAGATTGCGAAGACGGTCCGACGCAGTAGGGTTTCGCTGCAACAACTGCTCATCCGTGCGGCCCAGCCAGGCATATTCGCTGACGCCGAAGCGTTGCGCGAAGCTTCGGTTATAGAACAGCAGTCGGCCCGCCGAGTCTTTGATGTAGCTCATAAATGGGCTGGCATTCATAAACGCGCGAAACAACTCCTCACTGGCCCGCAGCCCCGCAGCGGACTCTTCCTTCTCTTTCAATGCCTGTTCCAGTGCGGTCCGTTGCAGCAGGAGTTCCAGCCGGGCGCTCACTTGTCTTCCCAGCACTTCCAGCGTATGCCCCTGTTCTTCGGTCAGCAGCCGAGGCACAGTGTCCATCACTGCCAATGTTCCCAGTAATTGCCCACTCCCCGTCTGCAAGGGAACGCCGGCGAAAAACCTCAGTCCAGGGTCGTCCGTCACCAAGGGATTGGTAGCAAACCGGGGATCGGTAAATGAATCCGTCACGACAAACAATCCGTGCTGCCGTATCACATAGGAACAAAATGCCGATTCCCGCGGGGTCTGCCGTCGCTTCAGCCAATCGGTCGATCGAAACCATTGAAGCCGATCATTCAGCAGCGTCACCAGTCCCAGTGGGGTCCCGCAGATTCCCGCAGCCAGATTCACCAGCTCGTCACATTCCTGCTCGGGCTGGGAATCCAATAGCTCTTGCGTCCAAATCTCTTTGAGACTGGGATCTTCGTTCTCCGCTAACTGTGTGCTCATCAATCACCGTGGGATCAAAGTTAGGATATCCGCCCCGGCGACCCTGATGCCACAGACTTTTCGTAAGCTTACGAGAGTAACCTTCATTTCATTTGATGTAAGTTACCTGAGTTCGAATCGAGCCCAGCCCAGTTTTTTCGTGTCTCTTTCAGTGTTAATTCGATCGGAACTCACTAGAATAGAAGTAACAGCAGGTTTGCCTTCCTCAGGCCCGAGGGAAGGAGAAGCCCCAGCCACATGCCGATCGCTAGACTTACTATCGAACTGGAGATTCCTCATGCGCAATCGCTGAAGGATCGTCGCCAAGTCGTACGTTCCCTCAAGGACAAGCTGCGTCACGCCTTCAATCTTTCGATCGCCGAACTTGACGACGGAATCGTCTGGAACCGCGCCACCCTGGGCATTGCAGCCATCTCGTCCTCGGCCAGCTACCTGACCGGCCAAATTCAAATGATTGATGCCGCGGTACTTCGCCTGGCCACCGGCCTGAGCGCCGAAATTACGGACTCCTATGCCGAAATTCTTCCCGAATAGCTGCCAAATCCAGTCTCCGAACAATGGAGTTAGGTCAAACGCGTGAACCTTTGATATCCTCAACCGTTCACCCTGTAGAAACATATGCCCGAGCAACGAGCCAGAACGTACCACCGAAACCGAGTAGCGAATACTTTCTCCGAAGAGATAGGCGCAATGCTCGAAGGCGAGCTATCTGATCCGCGTATTGCGCCGAGCTACGTCACTGACGTAGTTCTTGCGCCCGGCGGCAAATCCGCTCGTGTCTTCATCGCTGTTCAGGGTACCGAAGAGGAAGAGGACTCCACTCTCGAAGCCCTGACCACGGCTCGCGCCTACATCCGCACGCAACTGCGTGACCGGATGGGTGTTCGCCACGTCCCTGAGCTTAGCTTTGCGATTGACCGCTCCGAAAAAATGACTGGTCGCATGGACGAGCTTCTGAACCGCATGCGCAAACGGGAAAAGAAGGCGGCCCCATCCAAACCATGATGCAAGCACCGACTTACGAACTAACTCACGAAGCCCGGATTGAGGCGCTGCTCGATGCCTTCCGCTCCAGCCCCCGCTTCATCCTCACGTCGCACTCGCGGCCCGACGGCGACGCTCTCGGCTCCGTCCTTGCGCTGGCCGAGATCCTCGACCAGATGGGCTGCCAGACCGACGTCGTCTTCGCCGATCCCGTCCCGCTCATCTATCGCACCCTGCCCAACGTGGAACGCGTTCACCACACTCCCTCCGCAGCCGACATCGCCGACCACAGCATCCCAGCCATTCTGCTTGAGTGTGACGGTATAGCCCGCACCGGCCTGCTCGGTCTGGATGAAGATCGCCCACTGATCAACATCGATCACCACGCCAGCGGACGACACTTCGCCGGAGTCAACTGGATTGACGAGCACGCCTGCGCGGTCGGAGCCATGGTCTACCGCCTCGCCATCGCCGCGAAGGTCGAGATCACGCCCAGCATGGCCACCTGTCTTTACACCGCTATCATGTCCGACACCGGGGCCTTCACCTACTCCAGCACTAACGCCGACACCTTCGCCCTGGTCCACGATCTCGCTCTCCATGGAGCGAACCCCGGCAAGATCGCCCGCGACGTTTATTTCTCGAACTCCATCAGTAAAATTCGTCTCCTTGGCGCGGCACTCTCCAATCTTCAGTGCGAAGGCAAGGTTGCCTGGTCCTGGGTCACGAGCAACGACATGCTACTCACCGGAGCGGACGCAGAAGACTGCGAAGGTGTCGTCAACTACCTCATCAGCATCGCCGGTATCGAATCCGCGGTCTTCCTTCGCGAAGTGCCGGATGTGAACGAGTTCCGTCTCAGCATTCGCAGCAAAGGCAAGATCGATGTCGCCCGCATTGCCGAATCCCTCGGCGGCGGCGGCCATCGCAGCGCCAGCGGATGCACTCTCGCCGGGCCGCTTGATGCGGCCAAGGAACGCATTCTCACCCAGCTCCGCACGGGACTCTGTTAGCCTTGTCTCGTTTACCTGACCCAATGAATGACTTGCAACAACCCGCCGCATCCGGCGCATGGAAAGAGCGCGCACCCATCGCCTGGGTCCGCGGCATATGGAATGGCTTCGCTGCCGAGTCGCCGCAGGAGTTTCTTGTTCTCTGCGTCGTCACCGGTTTCCTTCTCCTTTACGGCCTGGTACCGCT
The DNA here is from genome assembly GCF_039993895.1 of Edaphobacter paludis. Taxonomy (NCBI): domain Bacteria; kingdom Pseudomonadati; phylum Acidobacteriota; class Terriglobia; order Terriglobales; family Acidobacteriaceae; genus Edaphobacter; species Edaphobacter paludis. The sequence continues at coordinate 773,835 of NZ_CP121194.1, forward strand.
CATCGGTGGCGACCAGCTTGGCCTCGTCGGCGCGGACGAACCCCGCTATGCCCAGGTCGCCCGCGAGATGCTCGCCCAGCACAACCAGATCTGCAACCAGTACAACGCAGAGATAGTGCCGCGTAGTCTGACTGCCAACGCCATCGACGGCTCCTTTCACTGCCTCATCGGCGGAACTATCACGCCAATTCTCTACGGCAAGCCGTGGCTCGAAAAGCCAGCCCTCTACTACTGGCGCGCCATGAGCTTCTTCAAGGAGTTCGGTGTCTCCGACTGGTCGGCTCGCCTGCCATCATCCTCCGGAGCCTTCGCGCTCTTCGTTCTGATCTTTCTCCATATGCGGCGCTTCCGCCCTGGAGGCCACCTCAACGCCGCTCTCATTACCGCCTCCAGCCTTGCCATCTTCGCCTTCGCCCGAGGTGCGTCCACCGATATGCAGTTGGCAGCGCCCTTCTGTATCGGAATGCTCGGTTGGTATGCCTGGTACGAGACCGGCAAAAAGTTCTGGCTCTTCGACCTATACTTTTTCGGGGCCGCCGCTACGCTTGCCAAAGGCCCCGTAGCGCCCTTCCTCGCGCTCGTGATCATCCTTCTCTTCGCCGGTCTCCGGCGCGAGTGGTCTCTTCTTCGCCGTACGATCTGGTTGCCGGGCATCCTGCTCTACATGGTGATGGTGCTGCCCTGGTACCTCGCCGTGCAGTGGAAGAATCCAACTTTTTACCGTCTCTTCTTCCTCGAACACAATCTTGAACGCTTCGCCACGAACCGCTACCAGCATCACCAGCCCTTCTGGTTTTACCTGGCTGTATTGATCCTTGGCCTCATGCCGTGGACGATCCTCGCCCTCCGTGCTCTGGTCGATTCCATCGACGTCTCCATCGCCGAGTGGAAGGTACGCCATAACCCCCAGCGTTATCTCGGCCACTCCCGCGCCGGCGATGCCTTCCCTGAGTTCCTCGTCCTCTGGGCGCTCTTTCCCATCGTCTTCTTCTCCTTCTCCGGCTCCAAACTGCCCGGTTATATTCTGCCCTCCATCCCCCCGCTCACTATCCTCACGGCCGACTATCTCCACCGTAACCGCCGGGACGGTTTGCCTCGATGGCTCCTCTGGTCGCATGCTGCCGTCTGTGCCATCCTCGTCTTCGTTCTCATCCTTGCGCCCCAGCACATGAAGTACGAGACGCTCATTCCCTCGGCTCAATGGCTTCTGATTGCCGGGGGCTCTGCCCTCGCCGTTGGCGGCTCGGTATTCTTCATCATCCGTCGCTGGGGGGTTCCGCAGCTTGTCAACGCGACCTTCATTCCGATCGTGGTGGCGCTCGTCTTCCTCCTCGGATTCCATGGCCGTGACCTCGATCTCAACTACTCGGCCCGGCCTCTTGCTCGCGAGATTCAACGCGTAGCCCCTGGTGAAAAGGTGCTGGCGGTCGACCAGGTCCGCCGTGATCTCGACTACGGCCTCGCCTTCTACCGAAACAGCCCCACAATTCATTACACGCCGGAAGACTGCCCGGCCAGTGTCCCTGCCGAGGAGCATCTACTGGTCATCCCGACCCGCGACACGGAAGAGTTGAGCCGCTGCCTCACAGGCCGCGTGTACAAGCCTCTTTTCCTCTACGACACCCAGGGCCTGGCGGTCTACAAGGTTTACGCGCGCCAATAAAATCCTCCAGCGGGGGGGCCGTTTAAGCGGGTATTATCGCTGCAATCGGGGTCAAGTCTTGATAGACACTCCATTGAGGGAACGTCCGAAGAACTCAGATCTCCCTACCTCCATAAATTTCCTATAAGCTCGACAAAAGCATTCAACGACCCATGCCAGTCGCAACTCAACTCGAGATCCTAGACCTCCGGCACTTCTCCGCACGACAACTGCGGCCGCTGCTCGAGTCCGAGGCAGAAGTCTGGGAGCAGCGTCTTCGCTGGAACTACCGTGGCTCTACAGAACTCCTCCTGCAGTATCTCGATTCCCGCATCCTGCCCGGCTTCGTCGCGCTCGACCGCGGCCGCGTCTGCGGCTTCACCTTCTGCGTCTACGAAGGCAACAAGGCTGTCGTAGGCGATGCCTATGCCGTAGCCGGCGATCAGGAGCAGGCCCTCCACATCACCCACACCCTCCTGCAGCACCTGCTCGACCTTCTTCTGCACTCTCCTGGCATCAACCGCATCGAGGCGCAGCTTCTCCTCTACAACGCAGGTTCGGTGGATCAGAGTTTCAAGGAAACCGGCTTCACCCTGTACCCGCGCCTGTTCATGGAGTATGACTTTGCGCCGTCTGCCGATAAAGATGCGCTTCCGCACAACATAGAGATCTGCCGCTGGTCACCCGACCACTATCAGCCCGCCGCCGAGTTGATCCACGAGGCCTACACCGGCCACATCGATTCGCTCATCAATGATCAGTACTGCTCACTCCACGGCTCGCTTCGTTTCCTGCACAACATCGTGCGCTTTCCCGGCTGCGGCATCTTCGACGCCACGAACTCATGGATACTCCGCGACACCCGCACAGGCGCGCTCGTCGGTATGGTTCTCTGTTCCCGCGTGGCCGACGATGTTGCCCACATCACTCAGCTATGCATCTCCAACAACTGGCGTGGCCATCATCTTGGACGAACGCTTCTGCGCCACTGCATGGCGCAGTTATCTCAATCTGATTTCAAGGCAATAACTCTCACCGTTACCGAAGCCAACCATCAAGCCGTGAAGCTCTATGAAGCCCTCGGCTTTCGCACCCGTCATCGCTTCGAAGCCATGGTGCTCAACAAAGCCTGAGCCTACCCAACCATGCGGGTACGCCGCCACGCCAGAACCTTCAGCAAAACCAGATTGAATAGAAACGCTCCAAGGGTGTCGAGCAGAACGTCATACCGGCTGCTAACCCGCCCCGCCAGAAACTGCTGATGCCACTCATCGAGGCTCGCCACCAGAAATGTACTTAGCACCGCCAGCGCCATGGCCGCACCGCGCAGGCCACTCCGTGTCCCCATCCATCGCCGTCGCAGGCTCGCATACCATCCCCTGCGGAACAGCAGGCCCAGCGTTCCATACCCGGCAAAGTGGCCCACCTTCCGCAGCACAATATTCGCCGTTGCAACCGCCGATCCATCGACGCTTCCCCAGATCGAATTACACAGGTCCGTCAACCATCGCCCTGTATTCGCTCCCCGCATCATGGCAGTCGATTCCACCGAAATTACCACCAATCCAAAGATCGCTGGCAGCCACGCCATGGGCAGCGTAGGTCCGGTCGACCCCAACTGCGTAGTCTGCAAATCTCTCATAAAAAATAAATCCTCGCGATCCATGGCTTGGCCACTACTATTTGATTCGCCAAGCCGTCCATCGCTCCATCATTTATCCCCACACAGATAACACAGGGCTTACCGCATGGATTTGCGATAAGCCCTGTGTCTGCGCACTCAAACTGGTGTGGAAAGTCGTTGCCAGTGGTTAATCGGTGCGAATCGGTACTAGCATTTGCCGTTGTCGGCTAGTCCTGAGCCCCGGAGCTGGTTTTCCCTTACTCCACATGATAGTTCGGGGCTTCCCGGGTAATGATCACGTCATGCACATGGCTTTCGCGCAGCCCGGCGTTCGAGATCCGTATAAACCGTGCATTCGTCTGCAACTCCCCAATGGTCGAGCATCCCAGATATCCCATGCCCGACCGCAATCCACCCACTAACTGATAAACCATCGCCTCCAGCGGCCCACGATGGGGCACACGGCCTTCAATCCCTTCCGGGACGAACTTGCCCAACCGGTTCGATGAGGAGCCCTCACGCGCCGTCAGTGACGGCCTCTCCGCGCTCGACGCCTCGTCGATATCTTCCTTGCCCTGAAAATACCGCTCGCCCGAGCCCTGGGACATCGCCGACAGCGAACCCATTCCGCGATACGCCTTAAACGATCGCCCCTGGTACAAAATCGTCTCGCCCGGGCTCTCATCCACTCCGGCAAACAGCGAGCCAATCATCACCACGCTCGCTCCTGCGGCAATCGCCTTGGCCACATCGCCCGAGTACTTGATACCGCCATCCGCAATCACCGGAATCCCATGCTGACTGGCCGCGCGGTACGCCTCCGAGATGGCCGTGATCTGCGGCATCCCCGCACCCGTCACCATACGCGTTGTGCAGATCGATCCCGGCCCAATCCCAACCTTGATAGCATCCGCGCCAGCATTAATGAGTGCCATGGCACCTTCATAAGTCGCGATATTGCCCGCCATCAGATCGACGTCAGGGAAGCGTTTCTTCACCTCGGCAACCGCTTCCAGAACTCGCGAAGAGTGACCATGCGCGGAATCAATCGCCAGAGCATCCACCCGAGCCGCCACCAACTCTGCAGCCCGTTCCAGGAAATCTCCCGTAGCGCCAATCGCTCCCGCAACCCGAAGCCGACCCTGGCTGTCCTTCGAGGCGTTGGGATACTTCAACTTCTTTTGAATGTCTTTGACCGTAATCAGGCCCTTCAGCTCATAATCGTCGTTGACGACCAGCAGCTTCTCGACCCGGTGCTGATGCAGAATATGTTCTGCCTCTTCGAGCGTCGTGCCCACCGGAACCGTGATCAGGTTCGTCTTCGTCATTACCGAGTCGATGGTCAGATCGGTGCGCGACACAAAACGCAGGTCGCGGTTAGTCAAGATGCCGACCAGCTTTTTATTCTTGGTCACCGGCACACCCGAGATCTTGTACCGGCGCATCACCTCCAGCGCCGCCGCAATCGTCTGCTCCGGGTCGATGGTCACGGGATCGACGATCATCCCGCTCTCTGACCGCTTGACCTTGTCGATCTCGCCCGCCTGCTGTTCGATGCTCAGGTTGCGGTGGACGACGCCCAGCCCCCCCTGTTGCGCCATGGCAATCGCCAGCCGCGACTCGGTGACCGTATCCATCGCCGCCGATACCAGAGGCGTGTTCAGGCTGATGTTCTTGGTCAGTTGCGTCTGCGTGCTTACCTGGGTTGGAATGATGTCGCTATAGGCAGGAACGAGGAGGACGTCATCGAAGGTGAGGGCCTCAGGAATCGGGGAAGTGATCATGAATACTCTCGATTGTAGAGTCGCCACAGGGACAGAGCAAATTAGGCCGACATTTTTGACCGAAAGCGCACCGAAAAGGCCCACCATTGAAATCCCCAAACAGTCGATGTATCATCGGAATTGACGATTTTGTTCCGTTGTTCGAACAGCCGTGACCGCACCGGCAAATTGACGGAAGAGATGAGTGGGTGAGAACCCACTTTTTATTTGCTTTAAAAACGATCATGTATCAACGCTATGTCGCTGAAATTAGACACAATCCGAGCTACCGCGCAACGCGTCGCAGCGTCTCACAACCTCGACCTCGTCGACATCGAGTTCCAGGGTGGAGGCAAGTTCCGCACCCTTCGCATCTTCATTGAAAAGAATGCAGTGGAGCGCGCGAAACTGGCCGAAACGGCGAATCCCGACGAACTGCCCAAGGGAGTTCCCGTTGAGATGCTCTCCGGAGTGACTCACGAGGATTGCGCGCAGTTTGCGCAGGACTTCAGCAACATCCTCGATGTCGAAGACCTGATTCCCGGAGCCGAATACACGCTCGAGGTCTCTTCGCCCGGCTTGGAACGAAAGCTGGCCAGCTCCGAGGATTTCACCAGATTTCAAGGAAATCTGGTGAAGATTCAGACTTTTACGCCGATCAACAATAACCGGCAATGGCAGGGCCGGCTCACGAAATTCACAGACAACATCGCGACCGTCGACCTTTCTGCCATCAAGCAAAAAGGCAAAGCCAAGAAGGCCGTAACCGAACAGACCGTTGATATTCCGTTGGCAAATATCGAAAAAGCAAACCTTGTAGCGGAGATCTAAAATACCCGCATCAAAGCAACAATAAGCAGCAAAAGGCCCGCGATTCAGGGCAGTGAAGGACAAGTGACCGATGGCAAGTGTTTTGTATCAATCAATTGAGACGTTAAGCCGGGACAAGGGAATCGAGCCCGAAGTCGTTGTAGGCGCAGTCGAAGACGCCATCGCCCTCGCCACCCGCAAATACTACAAAACGCAGGAGAACATGCGCGCGGAGATGGACCGCGAGACGGGCGAAATCCGTGCGTATGTTTACAAGACCGTTGTAGAGACGCCCGAGCAGGTGGAAGACGAGGTCAATCAGATGACCCTCGAACAGGCCCGCGAACTTGCTCCTGAGGTCGAAGTAGGTGGCGAGCTCCGCTTCTATAAGGACACCACGCCCCTCGGCCGCATCGCCGCGCAGATGGCCAAGCAGGTCATCTTCCAGAAGGTCCGCGAGGCCGAACGCGACACTGTCTTCAACGAGTACAACCACCGCGCCGGTGAAGTCCTGAACGCCACGGTGAAGCGTCTTGAGCCGATGGACGTCATCTTCGATCTCGGCAAGGCCGAGGCCCGCATGCCCAAGCGCGAGCAGTCCCGCCTGGAGCAGTTCGCCGTGGGCGAGCGCGTTCGTGTGGTGTTGCTCCGCGTTGACCGCGCCGCCAAGGGCCCGCAGGTCATCGTCTCCCGCGCCGCGCCGGCATTGGTGCAGAACTTGTTCCAGTCTGAGGTCCCCGAGATCTACGACGGCACGGTCAGCATTCGGGCCATTGCGCGTGAGGCTGGTGAGCGCACCAAGATCGCTGTCATGAGCCGAGATAAAGACGTCGACCCGGTCGGTGCCTGCGTCGGCATGAAGGGCATGCGCGTACAGTCGATCATTCGCGAGCTGCGCGGCGAAAAGATTGACATCATCGAGTTCTCCGAAGAGATCACCACGTTTGCCGAAAAGGCGCTGCAACCCGCAAAGGTCAGCCGCGTCTCGATCACTGATCTTGCCGAGAAGCAGATCGAGGTCATCGTCGACGACACCCAGCTCTCACTCGCCATTGGCAAGAAGGGCCAGAACGTTCGCCTCGCCGCCAAGCTATTGCAATGGAAGATCGATATCAAGAGCGAAGAGGAGAAGCGTCAGGAGGTCGAGCAGCAGATGCAGGCCATGTCCGGCGGCCCGACGACTGCGATCGAGCAGGTCACCGAGCTTGGCGACGCTGTACTCGAGAAGCTCATCGCCGCAGGTATCACCACGGTCGAAGCGTTGGCCGACATGACTCCCGAGCAGCTTGAAGAGGTTCCGGGCATCGGCGAAAAGACCGTGGAGAAGATTTCTGTAGCAGTTCGCCACTACTTCGGCCAGTATGAAGAAGGCGAGGAGCGCCCTGCTGTTCAAGCTCCCGCAGTCGAAGCGGCATCTGAGAGCGAAGAGCCGCAAGGAGACACCATGACTAAGACCCCGGAAGCACTTCTTGTTGAAGCAGCCGAAACCGGCACCGCTGAAGAGGTGGACGATATCTCTGCGGAAGAGATTGCCGAAGCCGAAGATGAAGTAACCGACGCATTCAGTGACGCGGATGCGCGCGAAGAGCAGATTGAGTCAGACAACGACACCGTAGATTCCCTGGTGAATGAGAGCCAGGAGATCTCCGACGAAGGCATCGATAACGATGGACATGATCGTGGCTAGCCGGACCGGCCATGCAACGCATTCTTCGCTGAACCGCCTGACAGGCATTTCGGCGATAATACATATAATCAAAGATTCCTACCTCAATGAGGCTGATATGAACAGCTAAGGGCGCAGGGAAGCGAAAAGGGACGGATGAGCAAAGTTCGAATTAACGATCTGGCGCGAGAACTGGAAGTAAAGAGCAGGCCGATTCTCGATGCGCTTGAAGCGATCGGCATTACCGGAAAGACGCACTCCAGCTCCATCGAGGCTGATCAGGCCGAGAGGGTGCGCAGTTATTTCAATGGTGGAAGCCGCACCGCTAGCGCAGGCAGGCAGGCTGTCGAGGCTAAACCAAAGTTTGATCTCTCCAAGGTCTCAAAGCCCGGAGACGCGCTCAAGGCGATTCTCGAGCGCAAGCAAGCTGAGGCCGCCGCCAAGGCCGCGCCGCCGCGTCCCACAGCGGTCGTTGCTGCGCCTCCTCCTGTCTCCGCCCATACCGCACCTGTAGCATCGCGAGTCGTAGCAGCCCCTGCCGTTCCCGTTCCGACGGTGACTGCCTCGGCTTCCGCTCCGGCTGCGGCGCCGGCACCACGGCGTATTGTTCCTCTGCCTCGTCAGGCAGCAAACATTATTACTCCTGCCCCGCCTCCGGTTCCGGCGATTGCAAGCAAACCACCTGTAGGCCCAGTGATCGCTCGACCGCCTGCGGCTGCTCCTGTGTCCGCTCATGCTCCGGCCGTCGTGACTCCGCCTGTCGTCGTTGCACCTCCCGTTGCCGTCAAGCCCGCAGCCGCAGCACCTGTGCCCGCAGCTGCTCCACCGGCATCTACCCCGCAGCCCGCGACCCCCGTAGCCGCTGCTCCTGCGAGCGCACCAGCACCCGAAGCCGCTGAAGCGGTCGTTGAGCCCGCAACGGCACCCGCTCCGGTGGTACCAGCAGGCCCTCCGGCCCGTCGCGTCATCATGCCGCAGACCGGCCCGCGTCCCATCTACACTGCACCGCCGGTCGCTCCTGGAGCTCCGGCCCGCAGCCGTCCGATCTTCGAGCGGCCCCGCCCCCAGTCCCCCGGCGCGCCCGGTTCACGTCCCACCTCCATGGCTCCCGGCGCACGCCGCCCCATGCACCCCACGCGCACCTATCCGGGCGGCCCCAGCGGTCCCGGCGGAGCCCCCGGTCGTCCGGGCTTCGCTCCCGGAGCACCACGTCCCGGCTTTGGAGCTCGCCCTGGTTTTGGCGCGCGTCCCGGCGCACCTGGTGCAGCTCCCGGCGCAATGCCGGGCCCAGGAGAGAAGCCAGGGATGCGTCCTGCGGCGCGTCCGGCGTCTCGCCGCGGCAACCAGCGTTACGAGAAGAGCAAAGAAGGCCCGATGAAGGGCTTCCAGCCGCCATCGCGTTTTGGCGGAGCGCCCGTCTCACGTGAGCCGCTGCCGATCACTCGCACCATCACCGTCACCGAGGGCATCAGTGTCAAGGACCTCGCCGAGAAGCTCGACGTACGCGGCAAGGACCTGATCGCAAGCCTCCTGATGAAGGGCGTTTTTGTCACCGTCAACCAGTCGCTCGAAGGCGAACTGGTCAAGGACGTCGCCCGTCAGTTCGGCGCGGACGCCCAGGTCATCTCGGTTGAAGAGCAGTTGGAGAACGAGGCCATTGAAGGCTTCCTCGAAGACACCACCGGCATGGTCGAAATTGCCCGGTCGCCGGTCGTAACGGTGATGGGCCACGTCGACCACGGTAAGACCTCGCTGCTCGATGCCATCCGTTCCACCGACGTGGCCTCGGGCGAAGCTGGCGGCATCACCCAGCACATTGGAGCCTACAAGGTCCACGTCACCAAGCCAGATTCTCCCGCCTTCGGCCGCGAGATCGTCTTCCTCGACACTCCAGGTCACGAAGCCTTCACGCGAATGCGTGCTCGCGGAGCGAAGATCACCGACATCGTTGTCGTCGTTGTTGCGGCAGACGATGGCGTCATGCCCCAGACCCTCGAAGCCATTGATCACGCGCGCGCCGCCAAGGTGCCGATCATCGTCGCCGTCAACAAGATCGACAAGCCCGACGCAAACCCCGCCAAGGTCATCCAGCAGCTTGCTGCTCGCGGCCTTCAGCCTTCCAACCAGGGTGGCGACACGGAGTTCGTCGAAGTCTCGGCGAAGAAGCGCATCGGCCTCGATCTCCTCGAGGAGATGATCTGCCTCGTAGCCGATATCAGCGCACCCAAGGCTGTTCTGGACCGTCCTGCGGTCGGGACTGTCATCGAAGCCAAGCTCGATCGTGGCCGCGGTGCGGTCGCATCGATCCTCGTCCAGAACGGAACTTTGCGTCTTGGCGATAGCTATATCGTCGGTAACACCTTCGGCAAGATTCGTGCCATGTTCGACGACCGTGGCCGTTCGATCACCGAAGCCGGGCCATCCACCCCGGTCGAGATCCTTGGTCTCGAAAGTATGCCCGACGCTGGTGACACCTTCCTGGTCATGGCCGACCGGGACAAGGCCAAGGGCATCGCCCAGTACCGCAAGATGAAGGAGCGCGAGGCGCAACTCGCCAAGAGCTCCCGCGTCTCGCTCGAAGGCCTCGCCGAACAGATCAAGCAGGCAGGCATGAAGGATCTGAACCTGATCCTCAAGGGCGACGTGCAGGGTTCGGTCGAAGTGCTGGCCGACTCGCTGCAACGCATGTCCACCGAAAAGGTTCGCGTGCGTGTCCTGCACTCAGGCGTCGGCGCTATCACCGAGTCGGACGTGCTGCTCGCATCCGCATCGAACGCCGTTGTCATCGGCTTCAACGTACGTCCCGACCGCAAGTCTGCCGAGATTGCGGAGCGCGAGAACGTTGAGATTCGCCTGCACTCGATCATCTACGAGCTTCAGGATCAGATCACGAAGGCGATGTACGGTCTGCTCGAGCCGGTCTACAAGGAGAACTACGCTGGCCGCGCCGAAGTGTTGCAGGTCTTCAAGATCACGAAGGTCGGCCAGATTGCCGGCTGCCGCGTGACTGACGGCCTCATCAGGCGCGACGCTCAGGTTCGCGTGTTGCGAGACGGCAACGAAGTCTGGAAAGGCAAGATCTCCAGTCTCAAGCGCGTCAAAGAGGATGTCTCCGAAGTCCGTCAGGGCGTCGAGTGCGGTATCGATCTCGCCGGCTTCAAGGACATCAAGGCAGGCGACATCATCGAGTCCTTCACAACCGAAACGCTGGCCGCCGAACTCGGCCAGAACTCAGCCGTCGCACGAAAGGCCGAGAAGGCTGAAAAGGAAAGGGTCGCAGCAGAAGCAGCTGCGACCGCGCATGAAGCCAACGCCTGAAGCGATCCTAAGTAAGCCTCATCGTTACAAGGGCGGGACCTTCTGGTCTCGCCCTTTCTTTGCAGTCTAGTCCGCGTTTCTCCGCGAAGATCTTCGGTAGACAGTTCTGAATCGATTGATGCGGTGTAAATCGGCGTCAGGCCGTCCAACGCTCACCTTGCCCATCCGCCGCCACTGCACTAATCTGGAACAAGCCATGTATGAAGACTTTAAAGTAACCGACCGCTGGACCGGAGAAGAACTCCGCTGCCTGTGGAAAGGCACCGTCGTCGCCATCGCCACGCGGCACGCCGACGCCACAGATATCCGCTTTTCCGTCAACGGCAAACCCGTCTGGATCGCCATGCCGAATCTCGCCTGGATCGAACAGAAGCGCCGCAATGGACACGTCATCACCGACTATCTTGCCGCCCAGACCGCTGGCCGTTATCTGCAGCACGCCATCCTCTCCGGCTATGACAATGGCCGCGAGATGTACACCATGACGGTTGAAGAGGTCCTTACCCATGCCGACGCTGTCGTCCGCGAGGCTGGCCGTACCGACAACCTGCCCAGCCTGCCGGTCATCAACGAAGACATCCAGCCTGAACTCGAACTCGGACGTCTCCCCGGTGACAATCAAGGCCCCGTCCAGATTCCACCCGACCACATGGTCCTCTAAAAGCGATGGTCTGTCACTACCTCGTCAAAGGCCGCGTGCAGGGCGTCGGCTTCCGCTGGTTCGTTCAACGGGAAGCTTCCGAACTCGGCCTGAAAGGCTGGGTCCGCAATACCGAGGAAGGCCATGTGGAGATCGTCGCAGCCGGTGTCCCCGAGGATTTAGCAGAGTTGAAAGTCGAGCTGCGCAAGGGTTCACGCGGCAGCCGAGTTGATGCAGTCATTGAACATGAACTTGCCGAGAGCGAAGGCGAAAATCTCGGAGAGTTCAATATTGAAGGAGCCTGGTAGAAAATGATGTCCCACAACTGCGAACCCTTGAAGGAACTCGTACGCACCGTTCCTGATTTCCCCAAGCCGGGAATCCTCTTCTACGACATCACGACGCTGCTCAGGGACAAGGCAGGCTTCGCCCAACTCATTGACGCCTTCGCCGCCTACTACATCGGCAAAGAGGTTGACCTCGTTCTAGGTATCGAGGCCCGCGGCTTCATCTTCGGCCCAGCGTTGGCATACCGCCTCAACGCAGGCTTTGTCCCTGTACGCAAGCCCAACAAGCTGCCCGCCAAGGCAGCCCGCGTTACCTACGACCTCGAATATGGCACAGACTCACTCGAAATCCACCTCGATGCCATCCAGCCCGGCCAACGAGTCGTCATCGTAGACGACCTGCTCGCCACCGGCGGAACGATGCAAGCCACGGTGCAACTGGTTCGCCAACTGGGTGGAGAGATCGCCGGTCTCGGCTTCGCGGTCGAACTCGACTTCCTCAAGGGGCGGGACAAGTTTCAGGAATACGACGTTCTCAGCCTCCTTCACTACGACGAATAGCACGCACCAGCTCAGGAGCTTTCAATGAAGTCTCACGGATATGCCGCACACGATAAGAAGTCGCCACTGGTTCCGTTCAACTTTGATCGCAGAGAACCCGGTCCCAATGATGTCGTCGTCGAGATCGCCTATTGCGGCATCTGCCACTCGGACATCCATCAGGTCAGGGACGAATGGGGCCAATCCATCTATCCGATGGTTCCCGGCCACGAAATCGTTGGCCATGTCACTGCAGTAGGCTCGTCGGTGACGAAGTTCAAGAAGGGCGATCTGGCTGGCGTTGGCGTCATGGTCGACTCCTGCCGCATCTGCGAGAACTGTAAAGCTGAAGCTCAGCCCTACTGCGTCAAGGGAATGGTGGGAACCTATAACGCCCGCGACTATAAGGGCGAACTCACCTTTGGCGGCTACTCGAACAACATCGTCGTCGATGAGAAGTACACCTTCACCATCTCGCCCAAGCTGAATCTCGCCGCCGTAGCGCCTCTGCTCTGTGCTGGCATCACCACCTACTCGCCGCTGCGCCACTGGAACGTCGGCAAGGGGAAGAAGGTCGGTGTGGTTGGGCTTGGCGGCCTGGGTCACATGGGATTGAAGTTTGCCCACTCCTTCGGCGCTCATGTCGTCCAGTTCACGACGTCAGAGAGCAAGATCGAGGACGCGAAGAAGCTGGGAGCGGATGAGGTAGTCATCACCAAAGACCCCAGTGCGCTGGCCAAACACGCGGGTAGCTTCGACTTCATTCTGGACTGCGTTTCTGCGCAGCACAATTTGAACGACTATCTCAACCTGCTGCGGCTCGATGGTACGCTCTGCTCGGTCGGCTTGCCAGAACAGCCATTGTCCATCGCTCCGTTTGCGATTCTCGCAAACCGCCGCTCGTTGTCGGGATCGATGATCGGCGGCATGGCCGAGACGCAGGAGATGCTGGACTATTGCGCCGAGCACAACATCGTCTCGGACATCGAACTGACGTCCATCGACAAACTGGCTGAGGCTTACGAGCGTGTTCTGAAGGGTGACGTCAAGTATCGCTTCGTCATCGATATGGCAACACTGCCCGTGAAGTAATCGCAGCAGTGCTGCACTGTTGACAAAAGAGTCGTAGGTTCCATCCTTTGAACAAAAGATGGAGCCTACGACTCTCTTTAATACTTGAACTGAAAATGCTCTAGGCGCGGCTCATGTATGCGCCTTCGGCAGTGTCTACGCGGATCTTTTCACCCTCGTTGATGAACGGGGGAACCTGTACTACCAGCCCCGTTTCCAGCTTGGCAGGTTTGGTGACGGAAGACGCCGTTGCCGACTTGATGCCCGGCTCGGTCTCCACCACGGTCATCTCGACCACCAGCGGAAGCTCGATGCCGACCGCTTTGCCATCATGGTAGCTCACGCCAATCGTCAAATTGGGCATGAGGTAGTCGACCGCGTCGCCCAAGGTCTCACGCTTCAGCATGGTCTGCTCGAACTTATCGTCCATGAAGTAATAGTCATCGCCATCGTTGTAAAGGTACTCCATCTTGACTTCGTCTACGAAGACGCGGTCGATGGGATCAGGCGAGCGGAAGCGCTCGGTGAACATCGCTCCGGTGCGGACGTTGCGCAGCTTGGCCTGGATGAAGGCGCGGAGGTTACCCGGCGTGCGATGTTCGACGGAGAAGACCATATGAAGGTCGTCTTTGTACTTGATAACCATGCCCGGTCGCATCTGCGTGGCGGGAATCGACATAAGGAAAACCCCTGATTTCTTTGCTGTATTTGGAAGTGGCATTGTCGGCAGCGAAGCGCCGCCGACACTGCCACAACCTTTTAATTGTAGCGCAGCGAACTCTTGACCGCCTCAACCGCGGCCAAAGAGCCGCTTAAAGAAGTGCCCGATCCAGTGTCCTACGTCCGACGGGTGTCGCGGCTCTGCGGTTCGCGGTTGAACAACCGGTGGCGGCGCTGGCGCGGGAACCGCTGCAGTGGAGTTACCCGGTGTGCTGGCGCTCGAAGTGTTGTCAGTAGCTTCGCCATTCGCGTCGTAGGTCAGCGTCGTCGCAACCTGGGCGTGAACCACTCCGGGCGGGGCCTGCGGAGCCGATGGTACGGGCGCGAGGCCGTTGCTGATGGCGGCGGGAAAGGGATGCTCCGCCTCTGCCGACTGCTTCGGGCTACCTGCTGCCAGGGCGGCGTCTGCCAACGAGATTCCCGGAGCGGTAGGAGCCGGCGGACAGCCGCAGGGTGAGCTTTCGTTGTCGACGACTTCCTTCAGGCTGCCGTGCTCGAACAGGACGTGCTGCCCGGGCCGGAGATCGTAGCTCGATTCGCCGAACTGGTCTGCGCCGGTAAGGATGGGTGCGTTCGCCCCGCGATTTTCTACGCAAGTGTCGCCGTTGCTGGTGACGCGAAGCCTGAGGTCGAGCGGGCCGTTACTGGCGATGCCGAAGCGCAGATCGGGAGTCATGATGACGTCGCTGGTCGTTGCGGCCATCTGGACTTCAATCGCTCCACGATCGAGAGACAGCATCAGCGGCGCAGGGCCTGTTGCGCTCTTTCCAGAGGTGATGTGCAGGCCGCTGGTGGCGCATACGTGGATTGAACCGCCGCGATTGAGGGTGACATCCGCGGTCCGGTCTTTTGCCGTGACGGTGGTGTTGGCGACCAGAACGGCACGGCCATTATTGACGGTAAGATCGCCCGCAACCATGGCATCCTGCACTGCTACGTTTCCGATAGGCTGCTGCGCCTGTGCTACTCCGCATAACACCGCGAACAGAAAGACCAACTGGCGCTTCATCTTCACCACTCTACATGTTCAGAAAGTTCTGGATCATCTGCTTGCCGTGCACAGTCAGGACGCTCTCGGGGTGGAACTGCACACCTTCGATGGGCAACTCGCGATGGCGCAGCGCCATAATGGTCTCGCCATCGACGGTACGCGCCGAGACTTCCAGCTCTTCGGGGAAGCCATCTTCAGCAACGATCAGAGAGTGGTAGCGGGTGCAGGTCATCGCGGAGGGAATGCCTTTGAAGATGGTCCTGCCGTCGTGCTCGACTTCGCTGGTCTTGCCGTGCATCAGCTTGGGCGCGCGCACGACGTTGCCGCCGAACGCGGCTCCAATGGCCTGATGTCCGAGACAGACGCCGAGGATGGGGATACTGCGGCCTGCGGTCGCAAAGTGCCGGATCAGCTCGATGCTGATGCCTGCATCCTGCGGAGTGCAGGGGCCGGGCGAGATGAGGATGCGGTCGGGGCGCAGGGCTTCCACCTCGGCTGGCGTGAGCTCGTCGTTGCGCCGGATGATCATGTCAGCGCCGAGTTCGCCCATGTACTGGACGAGGTTGTAGGTGAACGAGTCGTAGTTGTCGAGGACGAAGACCATGGAATTCATTTGATTTTACGCTCGAAAGGTAGACCGCCGGCCGCCCTGTGGTTAGCTTTGCATAAGCCAATTGTTTGCAATGAGATAGGGGAGGGTGTCGTTCTATTTCCCGTTTGGATGAAGAAAATCTTCGCGCTGACGCGGGTTTTAGAGTGGATCAACGGGAAGAATAACGCTGAAGACGGTGCCGGTTCGTGCTCCGCCGCGATTAGAGCGGGCACGGATTGAGCCGCCGTGTTTCTCGATGATCTGTTTGCTGACCCACAGACCCAGGCCATTTCCGATTGCGCCCTTGGTGGTGAAGAAGGCCTCAAAGATATTCGGAAGCGTGTCCGCGTCGATGCCTCCTCCGTTGTCGGCGATGGTGACTCTTACCCAATGACCGGGGTGACCCGAACGCGATGAACGAGAGCAACGCAGCTTGACGGTTCCTCTGTCGGGGATGGCGTCAAGGCTGTTCAGCAGGAGGTTCGCAAAGACCTGCCGCAACTCTCCGGCGACTGCCGTTATCTGGAGTTGTTCATCGCATCGTCTCTGTATCACGGCGTGGCTGGATTTGGCCCTGGCCCTTAGTAGATCTAATACGGAATCCAGGAGCGGCGCGATGAAGAATGTAGACGGTTGGGTCGATTCGCGGTAGAAGCCGAGCGTTTGACGAGTGATATGGGCAATGCGCTTGAGTTCATCCTCCGCGAGTTCCAGATATTGACGGGCCGGCTCCGGGAGCCCTTTGGTGGTTAGCGCCAGGTAGACCGTATTCATCACGGCATCGAGAGGATTGTTGATCTCATGCGCTATCACAGCGGCCATGCGTCCCACCGAGGCGAGTTTTTCGGTGCGAATCAGAGCGGCTTGCGCCTGAGTGGTTATCAGCATCTGTTCTTGCAGTTGCATGTTCAGGACGACCGCGGCTTCTGTCAGCTCATGCTGGCGCACCGAACTGACCAGGAGTGCCTGGTTCATGGCGACTGCGTCGCGGTGATTGGGCGTCGATTCCGACACTCGAATAAAGATTCCAATTCGACCGCCCTTTGTTCCTAGAATCGGCGACATCGTATAAGACCAAAAGAGGGGATGCTCGATGGAGCCGTCGTGGCCGATGTGCACTTCCGGTATTCCACTGCGATAGACGCGTGCCAGCATTGGCAGACAATCGTCTTCGGTCGATAAAACCGACGAAAAAGCACAGCCAATTAAATTGGCTTTATCTTTACCGGTAAGCAGGCAGAAGGCGGGATTGACATAGCGGATGAGGTGGCCGGATCCATCGACTGCTGCAATGGGAGTAGGCGAGGCTTCAGATACGGCATGACAGAGATGATGGAGATTGCCGTTCAGGAGAACGCTTTTCAACTGCGTCTCAAATCAATTACCTGCCCCATTTACTCTCCTACTGTAGTTGATACGTGATGCTTCTTAGGACTTAGAGCGACGGGTGAGCTCCGGAATTCCGGTGATGAGGCGGTCATAGCCGGTGAGCCGCTCGCCGATGACGACACCTTCGGCGTTGATTTCGTACTCGCGAATGTCATTGCTGTGAGGCCCGCGACGCTTCTTGAGGACCATGATGATCTTGCGCATCTGGCCTTCGATTTCCACGTAACGAAGCCGAATGATGTCGTCGGTGAGAAACGAGATCGAGTAGCTGCTGAAGAGCAGCTCCGTGAAGGACTCCTCCATCTCCAGTGTGCTGAGAATGGTTACGCCAAGTCCGGTGAGCGAGAAGATCATGCGGTAGAGGGATTCGCGGAAGTCGGCGCGGAATCCAGGGGCGAGGGCCATCTCAAAGCCCGCGAGCGAATCGAGAACCAGCCGCTTGGCTCCGATCTCCTGAATCGCATCCAGGATGGCCTGCATGGCTTCGTCCACGGAAAGGTCGAGGGGACGCAGGTAGATGACTTTGAGCTTCCCATCGCGTAGCGGGGTATCGAGATCGATACCGAAGGTGCCTGCGCGCACTGCGTATTCTTCAGGGCGCTCTTCAAAGATGGCCACGATCCCAGGCTCACCCTCGCGTATGCCCGCCGCTATGAACTGGGTGGCGAGAAGCGACTTTCCGGTTCCGGAAGAACCGGCTATCAATAGGCTGTCGCCTTCGGGGATGCCTCCTCCCATCATCTCGTCCAATGCCGGAACGCCTATGGAAAGAAGCTTTGACGAAGCAGCTTTTTTCTTGCGTATGCTGAGCCCGAGGGTGCGCGAGAACGCCTGCACGCCGGCGTCGGTGATGCGGATGGTATGCAGACCGGGAACCGATCCCTGGCCGCGCAACTTCATGATCTGAAGCTTACGCACAACGGAGTTTCGTTCCGGGACCTGAGAGAGCCAGAAGAGGCCGTCGGCGACGGTGAAGACGGGATTGTCCCGCATCTCCGACTCGTGATATTCGCCGATGAGGAAAGTGGTCGCCTCCCAACCCGCGAGCAGTATGCCTAGACGCTGGACGAAGGCCTGAACTCCCATCTCCATTTCTGTTTCGCCGTGAGGCACACAACGGAGAACGGTGCGAAAAGAATCCACCACCACGATACTGGGGCTGGCAGCTTCGACCTCTTTGGTAATCTCTTCGAGTATTCCCTCCAAGCCATGATCGAGTAGAACCTGGCTAAGGTTGATGAAGCGAATGGCGCCGTTCAGCTTCGCCATATCGAAGAAGGTATATTGCTGCTGATAGCGCAGCATCTTGAGGGCGGGTTCACCAAGAACGGTGAAGTAGAGCGCTGGGTGCTCTGGCGTGGCATTGGCGAAGATGAATTGATGCGCCAATGTGGTTTTGCCGCAACCGGGCGCACCGGCAATGATGTTGAAGGACAGCTCGGGCAGGCCACCGCCGAGGATCTCATCGAGGCCCGGGACCCCGGTCGGCAGTTGCTTGATCTTCACCTTATCGTCTTGGGTCATGTCGTTTCCCCCCGGGAATCTATCTCGATGGCAGGCAGGTCCGGCCAGGCATCTTGCAGCAGGCGAAGAGTCAGTGCTTCGCCGATGAAGTTGGAAAGCAGGCCGAGCAATTCGGCGATAAGGATAGCGCCGGACTGTACGGCTTCGCCATTGGACAGGGATAAGTCGCCGCCCATGTTCCACTCCAAAGTTCCGTCGGGCTTCACTTGGATCGCGGCCAGAGCGGGAACCTGCGCCCTGGCTAAACTGAGAGAGCGGGTCAGCAGCGCGCGAAAGCCGGTAGATCCCGCAAGCATACTGATGGGACGGCGCAGTTTCTCAGAGACGCAGACCACTGCGGCCAGGTGGATGTCGGAAGGTTCGCCCGTAGAAGTTTCACGAGCAAGAAGCTGGTAGGCGATGGCCAGCATCCTGAGATTGGTTCGATTCATTGATCGCCGTCACGTAAGTCTTTCACCTGCAGTGGCTGAAAGCAAACGGTAAATGGGGAGTCAGACGCCGAGTTCGGTGCGAATGGCCTCGGCGATGGTGTTGGCGTGGTGGCGCATGAGGGGTTCCGATTCGGCTTCGATCATAACGCGGCAGAGAGTTTCGGTGCCGCTGTAACGGATGACGACGCGCCCTGAGTCGGCGAGCTCGTCTTCGGCGGCGCGAATGGCGTCGGCTACGGTGGGGATACTTTCAAGGGGCTTCTTTTCGCGGACCTTGACGTTAACGATGACCTGGGGGAAGACCTTGAGGTCGGAGACGAGTTCGCCGAGGGTTTTACCGCTGCGGTGGACGGTGTCGAGCACGAGCAGCGCGGTGAGCAGGCCATCGCCGGTGGTGCTACGGCCGTTGAAGATGATGTGGCCGGACTGTTCGCCGCCCAGTGCGGCGCCGGTGGAGAGCATCTGCTCGAGGACATACTTGTCGCCTACAGCAGCACGGAGCATCTGTATGCCGCTGCGCTTGAGCGCGGCTTCCAGGCCCATGTTGGACATCGTCGTGGCCACGACGGTGTCATTGGTGAGCATGCCGCGGAGTTGCAGGTCGCGGGCGGCGAGGAGAAGGACAGCGTCGCCATTGACGACTTTGCCAGTTTCGTCAGCAAAGAGTGCGCGGTCGGCGTCACCGTCGAAGGTGATGCCCATGGAGGCCTTCTGAGTGACGACTTCGGCGGCAACCACGTCCGGGTGGAGAGCTCCGCAGAACTCATTGATGTTGAATCCGTCGGGGCTGGAATGCGTGATGACGACTTCGCCGCCGCCTTTGGAGTTGAGTTCGGCGAAGAGCTGCGGGGCGACCGAGGAAGCAGCTCCGTTGGCGCAGTCGACGACGATGCGCTTGCCGTCGAGTGAGAGGCCGGGAACGGAGCTGAGCAGGAAGCGGATGTATTCGGCGCGGTCGGCATCGTTGACGGGAGGGGCTTGCGGGGTTTGTTCGGCGGGGACGGCGGAGGTTTCGAGGTGGCGGAAGATCTCATCCTCGATCGCGAGTTCGGTGGCGTCGGGGAGTTTGAAGCCGTCGGGGCCGAAGAGCTTGATGCCATTGTCCTGCCAGGGATTGTGCGAAGCGGAGATGACGATGCCAGCAGCGAAGCCATGCGTGTGCGTGAGGAAGGCAATTGCCGGAGTGGTGATGACGCCCGCGCTCTCGACGCTGGCTCCTCCGGACGTGAGGCCAGCGGTGAGGATGGCAGCGATAGAGTCGCTGGATTCGCGAGTGTCCATTCCGAGAATGACGCGCGGAGAGGGCGACGTCGCCTTCAACGTGTGCGCGAGGGCGAGGCCAATGGCGTGGACGGTGCGGCCGTCGAGGGGTGGTTGTCCGGCTACGCCACGGATGCCGTCGGTTCCAAAAAGCTTCTTCATGTGGTGCTTTTCTCCGTTAATCTTCTATTGTCTTATTGTCCGATACTTTTGCAGTTAGTGTGCCTTGGGCGAGCCGGGCGCGAATGGTTTGTCCCGGTGCGGCATCTTCGGCGGATCGTAATAGGATGCTTTTTTCGGCCCCCTCGTAGAGATAAACGAGCGCATAGCCTCGGGAGAGCACGGCCAGCGGCGATAGAGCTTCAAGCTGGGCGGTGGCACGGCTGAGACGGGTTTGATTTACAGTGAGTGCCCGGGTTGAGGTCCGTAACAGGCGCTCTGTGGTGGTTTGCAGGCGGCGCTGGGTGGCGGCGATGCGGATGGAGATGTTCTGGCGGCGGAGGCGTTCGGTGAGAGCGGCTACGCGCTGCGCGGGGATGCGCAGGGTTCGAGTGGTGGCCGCGTTGAGGCGCAGGCTTAGCTCGTCGATGCGCTGATCGCGGCGACTGACGGCGTCGCGGAGCCGGTTGAGGACGGATTCGGAGGAGAGGCGGGCGTAACGCTGGCGGGCGTGCATCAGGTGGAACCGACCGGCGCGGTGGACGCGGGTGGCGAGGGCCTGAATGCGCTCTTCGATGCGGTGCTGGGCGGCAGTGACGAGCTCAGCCGCGGCTGAAGGAGTAGGAGCGCGGAGGTCGGCTACGAAGTCGGCTATGGTGAAGTCGGTCTCGTGGCCGATCGCGGAGACGATGGGGATCTCGGACGCAGCGATGGCCTGGGCGAGGGACTCATCGTTGAAGCCGGAGAGGTCTTCGATGGAGCCGCCGCCGCGTGCGAGGATGATGACGTCTACGAGCGATGGGTTGTTGTTGAAGTAACGGATTCCAGCCGCTACGGACGTGCAGCAGCTTGCTCCCTGCATCGTGGCCGGATAGACGAGCAGATTGAGGCGGGCGTGACGTCGACGGACGACGTTGACGATGTCGCGGATGACGGCGCCCGTAGGTGACGTGATGACGCCGACGCACCTTGGGAATGCCGGGAGTGAGCGCTTACGGGCGGCGTCGAACAGGCCTTCGGCGAGCAGGCGGGCTTTAAGCTGCTCGAAGGCTAGCTGGAGGGCTCCGGCTCCGCGAGGTTCCAGTGTTTCGGCGATGAGCTGGAGCTGGCCTCGGCTCTCGTAGATGGAGATGCGGCCACGGACGAGGACGGCAAGGCCGTCAGCGGGGCGGAAGCGGAGAAGAGTGGACTGGCGGCGGAAGAGAACCACGGGGAGTTGGGCGTCGCCGTCTTTCAGCGTGAAGTAGACGTGCCCCGAGGGAGCGGCGCGGTAGTTGGAGATTTCGCCCTCGACCCAGAGGTCAGGGTAGCCGCCTTCGACCTGTTGGCGGATGTCGATGACTAGATCGCGGACGGTCCAGATGCGGCGTTGGGTGGGAAGACTGGGGGCTTCGCTGGGTTGGTGGGCTGGGGCAGCGGCCAGGTTGCCTTCTTTGGAAGTTATGCCGCTTTTGCCGATGACCTCAAAGGCCGGACGCGGAACATCCGGTTTCGTTGGTTCGGGGGCGAAGAAGAGGTCAGTCTGGATGGGTGCAGGCTTTGCGGCGCGTGGCTTTCCGCGGCCTGCCCGCAGGCTTGCTAGGGTTGGCGGCTTTTCTTCTTTCTCGCCCATATCGCCGAGTCTAGCATCGCTGGCAAATGAATTGGAGCTAGCGGCGCAGGTGGTTTACGACCCAGAGGAGCAGGCTTACAAGGACGCTGAGCAGAAGGCAGGTGACGATAGGAAACGAGACCGACCAGCCTCGGCCGCGCCAATTGAAGTCGCCGGGGAGACGGCCCAGCGGGATGTTGAGGCGATTGAGCCCGAGCACCACCAACCCCGCCACGACGAGCAGCAGGCCGAGAAAGATCAGGATGCGGCCAAGGTCAGACATCGGTTGAACTAGCTCGCGGTGGCCAGCATGGAGGCGGCTTCACGGAGCAGATCCGTTGGCGGGCAGGGTTTAGTGAGGATGCCTACGGGACGGTCTAGTTTGCTGGATTGCTCGCGCACGTCCTTGATGTTGGAGTAGAAGCCAGTCAGGACGATGATGCGGCAGGAGGGAAGTTCGCGGGTGATGTCACAGACCAGGGCGAGGCCATCTCTTCCGGGCATTGTGACATCACATAAAAGGAGATCGGGACTGAAGGAGCGTGCAGACTCGAGGGCTTCATCTGCCGAGTAGGCAGTTTTGGCTTCGAAGCCGTTCTTCAAAAAGATGAGCGCAAGTGTGTTGGCGACCAAATGATCATCGTCAACGATGAGAATTCGTTGCATGGGGAGCTCCCTCTAAATCGCTGCTGGATGCGAACGAGTGCCTACACATTAGGCCGAAAAGGCGTGCTTGTCCATTAATATCCTGATATTTTTTGCACAGAAAAGCGGAGACCGAAAGGTCTCCGCTGGGTTAAGCGAGTGCAGAAGAGAGTTAGCGTTGAAGCGCGGCGGCCGCGGCTGAGGGGTTCAGCTTCTGCGCAGCGAGCAATCCGACGGCGCTCTTTCCATCTTTATCCTTGAGCTTGGCGTAGATCTTTTTCGCGTCCTCGGTCTTGCCTTGCGACTCGTACATCTCGGCCAATTGGAGCTGTGCGAGGCCAGCGGGAACGGACGTGGTGGGCTTTGCGGTCAGCTCGTTGTAGAGGTCGACTGCCTTGGCGTCCTCTCCGGTCTGGCGATAGAGATTCGCGAGGGAGAGCTTGGCGAGCGAGGCCAGTTCACTGTTCCAGCCGCTGGCGACCTGCTTCAGCGTGTTTTCGGCCGCAGAGTTGTTGCCGGCTTCGATATAGGTGAGGCCGCCAAAGTAGCGGGCCGTCTTTCCGTCGGGCTCCATGCTGTACTTATCGGCGGCTGCCATGAAAAGTTGATTGGCTGCCTTGGCGCGCTCGGCGACGGTGGGGTAGGTCTTGACGCCGGCAGGGACGGCCTGGCCGGGTTCGGCGAGCGGTGTCTGGTACTCCTGCATGGCCGCGCCGAAGGCGACTGAAGCCGCATCGCAGCGGTTGTTATAGATGACAAATCCCCCGACCAGAATGATGATGAGCGCGAACAGGATGGAGCTGGCGATGA
This sequence comes from Edaphobacter paludis, assembly GCF_039993895.1. Taxonomy (NCBI): domain Bacteria; kingdom Pseudomonadati; phylum Acidobacteriota; class Terriglobia; order Terriglobales; family Acidobacteriaceae; genus Edaphobacter; species Edaphobacter paludis. The sequence continues at coordinate 797,308 of NZ_CP121194.1, forward strand.
TGACGGTCTTGCGGTTTTCGCTGGCCCACTCGAGGCTCTGGTGCGTGGTGTCGATGAACTGGTCGTGCTTGAGAGCTTGCTTGGTCTGCTGATCCACTGGGTTGAGTCTTCCTTTTTGGCTCGCGGCTGTCTTCGCCTTGAGAGAACTGGTTGCGTGAATGGTCGACGCAGAACTTTAAGTCTATCAGTGCGGGAAAGCAGTTGCGAGGATCTGCAATCCTTTTTGCGTTATTCCGGCTAAAGCTGCAGGGGCCAGGCCTGATCCTGTCTGATCAGCTGTGGTCGATTTAGAGGTACCCCCCCGGGGGTACTTAGTCTTCAAAGTATTCATTTCAAAGGGGATAATTTTAAAGTCTTGTTTCTAAAGGAGTTAGATTAAATCACCGCGAGGAACTCTTTTGCTTTCTCTATTTTACCAAGTGGAGCGGAACTCTTTTGCAACGTCTATCGCTTTTGTTTTGTGTGAGTTGGTATGCTCTGGGGCTTGACACGCATTATGCTGAGCTTTTTGATATTGAGGGATGTAAGAGATTGACCACAAGCGACTTAATGGCTTAGCTTCCATTGGCGCATGATTCTACTCGTAAGAGGGCATAACCCCAGGGGGCTGAAGCCCCGCTTTTGGGACGACTTTGAGAGACCCAAGGCTGAAGCCTTGGGCTACCGAGAAGCCAATGCTTTGGGGGCGCCAAAGCATTGGCTTGGGGTCACCTAAAGCCGTCATTTAGGGCTTGGGTTTGCCCCAGACTTCATCGAGAAAGAGGTAGCGGGGACGCAAGGTGTCGGGTTGAGGAGCGGGATTGGCGTCGAGGTGCATGACCTGATATTGGTCGGCCGGGGTGCTGGTGGGCCAGTTGGGTAGATCGGGGCCGTTGGGGTTGCCGGTGCGGGCGAAGTTGGTCCAGTACTGGCCGATCTGGTCGGAGAGTTTGCGGTCTTCGGGACGCCAGACGGCGCCGGGACGGGAGTCGAGAGTGCCGAAGACGTATTCGATGTCGTCGGAGTGGAAGGCTCCCATGGCTGCCGTGTGGTTCTTGTCGCCGGGATTGCCGAGGGTGAAGAAGTAACGGTAGACGGGCGCGTTGCCGGTCTGGATCTGGGCCTCGATCCAGCGCCAGGTGGAGAAGGCGATGAAGCGGTCGCTGGCGAAGTCTCCGGCGGAGGCCAGCGCTTCGGCGTCGGTGGTTGCGGGATAGACGGCGAGGAAGTCCTTCGCTCGGTCGCCAAACTCTTTGTCGGCCTGGGCAGTGAAGGTTTCGGCGGTGACGGGCGGTTTGGCGAAGAGGACAGAGGAGCGGACTTCGTCGGCGTTCCAACCGGCGAGAAGGGGAACGTGCGCCTGCTTGCCGGCGGCATAGATGTTGGGAACAGAATCAGGCAGGAAGTAGCCGTCGATATCTGGGCCGAAACGCGGCGGTGGTGGTGTGGTTTTAGCCATGGCGGCTTTGACGAGATCGTCGGGGGAGAGCTTGCGGAGATCGGCCAGCTTCGAGGTGCCGAAGGCGGTCTGGGAGAACTCGACGTTGCGCTGCTCAAGGACTTCGCGGGGCTGGTAGCCGAGGCCGCCGCTGTAGAAGGCACCGCCGCTCTCGCCGATGGCCTTGGAGATGAGGTCTTTGGTCTGCGGGGAGGCCATGAGAGTGCTGACCGCGAACGAACCGGCGGACTCGCCGAAGATGGTGACGTTGGAGGGGTCGCCTCCGAAGGCGGCGATGTTGCGCTTGACCCACTCGAGGGCGGCGGCCTGGTCCATGAGGCCGTAGTTGCCAGAGGCGTGGTTGGGCGACTCGGCGGTGAGTTCGGGATGGACGAAGAAGCCGAAGATGCCGAGGCGGTAGTTCATCGACACGATGACAACGTTACGGTGGGCGAGGAACTGGCCATCCTGACGATTCTCAGACGTGCCGCCGGTGACGAAGCCGCCGCCATAGATCCAGACCATGACGGGGAGATGGCTGTCAGGTTTGGCGTTGGCGGGGGTCCAGACGTTGAGGGTGAGGCAGTCCTCACTGGGGCCGGGGTCGTGGAAGACCATGTCGGGATAGCTGCCGGACTGGACGCAGTGCGAGCCGAAGTTGGCGGCGGAGCGCACGCCCTTCCATTTGGCCGCGGGCATCGGCGGCTTCCAGCGGAGATCGCCGACGGGAGGAGCGGCGAAGGGGATGCCCTTGAAGGCGATGACCTGTTTGTCGGTGGTGAAGGTGCCTTCGACCTTGCCTTTATCGGTTTTTACCTGAAGCGGATTTGCGGCCATGGCGGGAAGAGAAAAGAGGAGGAACGTGGCAAGGGACGCGACAGTACGGTTCAGGTGCAGCGAGGGCATCGGTTTTTCTCCGCTGCCCAACTTATCACAGAAACGATTTAGCTTCGCTCAATGATGCGTGCGCTCAGGCTCCGAAGAGGTTGGTGTTGAGAAAGTCGTTGCGGAATTTTCCGTTGGGATCGTAGTGCTTGAGCATGGCCTGATAGTCGGGCAGCTTTTCATAGAGATGCTGGATATGCGAGGGCTGCATGGTGAACATCTTGGCCCAGTGCGGACGGGCGTCGAAGGGAGCGAGCTTGGCTTCGATGAGCGGAAGGACTTTCTTGACCGATGGCCAGTCCGGCTTCCATGTGAAGTGGATGGTCATGGAATCGCGGTTGTGGCAGGTGCTCATCCATATGTTGTCGGAGGCGATGGTGCGGAACTCGGTGACGAAGAGATGCGGCGTGATGTGGTCGCGAAGCTCTTCGACGGCGCGGATGGCGGCGTAGCCTTTGTGCCGGGGGACGAAGTATTCGGACTGTAACTCATTCCCGCTGCTGGGGGTGAAGTTCATGCGGAAGTGCGGCATGCGCTCGTACCACGGGCCGGGGATGCCTTGCTGCTCGGTGCAGTTGACGGCGGAGGCTCCGGTGATGGGGTGGAGTTTTTGCTTGGCCAGCGTTGCGCCGTAGAACTCGGCGGGCATGTCGGCCTTGCCACCGGGAGCGAGGCGGCTCTTGATCCAGACCTGGGTGGCGCGATTTTTTTGCCAGTCGGTGAAAAGGCTGACGCTGTAGCCGCTGCCGAAGATGGCTTCGAGGTTGTGTTCGAGCTGGTCGAAGGAGAGATTTTCGTAGACGACCTGCGCCATCTGGAAAGTAGGTATGACGTCGAGCGTGGTAGCGGTGACTACGCCGAGGCCGCCGAGGGCGACGGCCGCACCGAGGATTTGGTCGCCATCTTTTTCGCGGGAGATGTGGACGATGTTGCCGTCGGCGGTGACGATTTCCATGGCGGCGACGGAGGTGGAGAGGTTGCCGTTCTTGTTGCCGGAGCCGTGGGTCGCGGTCGCGCAGGCTCCGGCGACGGAGACGTGGGGGAGCGAGGCGAGGTTGTGCACAGCGAAGCCTTGCGCGTCGATATACGGAGCGAGCTGGCCATAGGTGACGCCGCCGCCGACTGTGACGGTGCGGGCCTTGGCGTCGACCGACATATTCTGAAGCGCCTTGACGGAGATCTGGTTGAAGTTGCTGTCGGCGATGGTGTTGAAGGAGTGGCGTGCGCCGAGGGCTCTGAGCTTGGTACAGCTCTTTACGGCCTGCTGCGTCTCTTCGACGGTCGTTGGCTGGAGCAGGTGATCGGTATGGTACTGGAGATTGCCAGACCAGTTGGTGCGGTGGGCGGCGGCAGGGGCCTCTGAATGCGCGGTCTGTTCTGCAGGAGCGATGCGGGAGAGCATGGTTCCGGTGATGATAGCGCCTGTGCTCTTGAGGAATTCTCTCTTGTTCATGTACCTATCCCAATGCGTCGTGAAATTTAGGTTGCCGATTTCTTTGTCGTTTGCGACGAGTTCGCCAGTGTAAACGATCACGTATAAGTCAGACCATGCGGAGATGAGGAGACTTCTACAAAAGCGAAGCTAGAAATGGAGCTGCCACTTTAACTCCGACGCCGATGATGCCTGCGATCTTCGATACCGTCCCAACAATTTCAGACACGGAGCTGGCAGCGGTGTTGGCCTTCTGCAAGTTTGCGTTGAGATGTTCCAGTCCCTGAGTGAGTCCGGGTTTGGGGTCAGGTTGTTTGGCAGCTTCCTGCATGCTGGGCAGCACTTGCTGCGTGATCGCCTGTTTGGCCTCTTCGGGGATTGGAGCTTGCTGTATCTGCTGATGGAGCGAGTCCAGCAGGCTGAGAATCTGGTCGCGGTCAACCTGGTTCATGGTGACGTTCTGAGTGTTGTTGTCGCCGACCTGAACATTGGTTCCGGATACGGTACCCATTTGGATATTCGACATATACAAACCTCCTCGCTTCGTTCTCGTGTGCGCGGCCCTGTTAGGTGTGGACGATGTTGTGGTCCCCGATCTGAACATTCGTTCCTTTTACGTCTCCGAAAGAGAGGGAACCCCCAGCTTCAACGTGTATCTCGAATATCTGTGATTGGCCGACGGTGGTGGGTAGGCTCATGATGGGAGTCACTACGGAACTATCGGCGTTTACCAGCTGCATTTCTACATGGTTCAGATTGTTCTTGTCGATCAGGGTGCGGACTTCTCCGGGGACGGCGGAGGTTCCATTCAATTGAAGATTGGCCACGAACTGAAGCGTCGAGCCGGCGAACTCTACCCAGCGGTAGAGGCTGATGCCGACGACGCATTGCACGGCAGAGGTGGGGCCTTGCAGCAGCATGGCGCTCATGCGTATGGGATGTCCGTCCATCGAGAGAGCATCGAACTCCCGCACCAGCGTCATGACGCCGTTGAGAGTCGTCTGCCGCAGCGGAGTGATGCGCAGCACGCTCTGCAGGCCGAGGCTCCGCGCGTTGTAGGCGGCGACCATAGGATTGTCGAAGTTGTAATAATGCTGCACCAGGCCCGGCAGATAGGGCGGCATCACCGGGAGGATCCATATAAGCGCCGGACTGTTGGGCGGCGGTGTCGACCCGGGCGGCCATGCGAATACACCTCCGCTCATAGGATCAGGCGGCGTGGACGTAAAACCAGGGGGCATCTGGACGGAGTAGCCGTACCCGTTCAGCGTATTCGAGAAGTTGTTCCAGTTGCCCAAGCTTTGCCTCACGGTGTCTGATAGGCAAGCATCTTACTCCGGCTTGCGCGGGGACACCCGTGAAATTTTGCCGGGGCCTATATTTTTGTCAACGGCCTTACTTGATATCGCGCCAGTTCTGGCCTATGCCAACCTCGGCGGTGATGGGCACGGTGAATTCGGCTACGTGTTCCATCTCATGTTTGACTAGCTTTTGTAGCTCTTCGGCCTCTTCGGGGACTACGTCGAAGAGTAGTTCGTCGTGGACCTGGAGGGTCATCTGCGATTTGAGCTTGCGGTCGCGTAGAGCCTCGTCGATGCGGAGCATGGCTAGTTTGATGAGGTCGGCTGCGGTGCCCTGCAGCGGTGTGTTGACTGCGGTGCGCTCGGCGAAGCCTCGCATGTTCGGGTTGCGGGACTGGATGTCGGGGATGGGGCGGACGCGTCCGAAGTGAGTGCGGACGGCCTGGTCGCGGCGGACGGTTTCGAGGGTCTCGTCGATGAAGCGACGGACTCCGGCGTAGCGCTCGAAGTAGGTTTCGATGTATTGCTTCGCGGTCTTCTGGTCGATGCCGAGTTGGGCGCTGAGGCCGAAGGGGCTGATGCCGTAGACGATGCCGAAGTTGACCGCCTTGGCGCGATTGCGGGTCTCTTTGTCCATCTTCTCCGGCGCGATGCCGAAGACTTCGCTGGCGGTGAGGGTGTGGATGTCCTTGCCGGTGCGGTAGGCGTCGAGTAGAAGAGGGTCCTGCGAGAAATGTGCCATGAGGCGGAGTTCGATCTGTGAGTAGTCCGCCGACATGAGGACGTTGCCGGGAGCGGCGATGAAGGCGGCTCGAATCTCGCGACCTACTGCGGTGCGGATGGGGATGTTTTGCAGATTGGGGTTAGTGGACGAGAGGCGGCCGGTCGCGGTGCCTACCTGATTGAAGGTGGTGTGAATGCGGCCATTGGCATCGGCGAGATTGGGGAGCTGGTCGAGGTAGGTGTTTTTCAGCTTGGCCAGTTGACGGTATTCGAGGACGAGCGCTGGCGTGGTGTGGTGTTCGGCCAGCTCTTCTAATACGTCCTGGGCGGTGGAGACTACTTTGCCCTTACCGTACTTCATCGGCTTGGGGAGAAGCATCTTGTTGAAGAGTACGTCGCCTAGCTGCTTGGGGGAGTTGATGTTGAAGCGGTATGCGGAGTCGCTGCCCATTGCGGTACCGGCTTCGGCGTAGATGCGTTCGGCGAGGTTGTCGATCTCGATAGCAAGCCGGTTGGACATGTCGTTGAGGACGGTGGGGTCGATTCGGACTCCAGCTTGTTCCATGCGCAGGAGCACGGGGACGAGAGGGAGGTCAATGGTGTCGTAGACATTTGTAACCTTCGAGGTTTCAATCTCGGCGCGGAGGATGGGGGCGAGCCGCTGGACTGCGTTGGCGGCTTCAGCCAGCAGGTTTTCGGAGACGACACCTTTGGTGACCTGCGCGAGTGCTCGGTTGGTAAAGCGGGCGGTGACATCGGCCAGCGTATGCGATCCGTGGGTCGGGTTGACGAGATAGCTGAGGAGCATGACGTCGTTGCGGATACCGGCGAGCGTGATGCCATGCGGCTGTAAGGCGCGATGGATGGCTTTGAGGTCGTGGACGTCTTTGGGGAGAGCGGGGTCGAGGAGGGCTTCCTTAATGCCGGGAGCGTCGAGGGAGACTTCGATGGCGGTGTGCGAATTGACGGCGAGGCCCAATTTGCAGGCGGGGTCGGATGATGTGGCGCTGGCGGAAGCAGGGCCTAGGGCGCCCGGTTTTGTGGCTGCTTCGGCGGTGCCGAAGAGTGTGAGATTTTCTGCGGGGGGTGGTTCGGGTTCGTTCGATTCTTCGCTGGGTTCGGCGGCGGTCTCTTCGGCGATGGCGCGGGCGTCTTCGAAGATGGCGATGGCCAGACCGTGAGGTTTTCCCGTGGCCTGGTCGATGGTGCGGGCTTCGGTGAGGAGTGCAGCGATCTCTTCTGACGTGGGTTTGGTGTTGAAGGCGATGGGCGTGTTGTCGGTGGCGGGAGCCAGATCTTTGAGGAGGGTCGTGAACTCGAGTTCGGAGAAGAGTTCGCGGCAGGCGGCGTTGTCCGGCGGCTGGGTGAGCATGTCTTCGATGCTGTAGTCGATGGGGACGCCGGTGTGGATGGTGACGAGCTCTTTGGAGAGGAGAATATTTTCGCGATTATTTTGTAACGATTCGCGATACGTTTTGCGCTTGACCTCGTCGGCTCGATCGAGCGCGGCTTCGACGGTGCCGAACTGCTGGATGAGTTCGACGGACCCTTTGTCGCCGATGCCGGGTGCTCCGGGGATGTTGTCGATGGCGTCGCCGCGAAGGGCCATAACGTCGACGACGCGCTCGGGAGGGACGCCGAGGGCGGCTTCGACTCCGGCAGGGTCGAGGATGAGGTTGTCCTTCGTCGGGTTGAGGATGGAGACGCCGTCGTTGACGAGCTGCATCATGTCCTTGTCGGAGGACACGACGAAGACCTTGTGGCCTAGCGCGGAGAGCTTGCAGGAGAGGGTGCCGATGACGTCGTCGGCTTCGAAGCCCTCGTAGCTGAGGATGGGGATGCGGAAGGCTTCGAGGGCGCGGCGGATGAAGGGAAGCTGCTGGGCGAGGTCCTGCGGCATCTCGGTGCGGTTGGCCTTGTAGCCCGCGTAGTCGATGACTTCGAACTCCTGCGTTTTGATGTTGAATTTCTTGACGCCCTTCATCTCTTTGGCGCGCTCGTCGCGGAAGACGGGGCCGGAGAGATCGTAGACGGCGGCGAGATAGTGCGGCTGGAAGTCTTTGCGCAGCTTGTTGATCATGTTGACGAAGACATACGTCGCCGCGGTTGGGATGCCGGTGCGCGTGGACATCGGACGCTGGCGCTGCATGGCGTGGTAGGCGCGGAAGATAAAGGCCATGCTGTCGAGCAGGTAGATGGGGGGCTTTTCGGCGGTGGTCTTCTCTGTTTTCGCTTCGGACATGGTGGTTTGATGGTAGCGCGTTGGTCAGAATAAATGCATCGACCGCGGATTGCGCGTATAAGAGCGGATTGTTTTCAGAGGAGCAACATGCAGTCGCCGTAGGAGAAGAAGCGGTAGCGCTCGCGGACGGCGTGGGCGTAGGCGGCGAGGACGGCTTCTCTTCCGGCGAAGGCGCTTACCAGCATCAGCAGCGTGGATTGCGGGAGGTGGAAGTTGGTGAGCAGGCCGCTGACGACGCGGAAGTTGTGGCCGGGGCTGATGAAGATTTCTGTTGAGCCGGAGTGCGGGTGAAGGCGCAGGCCGGTGTGCGGCTCGAATGGATCGGTCGAGGCTAGCTGGGCGCAGTGCTCGAGGGTGCGAGTGGTGGTGGTTCCGGCGGCGATGATGCGGCGGCCCTCTGCCAGAGCGGCGTTGATGGCGGTGGCGGTGGCGGCGGGGAGGGTGTAGTGCTCGGCGTGGAGGTGTATGTCGGCGAGGTCTTTGGCGCGAACGGGCTGGAAGGTTCCGAGGCCTACGTGGAGGGTGATGGTCTCGATCTGGATGCCGTTTTGCTTGAGTTGGTCGAGGATCGCGGGAGTGAAGTGGAGTCCGGCGGTGGGGGCGGCGGCTGAGCCGGGTTCGTGGGAGAAGACGGTCTGGTAGCGGTCGCGGTCTTCCGGATTGTCGCTGCGGTGGATGTAGGGGGGCAGCGGCATGTGGCCGATTTTTTCGAGGATAGCCTGGAAGTCCGGCGCGGGGGCGAAGCGGAGGGTGCGCTCGCCGAACTCTCCTGCGGTGAGGATCTCGGCGGTGAGGAGTGGCTCGGTTTCGTTGGGGGCGTGGAAGTGGAGGTGTTCGCCGGGCTGGACCTTGCGGCTGGGGCGAACGAGGGCCGACCAGTCGTCCCCGCCAAGATGCTGGGTGAGGAGAACCTCGATGCGTCCGCTGGGGTGGGGGGAGTTTTGTTGGGTGTGCAGACCGGCGCGGGTGGCGTAGAGGCGGGCGGGGATGACACGGCTGTCGTTGAGGACGAGGAGGTCGCCGGGGCGGAGGATTTCGGGGAGGTTGCGGAAGAAGTCGTCGCTGTATTCGCCGGTGTGGCGGTCGAGGCGGAGCATGCGGCTGGTGCCGCGGACGGGTGGCGGGGATTGGGCGATGAGCTCTTCGGGGAGGTCGAAATGGAAGTCGGATACGCGCACTGTTTTATTTTAGTTAGGTCGAGATTGGTGAAAGAGGTCGCGCGTTGCGCGAATGCTCACCTCAGGTGCGATAACGCCGTGTCGAAGATGGGACACCCGGGTTTGTGGATTGGGCGAGTTCGACGGAGTGGTCGAGGGCGGCCTGAACGGCGGCTTGGTCGGCGGGAACCTGGGCGGTCCAGGCGACGGTGACGCGCGAGAAGGGTTTGGGGATGAGGAAGCGGTCCCAGGAGTTAGCCTGCCAGGCACTATGCGGGTGAACGTAGAAGGCGCCGACGGTGCTGCCGACGAGCTTGGCCAGTTGGACGACTCCGGGTTTAGCCACTTGAGCCGGGCCGCGGGGGCCGTCGGCGGTGATGGCGCAGTAGTGGCCAGCAAGGTAGGCGCGCTGCAGGTTGCGCAGACCGGCGGCGCCGTCGCGGGAACTGGAGCCGCGGATGGCGACGAAGCCGAGGCGCTCGACGGTGCGGGCGATGAGTTCGCCGTCGAAGCTGCGGCTGATGAGGATGGTCACGCCATGGTTGCGGAAGCGCCATGCGGAGGCGAGCAGGCAGCGGTGCCAGAAGGCGTAGACGGCGGGCGGGGCGGTGTCGTAGCCGGGAAGGGTGCCGGGGTCGGTGATGTCTTCGTAACGAAGCGTGACGCCGAGGCAGCAGATGATGGCGCTCGCAAGGCGGGGCACGATAGCCAGGGCGATGCGCTGCTTCAGAGTGTACGGAGAGGTCACGAAGATGAGTTTACCCGGAGGTAAGGGCAGGGAGTTTCAGGCCCGGCTTCGTCGTCCCAAATCGCCGCGAGCGTTCAGGCGGTCGATCTCGGCGATCACGCGGGCGGCTTCGTCTTCGAGACCGGTGCGCTGCTCGGTGTAGTCCTGCTCGGGGTACTTTCCGGCGAGATACTCGAAGTTCAGGTCGCGGAGGTTGTCGTAGATGGCGTCCTTGCGTTCGCGCAGGTAGTCGACACGGGTCTTGTCGGCCTGGAAGAACGGGTTGCGTTCCGGCCAGAAGATGAACAGGAAGATTGCGATCGTCAGCACGAGACCAGCTATGGCGCCCATTAGTATTCCGTCTCCCGGCGAATGCGCTCGCGCATCGCGTCTCTGTCTGTATCCGATATGCCTGTTGCGCTGGCGGGGGGCACGTTGACCAGCGACCGGCGCTTCCAGAAATAGATCAAAATGCCGGTGCCGAGCGTGGCAAAAAAGAAGACGGCGAAGGGAGCAATCCATGCGACGTCATCGAATCCGCCGCGAATGGGAGCTGCTAACACTGTCGGCCCGTATTTTGCGGCAAACCAGTTGAAGATCGAGGTATCGGAACCACCAGCGGCCATTTGAGCGCGCAACTGGTCGATCATGGGGCCGGAGTCGGGGCAACTGACGTGGTTGCATTCGAGCAGGATCTGGCCGCAACTGCAGGCGCACACCATCTGATGACCGAGCCTGCTGAAACGGGCGCCTCCATCGCTGGCTCCGAGCATCACCACGGCCAGAAGGCATACCGTCAAACTCTGCATCCACCGCTTAAGCGACATGGTGAACCTCGGCTTCAACCAGCGGTGGCTCGATGGTCGCCTTTGAGCGCGCATTCTTCGTCAGGCTGGGGACCAGCGCGAGGAACGTGCCCATGACGACGATCAGTACGCCGATCCAGATCCAGTTCATCAGAGGGTTGAGAAATACCTTGATGATGGGTCGGTCGGTGTCGGGATTCTTGCCTTCGTAGATTACATAGAGATCGCTCTCCAGTGTCGAGTGCAGAGCGACCATGGTGGAGGACGTCTGGCTGGCGATGTAGAAGCGCTTTTCGGGGGCGAGCTGCGTAATCTTTTTGCCGTGTTTATAGACGTCGAGCAGAGCGTATTCGGTGTCGTAGTTCGGCTTGCTCTCCTGGGTGAAGCTCTGGCAGACCAGCTTGTAGGGACCCATCGTCAGCGAGTCGCCGAAGTTCATCTCCTGCTCCTGCGACTGGTTGAAGGCTCCGCCGGCGATCCCGATAAAGAGGATGACTATGCCGAAGTGGACGAGGTAGCCGCCGTAGCGCCGGGTGTTGCGCCTGACCAGAAGGATGGTGGAGGCGAAGAGATTTTTGCCGGTCTGGGTGCGCACGACGAATGCCCCGCGAAGGAACTCAGAGCTGATGGCCGTAATGACTCCGGCGGCGAGCGAGAAGGTGACCAGCGAAAAAATAGTCGCCTGCATGGCGTCGCCCGCGCTCCAGGGACGCACACCGGCGAGCATGAGAACAACGAGTGCAACCAGGAAGGCGACGCCTGGCAGAATGAAGTTTCGCCGGATCGACCGTAGAGAAGTAGACCGCCACGCCAGCAAGGGGCCGATTCCGGTGAGGAAGAGGAGGAAGAGGCCGACCGGGATATTCACGCGGTTGTAGAACGGCGCGCCCATGGTGACTTTGGAGCCCTGCACGTACTCCGACAGGATGGGGAAGAGCGTTCCCCACAGAACGGTAAAGCAGGCAGCCAGCAGCACCAGATTGTTGAAGAGGAAGCTGGACTCGCGCGAGACCAGCGATTCGAGTTTGTTCTCGGACTTTAGGTGGTCCTTCTGCTTGAAGAATGTGAAGAGGCAGACGGCGAAGACGATGATGATGAATCCATAGAACCAGTTGCCGATGTCGGACTGCGCGAAGGCGTGGACGGAGCTGACAATACCGGAGCGTGTGAGCAGCGTGCCGAGAATGGTCAGCATGAAGGTCGAGAAGATGAGCCAGACGTTCCAACTCTTCATCATGCCGCGCTTCTCCTGCATCATGACGGAGTGGAGGAAGGCGGTGCCGGTGAGCCACGGCATCAAAGATGCGTTTTCGACCGGGTCCCATCCCCAATAGCCGCCCCAGCCGAGGACGCTGTAGGCCCAGTGCGCACCCATGAAGATTCCGCAGGTGAGGAAGAGCCATGTCACCATCGTCCAGCGGCGGGTGATGTGAATCCACTTTTCACCGGGATAGCGCATCATCAGCGCGCCGAGCGCGAATGCGAAGGGAACCGAGAAGCCTACATAGCCGAGGTACAGCAGCGGCGGATGCATCACCATCTCGGGATACTGCAGCAGGGGATTGAGGCCGAAGCCGTCGGCCGCGACCGGGCCGGGTTGGATCGCGAACGGCGGGGCAGCAAAGTTCAGCAGCAGGAGAAAGAAGACCTGGATGGCTGCAAGGATGGTCGAGGCGAAGGCGGACAACCGGACATCCACCCGATGCCGGATGCGCAGCACAAAGCCGTACGCAGAGAGCAGCCACGCCCACAACAGCAGCGAGCCTTCCTGTCCGGACCAGAGCGCGGAGAACTTATACGCCGGATTGAGCGAGCGGTTGGTGTGGTGCAGGATGTAGGAGACGGAGTAGTCGTTGGTGAAGGACGCCCAGACGAGAGCAAATGCAGCGCAACTCAATGCGATGAAGCTGGCGATTCCGGCGCGCCGGGCGGTTTCGCCGAGCCGTCCGGAGCCATCTTCAGCACGGGTCGTCTTGAATCGCCAAAGGGCAAATGCGCCTGCCAGCAGCGTGTAGACGCTCAGCGCCAGAGCCAGCAGCAACGTGAAACTACCAAACTGAGGCATTGGGTGCGAGTGCATGTCTCATTCTCTCAGGGAGAAGGATGGGACGGCAATAAACCGTTTACCGCACAGGCTGTTCCGAGGGACTCTGCAGCTCCGGTTGTATCAGATCATTCACACTGGCCAGAAGATGATCGGGATGGAAGGGCTTCATCCGAAAGCGCACCCGAAGGCCTTCGTACTCGGCTTCAGCCTCCTCTGACCCGCTGATAACCAGTACGGGCAGCTTCGAGTGGGTCTGACGAAGTTGCCGGACAAACTCTGCCCCATTCATCCCCGGCATGGTGTGGTCGGTGATGATCAGGTCGATCTCTGTGGGGAAGTCGCCACGCTGAAGCTGATCAAGTGCCCGCTGGGGGTTGAGTACGGCAATTGCGGTGTATCCGGCGCGCTTCAAAATGGCCTGCCGGGTGGCGGCCTGCACTGCATTATCGTCAATAAGGAGGATGGTTGCCGTCATTCTGCGTCTATTGCTCCAAGGAAGAAAGCCCAACAATTTTCGATCAAGGCTTGTCCCGTTGTGAGAGCAAGACTAAGGAAGAAATACGGACAAACTGCCGTACCGGCGGTGCGTCCGCAGGATGCTTCCTACGATGCGTCGTTTGAACCGCAAGTTATCCGGTACACCAATATTATCGTTTTAGGTCGGAATACAGGCGGCCTCCTCCGCTGCAGGAGCGCCGCTTTCGAATTGAAAGCACCTGGTGTTTGGGATGAGTATTGTCTGCAGTCGGTGGTCATCCGGCGTGTGGACAACAGCCTTTGGAAGAGGCACATCTAATGTGCCCAGGTGACGCGAATGCTCTTGACTTCAAAACGCTGGAAACACTTTACCGCGATGGCGCTGATTGGAGATGGCGTCATGGCTGTTGTTTGTCCTCGCCATGATGCTTTGGCTTGGGAGCGCGGCCCAAAGGCATGGCAGAACCTGATGCATAAGCTGCAAGACCGTCCCGGCCTTACCCGGGCGATCGGTGCGGCGCAGATTATCGGCGGCGTCTGGTGGGCGCTGCATCATGAGAGGGAAGATTAGCTCTTGCGAGCTCGCTCGATTGCCCGCACGACGGCTTGGGCTTTATTGCGGCACTCTTCAAACTCTTTTTCCGGCACAGAATCGGCGACGATGCCTGCTCCTGCTTGAATGTGCCCTTGCTTTCCATTCATGAAGAGGGTGCGGATGGCGATGCAGGAGTCGAGATTGCCGTTGAAGTCGGCGTATAAGATGCTGCCGCCGTAGACGCCGCGCCGTGTCGGCTCCAACTCCTCGATGATCTCCATGGCGCGAATCTTTGGCGCTCCGCTGAGCGTTCCTGCCGGGAAGCAGGAGCGGAAGGCATCGATTGGCGCAAGCTCGGGCTTCAGCTTTCCTTCGAGCGTGCTGACGAGATGCATGACGTGACTGTATTTTTCCACGTACATCAGATCTTTCACCTTGACGGAGCCGAACTCACTGACGCGGCCCACGTCGTTGCGCCCGAGATCGACCAGCATAATGTGCTCGGCTACCTCCTTCGTGTCTGAGCGAAGGTCGGCTTCGAATGCCGCGTCCTCGACCTCGTCGGCGCTTCGCGGACGGGTGCCGGCGATGGGGCGATACTCCACCTCCCGGCCGTGCACGCGTACCAGCAACTCCGGCGAAGAACCTACGATGTGCGCTGCTGTTGGCTTCTTCCCAGATTTGGCGTCCATGCCGAAGCGCAGAAAATACATATAGGGCGAAGGATTCACGATGCGGAGCGCGCGATAGATCTCAAATGCATCGACGCCGGGCACGCAGTCGAAGCGCTGCGAGAGCACGCATTGAAAGACGTCGCCCGATGCGATGTACTCCTTCGTTTTGTTGACGGACTTGATGAAGGCTGCCTTTGATGTTTGCGGCGCCAGTGTCAACTTTCCGGCAGGCTTCTTCCTTGGCTTTGCAGGCAATGCGCTCGCCAGTCGTCGCTCCATTCGGTTCAGCCGTCGAACTGCGCGTTCGTAGGCGCCGTCACGGGCCTCGCGCGTCAGGTCGACCGTTGCTATCAGATGAATCTCTTTCTTTACGTGGTCGAACGCCAGCACCTGGTCGAAGAACATGAGGCAGGCATCAGGAACGCCGAGGTCGTCCTTGGCAAGCGACGGGAGTTTTTCGATCTGCCGCACGACATCGTAGGCGAAGAATCCTACCGCTCCTGCGGTAAATGGAGGAAGGCCAGGAAGCTTTGCCGGAGTGTGGCCGGTCAGCGCACTCTTCAACTCCTCAAAGATATCGCCGGTAAAGCTGCGCTGGCGGCGACCCTGCTGCACTGTGATCTGCTGGCCGTGCGCCACGATCTTTTTATAAGGCTGGATGCCGATGAAGGTATAGCGGCCAACGTGCTTGCCGCCCTCGACCGACTCCAGCAGAAAGGCCTCCGGTTCTTCAGCTGCAATGCGCAGAAAGGCCGACACTGGCGTCTCGAGGTCGGCCGTCACCGTGCGATAGACAGGGACGAGCGAGTGCTTGCGGCTCAACTTCAGAAAGTCATTCGCAGAGGGCAGGGAATTGGCGTCGGCAGTGGGCATGGCTGCCTCCATCATAACTGCGAGGGCGACCACGGATGAGCGCGGATAAACACGGATAAAGACAAATTGCGTACATCCTTCTCGCGTCGATCCGCTGTCGACTTGTATTGGCTTCCAACGTACGTCTAATGATTGAGTTTGTTTGCGCAACTTTATTGCGCGAGCCTATACTCCTCGGGTTTGGCCACGGACCGGTCTGGCCGAACGTGTGTTTTGCTATTAAGCAGGCGGCCGGAAAATGCTTTATGGGACAGGAACAAAGGAAGACGATCATGCAGACTCTCACTATCGAGCAGGAAACAAACCCCTGGGAAGCACAAGCCGCTCGATTCGATATCGCCGCTCAAAAACTCAACCTCGATGCTGGAATCATGAAGGTCCTGCGCCTGCCCGTCCGCGAGATCACGGTTTATATCCCGGTGGGCATGGACGATGGATCGATCGAAGTATTTACCGGATACCGGGTTCAACACTCGATTGCACGCGGTCCCGGCAAGGGCGGCGTTCGCTACGCGCCCGATGTCTCGCTCAACGAGGTGCGCGCACTGGCCAGCTGGATGACGTGGAAGTGCGCGGTGGTCAACATCCCTTTTGGCGGAGCCAAGGGCGGGATCATCTGCGACCCGAGAAAGATGTCGCAGGGCGAGCTGGAGCGGATGACTCGCCGCTATACCGCGGAACTGATGGAGTTCATCGGCCCGGAGAAGGACGTTCCCGCGCCGGACATGGGCACCAACGAGCAGACCATGGCGTGGATCATGGATACCTACTCGATGCATACCCGGCAGACCTGCACGGCTGTTGTGACGGGGAAGCCGGTTAATATCGGTGGCTCTCGCGGGCGGCGTGAGGCTACGGGGCGCGGTATCTCCGTCATGTGCGATGAGGCGCTGAAGCATCTTGGCATGTCCATTGAGGGGTGCCGCGTTATCGTCCAGGGGTTTGGCAACGTCGGCTCGAACGCCGCCCTGATTCTCGCGGCGAAGGGCTACAAGATCGTCGGCATCGCCGAATATGATGGCGGTCTTTATGATCCGTATGGCATCAACATCCGCGCTTTGGTTGAGCACCGCGCGAAGGCTGGCACGATCAATGGTTTTGCCGGAGCGGAGGCCGCAGACAAGGATGAACTGCTGACCCGCGAGTGTGAGATTCTCATTCCCGCGGCGACGGAAAACGTCATTACCAGCCGCAACGCCGACAGGCTGCGCTGCCGCATCCTCTGTGAGGGCGCCAATGGACCTACGACGACTGTCGCCGATGAGATTCTCGCGGATAAGCGTGTCTTCGTCATCCCCGATATTCTTGCCAACGCAGGCGGCGTCACGACCAGCTACTTTGAGTGGGTTCAGGACCGCATGGGCTATTTCTGGACGGAGGCCGAAGTGAACGAGCGCCTCGACCGCATCATGGCTGACAGCTTCCATGACGTGCTTGCTTATGCGAACACCCACAGCGTCAACAACCGCATCGCTGCGTACATGTTGGCGATCGATCGCGTCGCCTATACAACCAAACAGCGTGGCATGTACGCATGAACCCTTAAGGGACGGTCACATGCAGCACGATCTTTGTAATGACCGTGCTGCTGGCCGTTCCCGTTGAAGTGCCGATGATCTTGATGGTGTAGTCGCCGGGGCGGGTTCCCAGGTCAGTGCAGTTTCCGCAGCCGATCAACGTTGCCATACCGCAGGCGGCGACGAGAACAAGCAGCAGGCCCTTCAGCGATTTGCGGCGGCGACGCGGAATAAACAGCAGCAGCAAACCAGCAAGCGCGGGACCGGCAAAGGGTAGACCTGCATTCTGGGTGTAGGGTGTCGTCGATTCGCAGCTATGGGGAAACATGGTGCTGATCTGCAGACTGGTGGTGCCGCCATTGACGGGGAGCGTCGCCGTGCCGAAGGTGCAGGCGGATTCTGTTGGCAGGCCCGCGCACGAGAGTTGCACCGGCTGAAGGGTGCCGGTTTGCGGAGCTACCGTGATCAGCAGATTCACTGCGCTTCCAGTCACGACGGTGGGCGTGCCTGCAATGGTTAGCGTGAATGGACTCTGACTCGTCGCAGAAGATGCACTCACTACCTCGATCAGTGGCGTGGATGAGCTTGCTGCGGTGACTGCATTGCCTGCATAGCTGGCAGAGATGGTGTGGCTGCCGGTTCCGAGCGAAGCCGTGCTGAACGTCGCCAGCCCAAGGCTGTTCAATGGGGCAGTTCCCAACACTGTGCTTCCATCCAGAAGCGTTACCTCTCCCGTTGGCACCAGCGACTCACCCATCGTTGAGACAGCAGCGGTAAAGGTTACGTTCTGGGCGGCGGATACTGGGTTCACGTTGGACGCCAACGTTGTTACCGTTGCGATCGCTCCTCCGGGTTGAACGGCCTGATTCAGCACAGTGCTGGCCCCGGAAAAGTTCTGCGTCGCCGCATACTGAGCCGTGATTGTGTGGGTACCCAACGTCAGCGCAGAGGTTGCTAGCGTCGCGACCCCGGCCTGATTCAACGTGGCGATTGCAATCAGGTTCGTTCCATCGAAGAAGCCGATTTGGCCTGAAGGAATGGCATGGTCTCCCTGAGCGGTTGCAGTAAGCACCACACTCTGGCCGAAGCTTGCCGGATTTGCGGAACTGGTCAGGTTTACCGTCGTCGTATCGGGCAGAACGGTGATGTATACGCCATTTGAAGTCGAACCCAGGTGTGCTGCGTCGCCGGAATACACTGCCGTCAGCAGGTGCGTTCCCGCCGCGAACCCTGTTCCCGCGCTGGGAGGGCAGCTTGTCGTCTGCGTCACCGGGATGGTGCAGATATTCGCGGTCCCGTCGTAGAACGTGACTGTTCCCGACAGAGTTGTGCCGTCGCTTGAGTTGACGACCGCGTAGCCGCTGACATCTTCGCCAAAAGAGGTCGTGGAGGGGGTCGAGATCGTCAGCACAATGGAGGTGGCGACGGCGGTCGATTGCTGTGCCAGTGCAGGGACGGCCGCAGCCATCAAGGTGAGAGTTGCGGCAGTTTTCCGGGCGAAGCTTCGAATCGACATGCAAAACACTCTCAAGCCGTCGTGGCAGACGGTCTCTATATCGGCGTTTCTGGCCGAAGACGAGAGAGTGTGCTGGATAGATGAGGTTCAGCGCGAAGGTCTGCGATCCAAGCTGGGAATCTCCGAAGAGAGCAACAATTCTCAGTAAAAGATCGTCTCTATGAAGAGGCATGCCGGGCTTTTACGCCGCTGCTACCCCTGATGTGGCAGAATTACTATCATTGGGCGGTGTTGCCACCCACGCCGTTCTCAAGTTCTGCTCATGAACCTGCCCAACTCCATTACGATGAGCCGCGTTGCCTGCGTGCCCCTTCTTATCTGGATACTCTCGCCCTCGTTTCCCTGGGTGGGTGGTCATGGAGCGCTGGGCTTGCGTGGCGGCGAACAAGAGGTCATCGCCTCCATCGTCTTCATTCTGGCCAGCATTACTGACGGCCTCGACGGCTACCTCGCGCGGCGGCGGCAGCAGATTACCACCATGGGGATGTTGCTCGATCCATTGGCCGACAAGCTGATGGTCAGCGCGGCCTTTATTATTCTGGTTGCCTACAATCCACGCGTCGTTCCGCCGTGGATCGCCGTCCTGGTGATTGGCCGCGAGTTTCTCGTCTCGGGGTTGCGCTCCATCGCCGCCGCCGAAGGCTTTACTATTCAAGCCAGCGAGATCGGCAAGCTCAAGACTGTCATCCAGATTGTTTCGGTTGTGGCCGCTATTCTGGCGCACCGCTGGGACTACTGGAACTGGGGCGGATTCATCGTTGGCGTCCACTTTATCGCCGTGACGGCGATCTACTGGATGGCGATCGTCTCGATTATTTCGGCGGTCGATTATTTCGTCGGCTTCTGGAAGAAGATCGATCACGCCAGCGACACGCGCCGCAGGCGGCGTAGCTTCGTGCTAAACCGAAAGGCCAAGCAGGTCCCGCCAGCGGAAAATCCTTCGCGCATCTCCTGATATTCGACATCCAAGTGGGGCGTTATTGCAGGATTCGCACGCCGCCCAGGTCTCCCGATATTCTCGCCTTCCATTCGGCGGGCCCAGTGGTGTGGACGCTGGTTCCCTTGGTGTCGACGGCGACGGTAACGGGCATGTCTTTCACGTCGAACTCGTAGATCGCCTCCATGCCGAGGTCTTCAAAGGCCAGCACGCGGGAGCTTTTGATTGCCTTTGAGACGAGGTAGGCTGCGCCGCCGACCGCCATCAGGTAGACCGCCTCGTTGTCGCGGATCGCTTCAATGGCGGCTGGGCCGCGCTCGGCTTTGCCGACCATTCCCAGCAGGCCGGTTGACTCCAGCATTTGCCGAGTGAACTTGTCCATGCGGGTTGCGGTCGTTGGACCGGCGGGACCGACGGCCTCTTCACGCACGGCATCCACCGGGCCGACGTAGTAGATGAAGCGGTTAGTGAAGTCCACTGGCAGCTTCTCGCCACGGTTCAGCATGTCGGTCATGCGCTTGTGCGCTGCGTCGCGCCCGGTCAGAAGCTTGCCGCTCAGCAGGACAACCTCGCCCGGCTTCCACGTTTTTACGTCATCGCGTGTCACTGTATTCAAATCGACGCTGCGAGCCGTGCTGACGTCGTAGGTCAGCTTCGGCCATGCATCGAGCGATGGCGGTTCGAGCATCACCGCGCCGCTGCCGTCCAAGTGAAAGTGCGCGTGGCGCGTCGCGGCGCAGTTGGGAATCATCGCCACCGGCAGATTCGCCGCGTGGGTCGGATAATCCAGAATCTTGATATCGAGCACGGTGGTCAGGCCGCCGAGACCCTGTGCTCCAATGCCGAGACGGTTGACCTTGTCGTAAAGCTCGATCCGCAGCTCTTCGAGCTTGTTCTTCGGCCCGCGCGCCTTTAGCTCCTGCATGTCGATGGGGTCCATTAGCGCTTGCTTCGCCAGCAGCATTGCCTTCTCCGCCGTGCCACCGATGCCGATGCCGAGCATTCCCGGCGGGCACCATCCCGCGCCCATGGTCGGCACCGTCTTCAGCACCCAATCCACAATCGAGTCCGAAGGGTTCAGCATGACAAACTTCGACTTCGCCTCTGAGCCTCCACCCTTGGCTGCGACGATCACATCTACGTCGCCGCCCTTGACCAGAGAAACCTCGACGACTGAGGGTGTATTGTCCTTCGTATTCTTCCGCGTAAACGCGGGATCAGCCAGAATGCTTCCGCGCAACTTGTTATCGGGGTCAAGATAGGCCTTACGCACGCCCGCATCGCATATGGCTTGCAGGTCCAAGGTGGCCGGGCCACCGTTCGGCCCTTGCCATACGACCTCCATGCCCACCTTCAAAAAGATGGTGACAATGCCTGTGTCCTGGCAGATGGGTCGATGCCCCTCGGCGCACATCCGTGAGTTGATGAGGATTTGCGCCATTGCATCTTTGGCCGCATGGCTCTCTTCCATCTCATAGGCCCGCGCCAGATTGGCGATGTAATCGACCGGATGGTAGTAGCTGATGTATTGCAGAGCGTCCGCCACGCTCTGAGTCAAATCGTCCTGATTGATGATTGCCATATTTTTCTCTCGGCATTGATTCTAGGATGTCAGACATAGTGTTGTCCCTTCTGCCGCCCGGATGGCTCCCAGCATCCAATGTTTAGAGAAAGATCATGCCCGATACCCGCACAGAAACCGATTCGTTAGGAGCCATCGAAGTTCCCGCCGACGCTCTCTACGGAGCGCAAACTGCCCGCGCCATCGCCAACTTCCCCATCAGCGGACTCAAGGCGAGCCCATTCCTCATTCGCGCATTGGCGATGATCAAGCATGCCGCCGCCGAAGCCAACGAGTCTCTCGGTCTCATCACAAAAGAGCAGGGAAGCGCCATTCAGCAGGCGGCGCAGGAGATTGTCCATGGGCGGCACCACGATCACTTTGTCGTAGATGTCTTTCAGGCCGGAGCCGGAGTCAGCCTGCATATGAACACCAATGAGGTCATCGCCAACCGCGCGGGGCAAATCCTTGGGGAACCACCAGGCACCTACAAAAAACTCCACCCCAACGATCATGTCAACTATGGCCAGTCCACGAATGACGTCTTCCCCACAGCCATGCGCCTCGCCACCCTGCTGGCGCTCGAAGACCTCTATCCCGTCCTGAACGACCTCGCCGCGAGCCTCGACGCCAAGGCGCGCGAGTTCAAAGACATCCTTAAAGCCGGCCGTACCCACATGCAGGACGCCGTCCCCATCACGCTGGGGCAGGAGTTCAGGGCCTACACTGTGGCCATTCAGAAGTGTCACCAGCACATCGCCCGCACCGCCGAGTCCCTCCGCGAATTGGGTCTGGGAGGCTCCGCCGTCGGCACCGGCCTCAATACGCATCCCGACTATCGTCAGCGCGCCATCGACAACCTCAGCCGCATCTCCGGTTTTGAGCTGGCTCCCGCCGAAGACCTGCGTTATGCCATGCAATCGAACGCCGCGATGGCCGACGTCTCTGCCGCACTCCGCACCCTGGCGCTCGAACTGATCCGCATCTCCAACGATCTGCGCCTGTTATCGAGCGGCCCCAACACAGGCTTCAACGAGATCCATCTGCCGAGCCTCCAGCCCGGCTCCAGCATCATGCCCGGGAAGGTCAATCCTGTGCTTGCTGAACTAACGGCGATGGTCGCCTTTCAGGTTATCGGCAACGACACGGCCACCGCCTACGCCGTTCAGGCCGGACAGCTTGAACTCAATGTCATGATGCCCACGATGGCCCACAACACGCTGCAATCCATCACCATTTTGACCAATACGCTGCGCCAGTTGGACCACCACTCCATTCGCGGAATCACTGCAAATCAGGAGCGCTGCGCCCACTACGCCGCCAGAACGATTGCGCTCGCCACTGCGCTCAATCCCTACATCGGCTATGCAAAGGCAGCCGCGCTGGTAAAGGAATCTGTCGCTTCCGGCCAGAGCATCGTGGCCCTTGCTCGCGAGAAGAAGCTGCTCACCGAGGAGCAGATCGCTGAGATCCTCGACCCCAAAAACATGACGGAACCACGCGCCAGAAAGTCCTGACTACCGCGGTTCCGTCGTCTTTACCAATTCAACTGCCTGTCGAAGCGGTGGTTGCTTAGTTTCTTCCAAACCGATAGACGAGGCCGATGTTGAGTCCGGCGTTGTTTTGTATGGTTCCCCCGAAGGTTGTGCCTAGATAGGTCGGCGTGATGCGGACTGCCAAATTGGGGTAGAAGTTGTAGTCGAGGTTGAGTCCTACGGAGAACGCCGCCCGGGTTTCAGAAGGCCACGTGCCCAGCAGGGAAGAGGGAATTCCCTTCGAGCCGCTGTCGAACTTGCCGACTCCCGCACCACCCACGGCGAAGACGCTCGCTGCGGTCTTCTCCTTCGCGTAAAAGCGGTAGGAAGGGCCGGCCATGAAGGCGTACTCCGAGATCTGGGGGTTGAACTTGAGGTAGTCGTTTGTCCCGATCTTGGCATTGCCGTAGGCGCCGCGAACATCGGCTTCGATGCCGATCTTCGGGTTGAGATAGCGTGTCCCGCTCAGCCAGAAGGAGACCTCGTTGTTACGCTGCAGGCCCTCGCCCGAGCGATAGCGCAGATACCCGCCGCCTCCGCCGACCTCCCACCTATGGCTGTAGGTGTCCTTGACGATCCGCGCGATTCTGGCCTGACGGTTGGCGTTCGATTCGCGCCGCTCCCGCCGCGTCGACTGCGCCTGCACGATGCCTGCTCCGCTGGCCATCAATCCTGCCAGCAACGTAACCGCTACACACTTTTCCTTCAACTTCAAAACGAACATCAACCATTACTCCCGCACAAGCTGCGCTTTGCTATTGTTGAAACCTGGAGGGCGCGCCGATAAAACCAGCTGCGGCCATCCCTTATTAGAACATCCGCCGCCATTTCCGGGGCGGCTACCGGCGAAGGAGCACATACGATGGCGAAAAAAAATGGAAACGGCGGCTTTGGCAAGGTCTTTCTGGGCTTCATTCTTGGCATTGCTGCCGTTGCGGCGGGCGCGTTTCTCTATCTTCACTTTGGCACGCTGCCGGTCGCGGTGTCTGACGCTCCCTTCCCTTACGAGAAGCAGATCGTCAAGGTGCCCTTGAATGGCCGCATCGATCGCGAGATCAAGACGCCGCCCTTCGGCATCAATGAGGATGTCTTCGAGTCGGGCGCACACATCTACGTCGACCAGTGTGCCAGTTGCCATGGCGTCCCCGGCCACGACGTAGGCTATGCCCGGTATATGTACCCCAGCGCGCCTCAGCTATGGAAGAAGCATGGAAAGTCAGGCGTGGTCGGCGTAAGCGACGATTCGGCTGGCGAAACCTACTGGAAGGTGGCCAACGGCATCCGGCTCACCGGGATGCCCGCCTTTAAACATGTGCTTACGGATACACAGATGTGGCAGGTAAGCCTTCTGCTGAAGAATGCGAACGCTGAGCTGCCTTTGCCGGTGACACAGATTCTGACCAAGTAGGAGAGGAGTAAGCGGTCTCGACCACAGTAAGGGCCGGGACCGCTTTCTTCTATTTGAAGCTGTAAACGACAGACGTGACGAACTGGAAGCTGTTCTTCTTGTAGCCGGTGGCGGGCATGTTGAGGTAGTTGTCCGTGGCATTCAACCCCAGGCTGATTCGCTTATAGGCGGGCAGAGTCAGTCCAGCCGCCGCAATCGCCGAATAGGCATTCGGGTTGTTGAACGCTGGCAGAACGCTCGCGCTCTCGGTGAAGACGATCTTGCCGGGCAGGTTGCGGTGATAGGCTTCGCCGAAGGTGGAACCGATCAGGTTCTGGTTAGGAATGTGCGGGTTGGCTGGAGTGATCGGGTTGGGCTCGATGAAGGACTGCATCTCGTAGTGCACGTCCGCCTTCAGGTCGAGCTGCTGTGCCGATGTCTCGAGTGGGGTCCAGCCGAAACCGCCGCCGTATACCTGTTGCAGGTTCAGGCCCTGGGCAAAGTTATGGTCGAAGGAGACTTCGCCCAGCGCGTAAAACCGGGGGGAGAAGTAGAGGTCATGCTCCGCATCAGCGTGAAAGATATTCGTCTTCGCCTCCGAAGCGGGCGTCGGCGGGGTTGTCTGTGGAATCACGGGCTGGGTCAGCTTGCCGTAGCTCTCGAGCAGGTTGAAGGTGGTGCGCCTCTTCGCCGGCAGGTAGGGCACGTCAGGGATTGAACGGATCAGCGCGACACCGGCGCTGAAGCTGGTTCCTGTCTGGGTCGAGCGGATCAGCGTCGCCCCTCCCGAGACGGACCCGTTCCATCCATGCAAAAAGTTCGGGTGGTGCGCCACTTCGTTGTCATACGTCGTCTGGTCGATGATGTAGGCAAGGCTCTTCACGGGCACCGTCTCGGGGGCGCCTGACGTGGTCTCTACGGTTACAGCATTGTCGGCGTAGACGAGGCTTCCCGGACGGCGGGTGATCCTCGTTGGCTTCTCGTCTTTGCGGATGACGACAAAGCTGCCGTGGGTGCGAAGCTCCTTAATCTTGCTCATCGGGATCGTGATCTCGCCAACTGTGTCGCCTTTGAAGACAACGCTGTCGCCGACCCCACGCTCCATGGTTCCGGTCAACTGGTCGCCATTGGTAAACACAATCACGTCAGATTTTGGCTCGGCTGCCGGGGCCTGCGCCACCGCATTATGGGCGACGAAGCCGGTCATCAGCAATAGAGCAACAAAATTCCAGATTTGTTTGGGACTGCGTGTGAATGAGCTCATGCTTTCAAGATAACGTAGCCTCCAGCGTGGGAAGAAGTTGATACCCGAGCGGTTGTTCGTGACATTGGAAAAATGTTGCGTATGGTAGGCCAGTGCCCAAAGGACGTCTCATAAATCTGGCCGCGAACTCCTGAACCTCTAATTTTGCGCGGAAATGAGGCGGTCAAAAGATACAAAAGGATCGAACTCCGACGAAAATTCGTAGAAGACGGCACTTTTGGACCTGTCGCGCTCCCTGTAAGTTCAATTACTTAGCGGAAAGATTAAGAAATTCTTGCCAACGGTCTCCCAAGAGGCATACTATCCGTTTCGCATTCAGTCGAGACCGCTAATCGCGCATTTCGTCTGAGTCAAAACCATTACAAATGTATAGCTTCCAACCAGATTTTCGAATCCGTATGAGTTCCATAACCAACTTCCTGATGGGGCAGTTAGACCCCTCAGCGCGCTAAAGGAAGGTAAAAGATATGGCATGGTACGCCTATTGCATCGCAGAACGACAGTCGTTCCCGGAACTTTGCCGGCACCGTCGTCCAATGCCCCTTACCGGAGTCTCAGGCCTCTTCGGTAATCAGGCATTCTTGTTTCCCGCCAGTGATTTGGCCGTCATCGTCTCCGAGCACAGTAATGAAGACCATGAGAGGCTCGACCAGCAAGCTGCTAAAGATCATGCCCGCGTCATCGCGGATTGCTTCAAACTTTCAACCGTTCTTCCGTTCCGTTTTGGCACTACTTTTCAAGATGACGACGCGCTTCGCCGCTCCGTCCGCTCCAACCAGCGTCACTTTCAGGCCAATGTCGAGCGGCTTCGCGGCAAGGCCGAGATGCACCTCAAGGTCCTGGTGGACGACACTTGCCCCGGCAACTCCGCTCGTGACATGACCGTCGGCCAGCAGTACCTCACCAGCCTGCGCGAGAGCGCCAGCCGTCAGCGAGAGCGCCAGTCCAAGGCCCGCGCTCTCTCCATCCAGATGCATCGTATGTTCCTTCCGATCGCGGAAGAGATTACCTGCAAACGAATGGAATCAGGCAAGATGCTGTTGGATATCGCCCACCTCATCGATAACAAGACAGTAGAGCGTTACCAGAACAAATATTCTTCGGCCACTCAGCAGTTGAAAGAGTGCCGCATGCAGCTTTCGGGTCCGTGGCCGCCTTACCACTTCGTGCACCGCTCGGCGGCCCAACAGCAGCACTCGGCTTAGTATCTCTAGTTGCCCCATTTCCTTTGTGCTACATCGAAGAAGATGGGGCAGTTC
The DNA here is from genome assembly GCF_039993895.1 of Edaphobacter paludis. Lineage (NCBI taxonomy): Bacteria > Pseudomonadati > Acidobacteriota > Terriglobia > Terriglobales > Acidobacteriaceae > Edaphobacter > Edaphobacter paludis. The sequence goes on from NZ_CP121194.1 coordinate 823,580, forward strand.
TGCGTTCAGGGACTACCTTTGGCCGATAGGGGGCATCGAAAAACAACAGGAGATTGCCTGTCTTGTTTTGACATGCACTCAGGAACTCCAGGAGAGACCATGAAGCGTACGATAGAAAGTTCTTCCGCGCGGGCATTGTCCGCGCTTTTGTTTGCCGGTGCTGCCTTGTCGGTCCTGCCCACTGCCTTTGCTCAGACGACGAGAACGACAACGACAACCCAGACCACAAGCCCCACCGAAGATTCGACGACCATCACCAAAAGGAATGGGGTTTATTTCTACCAGGTCAAAGTTGTGCACCGCGACCTCGACGCAGTGAATTATCTGCATCGAAGCAGCAGCACCAAGATTGCTTTCCGTGGGACGTCGCTTCTTCCCAACGGTCGAGGTGAGGCCAAAGTCCAGAGCGAGCGTGGCCGCATCACCATCGATGCCGAGTTTAAAGGTCTTACCCCTGCCAATGGCTTTGGTCCTGGCTATTTAACCTATGTTCTCTGGGCGATCACACCTGATGGCCGTGCTACCAATCTCGGCGAGATCCTGCCTGCGGGCACCAAGAACAACATCCATGTAACCACTCCGCTCCAGTCTTTTGGAATGATCGTTACCGCCGAACCTTACTTCGCCGTCACCCAGCCGAGTGACGTGGTTGTTCTGCAAAACGACATCATTGAGGACAAGACCAACGGCGTCCTCGAAAAGGTGAACGCGCACTATGCGCTTCTGCCGCGTGGCTTCTATGCGCCGACCGAGGGTTCCAAGACGAATGAAAACCCCATCACCCGCGATGAGAAGGCTCCGCTCGAGCTATATCAGGCATACAACGCGGTGCGGATCGCTCAGGCGAACGGCGCGGACACGTACGCAGCCGACATTATGAAAGAAGCGAAACAGGACCTCCAGAATGCCGCCGATATCCAAAGCAACAAAAAGGGCGACCGCAAGATGGAGATCACCTTCGCCCGCCAGGCCGTCCAGCGATCTGAGGATGCCCGGCTGGCAACCCTCCGCAAAAAAGAGGAAGAGCGCCAATTGAACGCGCAACGTGCCGCACAGCAATCGCAGCTGGAAGCCCAGCAATCGCAGATGGCAGCGCAGCAGTCGCAGTTGCAGGCCCAGCAGGCGCAGCTCGAAGCTGAGCGCGCTCAGGCTGCGAAGGCGAAGGCAGACGCCGAAGCAGCCGAGGCCCGTGCCCGCGCCGCCGAGGCCAATAAGAACGCCGAGAACGCAAATGCTGTTCGCGAACGCCTACGCAACCAGTTGAACAGTGTTCTGGCCACCAGTGAAACTGCGCGTGGTCTCATCGTCAATATGTCCGATGTGCTCTTCGACACGGGCAAGTACACCTTGAAGCCGACAACGCAGATCAGTCTGGCCAAGGTGGCTGGAATCCTTCAGGCTTACCCTGGCCTGAAGCTACAGGTCGAAGGCTACACCGATAGCGTTGGCAGCGACATGATGAACCAGAAGCTGTCGGAAAATCGTGCCGATAGCGTCAAGGCCTTTCTCATCGGTCAGGGCGTCCAGCCGGATAACATTACGTCAACCGGCTATGGCAAGAGCAACCCGGTGGCCGACAACAGCACGTCCCAGGGACGTGCGCAAAATCGCCGCGTACAGCTTGTCGTCTCCGGTGACGCAATTGGGGTCAAAGAGTCCAGCCCTGAAGTCAGCGCTCAACCTGCACCTGCACCTGCTCCGGACGCCACAGGAACTTCAAACCCGCAGTAAGCAATAGGCAAGCCAATGAAAGCGAGATGCCGTTCGACGCGGCATCTCGTTTTTTTGCTATAAGAAAGCTATGAAATCCTTACAGGGAAAGATCGTTATCGTCACAGGTGCAAGCTCAGGAATCGGTAGAGCGACCGCATTGGCCTTTGCACATGAGGGAGCCCGGCTCCTGCTCTGCGCGCGGCGGCTGGAGCGCCTGGAAGAGCTCAAACAGGCGCTTCTGGATACGGGAGCACCTGGGGTTCACGCGTTTGAACTCGACGTTCAGAAGCGTGCCGTTGTCGAAGGGGCCATTGCGGAGCTTCCGACGGATTGGCGGGAGATTGATGTACTGGTTAATAACGCCGGTCTTAGCCGTGGCCTCAGCAAGCTATACGAGGACGATCCTGAGAACTGGGAAGAGATGATCGATACCAACATCAAAGGCTTGCTCTACGTCACGCGCGCCGTGGTGCCGGGCATGGTCTCCCGTGGGCGGGGACACGTCATCAACCTTGGGTCTACGGCCGGGTACATTACCTACGCCAACGGTGCCGTCTACTGCGCGACGAAGGCTGCGGAGAAGGCCATCAGCGAGGGCCTGAAGATAGATTTGATGGGAACCTCCGTGCGCGTGACCTCGGTGGATCCGGGCATGGTCGAGACGGCGTTCAGCTCGGTTCGATTTCACGGAGACGAGGAGAAGGCAGAGAAGGTCTATCAGAACATCACGCCGTTGCAACCTGAGGACGTAGCGGACGCTATTGTGTGGGCAGCCAGTCGACCGGCACACGTCAACATCCACAATATCCTGATGACCACGATCGACCAGGCAAACTCAATGGTCCTTCACCGTCACAGCTAGCGTGCTACAGGTGGATCGTCCAGCCGAGTTCGGAGAGCTTCTCTTCGATATCGGCAAGTGCGAGCTCAAGTGCAGATCGTCGGTGCGGACTCGATGTCCGTTCCGACAGGACGCGCTCCCGTTGTAACTCCAGCGCTTGTCGCTGACGTCTGCGTTCAGCCGACTCGACGCTGGCTTTGGTGGGATCAGGTTGTGGCGCAGCGGCCTGAGATTGTTGTTCTTCCACGGATTTACTCTCCCATCCTCGCGACATAATACTTATTCTACGCCGGGAACGATTAAGGATTCGATAGTTTTGAGTTTCTTCGGCGGGAGAAGATGATTCGAATCTAAACGGCTACCCTCTTGGCCCGCAGGTCTTCGGCAATAAGTTGGCCATGAAAGCGGCCGTTTTCGATAAAGATTTCGTTGGTTCGTTCGCCGGCAACGATGACACCAGCCAGGTAAATGCCGGGAACGTTGCTTTCGAGCGTAGCTGGATCGCAGACCGGGCAACGGTCGTTTCCTTCATCCAGCTTAACTCCGAGCCGTTCGATAAATTCAAAATCAGGGTGATAACCCGTCAGCGCAAACACAAAATGATTCGGCAGTGTCACCGGGCCCTCGGGCGTCTGCAGGGTGACATCGTCTTCCGAGATGTTGGACACGGTGCTGTTGAAGTAAGCCTTGATCTCGCCATTTTTCACACGGTTGTTGATGTCAGGTAGTATCCAGTACTTTACATGGTGGTGCATTGCTGGCCCGCGGTGCACCAGCGTTACGCGCGCGCCATGCCGCCAGAGATCGAGCGCGGCAATTGCTGCCGAGTTCTTGCCGCCAATAACAACCACGTCCAATCCGTAGAACGGATGTGGTTCGTGATAGTAGTGGCGGACCTTGTGCAACTCTTCTCCGGGAATGTCCAGATAGTTGGGTAAGTCGTAATAGCCGGTGGAGATGGCCAGTTTGCGGGCGCGGTGGGTGAGTGGGCGAGCGAAGCGGTCGGTTGTGTGAACAATGAAATTGCCGTCGCTGCCTTCGACTTTTTCAACCGTCTCGTACTGGTGGATGTCGAGGCGGTAATGCTCTGCAACTTTGCGGTAATACTCCAGCGCTTCATTGCGATTGGGTTTCTGGTTCGGGCTGGAGAAGGGCATGTTGCCGATCTCCAGCAGCTCCGGTGTAGTGAAAAATGTCATGTGCGCGGGATAGTGGAAGAGCGAGTTGCAGAGGCAGCCCTTGTCGACCAACAGGGTGGAAAATCCTGCCCGCTGCGCCTCGATGGCACAGGCGAGCCCGGTGGGACCGGCGCCGACTACAAGAAGATCCACTATGTTTGCAGCTGCATCATCGCTCATGTCTTTCATGTCTTCAATCTTACTGAAGGTTCGCTGCGCGGGCTGGCTCAGAGATTGAGGCTGACCAGCTTGTGGGCGATGGCGAACAGTGCAAGCTCCAGCCGGGTCGAGACGCCGGTTTTATCGAAGATGTTCGAGAGGTGCCGCTTCACGGTCTCTTCGCTGATGGCGAACTGCTTGGCGACATCCTTGTTGCTGCATCCCTCGACGATGCAGGTGGTCACCTCAAGTTCGCGCGGGGTGAGTCCGTAGGTCTTCCGCTCCGGCACGGCAGCGGCTTTGCTCATCAGTTCGTTCAATGCGGTCAGCAGGTTTGCGACGCGCTCTCCGCCGATCCAGTAGTCGCCCTGGAGCACTGCGCGCAGGGATGTTGCGAGGTCGCTGGCGACCGCGTCCTTCAGCACAATACCGCGTGCGCCAATCTGCAGAGCCTCAATCACCTGCTGGGTCGAAATAGTGCTGGTTAGCAGAATGATCTTTACCCGGGGAGATTTGCTCATGATGGCACGCATGGCCTCGAGACCGGGCAGACGTGGCATCTGCAGGTCGAGAAGCAGAATGTCCGGCTCCAGTTCCAGCGTCTGCGTGATGGCGACGTCGCCATCCTCTGCCTCGCCTACGACTTCAAAGCCGGGCTCGTCTTCGAGCATGTTCTTGACGCCGAAACGGACTACGGGATGATCGTCGGCGACGACGATACGGATTGGCGTTACGGCGATTGCAGCGTTGTCAGCTTTTTTCACTGCGGCGTTCATAGAGTTGCTCCCCCTCATTATGCAGTGCCAGTTGCCTAAATGATCTTGCGCGCCATCAGGATACGACGCAGACGCTCCCATGCGTTGATGAATTCATCCAGAGAAGCTACATGATTAGCGTTGCCATTCTCCTCCATTATGCTAGCCAACGTCTGCAACTCTATAGCTCCGACCATTCCGGCGCCCCCATGGATGGCGTGTGCCTCTCTTCGGAACGTCGCATCGTCTATGTCAGACGCGGTTTGCCGCATCCGGCCAATCCGCTCCTTTATATCATCCAGGCACAAAGCGTAGAGCTGCTGCAATCGTTCTCTGCGCATGGATGCTGCGAGCCTCTCATAGATATTTTCATTCAGAATCGTTAGGTCCTCATGAATAGACTTTCCGGCTACCGTGGCAGAATGGTGAGTCCCGGCAATTGCGGCGGTTAGTTCTTCGATAGTGAAGGGCTTCAGCAAGAGCGCATCGAACCCGCGCACGACCTGCTCGCTGGGCGAGCTGCCACTCATGGCCAGCAGGCGGGTACCTGCCCCGCAGCAATCACGCAACGCGTGGGCAAGTGAGCTGCCGCTGGTACCTGGCATCTGGATATCAGCCAGTACGACAGCGGGCGCAGGCCCCGGGGTGTTGTCTAGATAATGCATTGCTTCATCCCCTGAATCTGCCGTGACCACGACGAAACCGGCGTGCTCGAGCAGCAGAGCAATTACATCGCGGCTAAGGGCATCGTCGTCAACAACCAGGATCCGCAGCGGCAAAGTCTCGTTTTTCATTCACGCAAAGAGTATCAACTGAGAGATTCAAGCGCCAATGCTGACCCCAATCATTGCCAATTACTGCCGCTGCGTGCCGCAATAACGGTAAAGTATTGCCAATGGGCGAAGAGGACATGGCCGCGCAGCAGGATCGTGAAACACGTCTTGCCGGAGAACTGGCATCGTTGTCGGAGCGGGTTGATGCGCTTGAGCGCGAGATTATCCAATTGCGTGGAGGCATGCCTGCGAGATCGTCCGCCAAAGCTGCACCGCCACCTCTGGCAACTCCGTCGATTGAGGAATCCGCCAGCCCGAGGGCGTCGCTGGAGAACCGCATTGGCTCGCAACTCTTCAGTCGCGTTGGGATTGTTGCTCTGCTTATTGGGGCGACATGGTTTCTCAAACTTGCCATGGACAACCATTGGATCGGACCACTGGGCCGCGTCGTGGCCGGGTTGATTGCAGGCGCAGGACTGGTCGTGTGGTCAGAGCACTTCCGCCGACAGGGTTTCAATCTTTTTTCCTGGTCGCTCAAGGCGATTGGCAGCGGCGTGCTCTACCTTTCACTGTGGGCAGCCTTCCAGCTTTATCATCTGTTGCCCGCTCCCGTGGCGCTTGGGGCAATGATCCTCGTGACTGCATGGAACGCCTTCATGGCCTGGTCGCAGGACAGCGAGATTCTGGCTGCCTACGCCCTGACAGGAGGCCTGGCGACGCCACTGCTGCTCTCTACCGGCGGCAATCACGAGATATTTCTCTTTACCTACATACTCGCGATCGATGTCGCAACGATAATTCTTCTTCGGCTCAAGCCCTGGCCGAGGCTGCTTTTGGGAGCGTTTCCCGCCACGGTTGCCTATTTTATCGGCTGGTATATTGCATTCAATTCTGCTGACCAGCTTAGTCCGACGGTGCTCTTCGTCGCTCTCTTCTTTGCTGTCTTTGTATCGGTTCCCATCGGTTGGGAAGAGAGCCGAAAACTTGTGCAGCCCGGTCGGCGAGGTGCATTCCGCATCACCGAGGTCTTTCTGCCGCTGGGCAATGCCATCTTTGCATCGCTGGCGCTTTACTCGCTTTTGCAGGACGCAGGGCATCACAATCTCCTCCCATGGCTGATGGTGTTATTTGCCGCTGTGTACCTTGGCGTGATGCGATTGCCGCAGACGAGTATTGCTTCGGCTGTTCACCTGTCGCTGTCCGTTGTATTTCTTACGATCGCCATTCCGTTGAAGGCCAATGGGCGCTGGATTACCGTGGGCTGGTTTGCAGAGGCTGCTGCGCTGCTTTGGGTCTCCGCACGCCTCGAAACGGCCATGGCGGATGCGGCCTCGGTCAGCGCGAATCGCATTCTTCGTTCGCTTGCGATGGCGGCGCTCGCCCTGGGATTCTGCGCTCTGCTGGTGCAGCCTGTCTGGTTTGACACGCCTGTTCAGACCGCTTTTCTCAATGGTCGTTTTGCCACTGCGCTCTTTGGAATTGCGGTCCTCGCTTGCGCAACGTGGATCGCTCTTCATGCGCGCTACTCCACTGGAGGCGAGCCCACCTGGCCGCACATTGCGGGAGTTTCCATCATTGCGCTCAATTTCGTGGCAATCGTGGCGTGTGTTCGCGAACTGAATACAGTCTGGGGACAGGCTCGGATTCCTTCTGAGGCTGAGTTACAGAAGGCACTTGCCATCTCTGCATTCCTTATGGTCTACGGTGCGATTCTGCTCGCTCTAGGCTTCTGGCGGCGCACTGCTTTTATTCGCTGGCAGGCGCTACTGCTGATCGTCTTCACGATCGCCAAAACCTTTCTCTACGACATGCGTAACCTCAGCCAAGGGTACCGCGTCGTCAGCTTCCTTGGCCTTGGCGTGCTTCTCATGGCGGTCAGCTTTGCATACCAGAAGGACTGGCTGGCCTTGCGTGACTCCGAGCCGGACACGCCAGTCGGCAAAGGAGCTGAGCGATGAGGTCTGCGCTCCTGATGTTGCTGCTCTTCTGGCAGACAGTAGCGGCCCCGGCTCCAGAAACTGCGACTGATGCGCAGCAGTACTCACGTTACCAGCGGACGATCTCGCTTCCCGATGGTGCGGGGCAGACGTGTGCCGTCATCGATGGCCAGATGTTTTCCCATGCCGCTCCGTCGCTTAGAGATGCCCGGCTCTATCAAGACGCGCAGGAAATTCCCTACGCCATCACGCTCAGCGAACCTGCGCAGGCGGACAGCACGGCGGCGCGTGTTCTAAATCTTGGAATGCGTGGCCACAGTATCGTCTTCGATCTCGCGATGCCCCCCCGGACATACACCGACGTCGAACTGGATCTTGCAGGTCGTGATTATCTTGCCACCGCGACGGTCACAGGACTTGATACACCACAGTCCTCCAACGCGACTCGCCTCGGCGTCTTCACTCTCTTCGACCTGGCCACGCAGCACCTCTGGCACAGCACAACGCTTCATCTGCAGGAGTCGAGTTTCCCCTATCTACACGTCGTCTTAACCGCCTCGCCTGCTCCTGGCACTCACGGCTTCTCCGTTACGCCGAGGATGGTGAAAGGAGCCACTGTTCCCCCTAGCCGCGAGGCACAGTCTCTCTACACTGTTGTTGCTGAGACCACGCTCATCACTCAGCAGGGTCGTCAGAGCGTCGCTGCGTTTGCGCTGCCAGAGCGGGTTCCGGTCGAGCGAGTCAGCTTCGTTCTCGCTTCAAACTTCAAGACCAACTTCAGTCGGGCTGTTCACATCTTTGATCGTCCAAGAGGCACGCCAAAGTCTGCGGCAGAGATCATCGATGGCACCATTGTCCGCGTAAATCTCACTCAGGCTGGACGGGAGATTCGCCAGCAGCAACTGAGCGTCCCGGCAACTCTCGGCGCTAACCTGCAAGGCCCTGCGACCGTGGAGGTAGCCATCGACAACGGCGATGACGCTCCACTTCCTGTCATCGACGTCCGGCTTGAGATGCGCCAGCGCAAGCTCTGCTTCTCCGCTCCGACCGCGCAGCCTGTAACTCTCTTCTATGGAGATGACGGGATTGCCACGCCGGAATACGACTATGCGCGTCTCTTCTCTGTCACTGCGCAGACCAACCGAGCACCGCTCGGCCCTGAGCAACTGAATCCCAATTATCATTCCCGGCCCGATACCCGCGCGCTTACCGAGCGCTATCCGGACATTCTCTGGGTAGCGCTGCTCGCCGTCATCTGCATTCTTGCTGTCGTTGCGTTGCGTTCGGCACGCAGCGTCCATCATTAGATCGTGGTTGGAATTCCTATCGAATCGCCGCATCCACTTCGCTGACCCAGTCCGGTGACTTCAGAATCTCGCGGGGTTTCGATCCGTCCGCAGGACCGACCAAACCATCACTGTGCATCAGGTCGATGAGATGGGCGGCGCGGCCATAGCCGATGCGCAGCCGCCGCTGCAGCAGGGAAGTGCTGGCCTTGCCGAACTCGTAGACCAGTCGCACGGCGTCGTCGTACATTGGATCGTCGTTTTCGCTATCCGCGCCGCCATCCCCGTCCTTCCCTGTTTCGTCCTTCGGTCCTTCGAGGAAGCCATGAACATACTCGGCCTCTCCCTGCGCTTTCCAGAATGCAGTGACGGCGGAGATCTCTTTTTCGGTTACAAATGGTGCATGGACACGCTGCACGCGGCTTGTTCCCGGTGGCAGATACAGCATATCGCCGCGTCCCAGCAGGCTTTCGGCGCCATTGGAGTCGATGATGGTTCGTGAGTCTACCTTGGTCGCCAAGCGGAAGCTCATGCGCGTCGGCACGTTCGCCTTGATCAAACCGGTGATGACATCGACGGAAGGCCGCTGCGTGGCGAGAATAAGGTGGATGCCGACGGCACGTGCCATCTGCGCCAGCCGCGTAATCGACTCTTCCACGTTCGAGCGGTCGAGCATCATCAGGTCGGCAAGCTCGTCGATGATGATGATGATGTAGGGCAGCGGCTCCTGGTTTACGTCCTCGAACAGGTAGTCGCTGCCGTGATCGAAGAGCTTGTTGAACTGGTCGATGTTGCGAACGTGATTGGCGGCGAGCAGCTTCAACCGCCGTTCCATCTCGCGGACGGCGTTGCGCAGGGCATTCGCGGCCAGCTTCGCCTCGGTGATGATTGGCGTAAACAGGTGGGGGATGCCCTCGTACATGCCGAGCTCAACGCGCTTCGGATCGACGAGGATCATTCTCACCTGCTCCGGCGTGTTCTTGAAGAGCACGCTCATAATCATTGCGTTGATGGCGACTGATTTACCAGAGCCTGTCGATCCGGCGATGAGCACATGCGGCATTGAAGCCAGATCGGCAGTCACGATGCGGCCGTTGATGTCCTTGCCCAGCGCGATGACGAGCTTGCTCTTCGATTGCGCGAAGCTCTCGCACTCGACCACATCGCGCAGCCAGATGGTCTCGCGTTCGAGATTCGGCACCTGAATGCCGACGGTGCTCTTACCTGCCATGCGCTCGATCAGGATGGATTCAGCAGCCATCGCCAGACACAAATCGTCGGCTAGGCCAGTGATGCGGGCCACCTTCACGCCCGCCTCGGGACGGAACTCAAAGGTTGTGACCACCGGGCCTGGGTTGATCTGCGTTACCTGTCCATTGACACCGAACTCGGCGGACTTCTCGACCAGAACCCGGGCCTCTTCGCGCAGTGCGTCTTCGCGCACGGCGGCCTGCTCTTCGCTGCGATGCAGCAGGGAAGAGGGTGGCAGCTTGTAGCCGCGCACGCTCTTGGGCACAATCGTTACCGTTTTGATGTCGGCGTCGGCCCGCTTGCCGAAAGAGATATCCTCCTCTATCTCTATTGCCTGCGGGGCCGCAGGAATTGGCGCAAACGCCGCCGCCCTTGGCTCTTCCATCCTTTTTACTGCGCGAATGGGAGCAGGGGCACGCTCCGCTTCGAAACTACGGGGCTGAAAGTTTGATTCGTCTTCGAGCGCATGGCCGGGTGTGGCGGCCTTCGCCAGTGCATCGGCATAGGGCGCGGCGGCGGCGGCAGCGGTGCTGAACGGTGTGACCGGAGGAGCGTCGACAAATGTGCGCGGCATGGCCTGCCACATCGAGGTTGGTTCCGCGACAAGTTCTTCCTGCGGATCGATCGAGATCGCCTCCGTCCGCTTCCTTCGTCCCCACCAGCCAAATAGACCGCCCAGCAATGTATTGCTTTCGATCTTGTTGTTTCTGCGCTCAGCTTCTTCACGCGCCCGCTGGGCTTTTAAATCTGCCTGCTCGCGCTTACTGCCATAGGCTTCTTTCGCTGCGGCGATACTGGCGCTCTTCCGCCGGCTCTTCCATCGCGCCCACCGCTCCCACAGCGATTGCGCGAAAGAGAAGTGGATCAGGCTCCACTCGCGCGCCGTGTTGAACGTGAATGTCGTGGTGAGATAGAGCGACAGCGCTACCATGAGCGCTACAACAATGCAGGCGCCGGGCAGGTTCAGATATTGCACCATGACATCTGCCAATAGCCGTCCGCTCACGCCCTCGATCGGGAGAGTGCGATGCCAAAGTATGTGTCCTGGCAGCAGAGCGATCGCCGCCGGGCCGAAGACCACCCACAGGCCTAATCCAATGCTCTTCGCCAGTGGAGAACCGGCAGGCCGCGACCACATCCAGCACAGCCCCAGCCGTCCCAGCACCAACGGCAGAAAGAAGGCTGCAACGCCAATCGCCTGCATCAGGGCATCGGCGATGTAGGCGCCGATGATTCCAGTCCAGTTATGCGCTGGTCGTCCCGTGACATAGGCTCCGACGGTGTTGAACGAAGGATCGGAGGGCGTATAGGTCGCCAGCGCCAGCAGCAGCAGAGCGGCGCCTACCAGAACGGTCAGCCCGATGATCTCATTCAGCCGGCGGTTGCGTGTCGGAGTCGAAACTAGTCTCAGGGTCTTCATCAGGGGTTACGCGCGACCTCTCCTGCACCGGCGCAGCGTCTCGCATACCGGGCGGTCTGCAAGGCCGTGAACCACCAGAGCATCTCCGATTATCCCAAAGCGGCGAACAAAATTGGAAAACCTTAGCCTCGGGGTACCTGAATGCAAACCCACGGCCTAAACCTGCATCTATTCCTCCATACTCGCCGCCGGGTGCATCAGCCCGGTGGACCTTAGCAAACGGTAGGCAGGGGCGCGGGATTTTCGCGATTTCTCCTGTTTGCCGCCGGTGAAGGAGAATCGCACACAACCGGCGGACCCTGCCTCAACCGAAGCTCATCTCTATCAAATTTCGATCCCCAATTCCGATCCACGAGGACACTATGTCAAGCGATTCCGGTAAGCAGCACGAAATGCAGCGCGTTCTGCGCTCGGTCATCAACATCCTCCAGGACAGCCAGAAGGGCTTTGCCGATATTGGCGAGCACCTTAAGGATGAGACGCTCAAGAGATACTTTCTGACTGAATCGCTCAAGCGGGCCAGCTTCCGCGGCGACTTGGAAGAGGCGCTCCATCAGAATGGCGTCCACGACATCCATGAAACCGGCACCACGGCCGGAACGTTGCACCGCGTCTGGGGCGATCTCAAAGCCAAACTTGGCAGCGGCGACCATGGCCTCCTCGAAACCGCTGAGACCGGCGAAGACGAAGCGAAGAAGGCGTACGCGGATGCTCTTAATCAGGAACTGCCTTTGCCCATCCGCCAGCTCTTGGCCGAGCAGCAGGCGCACGTCCTTGCCTCGCACGATTACGTTCGCAACCATCGGGACGCCCTGGCAACGAAATAGCCCAGCCTTGGTGAACCCCCCTTCGGCCCCGCATCCAATTGGATGCGGGGCCGATCTTCCGTGCGGCGAGTGTGTAAAGTGGCGGTATTCGCACGCGATGCTAAGATTGAAGGTTGATGATACTTGATAAATTGAAGATGATTCCGCTGGGGGGCCTGGGCGAGTTCGGGATGAACTGCATGGCTCTCCGCTGGCAGGATGACATTATTGTCATCGACGCCGGTCTGATGTTTCCTGAAGAAGAGTTGCTGGGTGTGGACATCGTTGTTCCCGACATCAGTTACCTGACTGAAAACCGCGACAAGGTTCGCGCGATCCTTTTGACTCACGGGCACGAAGACCACATCGGCGGTCTGCCCTGGATCCTTTCCGAATTGAATGTGCCTGTCTATGGGACCGAGTTCACGCTGGCCTATGTTGAAGGCAAGCTCGAAGAGCACCGCCTGTTGGACGACGCGGACCTGAATGAGATGATTCCCGGCAAGCGGTTTACGCTGGGGCCGTTCTCGATCCTGCCTATCCGCGTGACGCACTCGCTGGTGGACTGCGTGGCATTGGCGATTCACACGCCGGTGGGAGTCATTCTGCATACGGGCGACTTCAAGGTGGACCTTTCGCCGCCCGACAATAAGCCGTTCGATCTTCATGCATTCGCCGAGCTGGGTAAGCAAGGCGTTCTGGCATTGCTGCAGGACTCCACCAACGTTGACCGCTCCGGTTATACGCCGAGTGAGCGTGCGGTGCGGCCGCGACTGGATGAAATCTTCGGGCAGGCTAAGAAGAAGCTGTTCTTCAGCTGCTTCTCATCGTCGATCCACCGTATCCGGCTGGCGATGGAACTGGCGCACCAGCATGGGCGCAAGGTCGCAATCATTGGGCGGTCTTTGGATAACTCCACCGAAATTGCGCAGGACCTTGGCTACCTCGATCTGCCGCAGGGGCTCATCATCAATCCCGGACACATCAAGGATCATCCAGCGAACAAGCTGTGCATCATGATCAGCGGGACGCAGGGTGAACCAATGAGCGCGCTCAGCCGCGCCGCGGTCAACAACCATAAGTTCGCGCACATCGACGCGGGCGATACGGTGTTGATGAGTTCGCGCGTCATACCGGGCAATGAGAAGTCCATCTATCGCGTCATCGACCACCTGGAGCGCCGCGATGCCAAGGTCATTTATGACGATGGCGCGTCCGGCCTGATCCACGTCAGCGGCCACGGAAGCCAGGAGGAACTGCGGTTAATGATTAACCTTGTTCGTCCAAAGTTCTTCATTCCCGTGCATGGCGACTATCGCCACCTGAAACGGCATGTCGAGCTTGCCAGTTCGATGGGCGTGGTTGAGAAGGCGATTCTGCTGGAAGATGGCGACGTCCTGGAGTTCGACAAGAATTCAGCCACCAAGACCGGTAAGATCACGGTTGGCCGCGTGTGCATCGACTCTGGCGGAGTAGCGAACGATGTGGTCGAAGACCTTGTCATCCGCGACCGCAAGCATCTGAGCGAAGACGGAATCGTGCTGCCAATCATTGCCATCAATAAACGAACCGGTCTGCTGGAGAACGCACCGGAGATTGTGATGCGAGGCATGGCAGTCGCCGAGGAGGGATTGATTCCCGAGGCGCGGCAGGTCGTTCAGCGGACGCTTGATAATTCCAGTCCAGAAGAGAAGGCGGACTACGGAGTTATCAAAGAGAAGATTCGCAATGACCTGAAGCGGTATATCCAGAAGAGCACAAGCCGGCGGCCTTTGATCATGCCGGTCATTCTCGAGATCTGACCATTTGCCAGAAGATAGAAAAGGCACCCCTTTGCGGGTGCCTTTTGTTTGTGAGATGACGCAAGAGAGATTGCAGAATTCAGGTTGCGCTGGGATATATAACGGGAGCCATATAGTGCCGGCGGCGGAAGTGGAAGTAGATCAGAACGCTTATGACCGCCGCGTAGGCGCACCATATCGAAGTAAACGCATAGCGCATGACGCTCATCACCACGACCAGCCCGATGATGTTGGCAATGCCCAGCGCGATGAGATAGCGGAATCCTGAAAGAAGCAGCGCACCGCAGGTTGCGATGACGTAGAGAACTGCCACGGTAGTCGTGGTGGTCGCACGGTTGAAGTAGACGATACTATGTCCATGCGCGGAGACCTCCAGTGGGTATGCGGTCAGCCCCCACAGGAGGTACAGCATCAGGCCACCGCCCAGCAGCACGAACCACAACATACGTTGCTGCTTGCGTTTGGTCGGCTCGATGAGATACACGCTCAGTGGCAGTAGGAACGGCAGCAATCCCTGGGCGTAGAGCACAAAAGCTGCTCCGGCATCATGGGCGACATAGGCCGGCAGAATGCCATCCAACCCCAGCCAGACGAATCCCTCGATGAACTGGTGTATAGCGAACAGCAAAGGCATGGCTGCAAACATGAACGCGCGGCGGTGTTTCACCTCTGCGATCGTGGCGACACCAATGGTACCCAGAACGGCGCTGCCGGCGAAGTTCGCCGTGGCTGAAAAACACATGGTCCCATCCTTTGGATACAGATCGAATCATACGTCAACCGGCAGAGTGGGCAGGCGATCTACCCTCAAGATCATTCATTTGGCTTGCCGTTACTGGTAGATTTATCTGCAGATGATCTCCTTTCCGCGTTGCGCTATTTGCCGGCGAATTCTTCTTGGTGTTGGTGGCGTGATCTTGGTGCTGGGGCTTCGGGTAGTGATGGCGCAAAAGCCGAAAATTGTGCCTCCAAAACGGCCTACGATCGGACTGGTGCTCGAAGGCGGCGGCGCGCTGGGCTTCGCCCACATCGGAGCAATCGAGTGGCTGGAGGCACATCACATCCCGGTGGACTACGTGGCCGGTACGAGTATGGGTGGCCTGGTAGGCGGTCTTTATGCGGCAGGCAATAGTCCGGAAGACATCAAGGCCTTCGTTGGCCGCATTCATTGGCCCGGTGTGTTGAGCGGCCAGGTTCCATTCCAGGCACTGGGCTACCGCAGAAAAGAAGACAAGCTGGCGTATCCGAATCGGCTGGACTTTGGGTTGAGACATGGAATCAGCGTGCCCAGAGGGTTGAACTCAGGAGCTGCGGTAGGCCTGCTCTTCGACCGGACGTTGATGCCCTACTACGATTTGAAGAATTTTGACGATCTACCCATCCCCTTCCGCTGCGTCGCGACCGAACTTACGACGGGCAGCAAGCACGTCTTCGAGAATGGTTCGCTCGCGCAGGCGATGCGGGCGACGATGTCGATTCCCGGAATGTTCGCGCCGGTGCAGCATGGCGACGAAATCTACTCCGACGGCGCCGCGGTAGACAATCTGCCCGTGGATGTGGCGCGGGCTATGGGCGCGGATATCATCATCGCCGTGTATCTGGACACGGGCCCGGTAAACCCGGAGAGCCTGAGTTCTCCGTTGGCGGTCGCAGGCAGGAATGTGTCGATTATGGTGGCGGCGAATGAGCAGGCCAGCATGAACAACGCGACTGTCCTGATCAAGGCGGACGTCAGCAGGTTCGGCGCAACCGACTTCGACAAGAGTGAGGAGATCATTCCGCAAGGCAGCAAAGCTGCGGAGGCCAATGCCAGCGCATTGGAGAGATATGCCCTCGACGATGCGGACTGGAAAGCATATGTCGCTGAGAAAGATGCGCGGCGGCGAACGCATCTGCCGGTGCCGCAGTTCGTGGATGTGTATGGGCTGAAGGGCGCGGAACGCTCTGAAGTCGCCGCTTCGTTCAAGCAGTTTGTCGGTAAACCCGTCGATACAGCGGCTATCGAAAAGAGCATCGCTGATCTTGAAGGCACGGGAACGTTCTCGATCATCAACTACAACCTGGTGGATGAAAATGGTAAGCCAGGCCTGCTGATCCGGCCGCGAATCAAGGACTATGCGCCGCCGTTTCTTAATTTGGGGCTGACTCTTTTATCCAACAACTCGAATGACATTCAACTCGGTTTTGGCGCGCGGGCCACGTTTCTGAATCTTGTCGGACCCGGTTCGGAGCTTCGAGTGGATGGCATGGTCGGCCAGGTTGCGGGTTTCGACGCAGAGCTTTACAAGCCGCTGAAGCTACAATCGCGATGGTTCATCGCTCCGCACGGGTATATGACGCAGTCGGAGACGGGATACTATTCCGGCAGCGACCAGCTGGCACAGTTCAGGCAGTCGAAGAATGGCGTGGGTGCGGACGTGGCCTACCAGTTCAACGCGAGAGCAGAGCTGCGTGTCGGGGAGGACTATCAGTGGTTTGGTGAGCACCGCACCATTGGTTCATCGGTGGGGCAGGAGTTCAATCTGACTCCATTGGTCACCTCGGTACGGTTTCAGTACCTCGGACAGGATGAGGTTATGTTGCCGACGAAGGGCTCCGAGCTGCATTCGAACTTCAGCTATTACACTCAGCGGCCCAATGCGATGAATGGCCTCTCCCAGTTCAATGGAACAGTGGAACACTTTATCCCAGCCGGGAAGCGCGGCATCGTATTTGGCACTGCTAGCGGAGGCACGAGTTTTGGCGCCTCGAACCTCGGCCTCGCTGGATTTTCGCTAGGCGGCCCACTGCGCCTCACGGCATACAGCCGCGGAGAACTGCTGGGCGACGATTACTTTCTCGGGCAGGCGGGCTATCTGATCCGGCTGTCACACCTGAACCCTATCTTCGGCGATGCCATCTATGCGGGCGGATTCTATGAGCTCGGCAAGATCTTCGGCGGCAATTCGGGCACGCCCTCGGTACCGAACGATGGAACTGCAATTGTTGTGATGAAGACGTTGGTAGGCCCACTCTACGGCGGAGGCAGCATCGGGGGTAGCGGTCACTACAAGTGGTACTTCGGGTTGGGACGCATTTTTTGAGGAATCGAACTTGAGGAATTGAAGATGAGTGAGTTGGTCACACTGGAAGAGATACGCGCGGCACAGCAGCGGCTTGCCGGGGTAGCGGTGCGGACTCCGTTGTATCGGGTGGCGCGCGCCCGTCTCAGAATGAAAAAGATTGCCGAGCCAGAGTTCGACATCTATATCAAAGCCGAGAGCGAGCAGCCGATTGGCAGTTTCAAGCTGCGCGGCGCTTACAACATGATGGCACAGCTATCGTCCGAGGCCCTGCGGCGCGGCGTGATTACCTACTCCAGTGGCAACCACGCTCAGGGCGTCGCCTATGCCGCGCGTGCGCTGGGGGCGAAGGCCGTGATTGTGATGCCGGACAACACTCCTGAGATTAAAAAGGCTGCGACCCTGGCCTTGGGAGCCGAGATTGTGATCGTAGGACCAGCGTCCTCGGAGCGGCAGGCCAAGGCCGAGGAACTCGCCGCGCAATTCGGCTATACCGTGATTCCCCCTTACGACGATGCGGCGATCATTGCTGGACAAGCCACCTGCGCGTTGGAGATTCTGGAGCAGTTGCCGAGTGTCGATCTGATCCTCGCGCCCGTAAGCGGTGGCGGCCTGTTAGCTGGAAGTAGCGCAGCGGTGAAGTTGAGCGCACCGAGAATACAGGTCTGGGGAGCAGAGCCGGAACTGGCAGCCGACGCGAAGGAGAGCTTCGAGACGAAGCGACTGGTGAAGTGGCCCGCGGAGAAGACCACCCGCACGATCGGTGACGGGCTGCGCACGCAGAGCCTCGGTGCGCTTAATTTCGAGCATGTCATGGCGTACGTAGACGGCATCGTGGCCGTCAGTGAAGACGAAATTCTGTCCGCGATGAGTGTTATGCTGACCGCGACTAAGCTGGTTCCGGAGCCCAGCGGCGCGGTGGCTTTTGCCGCTGCTTTGTATCATGCTCACGAAATGCCCAAGGTCCGAAAAATAGCAGTCATCCTGAGCGGCGGAAATCTGGAGCCACAGTTGCGGCAGACGCTGGAGCAGCGTTAGAAGATACGTCAGCCCAAGTGGAACTACCACTTTCGTATCAGCGTAACCGGAAAAGATTCACGGTACGCTAAGTGAACGTCACGTGGCAGATGCGTGTCATGGATATTCAAATTGGCTGATCTTTCCACCTCTCGACATGCTCCACTCAAGCCCAGCAAAGTCATCCCTCTGCTGGTCATCTCTGCTATTGGTGCGCTTATATTCACGGTAGGCGGTGGCCTGATTGTCTACTCGAACACGCGGCACCTGATTGAAATCCGCAACTGGCTGGATCACTCCCAAACCGTTATCAACAACCTCCAGCTGGAATCGCAGCGTCTTGACCGGCTCAGCTCCAGCATGCAGCTTTACCAGGCAACGGGAGACATAAATAATCTTCGTGCCGCCGGGGGATCGGTTGCCGCACTGCGGAGCGGCGTGTTCACCTTGCAAAACCTGTTGCAGGACAATACATCCCAGGAACGTCACGTAGACGAACTGGACACCTCAGTGGAGGCGCTGACCCGCGCCATGGAGAGTGCCCGTCAATCGAAGACCGTTCCCGATCAGCAGATCCAGTCCTGTCGCAACGTAATCAGCCTGATCCAGGAGGAAGAGCGAGGCCTCCTTACGCTGCGTTCCAACGAGTCGCAGGCCAGCGGTGTCAGAAGCTTGCTCGTTGGAGCCGGTTATCTCGGGCTATCGCTGATTGTGCTGATTGTGCTCTTTGCATTTCTCATTCGCGATGCTCTCCGTCGCAAGACTTTTGAGAAGCAACTGTCTCTCGCAAATGATCGTCTGGAGGCGACCATCGAAGCGCTCGAACGCCGGGGAACGGAGGCGTCGCATCTGAAAGCAACGCGCGATGAACTGCACTTGTGCGTTACCGCGGCGGAAGCACAAGCATGCAGCGTTCGCCACCTTCAGACGCTCGTTCCCGGCAGTAGCGGCGCAACACTGATGATCAACAATTCACGTAGCATGTTGGAGATCGCCGCCACATGGAACGACCCCTCCTCGCTCGCAGAAGGATTTGCCCCCGACGCCTGTTGCGGTCTGCGGGCGGGCCATCTCCGCTGGCGCTCTCCGGGCCACTCGTCCATCAATTGCAGCCACTTCATCGGCAACCCGCCGGAAAATTATGTTTGCATCCCTCTGGCCGCGCATGGCGAGACGCTCGGATTTGTCTACCTCACGTTTCCCACACAAGAGATCGCGGACCTCGCCCGAAGTCGCATTCTCCAAATCAACGAGATGGTTGAACTGGCAGCGATGACGATTGCCGCTCTGAATCTGCGGACGAAGCTTGAAAACCAATCCATTCGCGACGGACTCACCCATCTCTTCAATCGGCATTTCATGGCCATCGCCCTTGAGCGCGAGGTGCATCGTGCTCTCCGCAGCACAAGCCCTCTGGCCGTCCTCATGCTGGACGTTGATCATTTCAAGGCATTCAACGACGCCTTCGGACACGAGGCCGGAGACGCCGTGCTGCGTGAGGTGGCTGATTGTTTCCGCCAGTCAGTCCGCAGCGAAGATGTCGTCTGCCGCTACGGCGGAGAGGAGTTCATCATCATCCTCCCCGAGACAGACGAAGAGACAGCCGTTCAGCGCGCAGAGGTAATTCGCCAAGCCGTCAGCAGGCTGCGTGTGCAGTTCAAGGGGCAGACCCTGCGGCAGATTTCGTTGTCTATCGGGATCGCGATGTATCCATCGCCAGCTCGCGATTCTACCGATCTCGTCCGCGTGGCCGATCGCGCCTTGTATGACGCCAAACACGCTGGCCGCGACCGGGTCCACGTGGCTCACGAAGCAGTGACCGTTTAAGCCACGAGCCGCTATGATGGCGTACGGGCTCTCCCGAACGATTAATGGAGCGTCTAATAATCGCCTATGCTCTCTCTTTGTCTTCAGCGAAACTTTCAGCAGCGTCTGGTGGTGGTTGTCTCGGTAGTATTGCTGCTGACCGGGATGGCCTCAGGTCAAAAGTCGAAGGACAAGTCAGGATACGACCGCTCCGCACGCGCCACCGTCGTGCATGAGGCGAACGTCTATGTCACCGCCGACGCGGACGCGCAGAAGGTTTCGGTGGTCACTCCCGGCCACGAAGTAGTGGTGGTCCAACGCAGCGGCCCGTGGATTCAGGTCTTCGCGAACACCGACATCGAGGACACCAGCGACGAGAACAAGCCCGAGTTCACCGACGATAGCAACACAGTCACTCCCGCCTCGGGATGGATTCGAGACAAGGGTGTCATCAGTCCGGCGACTCCTGGCGGCGACGCCATTCTCTACGGGGCCGCGGCGAATTTCGAGGATGAAGCATCTCAGCCGCATGCTCCCAAGGGAGCGGCCATGGCGGCCCATCTCCTATACGAGCGGGCCGCCGATTATTTTCCTCAGTCTCCCGTCGCGGCAGAGGCAGCATGGCGGTCGGCGGACATTCGCTGGCAGTTGGAGAAGGAAGACATCAGCACCCTCCCCAGCGCGAAGGAGCAGGAGGCCTATCTTCGTCCGCAGCTCTACGAAGGCGAGATGAAGAAGGTGATGAAGATGTATCCCGGCACGAAGTTTGCCGCTCTCGCAGCCTACGACCTGCTCGACAACAAACTCTGCGGCGACTGGCAGGGCCTGCCGAAGTGTCCGGAGATGGAGTCTGGTCTCTACGAGAAGTACGCGCAGAAGTTTCCCGATGGCCCCAAGTCTGCCGAGGCACTCTATAACGCGACGTACCGGCAGGGCGTTGCGGTAACCATGTACAACGTTCAGGACGACCGCAAGCGAGCGCAGGATGCGGCTCAGCGCACCGCAGCGTTGGCTCAGGAGCTCAAGGAGAAGTATCCGCAGTCGGACTTCGCCGCCCGTGCCGCCGCCATCGCCTACAAGGTGCAGCAGGGAATTCCCATCTTCGGAAATGATAGCGATTGAGCGGTTGCGAAAAGGCTGCCGCTCCATGACAGCTTGCTATACGAGCATTAAATTGCCATGAGCGAATCTTCGATTGCCCATTCCGATGCGTACTCTCTGATCGTGCGATTCATCTCACGCGAAGACGCGCAAGCGGTCGCCGAACTCAGCAGGCAATTAGGGTACGAAGTCTCGGTCGAAGCAATCTCCGAACATATCGTCCGATTGTCCTCGTGCACGGAGAGGCAGGTAGCTTTAGTCGCCTGTCGGGATACAAGTGGGGGCGAGGAGATCGTGGGCTGGGTCCAGGCATCAGTGATGCACGAGCTTCAATCGCCTTCCTATTGCCTCATTAGCGGCCTCGTCGTCAGCGAGGCGCAGCGCAGTCTGGGCATCGGCAAAAGACTCTGCGCCGAGGTTGAGGCGTGGAGCAGGAAACAAGGTGTCTCGACCATACGCGTCACCTCCCGCATCTCCCGCGAAGGCGCGCATCGATTCTATCTACGCGAAGGTTTCCAGCGGATTAAAACCTGGGCGGTATTTGAAAAGATGCTCTCGTAAGCGACTGCCTGCCGCACGACTAACCTGCCATTTAGGATAGTTCTATGCCATTCTTTCAAGTGATTGTTCTTGCCATCGTGCAGGGCCTCGCCGAGCTTCTGCCCGTCTCCAGCTCCGCCCACGTCGTTGTCGCGGAGAAGCTGTTGGGACTCGACCCCTCCTCGCCGCCGATGACGCTGCTGCTGGTCATGCTGCATACAGGCACTATGTTCGCCGTCATCGTTTATTTCTGGAGCCAGTGGAAGAAGACCTACTTTTCCAGCTCCGATGCGTTCAAGCGCTTCGCCATCCGCGCCATCTGGGCTTCTCTGCTGACGGCTGTCATCGGCTACCCCATTATCAAGATTATTGAGAAGACCGCCTTCGCCGGGGCATCGAAGGGTGAGATCGAATCGCTCTTTGGCCGGCTTGATCTGGTCGCTCCCGCGCTGGCTGCTGCCGGCATTCTGATCCTGATTGCGGGATTGATGGAAAAGCGACGCATGGGTGCCCAACAGCAGGTCTACGGCGATAGCGTCACCATGCGTCAGGCCGGCTGGATTGGCGCGGTCCAGGGCCTATGCCTGCCCTTTCGCGGATTCTCCCGCTCCGGCGCAACCATCTCGACCGGTATGCTGACCGGAGCAAGCAAGGACCGCGCAGAGCGCTTCAGCTTTGCCCTCGCCGTCATCCTCACCCCCGCGGCCATCGCCAAAGAGGCCTTGCGGCTGTTGAAGGCCACGCACGCGGCAGCGGCAAGCGGGACGCCCATCGACCTGCACAGCAGCCTGCTAATGAGCTTGCTGGGAATGGTCTTCGCTTTCCTCGCCGGACTGGTCGCCCTCAAGTGGCTCAGCAGTTGGCTCGAGCAAGGACGTTGGTACCTGTTCGGTATCTACTGCCTCATCGCGTCAGCGGTAGTGTTTTACCTTCACTATGGTCCCCGCCACCTCTAATAATCGTGGCTTGCGACAATCAGGATGCCCATGTCCTGATTCTGGGACATGGGTTTCAGCAGAAAAACCAACTTACCCTCGCGTATAGAGCCACGCCCAATAGACAAGCGGAATCTGAAGCGGGATTCTGAGCCACTGCACCCAGCTCTGTCCCGCCAGACCGGGCAGCGGCAGATGAGCTGTCGCCGTGTAGATGTTGGCAGGCAGCACGGCGATCAATAGCGCCATGAGCCCCCACGCGGCAAGGTGACGCGTGAAGGGAATGAGCAGCCCAACTCCACCCAGCATCTCCGCCACGCCACTGATGGCGACGAGCAATGACGGCGAAGGCAGATACGGCGGCATAATTCGAAGATAGGCCTGCGGGAGAATGAAGTGCAGGGCTCCGCTTAGCATGAAGAGCACGGCGAGGATGATTCTTCCGGTCATCCAGATTCAACCTCAAGCCGCATTTTCAAACCCTCGGCAATTAGCGCAGAATATCCTCTAAAACCAGAGACAATTCAGTCTTCTCATCGCGATATTTAACAATCACCGGAGCCGAGATGCTCAGTCCCCATTCCTGTCCTTTTCCTTTGTTTACCGCTCGGGACCCGGGGACAACGACTGCCCCTTCCGGAATAATCAACGGCATCTCGGCGGTCGCTTTATACACCTCGCCGCGCACAAGATCGTAAACCGGAGTGCCCCGCGTCAGCACCGTCCCAGCAGCTAAAACCGCGCGTTTGCGCACTACGGTCCCCTCATAGACCCCGGTATTTCCACCCACCAGCACGTCATCCTCGATAATGACCGGGCTTGCGTTCACCGGCTCCAACACTCCACCGATCTGCGCCGCCGCGCTGAGGTGCACCCTCTTGCCAATCTGCGCGCAACTCCCCACCAGCGCGTGAGAGTCCACCATCGTTCCCTCATCCACATAGGCTCCGACGTTTACATACGCCGGTGGCATGACCACGACCCCTTTAGAAACAAACGCTCCTGCCCTTACGCTCGATCCGCCCGGCACCACGCGCACCCCATCAGCCGCGGCAAACCGCCGCGCCGGATAGGTCGCCTTGTCCACAAAGGAAAGTCCTTCCGGCGAACCCATCTCCACCAGCGAACCGAGTCGGAACCCGAGCAGAATGCCCCGCTTGATCCATGCATTGACGCGCCATCCGAGAGACGAACCATCGGGCTCCGCCGCACGCAATGCACCCGCTTCCAGTCCACTCCGAAGTTCCAGAAACGCCGCCTCAGCCTCTTTGTTTCCTACCGCAGCCGTACCCTGCGCAAACCAATGCTCAACCCGCTCCTGCAACGTTCCGTCCAGACTCACTCTTCACCTTTTTCTTTCAAGTTACTCATCCAAACAATTTGCTAGAAAGTCCGCAGATCTTCGCCGGTCCCTGGAATCCCCACCAGCATTCCCAACTCGCCCACCATGCATTCCAGCCTCCGCCGCGTAGCCGCAGAAACCGGGACCATGGGCAGCCGCAAAACATCTTCGCATCGCCCAAGCATCGAAAGCACAGCCTTGACGGGCGCCGGGCTGGCCTCCCAGAAGTGTGCCTGCATCAACCTGAAAAACTGGCGATTGATCCTCCGCGCAGCCACCCAGTCGTTTTCCAGCGCCGCGTCCACCATCCGGGCCATCTGTCCCGGAATCACATTGGAGGCGACTGAGACCAGACCACTTCCTCCCAATGCCAGCACAGGCAAAGCGATCCCATCATCTCCAGCAAACACCTTGAAATTCCGGGGAGCCGTAGTCAATAACTCTGTAATTTGCGCCAGATTTCCGCTGGATTCCTTGATTCCAATCACGTTCGGCAATTCCGCCAGCCGCAGAACCGTCGCCGGCTCCAGGTTCGCGCCCGTTCTCCCCGGAATGTTGTAAAGCAGAACCGGCAGGTTCACAGCCTCCGCAACTGCCTTGAAGTGCTGATACTGCCCCTCCTGCCCCGGACGGTTGTAGTAAGGATTCGCCGTTAGAATTCCCGTAAGTCCATACACCTTCGCCAGCTTGCGTGCCCGCAACACCACTTCGTGCGTAGCATTGTGCGTACACCCTGCAAATACCGGGACCCGCTTTGCGGTGGCCGCAACGACAACCTCCACGACACGGAGCCACTCCGCCTCCGTCAGCGTCGAAGCCTCGCCCGTGGTTCCGCAGGGAACCAGAAAATCAATTCCGCTCTCGATCTGCCAGTTCACCAGCGCATGCAGCGCAGGCTCATCTACGCCGCCATCCTTGCGAAAAGGAGTGACCAGCGCCGTTCCACATCCCATCAGTTCCATAGTGGTTGCAGTTTACCTTGTCTTTTACCTTGCCTGCTGTTGTGCATGGGCTTCACTAAACCCATTCGCCCTTCCGCATCAATGGTTCAGCCGTTCCGTCAGCGGCCACACCGTCCACATCCATCGCGCCAGAGCCGATCATCCAGTCCACATGGATCAGGCTGGCATTCGCGCCGCGCCTAGCTAACTCTTCCTCGTCCATCTTTTCGCCGCCAATCAGGCACGTCGAATAGGCCTGTCCGAGCGCAATGTGGCTGGCTGCATTTTCATCGAAGAGCGTGTTCCAGAAGAGCACACCGCTCTGCGCAATCGGGGAGGAATGCGGCACCAGCGCCACTTCGCCCAGCCGCCGCGCGCCATCGTCCGTGCTGATCAGCCGGTTGAGTACATCCTCGCCAGCCGTCGCCGTCGCTTCAACAATCTTGCCGCCTTCAAACTTCACCGCGATATTTTCAATCAGCGTCCCCTGATGAGACAGCGGTTTCGATGCCCGAACCGTTCCATCCACCCGATCTTTATGCGGAGTCGTAAAGCACTCCTCGGTCGGAATATTGGGCTGGCAGTAAACTCCATTTCCGGCGGTCGTTCCCCCACCTGCCCAGAGATGATCGTCTGCCAGTCCCACAGTCAAATCCGTTCCCGGTCCCTTGAAGTGCAGCGCCGAAAACCGCTTCGCATTCAACAGATCGACGCGCTTCTTCAGCCGCTCTCCATGCTGCTGCCACTCCACGACTGGATCATCGGCATTCACACGCGAGGCAACAAAGATCGCTTCCCACAATTTGGCGATAGCAACATCTTCGGCATCCTCTGGAAACACTAGCTTCGCCCACTCCGGCGTTGCATAGGCAACGATCGTCCAATTGATCTCGTGCCGTGTGATCAATTCCATCGCGGGCTTGCCTGCCTTGGACGCCGCGACATTGGCGCGTGCGACCTTGGCCGGGTCCTGCTTTGCCAGCAGCGCAGGGTTAGCGCCTGCAATGGCGAGCCGCGCTGCTCCACTTCTAAAGCCCTCGGCAATTCCATCCTGTAGCCACTTTGGCGCGTAGTCGAAGCTCGCATCGGGAGCGTAGGCAAATCGAGCGAGCACGGAGGGATCGTCGCCATAAAATGTCGTGACAAGCAACGCGCCAGCTTTGTAAGCATGTTCGGTGATTCGCCGCACCAGCGGCAGCGCCTCCATCGGAGCGGACATAATGAGTTCCTGCCCTGCGCGCAGGCCCAGGCCAACCTTCACAGCGACTTCAGCCAACCGGTCCAGCTTTTCTTCAAACGCCAAATCCGCGAACTTCGCTGCTTCTACTTCCATTGTGCTCATGGCAAATCCCCGTTCAATGCAAACCTAAATCTGTGTGTAGATATGTTGAAAGTCGTAGCACCCTGTCCGCGAAGACAGCCACTCCGCCGCACGTACCGCGCCTTCAGCGAATCCACGCCGCGAGAACGACTCATGCGTCAGCGTTAGTTTGTCCGCCTCGCTCTGCGCTACAAGTACATGTGTGCCGGGCGCATCGCCTTCGCGCTTCGACTCAATGGGAACCCTTTGATATCCCGATGCCGTTTCGACCACCGTGGCCAAGGTAATCGCTGTTCCGCTGGGCGCATCCAGCTTGGTGACATGATGGGTCTCTTCAATGGAAAACTTGTAGCCAGCATTCTTCAGCGACTCGCCCATCTTTGCCGCCAACTGGAACATCACTTGCACGCCGATGGAAAAGTTCGTTCCGTACAGCAAACCGGCCTGCTTTCGTTCCGCCAAGGCTCTCATGTCCGGCAGCTTGTCATACCAGCCTGTTGTGCCAACCACCATCTTCGCGCCCGTCGCCAGGCACGCTCGCATGTTTTGGACGACCGCTTCCGGAGCGGTAAAGTCGATGACTACATCAAATCCCGCAACAAAGGGTGGAGTCAGGGCAGAGGCATGTGCATTTTCTTTGGCATCCAAGACATGAACCCCATGGCCACGCTCAGCCGCGATTGTCGCTACCAGCTTGCCCGTTTTGCCTTGTCCTAACACCAATATCCGCATGTGTTCCTTCCTACGCCTTGACCGCAATTGGAGCCCGAGCTGCTACGTCGAATATGGTCTCATCCGGATTCACAAAGAATCGCTTGTGCAGACTCCGCACGGCCTCTTCGACATCTTCTTCGTCGATCATAAAGCTCATGTTGATCTCGCTCGCACCTTGCGAGATCATCCGCACATTGACATGGCTCACCGCGCTGAATACCTGCCCGGCGATACCGTTATGTCCGCGAATATCTTCACCCACCAGGCAAACCAGCGCCTTGCGGCCCTCGTACTTCACATCGGCAATCTTGCCTAGCTCTTCGCAGATCTCCGGTAGCCTCTCGTTCGAGTCCACTGTCAGCGAGATGCTCACTTCGCTGGTCGAAACCATATCGATCGCGCACTTGTATTTGTCGAAGACATCGAAAACTGCCTTCAGATATCCATGCGACATCAGCATTCTGCTGGCGACGACGTCGATGATGGTCAGCCGCTTCTTCGCAGCAATGCTCTTGAACGGACTGGCGCACTTCGGGGCCAGCGCCGTGATCTTCGTTCCTTCGTTCTCCGCGTTGCGCGAGTTCAGCACCCACACAGGGATGCTCTTCTGAACCGCAGGCAGGATGGTCGCAGGATGCAGCACCTTCGCTCCAAAGTAGGCCAGTTCCGCCGCCTCTTCAAAGCTGATCGTCTTTACCCGCAGTGCATCCGGGCAGATGCGAGGATCGGTCGTCATGATTCCATTTACGTCCGTCCAGATCTCGATTGCGCCCGCGTGCATTCCCCCGCCAACCAATGCCGCAGTGTAGTCGCTGCCCCCACGGCCCAGCGTGGTCGTAATGCCTTCCTTCGTCGCTCCAATAAATCCGCCCATCACCGGCGTCTGTCCCGCCTCGATCAGCGGCAGAACGAGTTCGGTCAGCTTTGCTTCAATCGCGTTCTCCTGCGGCACTGCCTTGCCATAGTGTGCGTCGGTCACGATGCAGGTACGGGCATCGACATGCGCGCCCTGCAAGCCACGCTGTTCGAATGCAGCCGCAACCATGCGGCTCGACAGTCGCTCGCCAAAACTCACCACCAGATCGTTGGTGCGCGCCGTTAGTTCACCCACCGCAGCGATACCGCGGAGCAGATCGTCCAGTGCATCGAACTCGTGGTTGATGGTTTCCTGCAACTGGACAAACCGTTCGCCGTCAAGCAGGTCGGCCGTTGTATCGATATGCCGATGGCGCAGTCTTGCGCTGATGGCCAACGCGCCCGCTCTGTCGTCGCGTCCGGCAGCCGCAGCGGCAGCCAGCAACTGGTCGGTCACCTTGGCCATCGCCGATACGACGACGACAGCTTCCAGCCCGCGCTCGCGACGGCCGCGAACGATGGCGGCAGTGCGATCAATGGCCTTTGCGTCCTCAACCGATGTTCCGCCGAACTTCATCACTACAAGTTGTTCACGTACAGTGCTCACGCCATCACCGCCACAGCCGGCGTTACAGCTACATCTAACTTGTCCAGCTTACCCAGCAAGGCCAGGACCTCCGCATTCAACACGGCAGCTCCGGCAGCTCCACGAATCGTATTGTGCGAGAGCACAACGAACTTCCAGTCCAACAGGCTGCACTCGCGCAACCTGCCGACAGTTGCTGCCATGCCGTTGCCGCGCATCTTGTCCAGTCGGGGCTGCGGACGATCCACCCCGTCGTCGTACTCTACGGGCTGCGATGGAGCCGTTGGCAGATGCTGTCCCTGCAGGGGCAGAAATTCGTTCCAGGCCGCAAGAATCTCTTCCCGCGTAGCTTTCTTCCTGAGCTTGATGCTGACGCACTCGGTATGCCCATCCTCGACGGGAACGCGGTTGCAGTGAGCGCTGACCTTCGCATCCAGCATCTCGATTTTTCTGCCGTCCAGCCGCCCGAGCAGCTTGCCAAC
Source organism: Edaphobacter paludis (assembly GCF_039993895.1). NCBI lineage: Bacteria > Pseudomonadati > Acidobacteriota > Terriglobia > Terriglobales > Acidobacteriaceae > Edaphobacter > Edaphobacter paludis. The sequence continues at coordinate 852,203 of NZ_CP121194.1, forward strand.
CTCTTCCTGCATCTTCTCTTCTTCGTTTTTGATAAACGGCACCACATTGCCCATGATGTCCAGCGAAGGAACGCCGGGATATCCCGCTCCGCTCACCGCCTGCATCGTGCTCACGAAGAGGCTCTCGATACCAAACCGTTCTTCCAGTGGTTTTAGCGCCATGACAAGCCCAATCGCGCTGCAATTCGGATTCGTGACGATATAACCGCCCTTGCCGCCGTTTTCCCTGCGCGAGGCCTGGGCTTCGATCAAAGCGAGATGATCGGCGTTGACCTCTGGAACGACCAGCGGCACATCCGGCGTCATGCGAAAGGCGCTCGAATTCGAGATCACCGCGCAGCCTACAGCGGCAAACTTCGGCTCCAGCTCGCGTGCAATGTCCGCGTCGAGCGCCGCGAAGATAATCTTCGGCAACTCCCCAACTGTACCTTCGGGCACATTCGGCTGCATCGTCATCGCTGCAATATGCTTTGGCAGCGGCGTATCCAGCTTCCACCGGCACGCGTCGCCGTACGTTTTGCCTGCGCTGCGATCGCTCGCAGCCAGCCACGCAATCTCAAACCACGGATGATTGCTCAATAATTGAATAAATCGCTGCCCGACCATGCCGGTCGCGCCCAGAATTCCAACTTTGCGCCGTTCCATATCTTCAAGAATAACGCGGCGCAGCCACAACCGTCACACGGACTTTGATCTGTTGCCGCTCTTGAGGCGGTATTTTGACGCAACCCGGCCATAAGTGGCTAAACCGCGTGTTCCGGCTGTCCCTACTTCTTGATTGAGTAAGTAAAGTTAGCCGTCTCCGTCGCATGGGGTTTGACCGTCACAGTCATGGTCTGCTCACCCATCTTTTCGTGCACAACCGCCAGGGTGTAAGTCCCGGCGGGCAATCCCTTGATCTCAAAGCGCCCATTGGCATCGGTTACAGCGAAAAACGGCGTGGCCGAAACATTGATAAACGCGTTCATCCACGGATGGTTATTGCAGCGCACCGGCATCATGACCTCAGGGTCAGGAAAACTCCTGACCTCCGGCGCGCCCTTCGGCCCCTGCGAAACATCGATCTCCTTGTTGGCGGCCACGGTCGGTATGGTATGGATGTTATGCATCGTCCCGTCTGAATTGCGGAACTCCACCGAACCGCCCTGCATCAGGGCAATCACATGCGGCACATATTTACAGCCAATCTGGTCCAGCACTACAGGAGCCGTTGTGGTGGCAGGAGCCGACATGGCCGCAGGAGGCCCGCTTTTGACATAGACATAGACGTTCGCCAACTTGCCATCGTGCACGACATACTGCTCGGCGAAGTTATCGCCGCCCATCATCGAACACACCGGGTCCTGACTCATATCAATGCGGATACGCTCCGGAGCTTTTCCAGAGAAATGCACGGTTCCGCTCACATCGCCCAGCGTCGCAGGGTCAAGCGGCACGGCACTTTGAACAGGCGCAGGTGCAGCATTTGTGCTCGCAGTTGTCTGACTCTTTTGAGCGGGTGTATGTGGCTTGCACCCAGCCAACCCAGCCACCAACCCACTCGCCACTACTCCAGTCATCAACCAACCGAACACCTGCTTCATCCCAACCACTCCTATGCCTGATTTTTTATGCCAATACTGCTTGTGGCATCTCCATCGCCGCCAACACTGCGTCCGCAAACGCCTTCGTTCCGCTGGTGCCCCCAACATCTTTCGTTAGAGTCTTGCCTTCGCGATACACCTGCTCCAGCCCGGTTTGTACGCGGTTGGCCGTCTCGCTCTCACCAATGTGGTGCAGCATCAACACCGCGCTTTGCATCAACGCCGTCGGATTCGCCATGTCTTTTCCTGCAATATCTGGAGCCGAGCCGTGCACCGCCTCAAAGATCGCGCATTCCGTCCCAAGATTCGCCCCCGGTACCAAGCCCAACCCACCCACAAATGCACTGCACAGGTCGCTCAAAATGTCGCCATACAGATTCTCTGTCAGCAGAATGTCGTACTGATACGGATTCATCACCAACTGCATGCAGGTGTTGTCCACGATATGTTCCGCATAGGTGATCTCCGGAAAGCCCTCGGCCACCGTTCGGCAACATTGCAAAAACAGGCCATCTGAAAGCTTCATGATGTTCGCTTTATGGATGGCGTGAATCTTCTTCCGTCCATGCTTGCGTGCGTAATCGAACGCAAACTTCGCAATCCTCGTCGAACCCTTCTCCGTAATGATCTTCAGCGCCTGCACCACTCCCGGCACTACGATATGCTCGAGCCCGGCGTACAGGTCTTCCATATTCTCCCGCACGATGATCAGGTCGATATTCGGATAGTTGGTCTTCAATCCGGGCAGGCTCTTGACCGGGCGGAAGTTGGCAAACAATTCGAACTTCTGCCGCAGCGTAACGTTGATCGAAGCAAAGCCGCCGCCAATCGGCGTCGTCACTGGACCTTTCAACGCCACACGATTCTCTTCAATCGAGTCGTACAGCGCCTTCGGGATGTACTCGCCTGTCTTCTCGAATGCGTCTGCTCCCGCCGCATGGCGATGCCATTCAAAGGCCACGCCAGTCGCAGCTCCCGCCGCCTCGACAACACGTACTACCGCACCCGAAACCTCCGGACCAATACCATCGCCCGGAATCAAAGTAATCTTATGAGTTTTCGCCATATCTCTTTCCGCTATCGCCGTTTCTTCTGGTCTTTACCGTTCAACAGCTCTTCCAACTCAGCCTTGAACTCGCGCACATCTTTGAAGTCCCGATACACACTCGCAAACCGGATATAAGCGACCGTGTCGATGTCTTTCAGACGCTGCATGATCTGTTCGCCTACCTCGCTGGTCGAGCGCTCGCGCTCCGGCGAGTCCACCACATAGGCCTCCGTCTCATCCACAATCTGCTCAAGTTTTAGGGCGGAGACCGGGCGCTTCTCGCAGGCATGAAGAAGACCGCTCAACACTTTTTGGCGATCGAATTTCTCGCGGCGGCCATCTTTCTTCACCACCATGTAGGGGATTTCATCGATCCGCTCGTAGGTTGTAAACCGCTTGTGGCAGCCTTCACACTCGCGTCGGCGGCGGATAGAATCCGCATCCTTACTCTCTCGTGAATCAACGACTCGATCCTGGGCAAAACCACAGTAGGGGCACTTCATCGGAATAATTCGATTCTAGCAGCGAGCGCACAATGAGACCGACCGTGTCTATCCGTGGTCGACGTTGGTCTCCAGTATTTCTGGCTCTTGCCCGGCAGCTTCACTCTCGCTCGCGATCTTTTTCAGGTTCACATGCTCCACTCGCGAATACACAAGCCCAGTCGGGATGATGCAGAGGAACGTCACCACCAGCAGCATCGCTCCACAAGCCGTAGCAGCCTCGATCGGAGCGCCATAAAAAGCATGCATCGCCGCTGCGGTTACGGCAATCTGCGTAAACCAACCGATAATCGGAAGCTGCAGCAGCGACCCGCCAATGCTGGCGGCCATCAACAGCATAGTTCGCGAAAACGTAAGGCTGGCAAGCTCAGGTGTCTGAACAAACGCATGTGCCGTCTGCATATACGCCGTGCCAATCATTGCCCACATCGCCAGCGAAAGGAGCGCCGCAACGCCGAAATCACGCATCGACGACAACGCATTCAGGCCGTCACGGAACCCGAGGATCTTGGTTGCAATGCTTTCGCCCACTGGCTTTGAGAGCCGTCCCAACGTGGCTCGCGCGAAACCAGCCACCATTGCGCCCGCTACCCGCACGGTGATTGCAAAAACAGCGATCACAACCGTCAGCCCCAGACTCAGCACACCAGCGCGCACGAAGACTTCGTGATGCGGAAGATCTTTCGGAGTAAATGCCAGCGCGCTCGAAAAGATAACTGCAGCCGCCCCAAGGTCGAACATTCGCTCAATCGTATACACCGCGACCTGTGAACTCAGCGGCAACGCCACACGCCTCGACACCAGGTATGGCCGGGTGAGATCGGCGAGCCGGCCAAACAGCGCCACCGCCGTAAAACCGATAAACTGCGACCCCAGCAGAGCATGGGCAGGCACTTTTTTTGTCGGCGATAGAAACACAGCCCACCGCACCGAGCGCAGCCAGTAGGTGCCATAGATGAGCGCGATGCCCGCCCAGATGTGGATCGCGCTTACATGCCGCAACTGATGCCAGAACATTGGCCAGTCAAAGTGCACTTTATTACGGAACACAACAACGATCACTGCAAGCACAACAACGATCGCAATCCACACTATTCCACTACGCTTTTTCATCGTGTGCTCTCTCTGGCTGACTGAATGGTGATCTCCGGCAACGCTACTGAGCCCGTGCCACAAGGGTCATCTGTTTGCGCCGGTTGAACTCGCGAATCACTTGTGCCACGTACTCCCTCGTCTCACGGTACGGTGGCACTCCGTGGTATCGGTCGACCGCCCCCGGCCCAGCGTTATACGCCGCCAGCGCCAGCGCGATATTGTCGCGATACCGGGTCAAAAGCTCATCTAAATATGCCGTCCCGCCAGCAATGTTCTGGTCTGGACGGAACGCATCCTGTACACCCATCTCGCTGGCCGTCGCTGGCATTAACTGCATCAGGCCTCGCGCTCCTGTCCGCGAGACAGCCCGTACATGCCCGCCGCTCTCGGCCTTCATCACGCTTGCCAGAAGATCCGTGTCAACGTGATGCATGGCTCCAGCATGGGCCAGCATCTCGTGCATCTCCGCTTGGGTTGGTGTGGCATCGCCGGGCGTAGATGCCGGAGTCTTCGTCTTAGCTAATGGTTGCGGTAGGTCAGCAACCGTCTCAACGCGGACAATCGCATCTGCGGCAACCTCAAGATAACTCGTGTCTGTGCTGGCGGAATCCACTGCCGGATTTTGCTGAGGAAGATAAAGCCGGATCTTATTGCCAACCGCTTCCTGGCGCACACAATTCAGCTCAAATCCATTTCGCAGGGTTACATGCTCAGCCGCATGCGCCAGCGGGCATACCATCCCCACTACCGCCAGCATCATCAACCGAGGCTGCATCCTCTTTAGCCGCATCATATTAAAGCCTATCACCGCCCCCAGCGAAAACTAGGTTGTGCGTGACAAGGTCTCAGCCAATACCGCCTCAATCGCTTCGGCCACTCCATCCTCATCGTGTCGTCGGCCCACAAACCATCCCCGTTCCACCGCGGTCTGCTTCAAATCATCAGGAGCGTTGCCCATCAGCACCTTATGCCCAGCCATCTCAAGCATCGAAACATCGTTCCAGTTGTCTCCGATTGCCAGAATCTCCGTTGCTCTCACCCCACGCTTTGTAGCCAGCCGCAGCAGCGCCGCCCCTTTGCTGCATCCTGCTGGCAGTATGTCCACAATACTTAAGTCTCGCTCCGGATACTCCGTCCGGTGCAGTGCGACCTCGCTGGCCGTATGCTCCTGCGGATTCACGCCCACTGCTGACACACCCGGATGCTCCAGCAACCGTGCTTCCGCTCGCCGCATCCGCTCGATCGTCCCGCACAGCATCATCTGGATGGGTGCCTCGCCCTCCAGCGATCGCTCGATCGGTGCCACCTGGGCGATGTAGGGTTCATTGGCAGCCATCCACTTACCGATGCTCCCGTTCAACTCCTCTAAATGTTCGACCACGAGAGAGCCCCGTGCGTCTTCTCCATCTGTTCCCACCGTGTCGAACGTGATCACCAATGCATTACGAAACTCATCAATATGGCCGCACAGCCAACGTGACGTCTCTATCTGCATCTGGTTTCTTTCCAATAACGCGGCGCCTATAGTGCGTGTGACGGTGCCGTTTGAGCTGATCAGCACATTTTCGTCCCTCAGTCCCAGCCCTCGCAGTTGCCGCATCGCATAGGAGTGCCTCCGGCCCGTGGCCACCACAATCTCTACGCCAGCACCCTCCGCTGCTTGCAGTGCGGCCAGATTACGGGCGCTCACATGGCCATCTGTGCCCAGCAGTGTGCCGTCCATATCAATCGCAATCATGCGGACGGGGTGGGATCTTTGACTGTCGTTTTGCATTCGCTCCCCTTTAGGCAATCCAGTACCATCGTACCCATGTCCAGTCTCTCCTCGCTTGGGTGCTCTCGCTGTCATCATGTATCAGTAGATACTTCGCAGACCGTTTGTCCTCAGTGCGGTGGCCCTCTCTCTGTTTTCCAATACATGGACGACCTCGAACAAGCAGCGAAGCGCGAAGAAATGCTGAAGCGTCATCGCCTGCCTACGAGCCTGCCGGTTGGCGGGATCATTACTCCTCAGTAAATGGAGAATGCTGCCCGTCGTGCGGTAAATCCGGTGAGAAAGCAGCACCATTTCAGATGGTGCGAAGAACCCGCCGCCGCTTCTGTGTCTAATCCGCATCGATCGAAAGATGTCTATCCGTCGCCAAATCCGCCCGCTGCTCACGCTTGCGATTCCGCTGGTGGCGGCCGAACTGGGCTGGATGACCATGGGCATAGTGGACACCATGATGGTGGGGCACATGGCGTCACCCGCGCTGGCCATCTCGGCGGTGGCATTAGGGCAGATTCTTTACAACACCGTGGCGTTCGGCATCGCCGGGGTGCTGCTCGGTCTGGACACCTACCTCAGCCAGTCCCACGGTGCGGGGCGCTACGATGAGGCCAACCGCTGGCTCTACCACGGCCTGATTCTTGCCGCCGTATTGGCCATTCTGCTCTACGTCCTCGTCGCACTTGCGCCCATCATGCTGCTTCGGCTGCCTATCGATCATGGAGTGTTGATAGGAGCGGTTGCGTTTCTCCGCGCGCTGAACTGGGGTACGCCGTCGCTGTTTCTCTACTTCGCGCTGCGGCGATATCTCCAGGCCTTCAACCATGTCCGTCCAATCGCCGTGGCCTTGATCTCAGCCAATCTCTTCAACGCCCTTGGCGACTGGCTGCTGATCTACGGACACTCCTGGGGCCCGGTCCATATTCACGCCTTTGGCGTAACGGGATCGGGACTGGCGACCTCCATCTCTCGGCTTTACCTCGCCCTTTTTCTGGTTGCAGTGGTATGGCGTGTCGAAGACCGCCACAACTACGGCCTGCGTTCGATGCTGCGTCATATCGAAACCTCGCGGCTGCGACGGCTCGCGTCTCTGGGCGCACCGGCGGGCGCCCAGATCTTTGTAGTGGTCGCTATCTTCGGCACAGTCACCTTTTTGATTGGAACGATGGGCCCGCTGCCGCTCTCGGGCCATGAGATCGCCTTGAACTGCGCCAGCTTAACGTTTATGGTGCCGTTTGCGATCTCGACGGCTGCTGCCGTCCGGGTAGGGCAGGCGATTGGGCGCAACGCACCAGCCGAAGCCTCTGCTGCGGGGTGGGCTGCGATTCTGCTTGGCGCTGGGTGCATGGCATTTTTCTCGGCGATGCTGACCCTGTTTCCCCATGCCATCGCTCACGCCTTTACCGAAAATAGTGCCGTGATCGCCGCTACGATTCCGTTTCTGCTGGTCGCCGCCGCCTTCCAGTTTTTTGACGGCCTTCAGATCACCGCGACGGGAGCTTTGCGTGGGGCAGGGAATACTCATGCGGCACTGATTGTGCAGCTTGTGGGTTATTGGGTGATTGGGCTTCCGGTGGGATATCTCCTCGCCTTCCGGTTGCACTATGGAGCAGTGGGGCTGTGGCTGGGGCTTTGTGCCGGATTAATTGTGGCTGGGTCGACGCTTACCTTCATCTGGCGGCTGACGACGCTGTCAATTGGGAAGAACGCTCTCGCGGGATGAGGGAACCGGCGACCCTGTCAGGTGATGGGCAATTGCTCGCGCACCCGGGTCCGGGAGCGAGTGGTCAGCAAAATGGCCGCCCCTAGAATCAGCGCGCCGCCGGCCCAGGCATCGGGTCCCAAATGTTCGCCCAGCACAATGACGCCAAGCAGGCTGCCGATCAGCGGCTCCATATTGAGCAGCACGCCCGCCTGCGACGCCGGGACCTGCGTCAGTCCCCAGTTCCACAACAGCGTCGTAGTTGCGGTGCAGAGCAAACCGCTGGCTGCCAGCGCCAGCCACACCTTCATCGATATGTGAGCCACAGGAGGCAGGCCATACTCCAGCGGCACCCAGATCAGCAGCATCGCCGTGCCCAGCGCCAGCCCGTAGGCCGTGATGACGATATGCGAATGGTGCTCCATAAGCTGCTTGTTGAAGAGAATCCAGAAGAGCGCAATGAACAGGGAAGCGACAATCAGCAGGTCGCCCGCCAGCGATGAACCGCCCGCGCCCGCGTGGTGGCGGCCGCCGAGGGCGATCATCGCGGCCCCGCAGGTAGAGGCGGCCATAGCAATCCAGCCGACGCGATCCATTCGCTCATGCGCGAAGATCGTGGCGCCCACCGCGAGGATCACCGGCATCGTCCCGACCATCAGTGCCGCATGGCTTACCGTGGTCATCGACAAGCCATAAAACTGAAGCAGGAATTGCAACGGTACACCGAGGAAAGATGCCGCCAGCAGCACTCCCCACTCCTTCGTGTTCAGGTGCGGACGGTGGGTGATGAGCAGCGGCAGCAGCGGCACCATGCCGAAGAGGAACCGGTACAGCACCATATGCGCGAAGTTCATCTCGACGAGCGCGATCTTGCCGAAGAAAAAGCCGCAGCCCCACAGGGAGCTTGCAAGCATGCATGCCGCGAATCCTAGCGCTCGTCTTTGATTGGGATGGGGGCTGCGGTGGGGCATACTTCCACTTTCGCATAGAAGCACCGGACGCTGATTGGCAATGGCCAATCAGCGTCCGGCACAGGCTTAACGTAGCTTCAATGCATTCGCGCCACTACCCGAACGCTTATTTACCAACGATCAGCAGAGCCGCACCATGTTTGGGCAGCGTCTCGACGACGACGCCCGAGCGATGCCCCAGGTCTTTCTTCTCCCACACGTCACGCACGCTGCCGCCGTTTGGAAATCCAATCTGACCCAGGTCCACCGAAACCTCGCGAACGCTCCAGCTCCGGTTGAACAGCCCCACCGCCACGCGTCCACCGCTCAGCGGCTTGGTCCAAACATCCAGATCGCCGCTCTCATACAGGCGATCGCCCTGCTTGCCCAGCGAATCCTGATCGATGGCAATCGCGTCCTTATTCATCAAAAGACTTTTATCCGCCTCGGTCATCGTGCTCAGGTCGTTGCCCGCCAGCAGTGGCGCAGCGAGAATTACCCACAGGCTCATGTGCGTCTTATATTCGTCCGCGGTCATCTTGCCGTTGCCGATCTCAAGCATGTCCGGATCGTTCCAATGCCCCGGCCCCGCATACTTCGACAGCCCCGCCTGACTGAACCCAATCGCAATCATCCGTCCGTAGGAGTCATCGATATCGTCGGTGGTCCGCCACATGTTCGCTCCCAGCCCCGGCCCCCACTTCCACGGCTGATCGACCCCATACTGGCAAAGGCTGTAAACAATCGGACGGCCCGTAGCCTTCAGCGCATCTCCCATCTTTCGGTAAGCGGCAATCATCAGATTGTTCGCAGCATTCGGGTCATTCGGATGCTCGGCCTGCGCTTTGTGCATGTTGTCCTGAAACGAGCAGAGATCGTACTTCAGAAAATCGACGCCCCACGAAGCGTACATCTTCGCATCCTGCTCCTCATGGCCAAGGCTCCCCGCATACCCGCCGCAGGTCTTCTCTCCCGGCCCGGAGTAGATGCCGAACTTAAGCCCCTTGGAATGGATGTAATCGCCCAGCGCCTTCATGTCGGGGAAGCGTTCATTCGGATGCAGAACGCCCTGCGCATCACGCTTGCCCTGCCAGGTGTCATCCACGTTGACGTAGACATAACCCGCATCGCGCATACCCGTGCTCACCAGCGCATCGGCCGCCGAGCGCACATCGGCATCGGTCACATGAGCGGCGAAGTGGTTCCAGCTATTCCACCCCATCGGTGGCGTGGCGGCGAGCTGCGTCTGGCTAAAGGCCGGAGCGACAGAGAGAAGAAGGGCACACAAGAGGCTGGCAAAAAGTCGCATTTATAGAGGCTCCTGAAATCGGTTACAAAGTCGCGTCTAAGCATACAACGCTGAACCCTTCCTTACTCGGTACCATCCAATAAATCGTCTCGTCCGTTACGGAAACATCTCTGCCGGAATTCTATGAGCAAAGTCTTCCCAGGCCGCTATACCGCCCAGATCGAAGGCTCCTTCGTGGTCTTCCTCATCGGCATGCGTATCAACCGGCTGCTGGCCTTCAACAAATGGATCCCTACCGCCGCAGCCATGGGTCCCATGCTTCGTGAGCTCTACGCCAATCCCGACTCCGGCTTCCTCGGCGCACACACCTCCGTCTACTGGCGTGGAGTGATGGTCACGCAATACTGGCGCAGCTTCGACCATCTCATCGCCTACGCCCAGGCCCGCAACGCAAATCATCTCCCCGCGTGGACAGCTTTCAACCGGCGCGTCGGCACCGATGGCACCGTCGGCATCTGGCACGAGACCTACCAGGTCGCCGCCGGACAATACGAAACGATCTACAACAACACTCCCCGCATGGGCCTGGCCCTGGCTGGAGCCCACATTCCTGCCACTGGTCATCTGCGCGAAGCCCGCTCCCGTATGAATCCCGGCAACTAACGCTCACCCGCTCTTCAACGGACTTGCCTCCAGCTCTGAGTTCTATCCATTCTCCAGCTTCAATCCCATTTCACTAACTCCGCATAGACAAACCCATCCCGCTCCACCCGCTCTCCAGCCTCCACCCGAATCTCTTTCGAAAACATAGGCCCCGCCCAGCAGAACGAATGGAATTCGCCATTCTCCCCACACGGGTCGACCCCATCCGGCAGTTCGGCCAGCAGGGAAGCATCCCACTCCCGCCCCGCAAACTCCGCCGGAACCTTTCTCGGATCGACGCACGTCAGCCGCGCTCGCAGACCGCCCGCCATCATCTCCTCTGCCAGCGTGTCCGTCGGAATCCCCCACACCGGAAACACCGGCTCCAGTCCCGTCCCCGCCAGCTTCGCCACGCGGTACGCCCGAATCTCTTCGAGGTACAAATCCCCGAACGCCACCCCCACAAAACCCTCGCTCACCGCCCCCTCGCACGTCGCAGCCATCCGCGCCTCATACTCCTCATTCGAGCAGGGAAACGGCAGGTCCACCTTCCACAGCGGCAGCCCGGCCATCTCCGCCTGTCGCTCCAGCAAATCCTCGCGAAACCCATGGATGGCCACGCGTCGAAACCGCTCATTCACCGTCGTCAGCAAACCACCTACCTCGAACTCACCAGTCTGCCGCAGCAGATGAAGCGCCCACGCCGAATCCTTGCCCCCGCTCCAGCTCAAAAGAATCTTCTTCATCCCTCTATCAAACCATGCACCGCCTGCGACAACTCTGCAGTCTGGATCTGTCCTCTTTGAGTTGACGCGGCTGCTACAATTAAGACAGAGAACAGTAGACGGCTGCACGGTAACCCCGATGCAGCCATTTCTACGTTAGCGGCATAAGTTTATTGGAATGAACATTTTGTCCGTAAGCCATTTGGAATGAAGACTTTGAGTATTAAGTCTTTTATTTGCAATACTTTGGATACTTTAAGGGGGAAGGGGGGCCCCACTTGAGACCGGGAGCCAAAGCCTCTCGGCGCGAATTTTCCCCTTAACTCTCTGTGTACCTGCTAACATCAAGCTGTCGGCGAAATATCGCCTGCAATCAGGAGCATCAAATGGCAAACGGAACAGTAAAATGGTTTAACGACGCAAAAGGCTTTGGCTTCATCACCCCGGAAGACGGTGGCGAGGACCTCTTCGCGCATTACTCGGCAATCAACTCAAGTGGCTTCAAGTCCCTTCAGGAAGGCCAGCGCGTCACCTTCGACATCACGACCGGCCCCAAGGGCAAGCAGGCTGCGAACATCCAGCCCGCCTAACCAAGGCCTTTACCCGAAACAAAGAGATTAAAGACAATGGCTGCAGGTGGAGCGAAAGTTCCACTTGCAGCCATTTTTTGCGAAAGCCACAACCTGCCCGAATAGCCGCGGGCGTCAAACGAGGTCGAATAAAGTGCAGCCGGTTTCCATGAATATGCATATAATCTCAGCGTTATGCAGACCTCTTCAGTGATTCACTGCAAAGAATGTCACTCCTCCAACACAACGCGGTCGACGCGTAAGACTTTCTTGGAGCGCGTGGTCCTGTTGCATCTGGGGCTATATCCATGGAAGTGTCTGACCTGCAAACATCGCTTCCTGGCGCGTAACCGCGGGCCACGAAAGCCGAGCGTCGAGGTCTCCAGCTAAGTGCTGGAACGTTATCTGGGTGAGTAAGATAGCTCGGATAGTCTGCTTCGAGAGACGCAAGGTATCATCTTTAGATGACTGCTGAAGACCGCGCAAAAAATATCAAAGTCCTCATCTTCGACGTCGATGGTGTCCTCACCGATGGCCAGATCTTCGTCATCCCCGGCCCTGACGGTCACGGAATCGAAGCCAAAGGTTTCGCCGCCCACGACGGCCTCGGCATCTCGCTCGCGCGCCTCGGCGGCCTGCGCATCGGTATCATCACCAAGCGCCAGTCGCAGACCGTGGCCATTCGCGCCAACGACCTCAAGCTGGAGTTCATCTATCAGGGCCAGTCCCACAAGATGAACGCGATCAACGAAATTCTCGCTAAGGCCGGCATCACCATCGATCAGCTAGCCTATGTCGGCGACGACATCATCGATCTTCCCGTCATGCGCGCCTGCGGCCTCTCCATCGCCACTGCCAACGCGCGCGAACAGGTCAAAGCTGCGGCTCACTTCATCACGCTAAACCCGGCGGCAGCGGCGCTGGACGCGATGCCGTCGACTTCATCCTCACCGCTCAGGGCACACTCGACAAAGTGATCGAAGAATACCTCGACGAGAGCAACTCTGCCGCCGCCGCCGCGGACGTCGGCACCGGTAACATGTAGATAAGCAAGGAGCGGGAAGCGGGCAAGCTGAAGGCGAACAAAGGCCGAATAGATCCGCGCTACAATCACCCCATGCTGCCTGCCGAAATCCCCGCTCCTCTCGCCTGGGCGCATCCTGTCACGGCTGAGTGGTTCGTCAACAAATTCGGCACCGCGACCGAGCCGCAGGAACAGGGCTGGCCCAGCATCCTGGCGGGCAACGCCACACTCATCTCCGCCCCTACCGGCAGCGGAAAAACCCTCGCCGCTTTTCTCGTCTGCATCGACCGGCTTCTTCGTCAGGCCATCGCCGGAACGCTCGCTCCCTGCACGCAGATCGTCTATGTCAGCCCGCTCAAGGCGCTCTCCAACGACGTCCAGAAGAACCTCGACCAGCCTCTTCGCGAGATCCAGCAACTCGCGCTCGAACGTGGCTACCTCTCCACCGAAATCCGCACCGCCGTTCGCACCGGCGACACGCTGCCCAAAGAGCGTGCCGCAATGCTGCGAAACCCGCCCCACATTCTCGTTACTACGCCTGAGTCTCTCTACATCTTGCTCACCGCCGGAAAATCGCGCGAGCATCTTCGATGCGTCAACACGGTCATCGTCGACGAGATCCACGCCGTAGCCGACGACAAGCGTGGATCACATTTAGCTCTCTCACTCGAACGACTCGAAGCCCTGGTCTGCGGAGAGAACAGACTCTCCCCCGGAGCATTCCTCACTGGCCTTTCTACGCCGCCACTGAGAATCGGCCTCTCCGCGACGCAAAATCCCATCGAGCTCGTAGCCAACTTCCTCACCGGAGTTCACCCCTCCCGCAAGCCCGCAACCATCATTCAGGTAGGCCAGCGCCGCCAACTCGACCTCGCCATCGAAGTCCCCAGCGACGAACTCGGCTCTGTCACGTCGACGGCGATGTGGGAAGAAGTCTTCGACAAGCTCGCTGCCCACGCCCAAAATCACCGCTCCACGTTAGTCTTCGTCAATACCCGCCGCCTCGTAGAAAAAATTGCGTTTGCCCTGGGCGAGCGCCTGGGCAATGAGCACGTCGCTGCGCATCACGGCAGCCTCTCGCGCAACCTCCGCCTTGATGCCGAGCAGCGATTAAAAAGTGGGCAAATAAAAATACTCATCGCTACCGCGTCGCTCGAACTCGGTATCGACATCGGCGACATCGACCTCGTCTGCCAGATCAGTACCACTCGCGCCGTTGCCGTCGCCATGCAACGCGTTGGTCGCGCGGGCCACTGGCGCGGAGCCATTCCCAAGGGCCGTCTCTTCGCTACTACTCGCGACGATCTGCTCGAACAGGCTGCGCTCATCCGCAAGATGCGCGCAGGAGAACTCGATCAGCTTGAAATTCCGCCTCAGCCCACGGACGTTCTCATGCAACAGATCGTCGCCTGCTGCGGTGCGGAATCTTGGGAAGAAGACGAGCTCTACGATATTCTTCGCCGCGCTTATCCCTACCGCGAGCTGACCCGCTCGCGCTTTGACGAACTCATCTCCCTGCTCCACGAGGGCATCGAATCCAGCCGCGGCCGCTACGGTGCCTATCTGCTCCGCGACGGCATCCAGCAGCATCTCCATCCTCGTCGCGGCGCACGCATGATCGCCATCTCGAACGGCGGCAGCATCCCCGACGCTGCTCTCTTCAGCGTCATCCTGCAACCGGAAGGCGTGCAGATCGCCACGCTCGACGAGCACTTCGCCATCGACTCCAGCCCAGGCGATGTAGTCCTTCTCGGCAACACAAGCTGGCGCATCCAGCGCATCGAAGCCGGAGGGCGTGTCCTCGTCGAAGATGCTCACGGCGCACCTCCGACGCTGCCGTTCTGGTTCGGCGAAGCTCCGCAACGCACCGCCGTTCTGTGCGACGGCGTTGGCGAACTTCGCGAGCAGATCTCCGCCCGCACCCCCAATGTCGCGCCCGGCTACATCTCTCCCGCTCAACCAGAAGTGGCAGCAACCACCGCATGGCTCATGGAGGAGTGCGGAGTCTGCGCCAGCGGAGCCCAGCAACTCATCGCCTACATCGTCGCGGGACGTGCCGTTCTGGGGGCGGTCCCGAGCAAGACCACCCTCATCGCGGAGCGCTTCTTCGATGAGGGCGGCGGAATGCAGCTCATCCTCCACGCACCCTTCGGTGGACGCATCAACAAGGCCTGGGGACTCGCTTTGCGCAAGCGCTTCTGCCGCGGCTTCAACTTCGAACTGCAAGCGGCGGCTACCGACAACGGCATCAATATCTCGCTCGCCGAACAGCACAGCTTTCCGCTTGCAGACGTCTTCCAGTTCCTCACCGAGCAGACTGTAAAAGAACTTCTCGAACAAGCTGCCATTGCCTCGCCCATCTTCAAGACCCGCTGGCGCTGGGCAGCCGGGCGCAGCCTGCAACTGCTCCGCTTCTCAAAGGGCAAGCGCATCGCCCCGCAAATTCAACGCACTCGTTCAGAAGATCTTCTCGCAAATGTATTTCCGCAGGCTGCTGCGTGTTTTGAAACCATCGTCGGCGACATCCAGATTCCTGCCCATCCGCTCGTCGATGAAGTGATGCAGGATGTCCTTCAGGAGGCGATGGATCTCGAAGGTCTCATTGAAGTTCTACGCGGAATCAAAGACGGAACCATTCGTTGTCTCGCCGTCGACACTCCCGTACCGTCTCAATTCGCGCACGAACTTATCAATGCCAATCCTTACGCTTTCCTCGACGATGCCGGACTCGAGGAGCGCCGCGCCCGGGCCGTCTCGCTGCGCCGTACTCTTCCTGACAGTGTTCTCGAAGAGGCAGGCAAGCTAGACCAGAAGGCCATCGACGAAGTGCGTCGCGAGTGCTGGCCCGACCTCCGCGACGAGCACGAGCTTCACGACCTCTTGCACTCCGTTATCGCGCTTCCGCTTCACGTTCTCGATAATCCTGAAACGCGGCACTGGCCCATCTTCTACGAGCGCCTCACCCAAACCGGACGCGCCCAGACAGTAGACTGTGCTGGAATTCACTGTTGGGTCGCTGCCGAGCGTCTTCCCGGGTCCCACGCTCTTTGGAGCGACACAGAATTAGAAACTAATTTAGTTACAAAAGAGCAGTCGCTGAAGCAATGTGTTCAAGGATGGTTACAAATACTGGGTCCCACGACTGCCAACGCCTTTGCCCAGCGTCTTGCGCTGCATCCTGCCGAAGTCTTCCAGGCTTTTGTCGCGATGGAAATGCAAGGCCTGTTGATGCGAGGCGCCTTCGAGCATCCCAAAGCATCAACAGACCATGACATCGAGTGGTGCGAGCGCCGCATACTGCAACGTATTCACCGCCGCACGCTCAGCACCCTGCGCAAACAGGTCGAAGCCGTTACTCCCGCCGTCTACATGCGCTGGCTCCTCGGCTGGCAACATCTCGCTCCCCAGACCCAACTCAGCGGCGAAGAAGGCGTCCTCGAAGCCCTCCACCAACTTGAAGGCTTCGAAGCCCCGGCAATCGAGTGGGAGCGCACTCTCCTCCCCGCGCGCGTCGCCAACTACGATCCTCGCTGGCTCGATGCTCTGTGCCTCTCCGGCGCCGTCGGCTGGGGGCGCATCTCTCCACATCCCGCGTGGGCTATGGGAGACGGTTCAGCTCCGCGCCGTGTCATCCCCACCAATGCCGCTCCCATCACCTTCTACGTCCGAGAATCCGCCGACTGGCTGCCCCACGCGCTCGCGCAGCAGTGCATCGAAGAATCAAAGCTCCAGCAAGCCCTCAGCCCCGAAGCCCTTCAGGCTCGTACGCTCTTGCAGCAGCGCGGAGCCTGCTTCTCCAACGACATCCAACGCATCCTCAATCTCACGCGGCCACAAGCCCAGCATGCCCTCTGGGAACTGGCCACGGCCGGTCTCGCAGCAGCCGATGGCTTCGACCAGCTACGCATGATGATGGATCCGCGCCGAAGATCCATCGTCGCCGAAGTCCCCGGCAAACGCGCGACCCGCAGCTCCGCCGGACGCTGGTCCCTCCTCTGCGAGGAGCTCCACGCCGCTCCCACTGCAATCGAACAGGCCCGTCGCACGGACAGCGCTCTTGAATCCGCAGCTCGCATGTTGCTCGCACGCTACGGTATCCTCTTTCGCGATCTTCTCGTCCGCGAATCCAATGTTCCTAAATGGCGCGATCTGCTCGGCATCCTCCGCCGCCTCGAAGCCCGCGGCGAAGTTCGCGGCGGCCGCTTCGTCTCCGGCTTCGGCGGCGAACAGTTCGCCCTTCCCGCTGCCGTGGATCCTCTCCGCGCCGCTCGCAACCGCGATTGCCTGGCAACCATCACCGTCGCCGCTGCCGACCCCGCCAACCTTGCCGGCATCATCGTTCCTGGCGAACGCGTTCCCGCCATCCCCGGCAAACATCTCATCTATCGCAACGGTAGTCTGCATGTTGAAAGCAGCGAAGCAGACATACCAGCCGCTCTGCTGCCCATTCCCGCACCCACAGCACCCGTTCTAACCTTGTTTTAGCGATGCCAGACCAGCCCAAACCTAACGATTCCTCGTCATTCGACGATCCTGAGGCGCCGCCGCTTGCTCCCGAAGACTTTTATTACGAAGGCCCCTTCCTCGTCTTCACTGCGGCCTATCTGCTCAAGCGCGGCTACTGCTGCAATAACAATTGCCGCCATTGCCCTTACCGCTAGTGTTGAGCTGCAGGTAACGGCGACAGACCCGCAGTGCTGGCAGTAAGCGGCTGATGGCCAGTGCGGAGTGCCTCAGCATTATGCACGAGCAAGAGCACCCGCGGGTCCTTGCTATACTTCCCGAGCAGATCGTCGTGTCGCATCGCCTCCAGTACATCGAAGCCGCCCTCGCTCGCCGTCGTCAGGTAATGCAGCATATTGGCTTCATCGCCATGCTGTGCATAGAGTCGCGCAAGCTCATAGCAGAAGCGCGCATGGTCCGCCGGTGACAGCATCCGCATCGTAATTCCGCCAGGCCCGCCACGATGGACCATCAACTCTGGGTCGAGCTTCAGAGCAACGTCAAACTCCTTGCGCGCGCCCTCAAAATCCTTGCTCTGAAAATACGCCGTACCCAGATTGGAGTGAAAGGGCGCCGAGTCTTTCCTCAGCTTGATCGCCCGCTTGTAGGCGGAGATGGCGCGTCCATTGTCCCCTTCGAGATACTCGACCGCTCCGAGATTGTTCCATCCGTCGGGGTCCTTTTTTTTCAAATGCACGACCCGCTGGAAGAATGCCCGCGCGACCTGGGGATTTCCTATTTCCAGCTCCGTCACCCCCATCTTGTTCAGGATTTGGATCTCATCGGCCCCGCGTTTCAGTGCATAGGCATAGTAATCCAACGCGTCTTCGGGGAATCGTCTCGCCCGGAGTACATCGGCTGTCATCTCCAGCCGCTCCGGAGAAGCCGTCGCCGGATCGGCAAGATGCGCCTGTATCAGCGGCCACTGCGGGTCCTCATGCTCTAACGCGAGAGCCGTCGCGTGGGTCGGCACATTCTTCTGCGCAGACAGGGACGGACAGACCACAAAAACACTCAAGAGAAGTAGAAGGGAAGGGAGACGGAAGAGGCGGACTGGATAGCCCATGGCATGCCTCCACGAGATACATCCAAATCATCCGCTTCCGTTAAACCCCTGTCAATAGGCATTACTTATGGCGTTGGCGACGTTCCTGACGGCGTTTTTGTCAGCACCGCCGCAGTCGAAACGGGTGCCGGGGCCTGCACCTTCAACGCCAGCCGAGGAAAGCTGAAGCTGCCGCCGGCGTCGTCAATCACGTTGACCTGGCAGACGTAGGTGCCCGGTTTCAATTGGGTTAGCGGCACATCGAACTGAAAGCCCACCGCATCGCGCTCCGGGATATTGATCGCATTGGCCACGATCAGCGGCGTCTCGTACACTTTCACGCCGTTGCTCATAAACTCGATGCTCGTCAGTACCCGTACCTGCTTGCCCCCGCGTCGCTTCAACCCAGTGGTCTCCGTTGGAGCCGCGCCGCCCTGCTGCTTCGCCGGGTCATACACCTCATACATGAAGTAAAGATGCTGGTCTTGCCGGAACACATGAGGAATATTGGGAATCCACTCCACACCATCCCGCACCAGCGGATTCTCTGCTTTCTTCGCCGTATTAGGTGTCCGTTGACTTGCCAGCACAATCGAACTTAACTTCAACGGACTCTTGCGCATGTCCGGAACCTGAATGTCGGTCTCAAAGCTGCCCATCCGGCCTGTCTCATTCTCCCGCACCACAAACTTCAGGTGATACCGTCCCGGAGCAAGCGTGAATCCGGTGGAGTATTGAATGTTCTTCCGCTGCACCTGCTGCGCTGAATCGAGCGCCAGCTTCACCGTGTCACGAACATTCCCCACAACGATTCCCTGGGCGTCCTTCACCTGCCCCATTACGTCGATGTTTGCCTTGTCGCGATCGCCATTCTTTACAAAAGGAATCTGCGACCCAGGGACAATCAGCGAAACCGGAATGAAAAACCTGTTGTCCTCCAATCGGAAGTACAACGCCTGCAGATACACCGCAACGTCAGTCGCCGGCAGGTCGCTCCGCATCTGTTCGGTCAGTGCCTGCTCGCGATCTTCAGTCTTCTGGTGTTTGAAGTCCGCTGGTGCATAGTATCCCGGACGATAATCCAGCTTCACATCAGCGCGATTCAGCTTCACCGTCAGGTGCCGGTAGCTTCCATCGCGCGCCGTATTGGTGGAGTGAAAGCCGACAATGTAATAAGCCTCGGTGTCATGTTGAATCTGCTGAAATGCCGGGGCAAAATCGTTCGAATCAAAGAACGCTTTTCCGCCCGTATCGCTTGCCAGAGTCCCCAGCGTCTCCTGCGATCCGAAGTTCGCATCCAGATTGCTCTGCATCGCTCCGCCGCTATATGCAGCCGTCCCTCGCAAGCTTCCTGTCGATGCACTCCCCACGGGTGGCAGCGCCTCCAGCCCGCGCGAATCCACGCTGTAGATGGCCATATTCGCCTTCACCGCTTCATTGGTAGCGGCCCTCATGCTCGCCTGATTTTCAATGCCCTGTCGCGTCAGACCGCCGCTGAAATACAGCAGACTCTTCCGTTGGTCGACCTTCTCCAGCGACTTTGCAATGGATCGAATCGCATACAACTCGCGATCCGTGTTCAGGGAGTTGTACTCACTGTCATCTGCCGTAAAACTCGACGCATCATCCGCCGTCCCGCCCGAGTTGCCGCCTTCATTGCCATTCGCGAGGCCCGTTCCCTCGGTGCCGTTGTACTTGCCTACGGCTTTCAGTAACGCCGCCTTGTCCGCCGTAAAATCCTGATCCATGCTCAGCGACGTATCCAGGCTCACTACCGCCACCAGATCAGCAGGCTGCATCTTCTTGTTGATGTAGTTCTGCGCCGCCTCCACCGCACGGTCGATGTCTTCCGGCTGCATGCTGCTCAGGTCGAAGAACATCACGATTAAGCGATGGTCCTTCAAGGCTCCGGGCTCGGATGCAAAATCTCCATTCAGTAACTGTGCAACGGTAGCTCTTCCAGCGACCGTCGTCTTCTCGTGCAGCACCGCCGCCTCATCTACATTCTGATAGTCGAAGCTGGCAATCTTCTGCGGCTTGCCATTCTCCAGAATCGTGAAGTCGCTCGCCTTCAGCCCCTTCACGACCTCACCAGTCTTCTTGTCGCGCACCACCACGTTGGTCAGCACAATATCGCTCTGCACCTTCAGCGTAAAGGTCCCAGCCGAACTCTGCTGCTGCGCCAGCGCAGACGTTGCCGTCAGCACTGTCGCCAGTACCGCCGAATAATTGAACCAACGAGCTATTCCCAAAACCCTCTTCACGTTCATCGCTCCCATCACGAACGCCAGCCTTTAGAACCGGTACCGCGCAAATACGGTGAGCGAGCGCATCGGCGCCGCGCCGCGTACCTGTCCAAACGTGGGCGAGTTCAGCGTCGTATCGATCCCCGAGTACTGCACGATATTCAACGCGTTCGCTGCCGTCACCCTTGCCTCAAACGACCGCGTCTCGCCCAGCGGAATAGTGCGCGACAGCGAAGCATCCACGACCATCGTTCCCGGCCCTTCGATTGAGTTGCGCGAAGCCGTGCCGAACTCCCCCGCAGCAGGAGCGGTGAAGGCCGCCGCATTGAACCAGTCGCCAATCCTTCTTTCGCCGCTGATCGGCGCGCCGAAGTTCCGGTTCGGGCGCAGTGAATTGTTGGAGCCCGTGGCCGTCTCCTGCACCGTCAACTGATAGTTCGGCGTGTAGTATGGCCCGCTCGCAAAGGTGAAGTCTCCCGAGAGAGAAAAACCATCCGTCACCTTTGACCACACACCACCCTTCGTAAAGAACATCCGGTTCGGTCCAAACGGCAGTTCGAACACCCAGTTGCCCGTCAGCTTGTGGCGAACGTCGAAGGCGCTGTTTCCTTCCTCCGCATTCAGGTCATTGTCATTCTGCGCTACGGTCTGCGATCCACCGCCGATCGACGAAGCATTATCGATCGAGTGTCCATACTGATACGTCGCCTGCAGAGAAACGCCTTTCTGCAGCCGCTTACGCACATTCACGCGCAGTGCTTCAAAGCGCGAATACCCAAGCGAGTCCTCATAGTTGAACGCCTGCGCCCCCGGAATCAGCAGGCCTGTAGCCGTCCGATTCGGGGCGCGCACCATGTCGAGGTTCCCGCCCTTCGATCCGTCGTAACCCACGTTTGCCACGATGCCAAGCGGCAAAGTCCGCTGAATATCCAGGTCCCATATCTGCACATGTCCCAGGCGATAGTCCCGGTTCGCACTGAAGTTATTCTGCACCGGCGCCTTCGAGCAGTTGAACGCGCCCGCCAGCGTAAACTGCCCAAAAGTCCCACATCCCTGCTGCCCGGCAATGTTTGTCTGCGTCACCGCAAACGGCTGCTGGTTGGCCAACTGCTTTGCAATCGTGCCGTATTGGCCTGTGTTGTAGTTAATCCCGTAGCCGCCGCGTACCACCGTCTCTTTCAAAAACTTCAGCTTCGGCCGGTACGCAAACCCAAACCGCGGCGAATACATCGAGCGGTCAGGATTCACAAGCGATCGCGGAAAGCTGCCGCTGTACGTCCCTTTCTGATCCGGCTGCACCGCTTCCACCGCCGTAAAGTTGGCGTTGTGGTCCAGGTTCACCAGATGGTTATTCTTCTCCACATACGGAGAGAAATACTCATAGCGAAGCCCAAAGTTCAGCGTCAGGTTTGCCAGCACCCGCCAGTCATCCTGCGCATACCAGTCGAAGACATTTGCCCGCAGATACGTCTTGCTCAGTCCAGCCTGCACCGAAGCCTGTTGCGGCATGCCCAGCAGAAAATCCGCAAATCCCGATCCGCTCGCAGGCACGACCGGGCAGGTCACACTGGCCGAAGCCGTGCAGTCGCTGGCAGGATTCTGTGTCGCATACCCCGTAAAACTGAACGAGCCCAGCGGCGTGACCTGTGTGCCTCCGATGGTATCGGCGTGGACGCGGCGAATATCCACGCCATAACGCATGTTGTGCTTCTTCAGTCTGTAGCTCACAAAGTCGCTGAACGAGATCGTCTGATTGATCGAGTTATTCGGAGCCGTATTGCTCAGCCCGGTAAAGGCGTTCGATCCGCCGAATGACAGCGTCGGCACGCCATAGTAAAACTGGTTCGATTGAATTGTGGAATTACCCACCAGCACGCCTGCCTGCGCTCCAGGATTGACTGCCCCGTTCGTGAAGTAATTCTGCGTCGTCGCGTGCGAGCGGTTCCAGTTGATGGAAGCATTGTTCGTCAACTTTCCATAGCCGATGGTGTAACCCGCCGTCACACCATATCCTTCAGAGGCCGTCGTCCCACCCAGCGGTAGAAAGATGTTCCGGCTATCGCTGGCGCTGTGCGCATAGCTTCCATTGAAGTTGATGTTCTGCCGCAGCGTCTTGGGAGCATTCGCCGCTGGTCGCCGCATCATGGCAAATCCACCCTGCCCGAAGTTCCTCACATAACGCAGCGCGGCCGAAGTCGAATTCTGCCCCGCGTTCGTCACCGTCTGATAATTGTTGCGCTCGCTCGCATTGGGAACATTCGGTGCTGGATAGTAGTTCAACAGCGCCAGCGCCTGCGGCGAGATTGGTGTCACAGCGTTCTTGAGATTGTTCCCGGGTATCGGCTGCTTCGTCGCCGGGTCGTATAACGTCTGTCGCAGTGCAGAGAAATCGCCGTTCCGCTCCGCCAGCGTCGGCACCGTGCCATTGAAGATCTCCGGGTTGATATTCCGCTGCCCCGTCACGTTAAAAAACACAAACTGCTTTGTACTCGCCTTCACCAGTCCCGGGATAAAGGGTGATCCTACAAAGCTCACACCAAACCGGTTCGACATGGACGACGGCTTCACCACCTGTGCTCCAGGCTCACCCAGCGCCTGTGCCACCGAGAACGGTGCGGCATTCAAAGCTCCATTACCGCCCTGATAAAAGATCGCTCCATGGGGCTGCGTCGGATTGAATCCGCGAAAGCCTCCCCCACCACCACCACCGCGTCCACCGCCACCGCGTCCTCCGCCCCCACCGCCGCCGCCTGGACCTCCCATCATTCCGCCCAGCATCCCCACAACCGCATTCGCCATATCCCCCGCAGCCCCACCCTGCGCCCTCGCTCGTGCAACAGCGTCTTCCACTCGCTGCCGAATCTCGTCTTCATTGAAGTTCGCCAGCCCATTCGTCTGGCCCACCTGCCCGCTCACCGCAACCGAGTCCGTCGCCTGGTCTCCGCTTCCCAATCCGGATAACGTCGGCATCTGAACCTCCGCATTGCCTGTACCGGCACTGGCATCCGACAAGTTGTTGTCGCCCGTCACGCTAAGAGCCTGTGTTCCCTGTCCCTGTCCCAGCCCCGATCCCGCAGTCCCAGCTTGCTGCGCCTCTGCGCGCGCCACACGCGAGGCCAGCTGCATTGCAAACGTTGCAACCTGTTCCGGCTTGCCACCCTCCAGCAAGACTTCCTTCGTCTCCACCGCAAATGCCGCCAGCTCCGCCTTCACCACATATCGCCCATTGCGCGGAATTACCATCTCGAACGATCCCGCAATGTCGGTGGTCGTCGCATATTTCTTTCCCGTCAGCGTATTGGCCGCCGTCACCGCAACACCGGGCAGCGGCACGACTCCCGCCTTCACCGTTCCCTTAATCGTTCCTCCACTCGCCGCTTGAACCGTGATGGCAGCTGGAGCTGGATCCGCAGCCGGTGCCCCCGCCGTCTGCGCCAGGGCAGACAAGCCAATCCCAGGCAGCATCCCCAAGCCCAACATCGTCCATCGAATCAATCTACGCACTTCAACCTCGCCTCAGCGCCACCAGCAATCGATCGTAAAATCCCTACTTAGTACTCTCTGAGCCGTCACCATTCGTTGAACCAGCCGAAGTCGCAAAAGCCCCCCGTCTCCGCCCCTGGGCGGACGCATCCATCACCCTCAACTCCACAGGTACAAATAACCCATTCTTCACGGCGCCCCGGCCCATCACCAGATCGCCCACCTTCACATCCGCCAGCGTGATGCTCTCACTACCCGCATTTGCCCCAGCCGCCGGAGAAGCATTCGTCGCCGCCTGCTCTCTGCGCCCACCTCGCCTGAACGAAGTTCCCTCATCCGCCTGAATCACCTGGCTTACATGGTCCGGCCGCATCACAGTCACCCTGGCATCGTCCATATCAATTGCGGTGACCTTCCCGGTAATGTAGACCTTCCCCAGCCCCTCCCGCGCCTTCTTCACCTGCTCCGCATCAATCACAGCGACAAACACCGCATGAAGCGTCTTCGTTGGAGCATCCATCACGCCCATCGCGCCAACCCCATCCCCGGCCTTGATATCCGCAATCTTCAACGGCTGCCGGTCCTTAATCACCCGTGTATTCTGCGATACCGAAACCTGGTAGACATCTCCTTCCTCGGTCTTCACCGTCAGCCGGTCGGCACCCACCCCCGTCACCGTCCCCCGAACCATCTGCCCCCCGGCAAACGCATCGCCGCGCCCATCAGGCCCAGCCTGCGCCAAAACCGCTCCCGGCACGGCCAAAAGGAACGCCGCCAACCATATCCACCAGACCCCGCGGCCCCGTAGCCTACAACTGATTCCCCAACTCATCGCACACTTCCGATCTTCAAAAGGTCGTGCTCATACAGACGTTATCCCATTGCGAAAGACTCGTAACAGCGACAAAATCTTCACGCTTTCCACCGCCCAAATCATCTGCCTGCACTACACTACGGCCATGCATCAAGCTGCCCATGGCCCCCACGGCCAACACACAGACAGCAAACACGTTGAAGGCCACTTCGAATCCAGCGCCACCGTGCGCGACATCGTCATCGGCCTCTCCGACGGCCTTACCGTCCCTTTCGCCCTTGCCGCCGGTCTCTCCGGAGCTGTCGCCTCCTCGCACATTGTTGTCCTTGCCGGCCTCGCCGAAATTGCCGCCGGCTCTATCGCCATGGGCCTCGGTGGCTACCTCGCAGCCCGCGGCGACGCTGAACATTACATCTCGGAGCGCCACCGCGAAGAGCGCGAGATCGTCGAGCGCACCCGCGACGAGGAAGAAGAGATCTACGAGATCTTCGAGCAGTATTCGGTCGACCGCGCCAGCGCCGAGCCGGTCCTCAATGCGCTCAAGCGGAATCCCAACCAGTGGGTCAACTTCATGATGCGGTTCGAGCTAGGCCTCGAAGAGCCGCCTGCGAGTCGCGCTCATCGCTCCGCTCTCACCATCGCCGGCTCTTACATTGCCGGGGGCGTCATCCCTTTGCTCCCCTACATGCTCGTCAGCGACAACCTCGCTGCGCTTAAGCTCTCAATCATCATCACTCTCATAGCCCTCGCCCTCTTCGGAGCGCTCAAAGGAAAGCTCGTAGGCACCGGCTGGCTCCGCAGTGCCATTCAGACCACTCTGATCGGGGGAGCCGCCGCCGCCGTAGCCTATACTCTGGCCCATTTCCTCAACAGCTATCACTCTTAAGTGAGCCAGCAACAATCCTCAGCCACGTCACGTGCCAGAAAGCCAACGCTGTGTCTCTTCAAAGCATCTAATCCAAGTCCTCACCTCCTCAAGCGAGAACCACCATGGCCCCTGCCGCAAGTCTTCCCGCCGTTACGACTCTTCTCACCCGCTACAACGCTATCCGCAGAGCGACTACCCACTTCTGCGCTCCGCTCTCGCCCGAAGACCTCATGGTCCAGTCTTGTCCCGAGGCCAGCCCCGTCAAATGGCATCTGGCCCACACCACATGGTTCTTCGAGACATTTGTCCTTCGCGAGCACGTCGCCGCCTACAAGCCCTTCCATCCCGACTTCTATTGGCTCTTCAACAGCTACTACAACTCCCTCGGCGATATGCCTGAGAAAAAGCTCCGCGCCTCCTTCTCCCGCCCTCCTCTCGATGCCATCCTTCGTTACCGCGCCCACGTCGACGCCGCCATCGACCGCTTCCTCCAGCAGCCTGTCGTCGAGCCAGCCATTCAGCGCATCACCCTCGGTCTCCATCATGAGCAGCAGCATCAGGAACTGATCGCCACCGACATCAAGCACGCCTTCTTCACCAATCCTCTCCACCCGGCCTACCTCGAAGCACCGCAGTCGAAGAATGAAGCCATCGCCCCGCCGCTGGAATGGTCCAGTTTCTCTCCCGGCCTGACCCAGATCGGACTTGCCACCGATCCTGCTGGTATCTACGCCTTCGCCTTTGACAACGAAACCCCGCGCCATCCGGTCTACATCGCTCCCTTCGCGCTCGCCAACCGCCTCGTCACCTGCTCCGAGTATCTCGCCTTCATCGACCAGAACGGCTACGAACGTCCCGAACTCTGGCTCTCCGAGGGCTGGACCACGATGCGCGCCGAGGGCTGGCACGCCCCGCTCTACTGGCAGCGCGACAGCAACACCAAATCCGGCTGGCGAATCTACACCCTGCACGGCTTTCAGCCGCTCGAACACATCAGCGAAACCCCGGTCTGCCATCTCAGCTACTTCGAAGCCGACGCCTATGCTCGCTGGACCGCCCACCGCCTTCCCACCGAGTTCGAGTGGGAATACGCCGCCACCCACTCCGTTCCGGCTGGTGGCACCCAAGCCAATCTTCTCGAGTCGGGCAACCTGCATCCCATCTCGGCCAGCCACGCTCCCGGTCTCCAGCAGCTCTTTGGCGACACATGGGAGTGGACTCAGTCCGGCTACACCGGCTATCCCGGCTACAAACCCCTCCCCGGAGCACTCGGCGAGTACAACGGCAAGTTCATGTCCAGCCAGGTCGTCCTCCGCGGAGGCTCCTGCGTCACCCCGGCGACCCACATTCGACCCACCTATCGCAACTTCTTTGCCCCAGCCACCCGCTGGCAGTTCTCCGGGCTGCGCCTCGCTAAAGACCTCAGTCGATAGCTATATATCGGCAGTGGAATTCTACCTCCCCGCCGCCGCATGATCTCCATGACCAGCCGCAGCACCCTTCGTCTGCGCGATAGCGCCTTCCACCACACCAGCAAGCTTAGTCGGATCGTTTGGTCCCTCAGCGGTTCCGCCTACGACTTGATAGTTGTTCCGAGTCACCACCACCAAAGTCGGCGTGTACTCCACATTCAGCCGCTTGCCGAGATCGTAATCCGCCTGTACCTCACGGGCCAGCAGGCCTCCGGGATCGATGACAGGCGGCATCTTCTGCCCATGTTGCTGCATCCAGTGGTCCGTAAACTGCCGCAGGTCGTCCTTGCTCGAAATCGACATCTGCGCCGCAAAGACCGCGCTGCGATACTCGTCGGCAAGTTTAGGGCTCACCTTATCCTGCAGATAGCGTGCATCGACCGCGCCGTCGAATGTCCAGATATGCTGTGCGAGCGGGAAGTCATACCGCACCAGCGGCACATGATACTGCTCAGCCACCTGCCTCTCAATCGGATGGGCATGCGCACAGGCCGGGCATCCCAGGTCCTCGAACACGATAATCGCAACTTTGCTTCCCGTAGGCGGCCTCAGAACGGTCGTGTCGCGAAAGTTGTCGCGAGGACCCGTTCCCGCAAACTGCGCCTGCATGGTGTGAGGCATGAAAGCCAGCATGACGGCTGCTGCTGCCGCTAATATCGTATTGCGAATCAACATCAAGGGTTCTCCTGCACGCAAACTGCCTGCCACGCTGGTGTAATTCTAACTAGGGCGACGAATCCACACCAGGATCGAGATTGAAAATCCGCTTAAAACCGTCTCAAGCGATAATCGTCTAGCGTTTCTGCTGCATCCAATCGACAAAGCGGCCCGGCCGTACCACCCTTACGGAGAGGACTCCCCAGTGCCACCTATCGCCGCCTTTACAGAAACCGCCCCGATTTCAGCAACTCCCGATACCACCAGCCATGCAGTAGCCGCTGAAGCACGAGCCGGGCTTACCGCCCATCCCCGCACCCTTTCTCCCTGGCTCTTCTACGACGAGGCAGGCTCCCATCTCTTCGAACAGATCACGCAGCTTCCCGAGTACTATCTGACCCGCACCGAGCGCGGCATCTTGACTGCCCACGCCGACGAGATTCTCCAGCAAGCCGCCAACGGCGATAAAGACAAGCAGACCCTCACCCTCATCGAGCTAGGTGCCGGCACCGCCGCCAAGACCGGAGTTCTCCTCGCCGCCGCCGTCCGCCGGCAGGGAAGCGTCGTCTACCAGCCCGTCGATGTCTCCGAAACCGCCCTCGCCGTCGCCAGCAGAAACATCCAGGCCAACTTTCCCGGCGTCACGGTTCGATGTCAGGTGGCCGACTACACCCGCGAAGCGCTCCCTCTCGACCGCCTCCCCAACCTGCGTACCTTGGCGCTCTACATCGGCTCCAGCATCGGCAACTTCTCCCCAGCCGACGCCAAATCTCTGCTCTCGAACGTCCGCGCCCAGCTCCTCCCCGGCGACAAGCTCCTGCTCGGCACCGACCTCGGCCCCAGTCCGCAAAAGAGTATTGACACCCTGCTGGCCGCTTACAACGACGCCGCCGGAACCACCGCCGCCTTCAATCGCAATGTACTGACCCGCCTCAACCGGGATCTCGGAGCTGACTTCGATACCGACGCCTTCACCCACAAAGCGGTCTGGAACCCCATCCACTCCCGCATCGAGATGCATTTAGAATCCACGCGCCATCAGCGAGTCCACATCCCCGCTAACTCCGCCGGTCCCGCCCTCACCCTCACCTTCGAACCCGGCGAAACCATTCATACGGAAAACAGCTACAAGTTCACTGCTGCCGCCATCGAAGCTCTCCTCGCCCCGGCTGCCTTCGCCACTACCAGAATTTGGCATGACCCTCAGCACCTCTTCGCCGTGACCTTGGCCACGGCCATTTGAGGAGATTGATGCCGGGGAGTGCTGTCTTTCACAGACTCATCTCTTAAACATCCGTTGTAACTCAGTTCTTATTTTGACGGCTGACGCCGATACTCCCCACTCTTTCCCCCGCTCTTACTGACCAGCACCACCTCGCGAATGCGGATGCCCTTATCGAGCGCCTTGGTCATGTCGTAGACCGTCAGGGCAGCAATAGAAGCAGCGACCATCGCTTCCATCTCCACTCCGGTCCCTGAGACCGTGGCCGCCGTGGCCTCAATCGCAACGCCGCCTGCGACAACGGTGGCCTGCACATCAACAAAGCTCAATGCCAGCGGATGACACATCGGAATCAGCTCCGATGTCCGTTTTGCCGCCTGAATCCCGGCAAACCGTGCCACCTCCAGCGGATCGCCCTTGGGGTTCTGCGGCAGAGCTGCCAGCACGGCTTCGGACAGCTCCACAAACGCTACGGCCACCGCCTCGCGCCGCGTCTCCGGCTTCGCGCTCACATCGACCATATGGGCCTGCCCGGACTCATCATAATGGGATAGCTTTTCGCTCATGCTTCAAGCCTACCGCAGCAGCACCGTTATCACATCTCCTGCCCTGAATCGCTCGACATCCGGAGGCAGCACAGCATAGCAGTTCGCGCGAGCATTGGCTGCAAGATCGCCCGACCCCTGCCACACCACAACGCGAACCTCAGGACGCGCCCAATCACAGGTCAACCGCGCGGGCAGGACACGAGTCAGCCCCGGCTTTCCGGCCACATCTTCGCCAAGCGTAGCCTGCGCGAATCGCGGCGGTGAAACTTCGGCCCCTCCCATCGCTCGCAGCAGTGGCTCGACGAAACAATGAAACGTCACCTGCGTCGACACCGGGTTCCCCGGAAGCCCAAAGAAAAACTGAGCAGGGAAGCCGCCGCTCGCCGGAAGCGTGCCAAACACCACTGGCTTACCAGGCTGCATCTTCACGCCGGTGAAGAAAAACTCCGCTTCCATTTCGTGCAGCACCTCTTCGACGAGATCGTACTTTCCCATCGACACGCCGCCCGAGAGCAGCAAAAGGTCGCAACTTCGAGCCTCGAGAATGAGCTTTTCCAGATCATCACTCCTGTCGCGCGCAATCGGCAGCCGGACGGCATCTCCTCCAGCTTTCGCCACGAGCGCGGCCAAGCCGTAGCTGTTCGAGTTTCTGATCTGTTGCTCGTCCGGCGTCTCATCCAGTTCCACCAGCTCATCGCCGGTGGCCACAATCGCCACTCGCGGCCTGCGAAAGACGGACAATCCAGACCGACCGCAGGCCGCCGCCAGCGCAATCTCCGCACCCCCGATCACCGTTCCCTCGGCAAGCACCACATCCCCGGCGCGAGCCTCGCTGCCGCGCCGTACGATGTTCTCCCCGGTACGCACCATTCGTCCCTGAAGCAAGAGAATAGATCCATCCCGCAACTCGACATGCTCAACCATCACGACCGCGTCCGCTCCCTGCGGCATGGGAGCGCCGGTCATGATCTCGATAGCCTGTCCTCGTTGCAGCGGAGCGCTGGTCCAGCGTTCTCCCGCCCGAATCTGTCCGATCAGACGCCGAGGCCCACTCGCATCCTCCGCCCGCACGGCAAAGCCATCGCGCGTAGACCGTTCGAATGGCGGCTGATCGCGATCTGCAACCACGGGCTCTGCCAACACTCGGTTAAGGCACTCCAGCAGAGGCGCGCCGTCTGTCTCCAGCTTGTGCAGGCTACCGGCCTGGCCCCGGACCACCTTCAGCGCTTCATCGAAATCGACTACGTTGGACATCTGCCTCATCCTTGGCTCTGATCGCGCTTAAATGAAAAAGCCCCAGACTGCATCGCCCGGGGCCTCTTCAGTTAGATCAAAGTTACTTCTTTTTGGGAGCCTTGTAGCTCGATTCGACCTTCGCGCCAATGCCGGTAAGAATACCCTTCACGTCCGCGGCATGAGGACCATCGGGAGCCAGCGCAAGGTACTGCTGATAGGCCTCGACGCAACCCGGGGGAGCAACGATCTTCTGTGTCTTCGGGTCGACGGTTGCCTTCGGAATCAACGACTGGCCCTTGATGTAATAGGCGTCAGCGCGCTTCGGATCGGCAGCGATGGCCTTGTCGGCTGCTGCACCCGCTTCGTCGAGCTTGCCGGTGTTATAGAAAGTGGCAGCCTCGTTGAAGTAGTACATGCCTGCGTTGGCAGGGTCCGCTGTGGCAGCCTTGTCATAGGCTGCGGTGGCATCCGCCGTCTTTCCGCTCCTGCTCAACGCCTGTGCGAGCTGGTTGTAAGCCGCCGCCGCCGTCTGCGGATTCGGCTTCTTTGAAGCAGAATTCAGATCGATCGCCTTTTGGTAGGAGTCGGCTGCATCAGAAAACTTCTTCTGCAATCCCGGATCGGTCGTCGCCGTACCGGTCTTGGCCGCGGCGTTTGCTGCGCCAAGCTGCGCATCGCCGAGGGCAACCCACAGAATAGCCTCGTCGGGCTTGCTCGCTGTCGCACCCTGCATCGCGGTGATGGCAGCATCGTAGTTGCCGGCCTTGGTATCTGCCCGCGCCTGAAGCAGCGTCTTGTTCAGGTTCGCAATCTGCGAATTGGCCTTCATCGCCTCTTCGTTCTTCTTCTTGTACTCTTCAAGCTGCTTCTTCTCGTCCGGAGTCATCTTGTTGATGTATTCCTGGCGGCTCATGTCGAAGTTCACGACCTTATCATCACCATTCGACAGGGCCACGTTGTCGTTGAAGTCGATGCTCTTGTCGTCGACAAAGACCACCGCGACATAGTTCCCTGGCGCGACTCCCGTTCCCTTGTAGTCGCCGTTCTGGTCGATGGGGAAGGTGTACTGATACTTGCGGCTCTTTGCGTCGGAGGTGCGGTCCGTCGTCAGCTTGACGTCGCCCTTGGTGATCGGCTGGTTGATGGGATTGTTGACGTGGCCATGAATGCTCGCAGTCGCCTGCGCCATGGACCGCGACGGGTGCGCCATCGCGACGACCACCAGCAAGGCGATGGTCAGGGTGCTTATCTTAAATAATCCGAAATGCTTCTTCATCACTTTTCTCTTCTCCTGGCCTCTTGGTTGCAGGCGGAAATCGTCATTCTCGAGTTGCTGCACAAAACTTTTGATGCGCAATTCGCCTCTCAGGCGATGGCATACGGTATCGGATCGGTGGCCCCGGCGTCGCGAAATGCGCGCAGCCGCAGAATGCAGCTCTCGCAGACGCCGCAAGCCACGGTTTCACCGGAATAACAAGACCAACTTACATGGAACGGAGCACCCAGTTCAACTCCCAGACGGACGATCTCGCTCTTGCGCAGCTCGATCAGCGGGGTAACGATGCGAATATCGCCCTCTTTGGTGCCTGTCTCGATGAGCCGATTGAACGCCTCGTAATAGGCAGGACGGCAGTCGGGATAGCCGGAGCTATCCTGCTCCACCGCGCCGATAAAGACAGTCTTCGCGCCCAACACCTCGGCCCAGCTTACCGCTGCCGAAAGAAAATGCGCATTGCGGAAGGGGACATAAGTGACTGGAATCTCATGGCCGATGCTGGCCTCGTCGCCAGCCACGGGAACGGCGATGCTGGTATCAGTGAGCGCCGAGCCGCCGATCCTGCGGAAAAGGTCGATCCTGAGCGGCAGCAACTCGCGCACACCCACAATGCGCGCAACCTCCTCGGCAGAGCGTAACTCGCGCGCCTCCGTCCTTTGGCCATAGCTGAAGTGCAGCGCATAGACGTCATAATCGCGCGCCGCCAGCGAAGCGCAGACGCAGGAATCCATGCCACCGGAGAGGCAGACGACAGCGCGGGGACGGGTTGAATCAGGCAAGGTCATCCTGAAGGTCCGCGATTTCGGAAGCCCGTTCGGCCGTCGAGGCTTCGTCCGAGGCATCTTCGGATTCGTCAAGAATCAGTCGCGCCGCGACTTCATCCTGCCGATGTACCTGCAACTGCGCCCAGAACGCCAGGCTGATCATGCTGTTGGCGTGTTCCCCCTCCAGAAAGCACTCGATTCCAGCCGACTCCAACGCGCCCTTCGCCATCTGCGCGAAGGCCGGTTCCATAAACTCGGCTACCGTTACGTACTCCTCGGGGTCCTGCGATTTCTCTGCCATAGCACCGTCCTTTATCTAGTATCTAGTCTTTATTTAGTCTCATACGATTGCAGGTGGAAAGTTATGGTGCCCCAGAAGAGCTGGGCACGAATCTGCACAGGCATGTGGCGTGGATCGTCCGTGTACCAGATCCAGATCTTGCCGCGGTTCTTCACCACACCCTCGTCCGCCGTCGGCTGCACACGCAGCGTCTGAAAAGTTCCTGCGGGCGTTTTGATCTCTTCGCGCGCCTCGACCTTCATCGTCACCGTGACGGTGCGCATGGAGTCCGCCAGCGGAAAGCTCACCGTCTTACCGACGATCAGTGGCTGCGACGCCGCATAAAAGATAGCCGAGAGGGAATCGGTGACGCAGGCCGGGATCGACGCCGTCTGCTGCTTTGATGTGCCCTTGACCAGGTTTCGCTCCACTTGCGTCTGCTTGCCCTGCGAATAGTTAAAGCTCAGATCGCTCGATACCTTGCGGCGCCCCTCCTGCAACTGCTTGCTGAAGCCGGTGGAGCAGCCTGTCCGCGTGTCGAACCCCGACTGAAATCTATCGACCACAGGAAAGAGCATCGTCACTCCGCCCACCGAATCGGCAGTCGCATCCACCTTCTGCACATTTCCTTCACGCGTCAGGTGAAAGACGGCTGTCCCGGCAGTAAAAACGCGCCAGTCGACGGTATAGCTCAGCGTCTCCTGGGCAGGAAAGACATATCCCGTCGGCGGGGGTTGCAACGTGGGAATGGACGACGTCTGCTGCGCGAGCGCCAGCCCTCCGCCAGGCAAGATCACCAGCAGAAGGGAAGCGAAGAAAAGAAGGTTCGACTTAAACTTGGACAGAGGCAGCTCGCTCGGGTTGAAATGGTTGGGTCTTCCTACCGTTTAAAAAACAGTAAGCGCGCTGCCAGCGCCGCATAGATGGCGATGGCACCCATACTGGCATTGTACTCGCGGTGATGCAGATAGAGCTTGGAGGAGAAGCTGCCGCGGTCGTCCGTGGTCGGCGCAGCCGTCAGCCGCGGTAGCAGACGGGGCACGTTCTTCGCGTACTCGTCGAAGCCGGAAAAATGCTCGCGCAGGTACAGCTCCTCAGAGCGGATGGTCGGCAGGTAGATCGCCGCGAAGAGGATTGCCAGCGCAATAAAGATGATCCAGCTCGCCGCTGCCGCCGCAAAGCCGAAGGCGATCATCATCGAACCGAGATAAAGTGGATTGCGCGTATGCGCGTAAGGCCCGGTGCGGGTCAGTTCGGCGTTCTTGCGGACGTATCCGGCGGCGTAGGCGCGCAGCCATACCCCCGGCACCACTAGAAGCAGGCTCACCAGCATCGTCTGCCACGTAGGCCGCGCCAGCCAAAGAAAGACCGCGGCAAAGATGAATCCCAGAGGGACGCGGATGCGCCGCGCGATCCGCTGCCATTGTGTTCGTTCGCTCACTGCTCTACCTTACCTTGCCGATTGCAGCAGGTCGAACGCCGCTGCCACAACTTCTTCCGTTGTGATCTGCATCAACCCCTCTTCAGTCTCTGCGTGGCGGGTGTGATCCTTCTTGCTCGAAGCATGGCGCAACACCCGCGAAGCCGTTCCATAAGGCCCGTTTCGTGCAGGATCGGTCGGCCCAAACAACGCGACGACAGGTCTCTCCAGCGCCGCCGCCAGATGCAGCGGGCCAGTATCTCCCGCGATCACCAGACTGGCGCGGCGTAGCAGCGCGATCAACTGGCTCACCGAACAGGGAACCACCACCGCCACCCCTCCACTCGCATCCACCACCGCATTCGCCAGAATATCTCCGCTGAACACAGCATTGACCAGCGGCACATAGCCCGCTCGCGCCAACTCAGCGGCGACCGCTCCATAGCGCTCCGCAGGCCACTGCTTCGCCCCCCATCCGGCGGAAGGCGCAATCACCACAAACTTCCTGCCCTCAGGCGCTACTCGCGAAAGAAGCTCGTCCCGCCACCCCTCAGCGGCGTTGTCGATGGGAAGTTCGACCTTCGCTGGCGTCAGCGGCTCGCCGACAGCCCCTCCAAGAATCTCGCAGCCTTGTTCAATAACATGCGCCGCATTCACATTGATCTTCTGGCCATACATCCATCGAGCAGGCCGTTCACGCGGCTCCGCGCAACCCGCGAACTTTTCCGCTCCCGCCATCCAGCCAATCATCGAAGAGCGTATCGACCCCTGCATATCGACGCACAGATCAAACTGCCCAAACCGCTCACCCCGCAGCTCCCGCCGCACCGTCCGAATGCTCGCCATCGTGTCCAGCGAAAACGTCCGCTGCTTCCACTCCCGCGTCGGCACCCTATAGCAGCGGTCGACCAGCGGCATTGCTGGCCCCCGTTCCGCTGTGGCTGCCGTTTGCAGCAGCTCTGCCCAGCACGGATCGATCGCCCACCCAATAAACCACTCCGGATGCCGCAGTCGCAGCGCCGCCACCGCCGGCATGGCGTGCAGCACATCTCCCATCGCGCCAATCCGCACAATCAACACGCGGCGCTGGAGATTTCTGTCTGACGAAATAGGTGACGACCTACTCAAGCGATCATCGTCTCAACGAATCCATGTCCTGCAATTAAGGAATCTCCAATTTAAAGCATTCCTGTGAAAATGCCTCATCTCATCTTTAAAGGCGGCCATTGATCTCAACGATTCTGGCTGCGCCGGTCGAGCCGAGGTTCCATTGCGATCAATTGCATGATCGCGCTCGATTCGTCCACTAACTCCACTCCTAGCCGCGCCACCACCAGCGGCCCCACAGCCTCCAGATGCTCGCGCATCGCCGGTGTCAGCTTTACGGCGTCTTTCTCCGTGGTCACAAATCCGTCCGCGCCATGCCGCCGCGCCTCTTGCTGCAATTGGGCAACATCCTGATCGGTATATGCATAATGGTCGGGAAATACGACCGTCTCTATCGGTTGGCATCCCCCCGCGAGGAGCATCCCGGTAAAGTCCTTCGGTCTCGCAATTCCACAAAAGGCCAGTCGCCGCCCCTTCAGCAATTTCCCCCCCTCTCCATCCAGGCTCAGCCGCCGCCGTATCACCCACACCGCAATCGGATTTCCCTTGTGCGAGAGCCCCCCGATGAAGCTCTGCAGCCGCTCCAACTCTTCCTCGCGCACAACAATCACATCAGCCCCACGCAGCGCCGATAGCGGCTCGCGCAGATTGCCCGCGGGCAGCAGAGTGTCCTCCACATCTTCCTGCGTCAGCAAAACAATATCGATATCGCGGGCCAGCTTTCTATGCTGAAAACCATCATCCAGCAGATGCACGGCAATCTTCCCCGTGGTCTCACTCTGCTCCGCCAGCACGCCCGCACTGTAACGATCCGCACCGACAAACACAGGCACGCCCGCCCGTTGTGCCATTAGGACAGGCTCATCGCCAAACCACGCCGCATCGCCATACGGCTCTACCCGTTCCACTGTTTTGGGAGCACGACCAAATCCCCGCGTCAGAATCGTTACCGTATACCCCCGCCGCCGCAGCATCCCGGCCAGCATCATTACCACCGGAGTCTTTCCCGCTCCGCCCGCCGACACACTGCCCACGCTGATGACCGGATTCGCCAGCCGTCTCTGCTTCAGCCACCCCAGCCGAAACAGCAGCTGTTTAACGGCCAGTCCTACTCCATACACCGGAGCCAGTGGCAGCAGCAAAGGTCTCCGAATGCTCATCGCGTACTCACCACTCTCTCTTTCAGCAACGTTGTCAGCGCCTCCACTGTACGCGTAGTAGCGCCCGCCTGCGCGTCAAAGACCTCGCGCCCCCGCCGACCCATAGCCAGTGTGTCATCTATCTGACGTAGCATCGCAACAAGTGTTTCCGCCAGCATCACCGCCGATACCGTGCGCACCGCATGATGCGCCTGCAACATTCCCACAATCTCGCGGAAGTTCTCAAACGATGTTCCCATCAGCACCGGAACCCCAAACCGCGCAGGCTCCAGCGGATTGTGGCCGCCCGCATTAACCAGGCTGCCCCCCACAAACGCTACCGCGCCCAGCGAATACATCGCCGCTAGATCGCCAATCGTATCCAGCAAAAAAATACTGCCTGCCGCCACCGGCCCCAGAGCATCCGCCCGCTCGCGAAACTCGCTTGCCCGCACCATCGTAAACCCACTTCCTTCAATTATTGCGGCAACGGCAGCAAACCGGTCGGGATGCCGCGGAGCCAGCACCATCACCGCATTCGGCTCCGTCGCCAGCACCCGAGGCCACGCCGCAAGCAGTATCTTTTCCTCGCCCTCCAGCGTCGAGCCGCACACAATCACCCGAGCCCCATCAGATAACTGTGCCCGCAGCATCGCCACCAGCGAGCTCTCCCGCCCCTCCCGCAGGTCGTACTTCAGATTTCCTGTCACCCGCACCCGGTCAGCAGGCGCGCCAATCCGCACCAGACGCTCTGCAGTCTCCTCGCTCTGTGCCAGAAACAGCGAAATCTTCGCCAGGAGTGGCCGCCAAAGCCGTCGCAGCCGCAGATAGCGCGGCAGCGACCGATCCGACACCCGCGCATTCACCACCGCCATCGGCACTCCCGCCTTCGCGCATTGCAACATCAGATTTGGCCAAAGTTCGCTCTCCATCAACACCAGCAGCTTCGGCCGCAGCACCCGCAGATATCGCCGCACCACAAACGCAAAATCCAGCGGCAGATAAAACACCGGCGACTCCGGCAAACGCTCCTTCGCCAGCCGCTGCCCGGTCGCCGTCGTAGTCGACACTGCAATCAGCCACTCAGACCGCACCGCGCCAAGCTCCCGAATCAACTGCGTCGCCGCCATTACCTCGCCCACCGAAACCGCATGGACCCAAACCACCTCGCGCCCTGCAACGGCCGTCCGCAGCTCTCTCGGCACCCATCCCAGCCGCCCCGCCAACCCGGCGCGATAGCGCCCACTGGTCGCCATGCGCAGCAGCCAATATGGCGCTCCCACCACAAGGGTCGC
This sequence comes from Edaphobacter paludis, assembly GCF_039993895.1. Lineage (NCBI taxonomy): Bacteria > Pseudomonadati > Acidobacteriota > Terriglobia > Terriglobales > Acidobacteriaceae > Edaphobacter > Edaphobacter paludis. The sequence goes on from NZ_CP121194.1 coordinate 890,436, forward strand.
CAGCAGTAGCGCGCTATACACCCACATCGTCACTCCGTTGTGCCCTCACTTTACCTTGTATGCCAGCGAAGATGATAATCATCCCAGGCTATGAACTCCCACCCGCACGAGACCTCTAAGGCAATAGTTTCACAGACTCTTCGAGTCATCGCCATCACCTCCATCCTCGCGACGTCCGCGCTGGCGGCGAGCCACAAAGCGCCTCCGGTAAAGCCCGCAAATCAGTACACCGCCTTCGACGCCCATCCCAACGAACACGTCACCATCGCCATCGACCCCTGCAACGACCCCGACCAGTGCAGTTTCTTCCGCCTGCCCTACATCCAGCACGGCTTCATTCCCGTCCGCGTCATCATTACCAACGATGGCGATACCGCGCTCACTCTCAACGACGTCCGCATCCAGTTCATCTCCGCCGCCAACGACAAGCTCCCCGCCGCCGACCTCGACGAGATTAATCGCCGCCTCTTCACTATCAAAAACAGCATGGGAACCCACCTCCCATTTCCCGTTCCCATCACCGTCCACAAGCAGCCCGTAGACAAAAAGATCACCCAGGACGACGCCGACTTCGGATTTCAGGGCACCACCGTCAACGCCCACAGTACCCTCGGCGGCTATCTCTTTTACGACGTCCGAGGCCTCGACGATCCACCTCTCAAAGGCGCGCAGATCTACGTTAAGATGATCCACACCCTCGACGGAAAACACGAGCTCTTCCCCTTCACGATCCCTTTCGACAAATGGCTCGCAGCAAATTCACCCGCCACAAAATCGACAAGCCAGAAAAAATAGCCATGCTCAACATCCGCCCCGCCACTCCAGCCGACGTCCCCCAAATCCTCGCCTTCATCCGCGACCTCGCCACCTATGAGCGCGAACCGGACGCCGTCCACGCCACCGAAGCTGATCTGTTACGCGATGGCTTCGGCCCCACGCCGCGCTTCCACTGCCTCATCGCCGACTGGGACGGCATCCCCGCAGGCTTCGCCCTCTACTTCCACAACTACTCCACCTGGCGTGGCCACACCGGCATTCACGTCGAAGACCTCTTCGTCCACCCCGAGCATCGCGGCAGGGGAATCGGCAAAGCCCTGCTCACCCGCGTCGCCGCCGTCGCCGTCGAAGAGGGCTGCCACCGCCTGCAATGGGACGTCCTCGAATGGAACACCCCCGCCATCGGCTTCTACGAGCAGCTAGGCGCACAAATGCTGATGGAGTGGCGCACCATGCGCGTCAACCACGAAGCTCTGCCAGCCCTCGCCGTGCAGAGCAAATAAGGCGTCTCCCCTCACATAAATAATTCGAAAAGCTATGGTTGCCAAAGATATGTCTTCGGCAACCATAGCTTCTTGAGTTCATCTTCGCGATGAGTCGAGATTAAGCGCTAAATCTGCGTCTCAAGCCACTGACCAAACCAAGCATTCCCGTTCCCAGCAGGAACAGCGAACCCGGCTCCGGCACCGCCGAAGTGGTCAGGTTTACTCCGGGATCGGCAAACGGCTCTCCGAACGAATTGAGCCTGGCTCCATTGAGGGAATCAGTAACTCCGTAGGTCAGCCCGAGTTCCGGCAGCACGCCATTGCTCCACAGATTCACGGTGTATCCTCCATCCACATTAAACAGCAGACCGTAAATGTCGAGCGTGCCACCGTGAAATGGATAGGGCGCGTGTGTATCACCCGGGGGCGGAGGAGGGCATACCCAGGGGGAGTCCCCGCCCGGATAGAACAGGTCGTCAAAGGACAAGCTATCGCTGGCACCGAGCGCAAACGTGCCCGGAGGAATGAAGGTGCCGTCGGCATTGATGCCGGAGGGCAGGGAGGTCCCTATTAGTCCGGTGATCGCCGCGTTCGTGAGACCGACGTTGCTGTCCGAGAACGTGCCGCTGATTCCGGTAACCTGAAATGCGCCGGGAACCCCCGGAACCGGTGTATTCGAAACATCGAGAACGCCGGAGCCGCTAAGCCCCCCGCCGTTGAACGAGAAGTTGAATGCGTCGGCCCTCGCCGTCGGAGCCATGGCAACACTCGCCGCCACGACCAGCAAAGCCGAAAGAATTACCTTGGAGCGTGAGACAGCCCGCGCGGAGGCCCGGTCTGCGATTGCGAATGAGGGCGCGGTTCTGCCCAATAGAGTTTTCATATGTTCCTCCTTGGAGATGATGGAACGGGGCCTGAGGACACCGGGGAGGGCGCCCAGAATACCATAAGCGCGTCAGGGCCCTCCACTGTCCGCTTCAACGAGCAAACGGGCGGAAAGAGCTAATGGACATCGACTGGCGCCCTGCGCGCATCAGCGAGGAGGTGGCAAAGCGGAAACCCGAAGCGATAATCTAACTGCGGGAGGGAGTGCTATTGCTATAAGGATTGTCGAAAGGCAAAAATATCGACATCTTCGTACCATGAGAATCAGCGTCTACGCTGCTCTGGACGCTGATTTTCCCCTTGTGGCCATCGACAAACTGGGTTGCGACCCAAAGCCCAATTCCAGTCCCAATCGAACTACGGGTGGTGAAGAACGGTTCAAAGATCTTTCCGAGACACTCAGCAGGAATACCTTCGCCAGTATCTTCTATCTTCAAAAGGACACCAGGGTTCCCTGACTCCGTTGCATCCAGCACGGAAGCCGTCAGCGTGCCGCCGGACGGCATCGCATACATCGCATTGGTGACAAGGTTCGAGACGACCTGCATCATCTCTCCCCTTCTCAACGTAATCTGCCGACTGGAGCTAAGCTCTGTTTGGACCCGGACGCCGGCCGACTTCAGTTTTGACTCGTAAATCTTGAGTGTGTCCATGACCAACGCTGATAACGACACTTGGACCGCCGCCGAGTGCTCCCGGTAGTAACCCAGCGTTTGCTTTGCGATGTGGGAGACGCGCAGAAGCTCTTCCTCGGCAGTGTGCAGATAGCCGACGACCTGATCAGTGTCGGACGCATTCATCCTGGCCAGATAAATCAGGTTCAATACCGATTCCAGCGGGTTGTTGATCTCATGGGCAATCGTCGCCGCCATCTTACCCGTGGCCGCGATCTTCTCTGCTTGCAGCAGGTTTCGCTCCAACTGCTTGCGTTCCGTAATGTTCCGAAGAACCTTGGAGGCGCCAATGATCTTTCCCCATGAATTCTTCAACGGAGAGATGGTCACCGACACATCCAGCCGCTCCCCCTTCTTGGTAAGGCGGACCGTTTCGAAATGATCGATGCGTTGTCCGGACTGTATCTTTTCTATGATCGTCTGTTCTTCGGATTGCAGATCAGGAGGAATCAATTTCAGAATCGAACAGCCGACAATCTCTTCTTCGGAATATCCGAAGATACGCTCCGCAGCACGATTCCAACTCGTAATGATGCCAGAAAGATTCTTGGTCATGATTGCATCGTCGGAAGACTCCACAATCGCCGCCAGTTGAAGCCGCACTTCATTCAATCGCTTCTCGGGAGTGATGTCCCGAACCATCTTCGAGACTCCGACCACCCGGCCGCGTTCGTCTTTAAGTGGAGAGATGGTCAGCGAAACACTCAGCTCTTGTCCGCTTTTTGTCAGCCTCGTTGTCTCAAAGTGGGCGATGTGCTCCCCTGCCCGTAATTTGCGAAGAATGGCCGTTTCTTCATGATGGAGTGAAAGCGGAATGAGCTTCAGGACGGACTCTCCAACCATCTCTTCTGGCTTGTAGCCAAAAAGGCGCTCCGCTGCCGGATTCCAGCTTGTAATGATCCCGTCCAGATTTTTCGTGATAATTGGGTCTTCGGAAGTCTGGACGATTGCTTCAAGCAAGAGGTTGGAACGGTCGAGCGGGGACTGATCTTCTTTCGGGAGATTCGAGCCTGTGAACATTTTTGCCCTTAATTTTCGTGGCGTTGTAATCTCAGCGGCATCTCTATGGTAGGCGAAGAAAGAGAACCATATTTCTGCAATTGTTTTTCTATCTTTTGTCCAACCCCAATTTCGAGCGCGAGGTTTGAATCAATCTGGAACCGATCTCTGCCTTTAGATGCTTGACGCGCCCCCTATAATTAAATGAGGGGGCAAGGCCACATTCAACATCTTTCACCGCGAGCATATGGCGCCCCAGTGCGTGGATAAGTAGTGTAGATCGAAGACTTTGCAGACTTTTATACCATAAAATCAAGACTTTGATCGAAAGTCCAGACCTAAAGTGTCTGTTTCGAAGACTTTGCAGGAAAATGTAGGGGAGGGGGTACCTTGGCAGAACGTACAACAAAGCGAATCAAAGTCATCGGCGGAGGTCTCGCCGGTCCCGAAGCCGCGCTGCAAGCCGCCCGTCTCGGCTGCGAAGTCGACCTCTACGAGATGCGCCCGACGCGCTCCACCGAAGCGCACCAGACCGGCGACTTCGCCGAACTCGTCTGCTCCAACTCCCTTAAGTCCGAGTCCGAAAATACCGCGCCCTGGCTCCTGAAACAAGAGATGCGCCGCGCCGGCTCCATTCTCCTCGCCGAAGCCGACGCCTCCGCCGTTCCCGCGGGTCACGCGCTCGCCGTCGACCGGGTCGAGTTCTCTCGCCGCGTAGCCGAGCGCATCGCGGCTGAGCCTCGCATCACCGTCCACCGCGAAGAAGTTCTGACCCTCGACGAGAACGATCCCAACACCATCACCATTCTCGCCAGCGGCCCGCTCACCTCGCCCGCGCTCGCCGCCGAACTTCAGCGGCTCACCGGTCGTGACCAGCTTGCCTTCTACGACAGCATCAGCCCCATCGTCGACGCCAGCACCATCAACATAGACCGCGTCTATTTCGCCGCCCGCTACGACAAAGGCACGGCAGACTACATCAACTGCCCCTTCACCAAAGAGGAATACGACACCTTCCTCGACGCCCTCATCTCCGCCGAAGCCGTGCCCGCCAAATCCTGGGAGCAAATCCCTACCCAACAAACCTCGGGTGCCCCATTCGTGACGGCTTCATCGTCACGAGTGGGTTCCACAGAAGCCTCTCCTGCCACTCCCGAAAAGCTCCACTACTTCGAGGGCTGCCTTCCCATCGAAGAGACCGCCCGCCGCGGCCGCGACACTCTCCGCTTTGGCCCCATGAAGCCGGTCGGCCTCACCGATCCCAAAACCGGTCGCTGGCCCTACGCCGTCGTCCAGCTCCGCCAGGAGAACCTCCGCGCGGACAGCTACAACCTCGTCGGCTTTCAGAACCACCTGAAGTTCGGCGAACAGAATCGCGTCCTCAAACTCATCCCCGGCCTCGAAAACGCGACCTTCCTGCGCTACGGCCAGATTCACCGCAACACCTACATCAACGCGCCCACGCTGCTCACCGAAACCTTGCAGTTAAGAGCGCACCCCAGCATCATGATCGCCGGACAGCTCAGCGGAGTCGAAGGCTACACCGAATCCATCGCCTCAGGAATGCTCGCCGGACGCTACGCCGCATCCCTCGCTCAAGGCAACGCTCCGACTCCCGCGCCCCGAGCCAGCGCCAACGGCTCGCTCACCCACTACATCACCCACGCCGAAGGCAAGCGCTTCCAACCCGCCAACATCACCTTCGACCTGCTGATCCCACTCGAAGAAGAGCTACGCAAAAAGATCCGCGACAAAAAAGAACGCCACAAACTCCAATGCGACCGCGCCCTAGAGGTATGGGACAAATGGCTGACCGCACCCACTGAATGAAAGATGAGTGAAAGCTGATCCTTCGCGAAGCGGAGGACCAGCTTTCTCTAATCTTCTTTCTTCTTCTTATTCCGAGCCTTAATCTTGAACCAGATCGGCGATCCGATGAACCCGAAGTTATCTCGGATCTGATTCGCCAGAAACCGCTCGAACGAGAAGTGCATCTTCACATCCTTATCTGTGAAGAGCACAAATGTCGGCGGAGCAACAGCAGCCTGCGTCATGTAGTAGATCCGAATCCGCTTCGCCATCGGAACCGAAGCCTTCTGGAAATCAACCTTCTCCAGAAACCGGTTCATCTGCCCGGTTGTCACGCGCTTGCGCCGCTCCCGCGAAACCAGCTCCACCTTCTTGAAGACCGACTCGATATTCATACCTTCCGACGCCGAGATAAACAGCAGCGGAGCATATTCCAGATACTTCAGCGCATCCCGCACCTGCTGCTCGTAGATCTTGATATCAGCAGGCGGTTTGCCATCGGTTCGCGCCGTCGTCATCAAGTCCCACTTATTCACCACGATGATGACGCTGCGTCCGCTCTCATGCGCGTAGCCGCCGATGTTCGCATCCAGCGCCGTCACACCTTCGACTGCATCGATCACCAGCAGCGAAACATCTGCTGCTTCAAGATGCTTCCGCGCCATCACGACCGACAGCTTCTCAGCCATCAGCTTGGTCTTGCCCTTGCGCCGAATTCCGGCCGTATCCACAAATCGGAAGCTGTGTCCGCCGCGCTCGACGACCTCATCGACAGCATCGCGCGTCGTCCCGGCAATTGGCGACACAATCGCACGGTCGGTTCCCGTCAGAGCGTTCAGTAGCGTACTCTTGCCCACGTTCGGACGGCCAATGATGGCAATCTTGGTCTCCTTCTGCACATAATCGCCATGCGTCCGCAGCTTCCTCACTGGCTGCGGTCCGTCTTCATCCTCGGCCATCTCATCTGCCGCGGTCAGCATCACTTCGGTCGGCTCTTCGTCGACCTCTTCAGGAGGCAGCGAAGCAAATACCTCATCCAGAAGATCGCCGATGCCGCTGCCATGCTCTGCCGAAATCGCCAGCACATTGCGGAAGCCCAGGCGCCGGAAGTTCTCCGCCTGAGACTGCATCGCTTCGGTGTCCATCTTATTCACGGCCAGAAACACCGGCTTGCCACCGCGCAGCAGCAACCGCGCCAGTTCCATGTCCGGCGAAGCCAGTTCCGTGCGTCCGTCGACGACCATGACGATCGAGTCAGCCTCTTCGAGCGCAACCTGCGCCTGACGGAAGATCTCGCTGGGAATCAGCGCCTCATCATCGGGAACAACGCCGCCTGTATCGACGATGCGCGCATCGCGTCCCGCCCACTCGATCTCGCCATAGATGCGGTCACGCGTGATTCCGGGCTCGTCGCCGACAATCGATCGCCGCGATCCCGTCAGACGGTTGAATAACGTGCTCTTGCCGACGTTTGGACGGCCGCAGACCGCAATCAGCGGCAGTTCCTGTGCTTCGGCGCTTTCGGTTACAGTCGATAACTGCGCAGCGATTGACTCGGCCTCGCGCCAGTCATCCGCGCCAATGTTTTCTCGCCCGGCGACGTTCGAGGAGCGCGGTGTCTGCCGCCCAACGATTCCGTCGGTGGGTCGCGTGCTTTGCGCGGGCCGCAGGGTCTTCTTCGTCTCAAATTCCGGGGAGCGCTTCGAGACCAGCTTTGCCTTTGCGGCGGCTGCCTTCTTGGTCGCCAGCACCTTCCGCTTACGCGGGTCTACAGCTCCAGTCGTTGGAGCGACACGTGGTGCGCGACCCTTCTTGGGTCGAGTCTTCGCCTGCCTGTGTTTTTTGCCTAACCGCTTCCTATCGTCTTTTTGTGCCACGGTGAATGTCCATCTTTCTCCCACACACCCGGTAAGGCGGCAAGGCGACTACGCTATAGCAGCTAAAAGGCTATTCTCTCTTATTCCAACTACGCTTCTATTATAGAAGGGCAGCCCTTTTGTGCCGCCCTATCTCGCGCAGCCGATATCTTGTCCACGATAACCCCCATCTCGATCACGCCCGCGCCTCCGGAGAATCTTCCGAACCTGCACGACTTTTTTCGGCCCGGCGGGACGCTTGCCCGTTCGTCGCTCGCATTTGAGCACCGTAAAGGGCAGTACGAGATGGCCCGCGCCATCGAAAGTGCCTTTAAAGAAAAGCGCCATCTCATCGTGGAAGCTGGGACCGGTACAGGAAAGACGCTCGCCTACCTGCTGCCCGCTTTGCGGCTCGCCCGGGAGCGGCAGCAGCGGGTCATTATCTCGACGGGGACCAAGAACCTGCAGGAGCAGCTCTTTTTCAAGGACGTTCCTTTCCTCGAATCTCTGCTCGGGCCGCTGAAGGTCTGTTACATGAAGGGCCGCAGCAATTATCTTTGCCGCCACAAGCTCTACGCCCTGCGCGACACTCCTCTGCTCAATGGGCTTGAGGAGATCGAACAGTTCCACATCATCGCGCACTGGGAGAAGACCACTGAGACTGGCGACCGGGCCGAGATCGATGCGCTGCCAGAGAGCTCGGCGTTATGGCATAAATTGGACGCCCGCACTGAAGCCTGCCTCGGCCAGACCTGCCCTGATTGGGAACGCTGCTTTGTCACGAATATGCGCCGTAAGGCGCTTGAGTCGGACATCGTTATCGTCAACCATCATCTCTTTTTTGCCGACCTCAGTATCAAGCAGCAGGCCGCGAACGCACCCGACGCGGGCATTCTCCCCGAAGCGGCAGTTGTCATCTTTGACGAGGCGCACGAGCTGGAAGAGATTGCCTCCAACTACTTCGGCATTGGCCTCAGTACGCAGCGCTTTGACGAGTTGACCCGCGACATCGAGACCATGCTGAAGAGCAAGGAGGCCTTCTCCTCTTCGATCGTCAACGCCAGCCTTACTGTCAAAGAGCGTGCTCATCGCTTCTTCGCAGCTTTGCCGACTGAGGATACCTTCGGCGCTCCGGCGGTTGGGCGGATGCCGTTTGAAGATCGGGAAGCCTTCCTCGAAGAGAGCGGCGACACCTACACTGCCACACTTAATGCACTTACCCGGCTTGAGGGCGAACTAGAGTGTGTCAAGAACGTCGAAGAGATTTCCGGTCTGCGCAAACGCACCGCAGACATTCGTGCACACCTGGCTTTTCTGCTCGAGTCCACCGACCGCAATACCGTCTTCTGGATCGATCGCCGCGCTTCAGGGGGTGTCCGCAATCTTGCCCGTGGAGGAGCCGCTCCAGCCGCGTTTCACACTCATCTGCAGGCCACGCCTATCGATGTCTCCGAGTTGCTTAGTACGTCGCTGTTCGACTGCTACTCCAGCGTGATTCTTACCTCGGCCACGCTTACGGTGTCGGGAGGCTTCGACCATATTCGCAAACGCCTCGGCCTCACCAGTGCGCGCGAACTCGTGGTTCCCTCGCACTTCAACTATGAGAAGCAGGCGCTGCTTTATCTGCCGCCTAACATGCCCGATCCGCGCGAGCCCGACTTCCAGATTAAGGCCACGGAGCGCATTCGGCGCGTGCTCGAGATCAGCAAGGGGCGCGCCTTTTGCCTCTTTACCAGCTATAAGCAGATGCGCGAGACCCACGACCGCCTGCTCAGCGAACTGCCTTACACCCTGTTGTTGCACGGCACTGCTCCGCGTCACGTTTTGCTGCAGCAGTTCAGAGACACCCCCAACGCGGTACTGTTTGGCACGTCCAGCTTCTGGCAGGGAGTGGATGTGCAGGGCGAGCAGCTAAGCTGCGTCATCATCGACCGCCTTCCCTTCGCCGTGCCCAACGACCCGGTCGTCAAGGCGCGCATGGAAGCGATCGAGGCTCTCGGCGGCAAGCCTTTCTTTGACTATCAGGTGCCGAACGCCGTCATCACGCTGAAACAGGGCTTTGGCCGCCTTATCCGCTCGCTCGACGACCGCGGTGTGCTGATGTTGCTCGATCCTCGTATCCAGCGTCAGCGGTATGGGCGCATCTTCCTCGAAAGCCTGCCGCCGTATCGACTGACTCAGGAGATCAGCGATGTCGAGCAGTTCTTCGAGGCCCCCGCAGTTCCGCAAGTAACCGTAAAATAAAACCATATGGGCCGCAATCTCTACATCCTGGCCGGAACGCTCCTCATCTTCGCGATGGTCTCTTTCGGCGTCTCCTACACCAACATCGCGCAGCAACCGGGTTCACCCGGCGACACCTCTCTCTGGCGAACAATGGGGCTTGCGCTCTTCTTCCTCAGCATGGTGATCTCTCTGGCTGCTGTTCTCTCCTCATTGTTCGAGCAGGCCGAGCGCCACACTGACGCGGAGCGCCGTCAGCGCCGCAACAAACGTTAGATCGCCTGAAAAAGGTACAATAAGAAGACGCTGAAAGCCGCGCCACTCCCAGCCCCAAAAAAATCCAGCCTGTCGCGGCCGTTTGAAGGGATCGTAGAACCATGTTCGAAGTTACCGTAGAAGCTGGTTTCTCCTCCGGCCACTATCTCCGCAACTATCGCGGGAAGTGCGAGAACCCGCACGGCCACAATTACAAGGTCTTCGTTACGCTGATCGGCCCTGACTTGGACGAAGCTGGTCTCCTGCTCGATTTCAAGCTTCTTAAGCAGGTTTTGCGTCCAGTGGTCGATTATCTTGACCATCAGATGATCAACGATCTCGAGCCGTTCACTACGGTCAATCCGTCGGCGGAAAATCTCGCTCGCTACTTCTATCAGGAGACAGCAAAACAACTTCACGACATGACCGAAGGCCGCGTCCGCATCAAGGACTGCACGCTTTACGAGACCGACACCAGCTTCGCCCGCTACTACGAGTAAGCCTCCCTGAAATGCACTTAATCGAACTCTACAAATCCGTTCAGGGCGAGTCATCCTTCGCGGGGCTTCCCTGCATCTTCGTCCGGCTTGCGGGCTGCAATCTCCGCTGTGCCTGGTGCGACTCCGAGTACACCTTCACCGGCGGCAAACCGTTCACGGAAGACGAAATCGTCGCGCAGATTGAAGCCCTTGCGCCCTGCAGGCTCATCGAATTCACCGGTGGCGAGCCCATGCTGCAGGCGAAGGAACTTTTACCGCTGATGCAGCGGCTTCTCGCGCAGAACTACACCCTGATGATCGAAACCTCCGGCGAGCGTCCGCTGGTTGACGTTCCCAAAGCCGTGCACAAGATTGTCGACGTCAAATGCCCCGGTGCGGGCGCTGCGGCTAACAGCTTTCGGCTCGACAACCTCGACGCGCTCACCCGGAACGATGAAGTAAAGTTCGTCCTCACAAATCGCGAAGACTACGACTTCGCCCGGGACTTCATCATTCAGCACGACCTTGGAAGCAAGGCAGGCGGCATTCTGCTCAGCCCAGCTTTCCGGCAGACCCCCAGCCCGCAGCGCACGGCCGATAATATGGCGCTCGACCCGCGGAAGCTGGTGGAATGGATGCTGGCAGACGGGCTTAATGCCCGCCTCTCTCTCCAGATCCACAAGTTCATCTGGGAGCCTATGAAAAAGGGCGTCTGATCGCATACTGAGTCAATGCACGCGCAACTCACGGCCTTCTTAGAGACCGTGAGTTGTCACATTGCTAACTAACTTTGCGTCTACGCAGGCATCCAACCAGCGCCACAACTCCGGTGCTCATAAGCACCAGCGATTCGGGCTCTGGTACAGGGCTCGGGTCTTGCAAGGTCAATTCTCCAGAACTAAAATCGATGTTTTGCCCTTCGCCCTGGCCTACATTCGATTGAACGACCAGCGTCGGATCGCTCTCATATAACGCGGCATTTGTTGCGGTAATCAGTGGGATCGTTCCTCCGGACGTTAATGCAGAGCCAGGGAAGATCAGATCGAGAATAGGGAATGCATTTGCAGGGTCAGCACTCGAAGGGTCGGCGCTCGCGTTGAAGGCAAAGATATCCAGCAGATTTGGATAGAAGTAGTCGGAAAAAGCCGAGGTCGCGGTGTACTCGCCGACAATTCCACCGCTCAGAAAGACATCCACATTGGAAATTGATCCCGCGGTCTGATCCACTACAACCGTTCCGCTCAACGTGGACGGGGGAATTACAGTGGTTCCGTCGTATGCGTACACGGCCGAAGGCACATTGCCCGAGACGTTGTAGGTCAAAAGAGTGTCTGCCCTCAAAGGCGAACTCATCAATAATAAAGATGCAACTGGTACGGCAGCGGCCAGAAAACGTAACGATAGCTTCAACGCAGACGAAGATTTCAAAGTCAGACTCTCCCACAAGGATTTGGTGGTAACTGTCTAACTGGACTGCAATTTCGTCTCCATTGTTCAATCGAGAATCATTTACTGGCCATTGCCGCGATTACAGCCAGAATTCACGGAACACACGATTCGCAAGATGCAACAATTTGCATCTTGCGAAGGTGAAAATATTCTTTGGGTTTCTTGGCTGGGTTTATCCCAGAGTCTTCCGAACCACTCGCCGCACCGTTTCCGTCACCATGCCAAACACCGCATGCGATGCCATCTCGCTCGTGCGCTCCCGCGTAGTCTGTTCCTCCGGCGGAGCCGACAATCCCATCGCCGGCAGCGCGCCTTCATGCGTCAATGAGGCGAGCGCCATCCCGAATCCCGCGCCGTCTTTTGCTGTGGCTGCTGGATAAAACTCGGCGAGCGCACCATAAGCCGCTCCGGTGAGTGCTCCGAAGCCCCAATGAATCGTCTCCACGGCGGCGGTCTCTTCGCTGGCCGAGAGTTGATGGCCGGCAAGCTTCTGCGCCAGCACTGCCGGAGGATCCGGTTCTCCGTGCGTTCGCGGAGGATACATCTTCTCCATCATCGTCTTGGCTGCCGTTGCCACCAGGCCGCCAATCAGCCCCGCCACCAAGCCCTTCATCAACGACTTTGCAGGTTCTGTCTTCCGCTCTTCGTCCATCTCACTCACGCCGTCACCTCGGATACTATATTCAACACTCGCTGTTGGATGCGTCCTTCTCGTTCTAAGCAGCCCTACCCCACATAGGCTGTGGCATCGGTCGTGTCTGCGCTCACGCCTACGTTGACCATGCGAAACACCAGAGTCAGCACGGCGGCGACCAGCAGGTTCAAAAGCAGCGCTGGAACTGCGGCATACATGGCATACGTCTGTCCAAACAGGTGCAGCGGATAGACGGAGCTTTTCAGTCCCAGCGAAAGTACCATCCCTGTTCCTATGCCCATCCCCGCCGCCCATCCGGCCAGCAGCGCCCATGGATGAAGACACCTGCTGAAGATTCCCACCACTACGGCGGGGAAGAGTTGCGTAATCCAGATTCCGCCGAGCAACTGCATATCGATGGCGTAGGCCACGGGTAGCCGCAGCACGAAGATCAATGCGCCAAACTTCACCACCAGCGAGACTACCTTCGCCATACGCGATTCACCCGCGGCATCCAGAGGCTTACGCGCAAATGTCCCATAGAGGTTACGGGTGAAGAGGTTCGAGGCTGAGATCGACATGATCGCCGCAGGTACCAGCGCTCCAATCGCCACCGCCGACAGGCAGAAGCCGGAAAACCACTCGGGAAACATCTTCATCAACAGCAGTGGGACGGCCTCGCTGGTGTTCTTCGTCGTTACTCCCGCTGCCAGCGCAAGGTAGCCCAGTAGCGCAATCATTCCCAGCAGAAAGCTGTAGGCGGGCAGCATCGCCATATTCCGCCGTACTACGTTGGGACTCTTTGCGCTCAACACAGCGGTTGCAGTATGTGGATAGAGCATCAATGCTACCGCCGATCCAATCGCGAGTGTCGAATACGCCATATATTGCCCGGGTTTCAGATAGATCGACGCCGCCGGAGTGTGTGTCGCCAGAGCGTGACTCGCCAGTTCAAAGATGTGAGCGTAGCCGCCCAGCTTCAGCGGCAGGAGGATCAGCGCGGCAAGCACCATCACGTAGAGCATTACGTCTTTTGCGATTGCAATGACTGCGGGCGCACGCAGACCGCTGGAGTAGGTGTAAGCCGCGAGAATGACGAACGCGGCCGCCAGCGGCCACTCGCCGTGCACACCCATCGCCTCGATGACTACTTGCATTCCCACCAATTGCAGGGCGATGTAGGGCATCAGCGCCATGATTCCGGTGACAGCGACCGCGACGGTCAGCCACCGGTTTCCGTAGCGTCCGCCTACGAAGTCTGCCAATGTGATGTAACCGTGACGGTGACATATCGTCCACAGGCGCGGAAGAACCAGCATCATGAAGGGATAGGTGATGACCGCATAGGGAACGGCGAAGAACCCCATCGCGCCGCCTCCGTACATCAGCGCGGGTACGGCGATCACCGTATAGGCCGTGTACAGATCGCCGCCGATCAGAAACCAGGTCACCCAGGTCCCAAAGCTGCGTCCGGCCAGGCCCCATTCTTCGAGCGATGCCATTCCTGCTGCGGGCCGCCTCCACCGCGCCGCCCAGAAGCCGGCCAATGTCACCAGGGAGAAGAAGATGCAGAAGATTACAAGAGCTGTCGCGTGCAAGCACTCACCCGGTCAGAGATTTACGGTACTCAGAATAGAAGACAAGAACAATCTTTGTGCGAATTCTAATACCGATGGTGCACGCGAAACTGAAGGCTTGCAGCTACCTTCAGCTCTTTCCGGATTCGCTCCAGTCGTAGACGACGATGCCGAGACTATTGAGCGTATTGATCACGGTTTCCATGTTGCGGCGAACCTGGGGACGCGCGCTTACCGGGACCTCGTGCGCCTCCTCTACCGCTACGACTCGTCCATACGGCCAGCAGTTCTGCGGGATAGCGTTTAAGGCGGCGGAGAGCTCGCCAATGCGCACATTCAGATCGCGGCGGCGAGCGCCCATAGGACGCAGCAGGCCGCCCTTGCCGAGATCGCTGGTGTTTGCGTCCGCCAGCATAACGTGCAGCGTCACCATGCCACCCTGAACGGTGAGGTACGGATTCTGCCAGAGTGTCAGGCTCTTTACCGCCATGTACTGCGTTTTGGAGGGTGGCGGAATCGTCTCCATCTGCTGCCTGGCCAAGGCTGACTCTTCCTGCTGCTGGGCGGCGATGGCACGCATCTCCGCCTGGCTTGGAGTCGAAGTCCGGGTGCAGCCGGTCAAGGCCAATGGAAGAAGCAGCGCAGGAAGGAGCGCCAGAGGAAGGATGGATCGGGGTGTACGCACAGATATCAGCATATCAAGGGGTACTGCGGCGGAAAAGGGCTAAGCGGGAAGACCAGGCGAGTTTCATCGTGCCGTCCATTTTGGCGCGCGCTTCTCCAGAAACGCCGCTGTTCCTTCTGCCTTATCGGCCGTTCCGCAAAGCCTCCCGAAGATTGATGCTTCGACCTTCATCGCGTCGTCGATGCCGAGCTCGCTTCCGCGCAGTACCGCTTCGATGCATCCTGCCACCGCCAGGGGAGCCATGGCCACGATTGCCAGAGCCAGCTCCTTTGCCCGTGTCATCAGACGCTCCGTAGGCACGACCTCGTCAACCAGCCCGAGTCGCAGCGCCTCCGCCGCCCCGATCATTTCGCCGGTGAGCAGTAGTCGCAGGGCAGCCGACTGGCCGACGAGGCGAGGCAGGCGCTGGGTGCCACCGTATCCGGGTACCAGACCGAGCTTCACTTCAGGCTGGCCCAATCGGGCGGTTTCGCTGGCCAGACGCAGCGTGCAAGCCATCGCCAGCTCGCATCCTCCACCAAGCGCGAAGCCGTTGATACAGGCGATGACTGGCTTGCCGCAGGTCTCGATCAGCCGAAAGACTGCTTGCCCGCGCCGCGCCTTGGCCTCGCCGGTCGTCGCGTCGGTGGCTGCAAGTTCGTTTATGTCTGCGCCTGCCGCGAATGCCTTTTCTCCAGAGCCGGTCAGCAGGACGACGCGGACGGAAGGATCATTTGATAGTGCCGTGAACACGGCTTCCAGCTCATCGAAGACCCGGGCGTTCAGAGCATTCAGAACCTTCGGACGATTGAGCGTTATGGTCGCAATCTGCTCGTTGACCTCGCACAGCAGCGTCTCCCATGTCGTCTCATAGTTCACTCGCATCTCCTTCGTCTTGCATTTCAGACGATACAATCGAACCTATGATTAAGGGAATTACGCTAGTCAGCGCCGTCTCTTCGGCAGACACGTTCGACCAGCTCAACAGCCTGCTGGGTGCGCTGGGCTTTGAGCCGGGCAAGGGCTGGCAGGATGACAAGGGCCGCGGGGCCGCACATCTCGCGCCGCTGGGCAATCTCGAGTTCGTTACGGGTAGACCGCCAGCAGTTCCGCCGATGCTGATTGAGGTCACGCAACTCGATCAGGTCCATGCCGCTGTGCAGAAGTGGATGCTGGCCAACTATCGCACGGAAGAGGTTGCAGCGCTGCTCTCTGCTCCTGAATTGACGCATTGGAACAGTCGGTTATTTACGGTGAAGATTACGACTGGCGAAGCGGAGGCGCTGACGCTGGGCTTCTGGCAGTCGGAGAACCCGCTTCATAATAAGCCTGTTGCTGTTGAAGGTGATCTGTCCGCCGTCGGGATGCGGTTTGCGATTGTGACCGCTCGGTGGAATGCGGTGATTACGGACCGTCTGTTGCAGGGGTCGCTCGATGGTTTGTACAGAAGCGGCGCGGCGAAGGCCGATGTAGAGATCGTTCGGGTGCCAGGAGCGTGGGAGATTCCTTCGGCTGCGCGCACGCTGGCGGAGTCGAAACGGTTCGATGCGATTATTACGCTGGGCTGCCTGCTGCGCGGCGAGACGGCGCATTATGAGGCTATCTATACCGAGGTGGCGCGGGGGATTGGACAGTCGCAGCAGGAGACGGGTGTTCCTCATGCCTTTGGCGTGCTGACCTGCGAGACGCTGGAGCAGGCGCTGGACCGAGCTGGCGTAAAGGCTGGGAATAAAGGATTTGAAGCGGCAATTGCAGCGATCGAGATGGTTTCGATCCAGAAGAAACTGGCGGTGAAGCGCTAATGGGAACTCGCCGTAAATCTCGTGAACTGACGATGCAGATGTTATTCCAGGGCGATCTGGGCAAACAGACCCCCGATGAGGTCCGAAAGCTGTTCTGGCCTTCTCGGGATGATGTGGATGCGGAGACTCGCGGCTTTGCCGAGGACTTGTACCGCATTGCCACTTCGCGGCAGGTGGAGATCGATGCATTGATCGAGACCCATGCGCAAAACTGGCGGATCGAGCGGATGCCGGTGGTGGACCGCAGCCTGATTCGCGCGGCCGTGGCGGAGATGCTGGGATTTCCGAATACTCCGGCAGCGATCATCATCAACGAGTCACTGGAGGTAGGGCGCCGTTATGCGGCTCCCGAGTCCATCCATTTTCTTAACGGTGTGCTGGATGCGATTGCACGTGACCTTTTGAAGAAGCGGCTGGCTTAATTTCCTCCTTGTGTGACGACTCTTCACTTCTTCCGCTTAGTGGGCTTGGTGGGCTTCGGCTTGGTGGGTTTTTTCCCCGACGCGGTAGTTGTTAAGAATGGGATTAGAGTAGCGGTAATGGGCGAACCCAGACCGGTGCAGGCGTCCCAGCCGGGACCGGCGCTGAAGCTTCCGTTGTCCCCTGAAGTGATGTCGCGGAAGCCTGCTTTGGCTTTGGCGGCGTAGATCTGAGGCTGGAGGAGGCCGGCGGTCGCGCCGTTCTGCTGGTTGGCTACAGCGATGAGCCCGGCCCAGAGCGGAGCTACGGCGCTGGTGCCGCCGATCACGAGGTCCTGGCCGTCGACGCGGACAGTGTAGCCGGTGGCAGGATCGGCATTGCCGCAGACGTCGGGAACGCCGCGGCCACCAGTGGCTTTGCCGGGCGCGGGAACGTTCGTGCTGGATTGCCATGCGGGCAAAGGGAAGACATTACTGACGCCGCCTCCAGTGGCTCCTTCGTTATTGGCCAGTTCGTTCCAGACAACCTCGCTGGTGATGGTGGTTCCGCTGCCGGTGAGTTTGGTCCCACCGCAGGCGAGGACGTGGGGGCTGGAGGAGGGGAAGTCCACATTGTTGCCGGTGCCGCCGTCGGTCGAGCCGTTGTCTCCAGCCGCGGCGGTGACCGTGATTCCCAGGGCCGCTGCGGATTGGCAGGCAGCGTCGAGGGCGGTCATCGATTGCTGGGTCCAGTTGGCCTCCGCCGAGCCCCAACTAATGGAGATCACGCTGGGCTTATTGGTTGTGTCGTGGATGGCGGCGTCGAGGGCGTCGAGGAAGCCCTGGTCGGTATTGGGAGCGAAGTAGACGGCGATGTTGGCTCCGGGGGCTACTGCGGCGGAGACTTCAATATCGAGCATGACTTCTCCATCGGCGCTGGAAGAAGTGGAGGGACTATTTTTACCACCGTCCACGGAGACGGCGGTAACTTTGGGGGTGGGCTGGCCAAGTGATTTGAAGTATGCGGTGATGTCGGCGGCGCGGTAGCCTCCGCCTAGTTCCAGAATGCCGATGGTCTGGCCTGCGGCGCTGGCGTTTGCTGGAAATTGATAGAACTGTGCTACCTGGACTGGCGTGTACGATATGTTGGCCTGCTGCGCACTGGGCTGGATGCTCGCGTGAGGCGTGGCAAAGCCTCCGGCCTGTGCGGTGCGAGCGGCGAAATTCCTCGTATCGCCTGCTATGCGAAAGTGTGGCTCGGCCTGAGGGCGATTGTCGAGGCCGAGAACGGCTTCAACGCTGCCTGAGAGTTCGGACGGAAGGGTGATGCTGCCTTCGCGGACGCGGTAGGTAGCCGTCTCGGTGGTCTTGTGGACGAGAGGGGCGCCGAACGCCTTCTGCATCGCGGTGATGCTTCCTGTGAGCTTGATGATGCGACTGCCAGGCGCGGGAGTGCCGGGGACAGGAGTAAGGCCGTATTCTTTGGCAAAGGCGCGAACGAGCTTGAGAGCGTTGGGGTCGGGGCCGTGGGCCTGGCGGAACTGGACGCGAGTAAGGCGCTCCTTGCCGAGACGGTTGGCAGTCTTGAGCGGGGCCTTTCTTTTGACGACGACCGAGACGGTGATTCGAATGGCGGCCGGGGCGGGCTTTTCAGTGGCTGTCTGGGCGAAGGCAGCCTTCTGGCTGCCGGGGAGGATGATGCGGCTTTGGGTTGCAAAGTGGGAGGCGGTTTTTTTTGTCGGCATGGGAGGAGTCTCCAGAAATTTTGATACGTTTGGGACCGTGGCCGGGTGCGGACGTTACACTCGATCGTATCTCTGAGCGAGTTATATAAACATAGACGAAGGAACGGATTTAGTGGAATCTTTCGCTCATTGAGAAACTGCAACGACGAGTCAGTAGACCCGGCATGAACAGCGGCGAGGCCGGGAATGGACGTTTTATCTCTGGCGTTCTGTGGAGATTTGGAGTTAGGCTCGACGGATGAAAGCTCTTATACGTGCCGCCGTTCCTGTCGTCTGCCTTTGCCTCTCGGGACTGCTGTATGGGCAAAGCAAATCTTCGGCATCACTGCTGGTTCTCTCAAAGCAGGATCACAGTTTGAGCATCGTCGATGCTGTGAGTTTGCGCGTCGTCGCCAGGGTGCCGGTCGGCAATGACCCGCATGAGGTGGTTGCCTCGGACGACGGTACGACTGCGTATGTCTCGAACTATGGCTTCGGTGCGTACAACACTCTCACAGTCGTTGATCTCGTCGCAGCGAAAGCGCTTCGAACTGTGGACCTCGGACCGCTTCGAGGGCCTCATGGGCTTACGTTTGTCGAAGGGAAGGCGTGGTTAACCGCAGAGGCCGCAAAGGCGATTGCACGATATGATCCGGCCACCCAGAAGGTCGATTGGATTCTAGGTACAGGACAGAATCGTACGCACATGATCTATGTCTCCAAAGACGGGCAGCGCATCGTCACTACGAATGTGAGTTCCGGGACGGTGAGCATCATCGATCAGGAGCCTCTACCCATGCCGGCGCCGCCGCCGGGAGCACATGGGCCTCAAGATGGTCGCGGGATGCCGCCGGGGGGGCCGGGCGGCAACATGCCTCGCACCGATTGGAATGAGACGGTCGTTCGCGTTGGCCGTGGTTCCGAAGGCTTCGATGTCTCTCCGGATGGCAAAGAGATCTGGGTTGCGAATGCGCAGGATGGAACTCTCTCCGTCATCGATTTTCATGAAAAGAAGGTGATTCAGACCCTTGATGTGAACGCTGCGGGCGCGAACCGGCTGAAGTTCACTCCCGATGGCAGGCGAGTGCTGGTGTCGAGCGGGTCCGAGCTTGTGGTTCTGGATGCGAGTACGCACAGGGTGGTGAAACGCATCCCCATCGGTCATGGCTCCGGCGGCGTTTTGGTGCAGCCCGATGGGGCCCGGGCGTTTGTGGCATGTGGCCCTGATGACTATGTCGCGGTCATCGATCTCAGCTCGCTTACAGTAACGGGTCATATTCAGGCTGGCGGTGGACCTGATGGTTTGGCCTGGGCTGTTCGCCGCTAACCCCGTTGTGAAAGTAAGACCGCACCTGAATGTGGTTGGGAAGGCGCAGTGTTATGGTTCGACAAATCGGCAAGTACGAGTTCGAAGAAAGCGGGATTCGCTGGTTAAGGGGGAAGTGAAAAGTGACCGATAGGATTGATGCGCACCACCACCTTTGGCGGTATTCGCCAGAGGAGTACGGATGGATTGATGACGAGATGGCGGCGCTGCGGAGGGATTTTCTGCCGGAGGATCTCGGGCGCGAGATTGCGGCAGCGGGTATCGATGGCACGATAGCCGTGCAGGCTCGGCAGACCATGGATGAGACGCGGTGGTTGTTGAAGATGGCCGACGAGTGTGAGGCGATTCGCGGTGTGGTTGGGTGGGCGCCGATTGCCGGGGAAGATTTTCCGGGAGTCATGGAGGAGTTCGAGTTCAAGCCGAAGCTGAAGGGGCTGCGGCATGTAATCCAGGGAGAGAAGGACGAGAACTATATTCTGCGCGAGGACTTCAACTCCGGGATGCGGACGCTGCTGGGCAGCGGCTTGGTTTACGACATCCTGATCCATGAGCGACATCTTCCGCAAACGATTGATTTTGTGGATGAGCATCCGGATCAGGTATTTGTGCTGGATCATATGGCCAAGCCACTGATTCGCGAGGGGCTGCTCGAGCCGTGGGCTGCGCGGATGCGGGAGCTGGGCAAGCGAGAGAACGTCTGGTGCAAGGTGTCGGGGATGGTGACGGAGGCGGATTGGAAGGCGTGGACGCCAGAGTCGCTGCGGCCTTATCTGGATGTAGCGGTGGAAGCGTTTGGCGTAGAGCGGTTGATGGCTGGATCGGACTGGCCGGTTTGTCTGGTGGCAAGTGAGTATGGATGGTGGTTTGATGTGTTGCGGAGCTACTTTGCCGGGTTCAGCGAAGGGGAGCAGGATGCCGTGTTTGGTGGAACGGCGACCGCCGTATATGGGTTGGAGTAGATTTGTGAAACACTATTTTCCTATTTGAAAATGAATTCAATGGAGTGGTCGATGAAGGCGTTTCGGATGGAAGGACCCGGCGTTGCGACTATTGCTGAGGTCCCGGATGCTGTAGCGCAGGCAGGCGAAGCTTTGCTGCGAGTGAAGATGGTGGGGATGTGTGGGACAGACCTGAATACCTTTCGCGGCCGGAATGCGATGGTCGCCTTTCCGCGTGTGCCGGGTCATGAGGTTGCGGCCGAGATAGTAGAAGGCGGTGGCGAGCTTGCGGCGGGAACTCAGGTGACGATTTCGCCTTATACGAGTTGCGGGAGATGTCCGTCGTGCCGGCGTGGACGGGTGAATGCTTGCCAATTCAACGAGACAATGGGAGTGCAGCGCGATGGGGCGATGACGGAGTACATCAGCGTTCCGGTAGAGAAGCTGTATGCGGCGACGCTGTCTATAAAAGAGCTTTGCCTGGTTGAGCCGCTGACGGTTGGGTTTCATGCGACCGCACGCGGACGAGTCACGGCGGAGGACACGGTTGCCGTCTTTGGATGTGGCGGTGTGGGGCTGGGGGCGATCGCTGCGGCGGCGTTTCGCGGTGCGGAGACGATCGCCATCGATATGGACGATGCCAAGTTGGAGATTGCGCGGAAGGCAGGCGCGAACCATCTGATTCACTCAAAGAATGAAGATCTGCATGAGCGGCTGGCTGAAATTACGGACGGACATGGGCCGGATGTGATGATTGAGGCGATTGGGCTGCCGCAGACGTTTCGCGCGGCGGTAGAGGAGGTCGCGTTTACCGGACGTGTGGTCTATATCGGCTATGCAAAGGAGCCAGTGGCGTACGAGACCCGGCTGTTCGTGCAAAAAGAACTGGATATTCTGGGGAGCAGAAATGCGCTGCCGGAGGACTTTCGCGAGGTTATTCGGATGCTCGAAGCGGGACGGTTTCCGGTAGAGGATGCAGTGAGCGCCGTGGTTCCGATGGAAGAGGCCGCACGTATGCTGGGCGAGTGGAGCGACGCTCCGGGGAAGTTTACGAAGATTATGGTGAAGATTTAGGACGTAGAGATTAGAAATTGAGAGGGGTTGCGATGCAGATTTCGGCGCCCGTTGGCGGAAGTACGAAGGTGGACGATGGCAGGAAGCATCCGATGTTTCCTGTGGGACATTTGCTGCCGTTTATTTTTGTTACGGTCTTGTTCTTTCTGTGGGGAATGTCGAATAACCTGACCGACATTCTTGTGCAGCAGTTCAAGAAATCGTTCGAGCTGTCACAGTTCAGCGCGCAACTGGTGCAGACGGCCAACTTCTTCGGATATTTCTGCATGGCGATTCCGGCTGCACTGCTGATGCGGAAGTGGGGCTATAAGGCAGGGATGGTAACCGGGTTGGTCATCTTCGGGGCGGGGATGGTGATCTTCTGGCCAGCGGCGGTAACCCATCAGTATTCGCTGTTTTTGATCGCGCTGTTTACGGTGGGCAGCGGAGCTTCGGTGCTGGAGACGGCGGCGAATCCGTTTATTGCGCAGTTCGGTGACCCACAGACATCGGAGCAGCGTTTGAATTTTTCGCAGGCATTCAATCCTCCGGGAACGATTACCGGCGTGCTGATTGGGACCTACTTCATCTTCTCCGGGGTGGAACCGAAAGCGCCCCAGATTGCGGCGATGAGGCTAGCGGGAACCTATCAAACCTATCTGCAAGGCGAGATTATGCGGGTAGTGCCGACCTATCTGACGTTCGGCGTAGTGGTGCTGCTGTGCGCGCTGATTCTTTCGCGGACGAAGTTTCCGGTGATGAAGTCGGAGCATGAGGGTGAAGGCGAGAACCACGGTAGCTTCGGCGAGTTGCTGCGGATTCCGACGATCTGGATTGCGGTGGCCGCGAACTTCTGCAATGTGGGTGCACAGATCTCTTCGTGGAGCAGCCTGATTCCTTACATGAAACAGTACACCGTCGTGACCGAGCGGACGGCTGCGTTTTATCTGCTGGCGACGCTGATTGCGATGGCGGTTGGACGGTTTGTTTCGACCCCGCTGATGCGATTTGTCCGGCCTAGCAGGATGCTCGGGCTCTATGGAGTTGTCAATGCGCTGCTGATGTTGGTGGCGGTCAATCGTCCGGGGCTCCTGGGCGCTTGGGGGATTGTGGCCAGCGGATTCTTCATCTCGATTATGTATCCCACGATTTTTGCCCTTGGGCTAAAGGGATTGGGGCGAAATACGAAAATCGGTGGATCACTCCTGGTCATGGCGATCGTTGGAGGAGCGATTTTTCCGCCGCTGTCTGGACTCATTGCTCGACAGACTGGGAGCGTGGCGCTGGGTTATCTGGTGCCGATGGTTGGCTTCCTCGGCGTAGCGGCTTATGGGTTTTACCAATCGGCCCAGCGCAGCTTACTTTCGGGGCCGGCTTATTGACACATGGACTGAGCTAAACGGCGACGAATCTTAAACGATAAGAACGGATCGGACAACCAAGAGCAGATCCTCTGCAATCCGCTTTAGAAATGGCGTAGCGGCTCAGGTTGGATTGGAGATTCGGGATCGACAGGGAGCGGCTCGGTGCGCTCTACATTCTTTTCAAGAGAGCGGCTGACGATATCGCGCGAACCGAGGCCGACGGCCAGGGCGAGTGTGAGCACGATGCCTCCGAAGAGGATGCCGAAGGCCAGCTCGACGATGGCTCCGCCGATCTCGAGGTGGTCAAGCACCATGGCGGCGGTGAGAACCAGTACCAGCCATTTGATGCCGAGCGAAAGGAAACGCGCGTATTGGAGACGGGCGTTGACCGCACCGATGAGGACGGAGCGCTCGAGAAAACGGGCAACCAGGTTGCCGATGATGAGAAGGACAATGGCGCCGACGGAATGGGTGAGATAAGGAAGCAGGAAAGCCGAGACCTGCGAACCGTTGGAGGAGGCGTCGAAGGCGGAGATGCCGATGATGAATCCGAGAACGACGCAGGCCCAGAAGGCGATGCGCGCAACGAGCAACGTGGGGCTGCCTGAGGGGGACCAGTCCGAGAGTGCGTCGGTGGAGTTACGGGCGATGCGCGCATCGAATTTGGCGGAGGTGAGGATGCGGCGCAGGATGGCGGCAACACCAGCACCGATCAGCGCGAGCAGAAGGACGGCGACGAGAAAGGCAAGCAGGCCGGGAAGAAAACTGGCGAGCTTGAAGAGCACTCGGTGGGCGGACTGGCTTAGCGCGCTATGAACTTGTTGCCACATGGGGTCTTCTCCTTGGATGTCAGCTTTCGGCCATTAGCTTCCAGCTGCTTCCTACTTGCTTGATTCTGTCTCGTGTTGGCGATTTCATGATGTCTTTTGTCGCGGGAGCTATGGGTTGAAGCGGTCGGGCCAGCGCCAGCGTGATACGAGATAGGGTTTATCGGTCTCAAAGGCAGCGGCGAGATCCTGAATATGTTTTTCGGGTGGTGTGCCGCTGCTGGTGAGAACGAGATGCGAGGCGACCCAGGCGAGATAGAGCGGCGTGAGCGCGCCGAGCAGGTGGCCGCGGTTGATTGTGCGCAGGCGGTAGGCCAAAGCAAAGTCGTAGACGATTCGCGCCCAGAGATTGTCGGGCATGTGGAAGCTGTCTGCCGGAGTGATGGACAGGCGCTTGAGACCGAGCAGCGAATTTGGCGGCAGGACGAGCGACCAGATCTCGTGCAAATTGGTGTAGGCGAGGCGGAAGGCATCGAGCATGGGCGCGATGTCGGGTCCTTCGGCGGGCAGAGCTGACAGAGTGAACGGATGCGCTGGCTGGGTGCCTCGTGCGCGCTGCCAGAAAGCGGCCTTGGCGTCGACCTCACTGAAGAGCGAACCGCCGACCTGGGCGAGGAGAGAATTGAGGTCGGCTGCCGCGGGCTGCGGAAGCATGCGGGCGCCTACGTCGACTTCGGCGATCATATAGTTAGCCGATGCTGCTTCGGCCGCTGGCCAGAGGAGCGCGTCGGTTTGATTGATTGAGATGAACTTCTGCGCGACTGCTGCGAGACGCTCCGCCATGCGCAGGGAGAGGCCAAGATCGATGGCAAGAGGATAGCGGGGACGCACGCAGAAGAGAGCCCTGGTGACCGGATAGAGGATAGCTGAGTTGACCAGCCCTTCGCGGGACCCGAGATTGTAGTGGGCCACTGCCAGGTCGGCGCTCGATGTTGTTATCGAGGCGGCAAGGGACCGGATAGCTTCGGGCGAGAGCGACTGGCATTCGGCTCCCAGGAGAAGGCAGGCGGAAGCGTGGCTTTGCTGCGCAGCCGTGAAGTTGTTGAGAAAGTCGGCCGCAGTCAGGACCCAGCTAGTGGTCGAAGTTGCCGCGGGGGTATAGGGGACCAGATGGATGTTGTCCGGCTTGGCGTGGGCTTCCCCATTTTGCGTGGCCATGGGAGTAGCCACGAGGACGGTCCGGCTGGGGAAGGCGCCTGCAAGATTCAACAGCATGGTATCGAGCGCGCCATTGGGAAGAGGCGGCAGACTGACGAGCAGGCTGCCTGTAGAGGTGGCGGTTGGCTGATTGGCGGCGTCGGTTTGGGTTGGGGTGGAGGCCATCGATGGTGTGACTTTCTGGTTTATGGGAGCGTGGCTAAAAGCTATCAGATTCAGTGCGAGGCTTAGGTCTGCCTCTCAAAACCCGAACCGCCGGAGCAACGGCGAGACGTCTTACTTGCCGTTGCTGGACGGTACTTAGGTTACGGCATGTTTGGTTCGCGGGGAAGAGCGAGGATTCCTGCGAGCGGAATACGCACCCATCCGGGCCGATTATTGATCTCGTAGAGTAGCTCATAAAGCGCCTTCTCGAGAAGATATGCGTTGAGCAGGACGTTGGCCTGGTGGGGTTGCGGGATGAGATGTGGGTTGGCGCTGATCGTCTGCCGGTAGGCGTGGAGAAATTCGGTCGACACCGTGTTTTGCCACAGACGTGTCCAGGCTTCGAGGTGGTGGGCGTCAGCCTCGTTGTTGGGCGGGTGGCGCTGGGTGAAGGCGTGCAGTCCGGCGTAGGCCGCGTAGCTGAAGGAGCGCAGCATTCCGGCTATGTCTTTGAGCGGAGATTGTTTGGCGCGGCGCTCCATCAGCGGTCGCGCGGGCTCTCCTTCGAAGTCGAGAATGACGAAGTCGCCGCGGGAGCGGAGGATTTGCCCAAGATGGTAGTCGCCATGAATGCGGATACGTTGGCCGGAGCTGCCAGGCGCGGAGGAGGTGATGACATTAGCTCGGGCGAAGAGATCGATACGCCGGCTGAGGAGAAGGGCCGCGCTGTCGACGGTGGCGTCATCGGTCAGGTGTGACATGCCCTGTTTAAGAGCGTCGAGGGTGCGGACGATCTGCGCGTCGATACGGGTTGCATCGGCTTCGAGGTCGGAGGGAGAGAAAGGTTCAGGAGAGAAGGCAGTGTCCGCTGTGGCTGTAGCGAGGGCAAGGTGCATCTCGGCGGTGCGGCGGCCGAGAAGGGCGGCTGCCTCGAGATAGAGGCCCGCGTGTTCACAGGCAGTGGTGTGCGCTTCAGTCTGGACTTCTCTCTCCAGCGGATCGAGGAAGGAAGGCTGCTTGCCCGTGTCGTGCGGCGGGGTCGAAGTTACTGCGCTTTCGTAGTAGCGGGCGAGATCATCGAGCGTCCACTGCCAGCCGTCGCCTTCGTTTTCGACCAGACCCTGGAGCATGGCAACGGTGATGGGCTCGGAATCTTTTGTCGTGAGTCGGATATCGCCGAGGAAGGGAGCGATGCGTGGGAAGTGCGCGGTCTCGGTGAGGAAGCGGCCTATCTCTGTGTCGGGATTTTCCCCCGGCTGGAGACGGCGGAAGAGCTTCATGATGAGCTTAGAGTCGTAGAGGATCGAGGTATTCGACTGTTCCGCTGATCCGGTTCGAGCGTGGAGTGGCCCCGTGCCACGGACCTCCGCGAAAGCGGTGCTTCCGCTGCCTTGGAGGACGCCGTGTTGTGCGGATATTTCGCGGTTGCTTTCGATGAGGCTTAGAAGCGACTGACGCAGATCTTCGCGGGCGACAGCATCGTGCAGAATGGCAGGACCGCCGGGAGTGGTGAGGGTGGCGATGATGCTGCCTGGAGCGCTGGCGCGAATAATCTCGACCTCCTCGCCGGCGGAGATGGTGAGGGGGAGTTGGTAGATGTCTTTTGTTTCGTCCGGTGCAGCGTTTTCGTATGTGAGTTCGAGGAATACAAGAGCAGCGTTGATGTTGGGAAGTTGAACCCAATCGAGGACGCAGACGGTTTTGATGGTGCGAGACTTCGCCCCGAACCAGCGCTGGTGGGGCAGATAGGTTGGAAGTATCTGCTGCAGGAGTTCAAGGCCAGTCCCGGTGAGCAGGCCATCGAGGGTGGGAGAGAGAAGTTCGAGGGTGCGTTCTCCATCCTGGATGGCGATGGGTTCAGGAGCCTCCGCGGCCGGCTGGAGTTCGAGCCAGAGAAAGGAGTATGGCGAGAGAGTAAGCGGATAGGGTTGCGCTGTGACGGGAGGGAAAGGCACGTAGCCCAGCATCTCAACCGGGACCATGTTGGCGAACTCCGAGAGGTCGAGCGAGACGGGTTGGGCGAAGCGGGAGAGATTGGCCACGCATAGAACGATCTCGGATGGAGAGCCATCCTGGCGATCGTAGCGGCGGATGTAGGCGAGGACTTTGCGGTTTTCCGGGTTGAGAAACTCGAGCGTGCCGCGGCCGAACACCTGGAAGAGCTTGCGCAGGGCGATCATGTTGCGCGTCCAGTGTAGGAGCGAGGACTGATCGCTGAGCTGGGCCTCTACGTTGATAGCCTGATAGCCCCAGATGGGGTCCATGATGACGGGAGCGTAGAGCCTGGCGGGGACCGCGCGTGAGAAACCGGCGTTGCGGTCGGAGGTCCATTGCATGGGTGTGCGGACGCCGTTACGGTCGCCGAGATAGATGTTGTCGCCCATGCCGATCTCGTCGCCGTAGTAGAGGATGGGCGTGCCGGGAAAGCTGAAAAGCAGCGAGTTGAGCAGTTCGATGCGATGGCGGTTGTTGTCGAGCAGCGGGGCGAGGCGGCGGCGAATGCCTACGTTGATCCTCATGCGCGGATCGGCAGAGTAGGCGAGGTACATGTAGTCGCGCTCGTCGCTGGTGACCATCTCGAGGGTTAGCTCATCGTGGTTGCGAAGGAAGAGACCCCACTGGCAATTGTCGGGAATGGCCGGAGTCTGGGCCATGATGTCGGTGATGGGCAGGCGGTCTTCCTGCCGCAGCGCCATGTAGATGCGGGGCATCAGGGGAAAGTGGAATGCCATGTGGCACTCGTCGCCGTCGCCGAAGTAAGGACGGACGTCAGCGGGCCACATGTTGGCTTCGGCGAGGATGGTGCGGCTTCCATATTCGGCGTCGATGACGGCGCGAATTTCCTTGATCTTGACGTGAGTTTCGGGGACGTTCTCGCAACTGGTGCCGTCTCGTTCGATGAGATAGGGAATGGCATCGAGACGGAGGGCGTCGACTCCAAGGTCCAGCCAGAAGCGCATGGCTGTGAGGACTTCTTCCATGACACGTGGGTTGTCGAAGTTGAGATCGGGCTGGTGAGAGAAGAAGCGGTGCCAATAATACTGCTGGGCAATCTCGTCCCAGCTCCAGTTGGATTTTTCCGTGTCGGTAAAGATGATGCGGACGCCTTCGAATAGTTTGTCGGTGTCGGACCAGACATACATTTCGCGCTCGGGTGAGCCTTTGGGGGCAAGACGCGCTGCCTGAAACCAGGGATGCTGGTCGGAGGTGTGGTTGATGACCAGCTCGATCATGACCTGCATGCCGCGTTGATGGGCAGCGTCAAGGAACTGCTTGAAGTCGTCAATGGTGCCGTAGCTGGGATTAACGTCCACGTAGTCGGCGATGTCGTAGCCGTCGTCGCGCAGGGGTGAGGGAAAGAAAGGAAGCAGCCAGATGCAGGTGACGCCGAGGTCCTGGAGGTAATCGAGACGGGAAAGCAAGCCGCCGAAGTCGCCGATGCCGTCGTTGTTGGAGTCCGCAAAGGCGCGGACGTGCAATTCGTAGATGATCGCGTCTTTGTACCAGAGGGGATCGGTGGCGCTGCCGGCTTTCTTCACTCTATGATCTCCGCCTGTGGAACTGCTGAGGTGAGTTTAGTACCATTTCCGTTTTCATTTCCGAAGCCGGGTTCACGGGTGATGCGGAAGATGTGGGCGGGCATTACGTCGGGGCGCAGGGCGACGTAGTTACTGCGGTCATGCCACTGGTAATGGTTGCCGGTGAGCAGATCTTCTACATCGAAGTTCTGTTCATGCGCGATGCCGAGGCGCTTCAGATCCAGGTCGATCCAGCCCGCCTGCTCCTGTGTGGGATCGAGATTGATGGCCACAAGGATAAGGTTGTCCCCTGTCGTCTTGCTGTAGCAAAGAATGTGAGGGCTGTCGACGCGATGAAAGTGCAGTGAAGTATCGCTTTGCAACGCTTTATTTTCACGGCGAATCTGATTGAGCTTCGTGATCAGGGGTGCGAGGGAGTGACTGGCATTGCGGTCCCACTGGCGGATCTCATATTTTTCGCTGTTGAGATATTCCTCGCTGCCGGGCTTTGCTGGCAGGCTTTCGCCAAGCTCGAAGGCTGGTCCGTAAATGCCATAGTTCGCGCCCAGCGTGGCCGCGAGAATGAGGCGCTGCATGAAGGCGGCACGACCGCCGTTCTGAAGTGTGGCATGCAGGATGTCTGGCGTGTTGGGCCAGAGATTGGGACGGAAGAAATCTGTGACGGGCGGTTTGGTGATCTCTTCAAAGTACTGCTGCAACTCGGCGCTCGTGTTCCGCCAGGTGAAGTAGGTATAGGACTGGGTGAAGCCGGCCTTGGCAAGCGAGTACATCACGTGCGGACGAGTAAAGGCCTCAGCGAGAAAGATGATATCTGGGTGCTTCTTGTGAATCTCTGTGATGCACCACTCCCAGAATGGCAGCGCCTTAGTGTGCGGATTGTCGACTCGGAAGATGTGGACGCCGTGCTGAATCCAGTAGTCGAAGACGTCGTGGAGAGCTTGCCAAAGGGCGCGCCAACTGGGGGATTCGAAGTTGAGCGGATAGATGTCCTGATATTTTTTTGGCGGATTTTCCGCGTATTGGATCGAACCGTCAGGCCGCTTGATAAACCAGTCAGGATGTTCACTGACCCAGGGATGGTCGGGGGAGCACTGGAAGGCAATGTCGAGGGCAAGCTCCATGCCATGCGCCCCTACTGCGGCGACGAGGTGTTCGAAATCGGCGAGAGTGCCGAGTTCCCGGTGAATCGCAGTGTGGCCTCCATCTTTCGTGCCGATGGCCCACGGGCTGCCAGGGTCGCCTTCGGATGCGATGACGCTGTTGTTAGGGCCCTTGCGGAAAGCGTCGCCGATGGGATGAAGGGGCGGGAGATAAAGGACGTCGAAGCCCATGGCTGCGATATCGGGCAGCAGCGTTTCAACATCCGCGAAGGTGCCATGGCGGTTTGGATCGGCGGAGGCGGAGCGAGGGAACAGTTCATACCATGTGGAGAAGCGCGCACGTTCGCGGTCGACCCAAAGAGCAAGCCTTTGAGGATGTCGCGTGGCCAGGGTGAGGTCAGGATATCGATTGACCAGGGCGATAATTTCGTCGCAAAGCGGATATTCGGAGAGATCCGTGTTCTGATCGGCCATCCAACGGAGAGACACGAGGATCTGATTGAGAAGTTTGGCATCGGCGCCCTTGGCCCGAGTAGACGCATCTTCCAAAAGAAGGGCACCAGTGCGAAGCGCGAGCGGAATATTCTGCGAAGCCGTGACGGGGTCGGCGGACGGATTATGCTGGGCGGCGAGGCGCTTCTGAAGATCCGCGCACCAGGTTCCGAAGTGATCGACCCATGCCTCAATGGTGTAGTTCCATGTGCCGGGCTTGTCCACCGTAAAATTCGCCGACCAAAGGTCATTGGTGAGCGGCGCTATCGGCGTGGAGCGCCACGTCCGTTCCTTCTCATGGCGATAGAGCAGGCGGCCGGCGACGTGATCGTGTCCGTCGGCAAAGACCGCGGCGGTGACAGTTACAACATCGCCGAGGGTTCGTCGGGCGGGATAACGCCCGCAGTCCACTTGCGGCTGAACATTCTCGATGATGACGCGCTTGCGACCTTCAACTGGTTTCATTGAACTCAATTCCCAAAACTTTGTGGATGTTGATGTTGTGTCTCAACAAATAACGGACTGTATGCATCCTACCGTTTACGGGCCAGCCTCGTTTACAGGTCGTCCGCTGATTAGAGAGATGCAGTCTGGACTGCGTTCGGTTGCTGATGGACGAAAGACCGCCAGAAAGAGATGTGAGGACGAATGGTAGAACGGAAGAAACAGGAGCGGAACGAAAAAAAGAAGAAAACGCTGCACGCTGCACGAATTGAGGATTATTGCCTGATTGGAGATTGCGAGACGGCGGCGCTGGTCTCCCGTGAAGCGTCGATTGACTGGTTGTGCTGGCCGACGTTCTCCTCGGGTGCATGTTTTGCGGCGCTGTTGGGGACGCGGGACCATGGCTTCTGGAAGATAGCTCCTGCGGGCAAGATCAAAGCAATCAGACGACAATACCAGGCACACACGCTGGTGGTGGAGACGACGTTTGAGACGGCAAAGGGCGAGGTATGCGTGACCGACTTCATGCCTCCGCGCAATGATCATTCGAGTGTGGTGAGGATAGTCCATGGCGTGCGCGGCGAGGTTGCCATGCGAATGGATCTTGCGATCCGCTTCGACTATGGACGTACGACCCCGTGGGTGACAAGCACGCATAGCGAGTGGCGGGCAGTCGCGGGTGGAGACATGGTAGTGCTGCGGACGAAGGTCCCGCTCCGCGGCAAGGATATGACAACAGTAAGCGAATTTACTGTGAAGGCGGACGAGACGGTGTCCTTTACGCTGACAAGCTTGTCCTCGCTCGCGGAGGTTTCGCCGGAGTTGCCTCCCGCCAAAGCATTGGCGGAGACGCAGCGGCTCTGGACGGAGTGGACCCACCGGAACATATATAAAGGCCCGTACAAGGAGGCAGTCGAGCGCTCGCTGATCACACTCAAGGCGCTGACATATCGTCCTTCCGGAGGAATTGTTGCCGCGGTGACGACCTCGCTGCCTGAAAAAATCGGCGGCTCGCGCAACTGGGACTATCGCTATTGCTGGCTTCGCGACACTGCATTCACGCTGATGGTGTTGATGCTGGCGGGATATGAGGAGGAGGCGATTGCGTGGCGAAGGTGGCTGCTGCGTGCGATCGCCGGGGCGCCGGACCAGGTGCAGACGATATACGGGATATGGGGGGAACGGCAGCTTTTAGAGTGGGAGGCCGAATGGCTGCCCGGCTATGAAAAGTCGCAGCCAGTTCGTATTGGCAATGCCGCTGTAAATCAGTTTCAGCTGGATGTGTTCGGTGAAGTTGCGGCAGCGCTGGCGAGAACGCCCGAAGCGGAGGACAGCATCCGCGTTCCAGCGACGGCGTTGCAGGCATCACTGGTCGATCATCTTTGCGATGTCTGGCAAGAGCCGGATGAAGGAATCTGGGAGACGCGCGGCGGACGCAAGCACTTCACGTACTCGAAGGTGATGGCTTGGGTTGCTGTGGACCGTGCTATTAAACACTTTGAAAAATATGACGGCGGCGGTGACGTCAAACGTTGGAGGAAAGTCCGGGAGCAGATCCACCGAGAGGTATGCAAAAAGGGCTTCAATAAGAAGTTGAACAGCTTTGTACAGTCTTACGGGTCCCAGCAACTGGATGCGTCCTGTCTTCGAATTGTGCTGGTTGGGTTTCTGCCGCCCGAGGATCCGCGCATTCGCGGAACCGTGGAGGCAATCGAGCAACGGCTGATGAAGGGTGGATTCGTGCAGCGCTATGACACAAAGAAATCCAAAGATGGACTGCCTCCAGGGGAAGGCGTCTTTCTGGCGTGCAGCTTCTGGATGGTGACGAATCTATGGCTCATCGGGCGCAAAGACG
Organism: Edaphobacter paludis; assembly: GCF_039993895.1. Lineage (NCBI taxonomy): Bacteria > Pseudomonadati > Acidobacteriota > Terriglobia > Terriglobales > Acidobacteriaceae > Edaphobacter > Edaphobacter paludis. The sequence continues at coordinate 923,367 of NZ_CP121194.1, forward strand.
ATGCCGTCGCGCTCTTCGAGCGGTTGCTTAAATTACGAAATGATGTGGGTCTGCTTTCGGAGGAATATGATCCCAAAGCGAAGCGGCTGCTGGGTAATTTTCCGCAGGCGTTGACACATATCGCACTTATCCACGCGGCGTACGTTCTCTCCGGCATGTGGCGGCCTGAGGCCCCTAAGTAGTGCTGTCTGCATCCACGTATCTCGGCGCAGATGGTGCAACCAAATACGTCTCAAGTGCGGTCTAACAAGAGACTGGCCCATGTTGCATAAATGTCTATTTGAGGGTGATGTTTGCGTATTCCCGGATCTACCTATCGTTTGCAGTTGCACCGCGATTTTACCTTCGACGACGCTGCAAATATAGCGGAGTATCTTCGAGCGCTGGGTGTAACTCATGTGTACTGTTCGCCTTATCTGCAGGCTGCGCCCGGCAGTATGCACGGGTACGACGTTGTCGATCATCAAAAAGTGAATGAAGAACTCGGCGGAGCTACGGGGCATGCCCGTTTCTGCGCCAAGCTGGGCGAGGTGGGATTAGGGCAGGTGCTGGACATCGTGCCCAACCACATGGCGCTCGGCAAGGAAAATCGTTACTGGTGGGATGTGCTGGAGAATGGGACGTCAAGCCGGTATACGTCGTTCTTCGATATTGATTGGCAACCGCAGGAAGAACGATTGCGGGACAAGGTGCTCGTGCCAGTGCTGGCCGAGCAGTACGGAAGGGTGTTGCAGGCTGGCGGCATTCAGGTGGTTCGTCGCGAAAACAAGTTTATGGTCGAGTGTGCGGGTCAGACCTTTCCGGTGGCGCCCACTTCGCTGCCGTTGATTCTCACACGCGCAGCGGAGTATGCGAAATCTGACACCTTGAGTTTTCTCGCAGCATCGTTTGGCCGCCTGCCCGCGCCTGAATATGTAGATCGAAGGACGACACTGGCCCGTCATCGCGACAAGATTGTGTTGACCACGTTGCTGGGGCGGTTGTGCGAGGAGGAGCCGGGTGTATGCGGGGCGATCGATCGCTCTCTGGAAGATCTGAACGGGAATCTGGATGCGTTGGATGATTTTCTCAACCAGCAGAACTACAGACTCTCGTACTGGAAGACGGCGGACCAGCAGCTGGGGTATCGGCGGTTCTTCGATGTGAATTCCCTGATTGGCTTGCGCGTGGAGCGCGAGCATGTGTTTGAAGAGACCCACGCACTGATCCTGGATTGGTTAAGGAAAGGCATTCTGGACGGCGTCAGGGTCGATCACCCGGATGGCCTGCGCGATCCACTGGAGTATTTGCAGCGACTGCGCGAACGCGCTCCTGAAGCGTGGATTGTTGGTGAAAAAATTCTGGAACACGGAGAATTCCTGCGCGAGAGCTGGCCCATCGAAGGCACTACTGGCTATGACTTTCTGAACACCGCAGCCGGAGTGCTGGTTTCATCGCAAGGGATGGATGAGTTAAGCAAGGTGTATGAGGCTTTTCTGGGGCCTGATTTTGAAGGTCAACTAAAGAACTTTCCATTAATTGCGCATGAGAAGAAGGTCAGCGTTACGCAGGAAGGGCTTGGAAGCGATGTGAATCGCTTGACCAGCATGTTCGTCGAGATATGCGAGTCCAATCGCAATCAGCGAGATTACACGCGGGCAGAGATACGCCGGGCGATCCGGGAGGTTGCAGCGTGTTTTGCAATCTATCGAACCTATGTGGTGCCCGCACGCGATGAGATCACCGATGAGGACAGGGCTTATATCGGGCATGCGACAGAATATGCAAAACAGGAGCGGCAGGATATCGATGGTGGGCTTTTTGATTTCCTTCGCGACGTATTGACCATGCGAGTGACCGGCAAGCAGGAAAGCGAATTCCTCCTGCGGTTTCAGCAGTTCACCGGACCCGTAATGGCGAAAGGGGTTGAGGACACGGCATTTTATTGCTACAACCGCCTCTGCGCGCTGAATGAGGTCGGGGGCGACCCGGGAAGCGATGGTGTGAGTGTTGCGGAATTTCACGCATATTGCGAAAAGATGCAGGCGACTCATCCGCTGACGATGACGACACTTTCCACTCACGATACGAAGCGCAGTGAGGATGTACGCGCGCGAATGGAAGTGTTGGCGGAGATTCCGACGCGGTTCAGCGCGGCGATTCATCGCTGGACGCGCATGAATAACGCATTCCGCACAGCGAAAGCCGGCTCAACCGGAATGCCTGACCGCAACACGGAATATCTCTACTATCAGACTCTGATAGGAGCATGGCCCCTGACCGTCGAGCGTGCACAGGCCTATATGCTGAAGGCCTCGCGAGAAGCGAAGCAGCAGACGAGCTGGACGGCCAACAATAAAGAATTCGAAGATGCACTGAATAAGTTCATCGCGGGGACGTTGCGGCATCCACCATTTTTGCGAGAGCTGGATCAGTTTGTCGACAGCCTGAAAGATGCGGGCCGTGTGAATTCACTGGCGCAGACGCTGCTGAAATATACAGCGCCGGGAGTGCCCGACATGTATCAAGGAACTGAAATATGGGATTTGAGCCTTGTCGATCCTGACAATCGCAGGCCAGTGGACTATAAGCTACGTGCCCAGTTACTGCAGGACCTGAAGAATCTGCATGGGGACGACGTTGCTGCTCAGGTGATGGCTCGTGCCGACGAAGGCCTGCCCAAGATGTGGTTGATTTATCACGCCCTCCAGTTACGACGCGAGAAACCGGAGTGGTTTGGGGCTCAGGCTGCGTATACCCCTTTGTCCGTGGAGGGATCGAAGAGTGAACATGCCATCGCGTATTTGCGAGGCCATTCGCTCGCCGTTGTGGTGCCGAGGCTGACGGTGAAGCTGGGCGGGGCGTGGAGAGAGACAAGCGTAATACTGCCGAAGGGCACATGGGTGAATCGTTTGACTAAGTCGGAGATAGAAGGTGGAAGAGTTACAGCCAGAAGTTTGCTGAGCAGCTTTCCGGTTGCTCTGCTTGTGCGAAAGGATGACAGCGGAAGCATTCGCAGTGAGGAGCAAAATCATGCATAAGTTCACCGCATGGGCTCCCTACGCGAAGAACATGGCCGTAAAGATCGGCGACGCTCTCTATCCTATGACCGGGCCGGACGAGAGAGGATGGTGGAACGCATCGGTCGAAGTGGCGGTCCACGGCACGGACTATGCATTCGTGCTGAATGACGATGCGACGCCTTACCCTGACCCGCGTGGATTGTGGCAGGCGCACGGAGTTCATGGGCCGTCGCGGGTCTATGATCATGCAGCTTTTGTCTGGAACGATAGCCGCTGGCAAGGTCCCCCGCTATCCGGCTCCGTAATTTACGAGATGCATGTCGGAACGTTCACCCCTGCTGGAACATTCGACGCTGCCATCGAACGGCTTCCTTATCTTTTTGAATTGGGCATAACACATATCGAGTTGATGCCGGTAGCGGAGTTTTCTGGCAAGTTTGGCTGGGGCTACGATGGCGTCGGCCTTTTTGCAGTAAAAGAACTTTACGGTGGCCCGGATGGGTTGAAGAGATTTGTGGACGCGTGCCACTCCCGCAGGCTCGCGGTTTTGATGGACGTGGTTTACAACCACTTTGGGCCGGTAGGGAACTATGCGACGAAGTTTGGACCCTATTTCACGCACAGGCACAACACGCCATGGGGCGACGCGGTCAACTTCGAAGAGGCTGGCTCTGATGAGGTACGGCGGTTCTTCTGCGATAACGCACTGATGTGGATGCGAGACTACCACGTGGATGGTCTGCGGCTGGATGCGGTGCATGAGTTTATGGACCGGTCGGCGATCCATTTTATGGAGCAGTTATCGGCTGAGGTCGAGATACTGTCCACAACACTCGAACGCGAACTCGTGTTGATTGCCGAGAGTGATCTTAATGACCCCAAGGTCGTGAGGCCGCGCGAAGCAGGCGGCTACGGTATGGATGCGCAATGGAGCGATGATTTTCATCATGCCCTGTTCACGATCCTCAATGTTGAGGTAGAAGGCAAGGCCTATTACGCCGATTTTGGATCATTTGAGAAGCTGGCAAAGGCTCTGACCAACGTGTTTGTCTACGACGGTGTGTACTCGCGTTACCGGCGCCATACGCACGGACGTCCGGTATATGGGCTATCGGCGCATCACTTTATCGGCTTTATTCAGAATCATGACCAGGTTGGGAACCGGGCGAAGGGTGACCGCCTGGAGCATGTCGTCGGGATCGACCGAGCAAAGATCGCAGCCGGGATTGTTCTGATGTCACCATTTATTCCTCTGATATTTCAGGGAGAAGAGTTTGCGTCCTCTTCGCCGTTTCAATACTTCGCCGATCAAGATGATCCCGAAATGGCCACGGCTGTACGGGAAGGAAGAAAGCGGGAGTTTGCCGCATTTGGGTGGGACCCGGATGAGATTCCAGGTCCGGATGAGGCCGCGACTTTTGAGCGTTCAAAGCTCAAGTGGGATGAGGTTCATGAGGGATCGCATGGAGAGATGCTGGAGTGGTTTCGTCAACTCATCCATCTGCGGCGTCATTCTCCTTCTCTGAATGATGGAGATCTGAGCCACCTCAAGGTCAAGTTTGACGAAGAGAAGCAGTGGCTGACGATAGCTCGCGGCCAGGTATTAGTGTTATGCAATCTTGGAGCCGAGGCTGTGACGCTTGAAAATCCGGAAAACTTTCCCTTGGCCTTGGCCTCTCGTGGCGACGTTGAGGTCACTGGCGACAAGGTCCTGTTGCCGTCCAACAGCATCGCCATTCTCTCTGTGGAAAAACCGTAAAGAGCCTGCATTAGCAAATATTGCGTTCATACACCCTGCGCAATTAAGCTCAGCTTAAGCCTTGTCCTGCTATCGTCGCCTTACCTTTGATTGTTCCCGGCACGAATTACCTCCAAATAGGAAACTTTTAAGGTCTTGGTTCGTCTCCCTTTAGAGACAACAACTTCCCCCCGGGATGGCCCAGCCTACCCGTATGTTTTGCAATAGCAAGAGATATAAAGGATGACCACAATGGTTACCAGGCTTGGAATCTTCCGGGCATCGATACTGGGCGTAAGCCTTCTGCTCCCCGTTGCCGGGTTGAGCCCCTATGACGCGGCTGCTCAAGCGCCGGCTACAGCCGCTGCTGGACCAAAGATTGGCACGGTGACAACCATCTCCGGCTCCGCGATCACTCTGACAACCGACGCCAAGCAGCAGGTCTCGATCACCGTTGCGGACGGCGCGCGCATCCTTCAACTCTCGCCAGGCAGCAAGGACTTAAAGTCGGCGCAGACGATTACGCTGGGCGATATTGCGACAGGAGACCGCATCCTGGTCTCGGGCCAGCCCGGCAGCGATGCCAATTCGTTTACGGCCACGCGTGTCATTTTGATGAAGGCGCAGGACATTGCGCAGCAGCACGCGAAGGAACAAACCGACTGGCAAACCCGTGGAACGGGCGGATTGGTAAGCGCCGTCGATGAAGAGACGGGAACAATCACCGTATCCATCGGCGCAAAAAAGGTTGCCATTCACACGTCGAGCGATACAAAATTCCGTCGCTATGCTGGCGTCTCGGTCAAGTTTGAAGATGCGCAGCCCGGCACCCTCTCGCAGATTCGCCCCGGCGATCAGTTGCGCGTACTCGGCACGAAATCCGACGACGGACTGTCGATCCAGGCGGAGATCGTTGTCAGTGGCTCCTTCCTGCATCTGGCTGGAACCATCGCAACCATCGACGCAGCCAATGGGACGTTTACGCTGAAAGACCTTGCGACCAAGAGGATGATGACTGTGAAGGTCACGTCGGACTCGGATGTGCGCAAGCTGCCGCCCGAGGCAGCGGCGAGATTTGCTGCACGCGCCAAGGGTGATGCTGCCGCTGGTCACGCAGGGGCAGGCAGCGCGCGGCCAGCGTCTCAAACAAGTGCTTCCGCGCCGCAGAATGGTGGGGAGCAGCGGCGGTCCGCAGGGATGGATCTGTCGCAGATGTTGAGCAAGCTGCCCACGCAGACCCTGTCCGATCTGAAGGTGGGCGATGCTGTGATGGTTGTGGCGTCGCAGCAGGAGCCTGGCAGTCCCAATGTATCGGCGGTGACGCTATTGTCCGGCGTCGAACCGATCTTGTCTGCATCACCCAACGGTGGGGGGATGAATCTGTCTCCATGGAACGTTGGTGGCGGCGAGGGTGATGCCGGTGGGGGCTCACCGCAGTAACTTTGCATGAACGGGAACAACGTATTTTTCTTCGAGGAGTAGTAATGTCATTTCGTTCGATTTTGAGGTTTGTTGTACTTTTTTCATTCGCTTTTGTGCCGATGGTTGCAAGTGCCCAGCAGAAGGGTGCTACGGTCCAGGGAACGGTCGCCGATCCAGATGAGGCAGTCATTCCTGGTGCGACGGTTACGCTGACCCCGGCCTCCGGGAAGCCGCTGGTCACGCAGTCGCAGAGCGATGGAACCTACGTCTTTCATAATGTGCCTGCCGGTTCCTATTCAGAGACGGTGACGATGCAAGGTTTCGCCTCGTTCGTAAAACTAGGGGTGAAGATCAACCCCAGTCAGTCGCTCACGCTTGACGCAAAGATGGACATCCAGGCGCAGCAGCAGGAGGTACAGGTCACAGCGCAGACGGCGCAGGTCAGCGTCGATGCCGACAGCAATGCCAGTTCCACCGTCATCAAGGGAAAGGATCTCGATGCGTTGTCGGACGATCCGGATGAGCTTTCGTCGGAGTTGACCGCTCTCGCAGGTCCTTCGGCTGGCCCCAATGGCGGCCAGATCTACGTAGACGGATTTACCGGCGGACAGTTGCCGCCAAAGTCTTCCATCCGTGAGATCCGCATCAACCAGAACCCGTTCTCGGCAGAGTATGACCGGCTGGGCTATGGCCGTGTTCAGATCTTCACCAAGCCAGGCACGGATAAGCTTCATGGATTCTTTCAGATGTCCGGAAATAATTCGTCATTCAATACCGGCAATCCGCTCCTGAACGCGAATCTGAGCCCCGGCCAGAGTGCCATCACCCAGCCGCCGTATCACACGATATTTATGTTTGGCGATGTCAGCGGACCTCTCTCCTCGAACTCCTCCTTCACATTGGATGGATCGCACCGGTCGATTCAGGACAACTCCATCGTGAACGCGACGGTGCTGGAGGATGCGCAGCATCTGTGCACCGCGGGGCAAACCTTCTGCTCCTATCAATTTGCCAACCCGACTCCCAATGTGAGGACCGACATCAGTCCCCGTGTTGACCTTCAGCTCGGAGAGAAGAACACGCTCACGACGCGATTCCGGTATGAGCAAAGCGATATGTCGAATCAGGGCATCGGCAATCTCAGCCTGCCGTCCACTGGATATAACTCGAGCAGCTCCGAGGCCACACTACAGATGACGGACACGCAGGTCGTCAACTCGCGCGTGATCAACGAGACCCGGTTCGAGTATGAGCGCGATCACAGTTCACAGACACCGCTTAGCACAGCCCCCACGATTACGGTGCAGGGTAACTTTGTGGGTGGCGGTTCCAACTCTGGCAGCAACTCCGATAACCAGACCCACTTCGAGCTGCACAACTATACGTCGATCCAGTTGAAGAAGAACTTCATCCGCATGGGCGGACGTTTGCGGTCAACCCGCGACTCGCAGACTTCAAGTGCCGGCAGCAACGGCAGCTTCATTTATAACTGCCTGCTGACAACGAACTGCCCGGTCGGAGGCTCGTCTTATGACAGCGGGCAGGCCAGCCAGTTCAAAATCACGAAGATCATCCACCCGTCAGTGAATGCGACGATGGTTGACCTCGGCGTCTATGCCGAAGACGACTGGAAGCCGATCCAAAACCTCACCTTGAGCTATGGTATTCGGTACGAAACTCAGAGTGATATCGGCGACCATCACGACATTGCACCTCGCCTGTCGTTCGCCTATGGACTGGGAAGCGGCAAGAATGCGGCGAAGACGGTGCTGCGCGGAGGCTTCGGACTCTTCTATGACCGCTTTCAGTTGGACAATATTTTGACGACGGTTCAGTTGAACGGGACAAATCAGATACAGACTACTCTGGCCCATCCGGATTCCGCGACATGTTCGCCAAACAATCTGAGCGGCTGTACTGCGGGAACGCCCGGCGGCTCCACGACCGTGGCAGCGGCACCGAATCTTCGTACCCCATACTCGATGGAGTTCGCCATCGGAGCCGACCAGCAACTCTTTCGCAACGCGACGATGTCGGTGAATTACCTCAATACGCGAGGCGTGCATCAGTTTCTGAGCCAGAATGTAAATTCGCCCACTGGTGTCGATGCCAACGGCAATTTCATCTATCCAATAGAACCGGCGGCGGGTGAAGCCCCAGTAATCCGGCAGCAGTATCAGTCCGAGGGCGTGTATCGGCAGAATGAGCTAATCGCAAACCTCAACATCCGCGAGAGGGCGTTTTCTCTCTTTGGATACTATGTCTTGAACTTTGCGAAATCGGATACCGGCGGCATCACTTCCTTTCCGTCTCAGCCCTATAACATCGGCGCGGACTACGGTCGTGCAGTATTCGACCGGCGGAACCGTCTCTTCCTCGGCGGCAATTTTTCGCTGCCCTATCACATCTCGCTCAGCCCTTTCATCGTGGCTTCTTCCGGAACGCCTTATAACGTAACGCTCGGACGCGACCTGAATGGCGACAGCGAATTCAACGACCGTCCTGCGTTTGCTACCTCGTCGAACGAACCGGGGGCAAGCACCATCCCCGGTTGTGGCAGCTTTATAACCCCAGCCGCCGGACAGGCGCGGATACCGATCAACTACTGCACCGGCCCTGCGCTGTTCGTGACGAATCTTCGCATCTCGAAGACATTCGGTTTCGGGCCATCCACGGAGCAGAAGGGACAGGGTTCCTCCGGCCCAGGGGATCATGGGCACGGTGACCACGGCGGCGGTCATGGAGGGTTTGGTGGCAGCAGCAGGACGGATAAGAAGTACAATCTGACGTTCTCCACGCAGGTGCAGAACCTCTTCAACAATGCTGATTACGCAACGCCGAACGCGACGATGACTTCACAGACCCTGTTTGGAAAATCGACCCAACTGGCGGGCAATCCTTATACCAGCAGCTCGGCGCTTCGTCGCATCTCTCTTAACATGTCGTTCAACTTCTAATTGTTTCGGCTATAAAAGGGGAGCGATCAGATATCTGATCGCGCCCCTTTTATGTGAGAGATTCCAATTGCGGGATTACAAATACTTGTCATCCTTCGCCGCAGGCGGAGGATCTGCTTTATGCAGTGGTTTGTCGAGTGAATTTCACCAGGCTATGCGTGCCCAGTGTCTGCCTTTGCGATGACCACTGTCTTCGAGTTGAGGAACTCGCGCATTCCAGCAGCGGAGAGTTCGCGCCCATAGCCCGAGCGTTTAATTCCGCCGAAGGGAAGGCGCGGATCGCTGGCCACCATGGCGTTGAGGAAGACCGCGCCGCATTGCAGTTCGGTGACGAAACGTCGTTGCTCCATTGGGTCTTGTGTCCAGGCAGAGGCGCTCAGACCGAAGGCAGTGTCGTTAGCAAACCTTATGGCCTCATCCAGATTAGTAACGCGAAAGAGCATCGCTACAGGGCCGAAGAGCTCTTCTCGGTAGACCGCACAGGTCTTGGGGACACCGACGAGCACAGTGGGCTCGAAGTAGTTGCCTTCGCCTACCATGCGCTCACCTCCTGTAAGGATGCGCGCTCCGGCGCTGGTCGCCGCTCTTACTTGTGCCTCAAGCTCGTCGACGATGCTGGCGGTTGCGAGCGGTCCAATGTCCGTCGAATCCTTCATGGGATCTCCGACGCGCATCGCCTCCATTCCCGCAACAAAGCGTGATTCGAACTCGTCATAGATCTCATCGGCGACGATGAAGCGTTTGGCCGCGATGCAGGACTGGCCACTGTTGACGCAGCGTGCGCGGACAGCGGTTTCGACGGCGGCCTCAAGGTTGGCCGACGGCATAACGATGAACGGATCGCTGCCGCCAAGTTCGAGCACAGATTTCTTGATCAACCAGCCAGCTTGCGCGGCCACTGCGCGACCCGCGGGTTCGCTGCCAGTGACGGTGACGGCGGCCACACGCTCGTCGCCGAGGACGGACTCTACCTGACGGGAATCGATCAGCAGCGTCTGAAAGGTGCCGCGGGGAAAGCCGGCGCGGCGCACCAGCGCCTCGATGGTGATTGCGCACTGTGGCACGTTGGAAGAGTGCTTGAGCAGGCCGACATTTCCGGCCATCAGGGCAGGCGCGAGAAACCGGAAGACCTGCCAGAAGGGGAAGTTCCATGGCATCACGGCGAGGATGACGCCGAGCGGGTCCCAGCGGACATAGCTGTCGTTGCCGTCTGTCGGGATAGATTCAGGCGTGAGAATGCGGGCGGCGTTTTCGGCGTAGTAGCGACACGCGCTAGCGCACTTCAGCACCTCTTGGCGAGCGGTGTGCAGAGGCTTGCCCATCTCTTCGGTGATGATGGTGGCGAGGTCTTCGGTCTCGTGCTCGAGGATGGCTGCGAGCTTGCGCATGCACAGGGCGCGGTGTTCGAGCGGGACGGTTTGATAGGCATGGAAGGCCTCGGAGGCAAGGCCGATCTTCTGTCGGATCGCTTCTTCGGTGAGCGGATCGAAGCGTCGAAGCAGCTTGCCATTGGCGGGATTGATTGATTCGATAGCCATGCGTCGGGGAGCGTCTACACTCATGCTAGCTTAGCAAGGACCGCGAAGCCATGTGCCATAATTTGATTATCCCGTCAGTCTCTCCGTACCAAACGCGGAATATGGAATAAGGATAACGAGCCGAATGCAGGGCAATCCAATCTTCATGGAAAAGGCGATCGCCCTGGCGACGGAGAACGTCACCGCAGGACGTGGTGGCCCTTTTGGCGCGGTGATCGTGCGTGACGGCCAGATCGTTGCCACGGGCGTGAATATGGTGGCAGCTACCAATGATCCGACCGCACACGCTGAGGTAGTGGCGATCCGCAATGCGGCTGCTGCGCTTGCTGTCTTCGATCTGACGGGTTGCGAGATATACAGCAGTTGCGAGCCTTGCCCGATGTGTCTTGCGGCAATCTACTGGTCGCATTGTGATGCGATCTTCTATGGCAATACATCTGCAGATGCCGCGGCAGCGGGCTTCGACGATGCGTTTCTCTACGAAGAGGTAAAACTTCCTTTGGAGCGGCGCAGGATTCCGACGGTCAATCTGTTGCGCGAGAAGGCAATCTCTAACTTTGAGGCTTGGCGCAAGTTCGCCAGCAGAATCGATTACTAAGACATGGCGACGAAGAAGAAGCAGATAGTGAAAAAGAAGCAAATAGATTCAACGGTCAAAGTGGCGCTGCTCGGGTTTGGAACTGTGGGTAGCTCGGTGGCGCGGGTGCTTGCTGCGTCGAAGTTTCCCGGTTTGGAACTGACGCACATCTTCAATCGCTCGGTGGAGCGCAAGCGGACCTCGGATGCTGCGAAGGTCGTTCCTGCTTCCGTGGTCTGGACGGAAGATATTGACGACATCCTGAACTCGAATGTCGATGTCGTCGTCGAACTGATGGGCGGCTTGAACCCTGTCGAGGGCTGGCTGCGCAAGGCGTTGACGGCGGGCAAGTCTGTTGTGACTGCGAACAAGCAGTTGATCGCATATCGCGGCGCAAATCTCGCCAAACTGGCGGCATCGCATAACGTTCACCTAGTCTACGGCGCCGCAGTGGCTGGCGGCGTTCCGGTGATTCCCGGAATGCTGCAAGGTCTGGGCGGCGATCAGGTGACGAGGCTGAGCGGCATTCTCAATGGAACCTGTAACTACATCCTCAACCGGATGGAAGGCGGCGCGGATTATGCGACGGTGCTGGCGGATGCGCAGCAGCTTGGCTATGCCGAGGCCGATCCGTCAGCAGATGTTGACGGGTTCGACGCGCGGGCGAAGCTCTGTATCCTGTCGCGGATCGCGCTCCACTCCGAACTCGATCCCGATGCGGTGATGACGCAGACGATCTCGACGATAGAGGCCATCGACTTCATGTATGCCAAAGAACTGAATTGCACGATCCGCCAGGTCTCACGGGCTCAGCGGGACGGGAGCGTTGTCCATGCGCGAGTTGCGCCGATGCTGGTGCCGCTTAGCTCGCCGATGGCCTGGTCGCATGGGACACAGAATATGGTCGTGGCCAGTGGACGGTTTGGCGGCGACGTGGTCTTCTCCGGCCACGGCGCGGGCGGGGAACCGACGGCGGTCGCGGTTGTGTCCGACCTGCTGGCGGTCGCGCAGAATTGCGGTACGGTGCAGTTGCCGGTTCGCAAGCGGCAAGTTGCGGGAGAGTTTCTTGCTCCGCACTATCTTCGGTTCGTGGTGGACGACAGGCCGGGGATCGTCTCCTCGATCGCCGGTGCGTTGGCGACGGTGGGCGCTAATATTGATTCTCTGCTGCAGCGGCCCGGTCATCCCAAACACCGGCTGCCGTTTGTGGTGACGACCGAGCGTTCGTTGACCACTACGATCGACAAGGCCATGAAAGCCATCGCCAAGCTGGACTGCATGTTGGAGCGACCCCTGTGCCTGCAGATTCTGGTGCCTGAAGATAAGCCTGAGTAGCTCCGAGAGGTACCCCTCCCCCCGGGGGTACTTTTTCGCAAAGTCTCTCGATTCAAGACTTTACAGAAGGTGTACTTTGTAAAGTCTTCATTCCATAGGCTTTAAGTATCAAAGTATTGTTTCTAAAAGACTTAGGCCCAGCTGTTGGCTGGGCCTAAGTCTTTCATGCTGTATCCAGTTTAGCAAATGGGATAGAACTGTTTTGCAATCTATATTTCCTTTGCTTTGTTGTATTTATGTGGTTTTGGGGCTTGACAGGAAAATTTACCTCAGGGGCTAAAGCCCTATTTACGAAGAATGGACTTGCGGCACGGCTAAAGCCGTGCCCTTAAGCAAAACTGGAGTTCTTCAGCGCGGCGGAAGGCGTGCCCCTAAGCAAAGCAGAGATGACGAAGCCTTGAAATCAGCCGCTTGGATTGGACTCAGTCGACGGCGGGGCTGAAGCCTCGCTTTTTCAAAAACTGATCTGATCAGACGGTCCTTAAAGTCGCGTGGGGACGTCCTAGGGACGTCCCCACGCATGGCCTGCGAAACAGGCCCTAGTACTTCGGCAGTGAGGTGTCGATCTTTTCGGCCCAGGCCGTGATGCCGCCGGTCAGGTTGGAGACGTTGGTGAAGCCTGCCTGCTTGAGTGCCAGAGCAGCCTTTTGGCTGCGTCCGCCGGTCTTGCAGTGGACGACGATCTCGCGATCCTTATGCGCGGCTAATTCGCCGACACGGTTGGGAAGGTCGCCTACCGGGATGAGCGGTGCGCCGATGTTGACGATCTGGTACTCATGCGGCTCGCGGACGTCGAGGATGAAGACCTCTTCTTTTGCGTCCAGCTTGAGCTTCAGGGCTTCGACCGAGATCTGTGGGATGCCGTCGACCACGGGCAGGTCGGCGACGGCCTTGTCGCGGGAGACCTCGAGCGGACCAACCGAGGTCGGCTTCTCGATGCCGCAGAACTGGTCGTAGTCGATCAGCTCGGTGAGGGTCGGGTTGGCACTGCAGACCGGGCACTCGGGGTTCTTGCGCAACTTGAGCGTGCGGAAGTTCATGCCGAGGGCGTCGACCAGGAGCAGACGACCAATCAAGGGTTCTCCAATTCCCAAGATCAGCTTGATGGTCTCGGTGGCCTGGATGACGCCGAGCAGGCCGGGGAGGATTCCCAGCACGCCGCCTTCGGCGCAGGAGGGAACGAGGCCCGGCGGTGGTGGCTCGGGATAGAGGCAGCGGTAGCAGGGGCCCTGCTCGGTGCCGAAGACGCTGGCCTGACCCTCGAAGCGATAGATCGAGGCGTAGGCATTGGGCTTGCCGAGGAGGACGCAGGCGTCGTTGACCAGATAGCGGGTCTGGAAGTTGTCGGTGCCGTCGGCGATGACGTCGTAGTCCTTGAGGATGTCGAGCGCGTTGGCGCTGGTGAGCATGGTGTTGTGCTTGATGACGTTCAGGCTGGGATTGAGGCCCTTGAGCATCAACTCCGCCGAATCGTTCTTCAGCATGCCGACGGTGGCGGTGCTGTGGATGATCTGGCGCTGAAGGTTGCTGGTATCGACGACGTCGAAGTCGACGAGGCCGATGGTGCCGACTCCGGCAGCGGCAAGATACATCGCGAGCGGCGCGCCGAGGCCGCCGGTGCCGATGCAGAGCACCTTGGCCGCTTTGAGCTTCTGCTGGCCTTCCATGCCGACTTCGGGCAGGATGAGGTGGCGGGAGTAGCGGGCGATCTCGTCGTTGGTGAGCTTGGGAAGCTGTACGGTTTCTTCGATGGCTGTGGGCATTCGAGTTTCCTTCGGACCTTTTATTCTTAATTCTAGATGCTGGAGCGGGGGGAAAGGCTCATTGGGGTGATTGTGGCTTCGGGTGGGTTCAGGAAGGTATACGCACCTCAGCGGCTAAAGCCGCACCCTGATCGAGCTTTTATGGCATGGCTAAAGCCATGCCCTTAAGCAAAACCGAGAGTTTTGAGCAGGTTGCGAAGCCGTGCCTTTAGGCGAAATGGGTCAACAGCTTGTGCCGCCGGCGATGGAGGGGATGATGGTGAGTTCGTCGCGGTCGGTGACGGGGGTGGCTTCTTTATCGGCCAGGTAGCGGAGGTCATCGTCGTTGACGTAGACATTGACGAAGGAGCGAAGCTTGCCCTCGGGAGTGAAGAGGTGCTGCTTCAGTTCGGGGTACTTGATGGTGAGCTGCTCGAACACCGCGCTGACGGTTGCACCGGAGACGGTGACGGTTTCGAGGCCGCCCGTGTAGGTGCGCAACGGTGTAGGGATGTGAATGTTCATGCTTGACCTTTCTGGTTGTTCGCCTGAGCTTCGGCGATTTCAATCTCGATGGCTTCGTCTTCGAACTTCTTGTCTTCCTCTGTGGTTCCGGTCAGCAGGAAGGAGTTGGTCAGGGCGGCTTTGCCGTTGTCGACACTGGTAATGATGTACGAACAGCCCAGCCAGTGGGCTTCGGCGAAGTCTGTCGGCGACCACTGCGCGGGGTGGTCGGGGTGCGAGTGGTAGAAGCCGACGATGTCGAGGCCGAGACCGCGTGCCTGCCGCTGGATCTTCACCAGCTCTTGCGGGGCGATGTTGTAGCGGTTGTGGGCGGAGTCGGTGCGGGTGTTGCCGGCGCGGACGAGCTGGTGGACGCGGTTGCCGACTCCGGGCTCATTTTTGCCCAGCAGGACGCCGCAGCACTCGTGCGGGTAGGTCTCTTCGCCGTGCGCGCGCAGGGCTCCGTAGTCGGCGTAGCTGATCTGAAGCACTTGGTTACTCCTCCTGCCAGAAACGTTCGCTCATATACTTTTCAGCCGAATCGCAGAGGATCGTCACGATGACGGCTTCGCGTCCAGCTTTGGCCTCCTGCTCGGCAACCTGTAACGACGTGGCGACGGCGGCGGCTGCGGAGATGCCGACGAGGATTCCCTGGTTGCGAGCGAGGTCTTTCACCATTTTATAGGCTGTCTCGGTCGGCATTTCGATATTGGCGTCTGCGAGCGATGGATCGTAGATATTGGGGACGATCGCCGTAGGCATGTACTTCAGACCCTCGAGGCCGTTGAAGGGCGAATCGGGCTGCATGGAGATGCAGCGGATCTCGGGGTTCAGCTCGCGCAGGCGGCGGGTGGTGCCCATAAAGGTGCCGCTGGTGCCAAGGCCCGCAACAAAGTGGGTGATGCGGCCTTCGGTCTGCTCCCATATCTCGTTGCCCGTGGTGCGGTAATGAGCCTTCCAGTTTTCGGGGTTGGAGTACTGATCGGCGTAGAAGTATTTATCCGGTTCGGCGGCGGTCAGTTCGCGGGCCTTGCGAATGGCGCCGTCGGAGCCGTCGGCGGGATCGGTCCAGATGACGTTGGCGCCGTAGGCTGCGAGGTAACGCTTGCGCTCGGGCGAGACGTTCGACGGCATGCAGAGGGTGACGGAGAAGTGGAGCGCCGCACCCAGCATGGCGTAGGCGATGCCGGTGTTGCCGCTGGTGGCATCGAGCAAGCCACGGCTGGCGGTGAGCAGGCCGCGGCGCTGGGCGTCCATGACGATGGCCGAGGCAGCGCGGTCTTTGACGGAGCCGCCGGGGTTGGTCCACTCAGCCTTACCGAGGATTTGAATGCCGGATAGATGCGATGACAGGCGGTCCAGCCGGACCAGGGGCGTGTTGCCGATGCGTTGGAGGATGCTGGTGCCAAGCGATTTGGTGGATGTGATCATTTTTCCCGTTGTTCGATCGTTTGTTCGTCCGTGGATGGCGCGGATTGTAGGAGCGAGCCGGATGTGCGACAGTTAAGATGAGTCTAACTTATGGCAAAGAAGAGCCCGAAACACAGTTTTAACGATGTCCTTTCCCTGCTCGGCAGTCAGCGATTTGATGTGGCACCGGCGCAAGAGGGTGCAAAGCGCACTCCCAACGCATTTCAGGTGCGGAAATATGGATGTGCCGCCGAAATTGCGCCCGCCCCCGATGGAACGGTGTTGATGCTGTCGCATCCCGGCTGGGTGCTGAACGGCGAGATCTCGCGGCTGCTCGACAAGGGCTACCAGAAATTTCTGAAGACGAGTCACGTGGAGATTCCGGCAACCGCGGACAAGCTGCGCGCGATTCATGAGTTCAGCCAGGAACTGAATGAAGCCATCGGCGCTACGAGTCTGTACAACGAATCGCTAGGGACGACCAGCGACGTGTATATGTATGACCGTGTCAAAGGCCGCGCCTAAGCCCACATCTTCGCTCTATTGGGGCGTTGGTTCGTGTTGTAACTCTTCGTAGAGTTTGTCGCCGACGACCTTGTGGGTGGCCGTCGAGGGGTGCCCTTCGTGGTAGTAGAAGTGGGTGCCGGGGCTGGCGCAGGGCGTGGGGTCCTGGTTGAAAATCTCGCGGCCGGCGCAGGCATCTGTCGTGTTGGTGATCCCGTACTGCGCTGGGTGAAGCATCACGTCGTCATAGAACGGTCCCCAATGGCTGAGGGTGATTTGTGCTCCGGTTAGTTGCGGCGAAAGTTCTTCAGGGATGCGGGTGAGTTCGGGGTTGAGGCGTTTGCCTACTGCACTGAAGGCAGGGATCGTCGTGGGGAGCAACGCGACTTCGAACCGGCGTGCGCCGAGGCCGTAGAGCGTTTTGATCTCGCCGCTGAGGTTGGTCACGGTCGTCGTGGTGGGGAGATGGCTGTCGTTGAGGCCGCCCGCGATGAAAAAGAGAGTGGTTTGAGGGTCGAAGGTGATGGCGTGGGCATTCACTTTTGCGGCGAAGTCGTCGACCTGGTTGCGCATGCCATAGCCGAGCAGGAAGTTGCCGATCTTTTTTCCTGTGCCGCTGCCGGTTTGCGCTCCGCTGATGGCAAAGTCGAGGCTCTGGTTGGCGATATTAGCGGCGTTTGCAGGGACGAGAGTCAGACCGAAGCGCTGCGCCAGATAGGCGACTGCGGTGGGACCGTTGCCGTCAAGGTAGCCCTCGCCGATATCGGAGTAGCTGTCTCCGAAGACATACATGCGGTGTATTGGAGCGGGTTTGGCGACTTGCGCCGCGGCAGGCGATAGGAAGGCGGTACAAGCCAGCGTTACGGCGAGGCCTATGATTCCGAGACGCGACATGGATCATCCTTGAGGGGGAAAATATTTGCCATCTGAAACACGGCAAGTATTAACGAGAGGGTGCCGGTTGTGCAACCCAGCAAAAACGGGTGACCCGCGTCCCGCCGTTGGGCGTGGATTTTGAACCACTCATATTCGATGGATGAGCTGCTCTAGCGGAGGCGGTTTTGTTCACGTTGCAACTCGCGATAAGCATCGCTTTTACCGATACCGCGATTTTTCGCCACGCGCTTCAGTGCATCTTTTTCGGAAAGATTCTCGGCTTGCATCAGAGCGGCCACTTCCGCGGCGATGGTCTGATGTGCTGAGGCGACTTTTTCTGTTGGCTGGGGCGCGAACAGCAGAACCATCTCGCCGCGAATGACTGCGCGCGTGGCGAGTTGGGCGCGAAGCTCACTGACAGGGCCGCGCAGGAATTCTTCGTGCAGCTTGGTCAACTCGCGGGCTACTACTACGGGTTGCGTTGCTCCGAAGACGGCTTCGATGTCCGCGAGCGTATCTGCGATGCGGTGTGGAGCCTCGTAGAAGATGTGGGTTGCGGTGTCGCGTGGAAGCTCTTCTAGAGCCGTTTTGCGCTGGCCCGGTTTGGCGGGAAGAAAACCGTGGAAGGTAAAGTGATCGGTGGGCAGGCCGCTGGCGATCAGTGCGCTGATGGCAGCATTTGCTCCGGGAACAGGAAAGACAGGGATGCCGGCGGCGATGGCGGCGGCGGCGATCTGTCCGCCGGGGTCGGCGATGCCTGGAGTGCCTGCATCGCTGACGATGGCGATGCGAGCGCCTTGCTTCAGCTCGGCAATCAGCTCTTCGGATCGCGGGCCTTCGTTGTGCATGTGATAGCTGATGGTGGGGGTGCGGATCTCGAAGTGGTTCATCAGCTTCTGCGTCTGCCGCGTGTCTTCGCAGGCGATGCGATCGACGCTGCGGAGGATGCGGAGAGCGCGGAGAGTGATGTCGTCGAGATTGCCGATGGGCGTGGCTACAAGGTAGAGGCCCGGAGCCAGCGGTGCGCCGCCTCTTGTCTCATGACTATCGGGCATTTATTCCGCCGGTTGCCGCAGTCTGCGGCGCTGATTGAGCAGGCCGAGGGCGTGGTTCAGGTTCTGCGGTGTGATGATGCCGACGATGCGGTTGCCTTCGAGGATGGGAACCATCTGCGCGACCTGTCCGGACATGATGCGGCGCAGAGTCTTAACCAGAGAGTCGTCGGGCTGGGCGGTCTGGAAGGAGCGCGTCATGACTCCCTGAACGTAGCCGTTGCCGTCGGCTTGCAACGCCTCAACGATGCCCTGGCGTGAGACTGCGCCGACGAGGTTGGCGCCGCGCACGACCGGGAAGACATCCTGCAGCGTGTGCACGGAACGTTGCAGTGCGTCTTCGAGCGTGTCCGAGGCGGAGAGCATGCTGAACTCGGTCAGCATAACGTCGCGCATGCGAACGGCTTCGGTATCGTTCTGCAGCAGCAGACCCTGGCTTTCCATGTGAGAGCCGATCAGGACGAAGCCGCCGATCATGATGAGCCACATGTTGCTGATTGCCAGACCGCCGATGATGAGGCCAATCGCGATGAGCTGGCCGAGGCCAGCGGAGGCGCGGGTGCCCTTGAGGATGCCGCCTGATTTCGAGAACTCGCTACGGAAGAGACGCCCGCCGTCGAGCGGAGATGCGGGGAGCAGGTTGATTACGCCGAGCAGAAGATTGATCCAGACGGAAGAGCGCAGAAGATGGGGCAGAGCAATCCATGGACGCTCGAGGAGATTGATCTGCGGCGTGATGGTGAGCACGACGGCTCCCAGTAACAGGCCGAAAGCGATGTTTGCCACCGGGCCGACCAGGGCCAGGCGCTTTTGGACTGCGGGGCTGTCGGCACGCTCCGTCGCTTCGGGAGTGGCGAAGGTCATCAGAGCGCCGGTGGGCAGCAGCAGAAGGGCGCGCAACTCCAAGCCGAACCAAGCTGCGGCGATGGCGCGTGCGATCTCGCGAACAGCCAGGGCGAGCAGCAGAATCAGCCACAGCGCGAAGCCGCGTCCGCCGGTCGACCCCACGGCTGAGCCGTAGCTGACGGCGACGGCCAGCAGGAGCACAAGGAAGGTATGGATGCGAACATCCACACCCAGAAATTTGCCGATCGGAAATGACCACCCACGCATAACTATCATTGTATGCGCTGCCGTCATACCATCGGGAGATGCGCGTTATTGCAGGAACCTATCGCTCCCGTCAGTTGGCGGCTCCGCGTGGATTGGAGACTCGGCCTACGAGCGACCGATTGCGTGAGACTTTGTTCAACATTCTTTCGCCGCGGCTCGATGGCTGCCGCTTTGTCGATCTTTATGCAGGAACAGGTGCAGTTGGAATCGAGGCTCTGAGCCGCGGCGCGGCGCAGGTCTGGTTCGCCGAAAATGCCGATCCGGCGCTGGCATCGCTTCGCGCTAATCTCGTTGCTTTGAAGATCACTCGCGGCTTTACGCTGGAGCCGCGCGGGGTCGGCGCAATGTTACAGAGGCTCGGCAAACTGGGGCAGCCGGTCGATATTGTGTATCTCGATCCGCCTTATGAAGCAGAGGCGGAGTATGCGGGGACGCTGAACTTTCTTGGCAGCGTTCGTGGGCGCGAATTACTTGCGCCGGATGCTCTGGTGATTGCGGAGCACAGCAGCAAAGCAAAACTTGCGGGGCGCTATGGCGCACTCGTACATACGCGGCTGTTGAAGCAGGGCGATGCAGCACTCAGCTTTTTTGGTTTCCCGGTGGCGGAGGAAAGCTCCCTCCCTGATGCTGTCCTGTAAGCAGGTCGACGGAGAAGGCTACTTCTTTATCGGTCATCAGGTTCCATCCGAAGCCGTGCAGCGTGTTGCCTTCGATGTTGGTGATGCGCAGGCCCTCCCAGCTTAGCTTTGAGGTCTGCCAGGCGTGGCCTTGTTCTCCCCAGGCGATGATGGTGTGGAAGCCGGTGAAGAGCAATAGGTTTTGTTCTTCCGGGTTTTCTTTTTCAATGACGCGGACTTCTACCACCGGCTTCATTGCGATGTGTGTGCAGGACTCGGGGTGGGTTGTATCGACGATGTAGGCGTAGCCTCCGGCGACGGCGCACATCTCCTGCGGGCGGGGGCAGGGGAAGATGCCGGTGGGCATGGTGGGGTCGGTGAAGCCGAGGGCGCAGGTGGCGAGGAAGGCTCCGCCGGTAGCGGGGCGCACCATGAGTTGCAGAGCGCCGCGAGCCAGCGCGTCTTCTTCGCCGGCGATCTGCTGCGGGTAGGTGAACTGACGGGCTGGCGCGATGAGCGGGGGCTTGGTCAGAATCTCAGCGGTCCAGCTTGGCTTCATTGTAGGGCGTCCAGCGCTTGCGTTATGTCATCGATGAGGTCTTCGATGGCCTCGCAGCCTGCACTCAGGCGGATGAAGCCTTCGGGGATGGCATCTCCGCCCCAGCGTGCGCGGCGTTCGGCGGTGGTGGTGATGCCGCCGAAGCTGGTGGCTTCGGTGAGGAGCTTCGAGGTGGCGAGGAACTTCTCTGCTGCTGCGCGGTCATGCAGGATGAAGCTGAGAACAGCGCCGAAGTAGCGCATCTGCTTTGCGGCGATGGCGTGGCCAGGATGCGATGGGAGGCCGGGGTATAGGACGCTTTCGACCTCCTTGCGCGTGGTCAGGAATTCGGCGATGCGCTGGGCGTTTTCGCAGCTTCGTTCGAGGCGCAGGGGAAGAGTTGCGATGGAGCGGAGGGCGAGCCACGCTTCCATGGGGCCGAGGATGCCGCCGGTGAGAGTTCTCCACTGGTCGATCTTTGCGAGGAGTTCCGGGTCGCGGGTGGCGACGTGGCCGAGCAGCAGGTCGCTGTGTCCGGTCATGGATTTGGCGTCGGAGGCGACGGAGAAATCGGCCCCGAGGGCAAGTGGACTCTGGCCCAGCGGCGTGGCGGTGGTGTTGTCTACGGCTACCAGTGCGCCGGCGCGGTGGGCAGCTTCACAGAGAACAGCGATGTCGCAGACCTCCATGGTGGGGTTGCTGGGGGTCTCGATCCAGAGGAGCTTTGCGCCTTCGAGCAACTCGGCCTGCGCGTTGCCCTCGGTTGGGGCGGTGCGGAGTTCGATGCCCATTTTGGTGAAGTACTCCTGCACCAGTACGCGGGCGGCGAAGTAGGCGTTCGAGGGCATGACGACCGCGTCGCCGGGACGCAGGACTGCTCCGAAGACGGCGGTGGTGGCTGCCATGCCCGAGGCGAAGACCAGAGCGCTGGCTTCATAGCCGGGACCGGACTCCATCTGGGCGATGGCCCGTTCGAGCTCCGTCCACGTTGGGTTGTGGGAGCGGGCGTAGCTGTAGGGCGCGTCGGACGGGTCGCCGGGGGTGTGATACGGGGCGGCGAAGACGGGGCCGGAGTGCAGGGGCTCGCCGGGGCTCGCGGGGGTGAGGGTAGAACGGATGATCCTGGTGGAGTCGCGCATAGGTTTGGGAAGTGAATGCGGCTTAGCTGAGAGAAAAGTGCTCCCAGCCGTGTGGCTCAAGTGTAGCGCGGGTACCTTCGAGACCTAGCAGGGTCATCAACGGGCGCTTCGCTTGTTTGCGGGTGAATTGGCCGATGCGGGTGATGGGGATGCCTGCCAGTTGGTGGGGGATGCGGGTTGAGGTTGGGGCGCTGAAGAGGAGCTCGTAGTCTTCGCCTCCGTGGAGGGCAAGGTTCAGAGCGGCATCCGGTGCGAGTTTGCGGGTGAGGGGATGGAGCGGGATTGCCGATTGTTCGAGTTCGGCCGCGACGTTGGAGGCGCGGCATAGGTGGGCGAGATCGGTGGAGAGGCCGTCGCTGATATCGATGCAGGCGGTTGCCAGTTTGCGGCGGAGGAGCGCCTGGCCGATGGCGATGCGCGGCTGAGGGAAGGTCTGGGGGTGGTTTACGGTTTTGCTGATCTTTGCTGGAAAGGTGTTGAGGGTGAACAGGGAGGACAATTCGGCGGCTGCTCCGCCGAGCGAGCCGGTGACGTAGAGGGCGTCACCGGGTTTGGCCCCGGACCGGCGAAGGGATCTACCGATGGGGGCAGCCCCGAGGAGGACGATGTCGGCGAGGATGGCGTCGGAGGGAGATTCGGCGGTGTCACCTCCGGCGAGGGTGATGTGGTGCTGGTCGGCGAGAGCCCGTAAACCTTTGAAAAAGCGGGTGATCCAAGTGCGGCTTTTGGGATCGGCGAGCGGGCTGGCGGGCAGGGCAAGCGAGAGGAAGGCTGCCATGGGAGTCGCGCCCATGGCAGCAAGGTCGCTGAGGCCGCGGGCGAGGCAGCGGTGGCCGACCGATTCAGGCGGATGGAGGTCGCGGCGAAAGTGCTTTCCTTCAAGAGTAAAGTCTGTGGTAACAAGGACTTCGGACCCAGCGGGAGGGCGGAGGATGGCGCAGTCGTCGCCTATGCCGAGGGCTACGGCTTTGCTTCGTGAAGCGGCGAAGCTGCGGCGAATTTGTTCAATGAGGGCCAGTTCTTTCATGGACGGAATATAGCGAAAAAGTGGTATGACGATGGTATATTGCCTGGCGAAAGTGGTTGTGTGGCCCGCTGTCGTTTGTTAGTCTGTAAGAGACGTCGAAAGCAAACTGCAATTCCTGAATGCCGATTGGTAAAGCTCATTTGAATTGGCTGAGTTCATGAGCGCATAGCTTTTTTTGAATTGTGATGGAATTGCGTCAAAAATTTAGGTCTGGATCGACGATTGAGTTTAAAAAAGCGTTACTACATCATGTTTGTCAGCCGTGACGACGACGGGAGCCTGAGCAAGGTTCCGGTTCCGCTTCACTACGCCTATATCTTTGTGGCGGCGGCTGTGATCGGCATGTTCACGATTACCGGGATGGCGGGATCGTACTCGCGCATGCTGATCAAGACGGCGCGGTTCAACCAGCTTCGGCAGGACCACAACTCCTTGCAAAAAGATTATGCGCACCTGGAGAAGACCGCGCACGAGAAAGACGTCGAAGCAGCGTCGCTGGGATCGCTGGCAACCGAGGTTTCGGCGCTGTATGGGCTGACCGCGGGCAAACTGACGTCCACCGGCAAAACAACGATCAAATTGACGGGTAAGGCGGGACGGCATGGCAAGTCAGCCGGTACAGAAGAGGTGGCGACGACTCCGCTGGCCGATGCGAACAGTGGTCTGACGGATGAGTCGTACTACAAATCGCTGCAGGCTTTTTATGCGCTGCGCAGCTCGGCGATGAGCGGATCGGTGACCCGGGCGCTTTCGGGTGGACCGGAGTACGGCTCGGCGGGAAGCTTTAGCGGGATTTCTGATGCCGGGAATCTACAGATGGCATCGTATGCGCCGTCTCTGTGGCCGATCATGGGGCCGATCACCAGCAGCTTTGGCGAGCGAGAAGATCCGATCACAGGCAATGGCGAGGGCGAGTTTCATAAGGGTATCGATATCTCCGCGCCCAACGGCACGCCGGTTCATGTGACGGCGGACGGGGTGGTGAAGTCGGCGGGGATGGTGAATGGATACGGGCGTGAGGTGGTCATCGACCACGGTCACGGCGTAGAGACCTGCTATGCACATATGTCCGCTTTCGCGGCGATCGCGGGGCAGACGGTGGTTCGCGGGCAGGTGATTGGGTATGTCGGCCACAGCGGCCGGGTGACCGGGCCTCATCTTCACTATGAAGTTCGTATCCGCAATACACCGGTTAATCCGCATCGGTACATGCGGCTGACGATGGCGACGCTGGGGAATGATGCGGCGGCAGGCAGCTAGAGCAACGCTTACACCGATATGCACCAATGAACACCAATCGATAATTGCCAGAATCTGTATCAAATTGAAACTCAGGGCCGACTCATCGTCGGCCCTGAGTTTTTTGCAGTATTGATTCGCGAAGACTTCTCCTGCGCCACGGAGGCCATGTGTGCGTGTGCTGGCTGGACTCGCGGAAAGACGGAGTACATCTTTCGAGGGATGTGCGATTGCCCCACCTCCTTCCATAGTTGGTGTGGGTTTATTTGCTGGTTGCGACACCATGCCGAGGACGGCAGCAGCGTCTTGATGCAACCAGCTTTCTGGAGCAGGGCCTATGATTCAGACGTCCTCGACGTTTTTGCAGGATTCGCAATATTTGGATGGCTCAATTTCTCTGTCGGAGGTGATCTCAGCGCTCTCGTTTGCGCTGGATCTTACGGAGGGAGCAGTGCAGGGCCATGCACTGCGGAGTTGTCTTCTGGGGATGCGGATTGCCGAAGAGGCGCAACTCCCGTCGAACCTGAGAAGCAGTCTCTACTATGCGCTGCTGCTGAAAGACGTGGGTTGCAGCAGCAATGCGACGCGGCTGTGCCAGATCGTCGGGGGAGACGATCGTGCGGTGAAAGCGGGCGTTAAGTTTGAGGACTGGACCAAGCCGCACAAACCCAGTCTGTCGACGCTGCGACTGCTCTGGAGCAAGGTACTTCCCGAAGCTGGCCATGCAGCGAGAGCCGCCCGGATCGTCCGGATCGGCGTGACGCAGCATAAAAACAACGAGGAAATGATCAAGTTGCGCTGTGATCGCGGCGCAAGCATCGTCACCAAGCTTGGCATGGGACGGAGCGCAGCAGAGGCGGTACGGAGCCTGGATGAGCATTGGAACGGCAGCGGCTATCCGCGTCGCGCGAAGGGAGAGCAGATTCCGCTGCTCGCCCGCATCTGCGCGGTCGCGCAACACCTCGATGTGTTCTTCACGGGGAGGGGAGCCGAGGCTGCCATTCAGACGCTTCAGGAACGCAGTGGCACATGGTTTGATCCGGAGCTCGTGAGGGCTGCAACTTCGCTGCATCGCAGAGATGCGCTCTGGGACAACTGCTCTGCGAACGAGAGCCCGGAGGATACGCGGCGGGCGGCGCTCGACCTCGATCCTGCCAGGAGACAGCAGCTGGGAGCGACCCAGATCGATTTGATCTGCGAGGCGTTTGCCGAGGTGGTCGATGCCAAATCGCACTTCACTTTTTGTCACTCCATTGGAGTGGCGGATGCAGCGTTTGCGATTGCCCGGAAGATTGGCCTCTCGGAAGACCGCGTGCAGATGGTGCGACGCGCAGCTCTGCTGCATGACATTGGAAAGCTGAGCGTCTCGAACTCCATCCTCGACAAGCAGGGGAAGCTGACGGAGGAAGAGTGGAAGTCGGTCTATGAACATCCCGGGCTGTCGCGCCGCATTCTGGAACGAGTGGGACCGTTGCAGGAGGTCGCAGTGATTGCGGGCGAGCACCACGAAAAACTGGATGGCACGGGATATCCCAACCGCCTGCGGGCGCAGGACCTCTCCCTGGAATCACGCATCATTGCCGTGGCGGACGTGTACGGTTCGTTATCGGAGGACCGGCCCTATCGCGCTGCGCTCGAACTGGATCAGATCGTCTCGATCATGGGAAAACTGATTCCCTATAAGCTCGATTCGGATTGTTTCGACGCGCTGCTTTCGGCCGTGTCCGGTCAAAGAGAAGTAGTGGCGCTACCCTCCATGTATTCGGGAGGACACCCTCCAGTATCGACTCAGACGCGACCGATCAACACGGCAAGGTGGGCTGTCTAGTCAAATAGACAGCCCACGGAACCTACCCTCTCAGAGCGGGTTCTGTGGGCCACAGGATTACTTGCCGGTGTAGATGACGTGCCAGATGCTCTTGGTGCCGTCGTCGGAGACGAAGAGGGAGCCGTCCTTGGCCACCGCCACTCCAACGGGGCGACCCCAGACCTTGCCGTCGGCGCGAACGAAACCGGTGAGGAAGTCTTCGTACTCTCCGGTGGCGTGGCCGTTCTTCATGGGAACGCGGATGACTTCGTAGCCGGCGCGCTTGCTGCGGTTCCATGACCCGTGCTCGGCGGCAAAGGCGTCACCGTCGTAGGCGGCGGGGAATTGCTTGCCGGTGTAGAAGGTCATCTCCAGCGAGGCGAAGTGCGGTTGCAGGAGGACGTCGGGTACGATCACCTTCGACTTGAGTTCGGGGTGCTTGCCTGCGAGGCGGGGGTCCGGGTGGCCGCCGATGTAGTAGTAGGGCCAGCCGTAGAAACCGCCTTCCTCGATGTGGGTGATGTAGTCGGGGACGAGGTTGTTGCCGAGGACGTCGCGCTCATTGGTGGAGCACCAGAGCTGGCCGGTGGTGGGGTTGATGGCCTCGCCGACGCAGTTGCGGATGCCGTAGGCGTAGATCTTCACGAACTTGCCGTCGGGAGTGTACTCAAGCACGTCGGCGCGGTGGAACTCCCTGGGATGAGTGTCAGGATCATCGATGTTGGAGCCGGAGCCGACGGAGATGAACATTCGCTCACCATCCTTTGAGAAGACGACGTCGCGGGTCCAGTGGCCTCCGCCGCGAAGCTGGGCGTAGCCGGGAAGGACAGGCACGATGGTCTGCGGGGCTGCGGTTGCTTTGAGGTCGCCTTCTTTGTAAGGGAAGCGGACGACACTGGTGGTATTGGCGACGTAGATCCACTTGGGATTCGGGCCGTTGGGATAGAAGGCGATGCCGAAGGGATGGTCGAGCCCGCTGGCGAAGGTCTCGGTGGTGGTTGCCTTGCCGTCGGAGTTGACGCCGCGAAGGACTTTGACCTTACCGGCGGCGCTGTCGGCGACGAAGAGGTCGCCGTTAGGGGCGGTGAGGATAAGGCGGGGTTGCTGGAAATCGCCTTGCGCGTAGAGTTCGACCTTGAACCCCTGGGGAGCCTGGGGCCATGCGTTGTCGGGGCGGGGAACCATGTCGGCGCCGTTATCGACGGACTCCTCGGGGGCGGGTGCGGGGAGGTCGGCGACAGTGATGTGGCGGCGGACGCCGGGGTGCTCCTGCGAGTAGTCGGTGAAGGCGGCCTGGCCGGTGAGGGTCTTGGGGGACTGAGCGTAGAGCGAGAGCGGCAGTACGGACGCAATGGAGGCGAACGCAAGCACTGGAAGAAGAGAGGGAAGCGGTCTATTCATGCGGAGTTGCTCCTTGCAGGATGAAGGCGTTTTGGTGCTACTGGCCGGGCACCGGAATTTGATTGACGACAATCTCAAATTCGAGAGGATTCAAGTTCTGTCGTTATTTATCGAATTGACGAATGGAAGCCTGAGAAAGTTTTATGCCAGCTTCGCATAGGAAAGATATGCGATTCGATTATTTACTGTGCGGCTTGCGTTTGTCACACATTGCACGGGATGAATCACGGTTGTGTGCTGGCGGGTGCGGTCAGTTGCTTGAGCAGGTCGAGAGGGACGGTGCCGGTGAGGACGGCGCGGTCTTTGTGCTGCTCGATTTTGAGCGATGCGATCAGGGTGCGCAGGGAGGCGTCGGCGGGAATGCGCGGCTGGCCTTGCTGGATGGATTTGAAGAGGCTAAGGAGGGCGGTCAGGGTCTCGGCTGAGCGGGCGGCGTCGGCTTCAGTAGGGGCGATCTGTTCGATGCGGAGATGGAGTGTGCCAACGAAGCGCAGACTGGCGACGAAGGTGGTGTCTTCGGGCAGAGGAAGCTGGAGGCCGAGGACGGAGATGTAGCCGCGCTCGGAGAAGGGCAGGCCGATGTGGCCGATGGCCCAGGCGTTGGCCAGCAGAGGAACGTCGCGGTAGCGCGCCGAGAGCAGGGAGGAGCCGGAGAAGGGCGAGGCCGCGGCGTGGTGGCGATCGAGGATGGAGTGGATCTGCTCGGTCGTGGGCATGTTGGAGGCCGCGATGGTGTCGTAGTCGAGCTGGGCGACGCGGAGCTGGCGGGTGGTGTGGGTTTTGGGGTCCAGATCGCCGACGGGTATGGTGTAGACGGTGTGACCATCGTAGGTCTCCTGCGCGGTGGCGATGGAGGCGAGATAGCGGGCGAGGCGCTGGCCGTCGAAGCGGCCCTCGAAGACCTCGGAGTAACCGACAGGGCCGTTGGGGCCGCTGGGGTCATCCATGCGGTGGAGGGCGAAGGCGACGTCGTCGAGATCGCGTTCAGGCACGATGCCAGTAGCGTCGATAAAGCGCTGATAGTCGGCGCTGCGGGTGACCTGGGTGCGGTCGAAATGAGTGGCCACGCGCAGGGGCTTGAGGTTGATGTAGACGATGGCGTCGGACTCGGGCAGCAGGCGGGCGGCCTCGGGCGGAGCGGCCTTGCGCAGGAAGATGGCGAAGGCCAGCGCGGCTACGAGCGCGAGCACGGTGAGGAGCGAGTAGCGGGTTGGTTTGCGCATCCACTTTGTTTCTACTCTGTCCGGGGTCAGACGGCAATGTTCTCAGTGACTTTAGGGTTCAGTTTCGTATCGCCGATGAGTTCCTAAGAGCTGTGCCGACGGAAGCTCTGCTGAATATGAATTTAGTGCTGGCGGCAGAGGAATGCCCCTGATGAGAAGATGAAAATATTGCATGAGATGACAGCGTGATGTTGCAGGGAGAGAGCCAGATTTTGAAGCTGAAATTACCAGCGGGACCATTCAAGGCTTATTTGTTCGATTGTGACGGCACCATCGCCGATTCGATGCCGCTTCATTACATTGCCTGGCGAAGCGTGCTTGCAGAGTGGAAGTGCGAGTTCAGTGAGGAGGTCTTCTATGCGTGGGGCGGTATGCCGGCGACGGAGATTATCTCCACTCTGAACCAGCGGCATGGACTGGCGATGCCGGTGGAAGAGATATCGAGGCGCAAAGAGGATCTTTATTTTGCGGCGCTTCCACAACTCAAAGCCGTGCCAGAGGTTCTGGAGCATATTGAAGATCAGTTTGGGCAGATTCCCTTTGCAGTGGTGTCGGGAAGTACGAAGGATTCCGTCGTGGCATCGCTCGAGTCACTGAAGATTCTGGATAGATTCGACACGCTGGTTTGTGCTGGGGATTACGCGAGAAGTAAGCCCGATCCTGAGCCGTTTCTGATGGCTGCCGAGCGGCTGGGAGTGGCGCCCGAATGCTGTCTCGTCTTTGAGGACACGGATATGGGCGTGCAGGCCGCGACTGCTGCTGGCATGGCTTCGGTGAAGGTCCCTGCGCCTTGGGAGAGGGTTCGATTTGATGAGCCATTGCTGAGCGGCGTGCGCGAATAGGCGGCTAGGTGGAGAGAAAGTAATTTTGCAATCGCCAAACGAGATAGAGCAGCGCAGTGAGCGCAAGAATCACCAAGGCATAAAACAGGCTGCTCTCAACGGATGGCGCAAACGAGAAGCTTATGCTCACATGTCCCTCTCCACCGGGAACGGCTGGACGGATCGCGTGAACTCGGGCGATGCACCCGACCCCTGCGATCAGAATCAGCCCTAGAGTGGGCCAGACTGCCCTCAATCTTTGACGTGCGGCGACGAGTCCGATCACCCAACCCACAAAAACCGGCGCGCCGAAATAGATCATCCTGCCGACTTGAAAATAGACATTGTCGATCTCGAATCTTCGGTGTGGCTTGGGCGAAAACCGAAAGGCGTATCGGCACCCGGTAGAAACATCTTCCAGCCAGACCACAGAATAAAAAGGGCAACGAAGTAGGCCCCGGCCAGAAGCAAGAGCGGAGCGACACTAAACGTAGCCCACGGTGCTCGGGCGGACCAGGATTGGAACTGGCGCTGCTCGATCATCGCTTTGGCGAGATTCTCGATGCCGCCGAGCCGGAGAAGCGCCGCGGATTCCGCGTCTGCTCGGCTGCGTCCTGCGCGTTCTTCTTCCTCCGTCAGGTCTGTCAGATGATCGGTAAGTTCGGTCAGATAGCGCCGTACATGCCGTGGCGCGATGCCAGCCTCCAGCAAGCGCTCGCGAAGTTCATGGAATGGCTTCGTCATGTCGACCTCCCGTTAGCATCGTTTGAATTGCGGTTGTCAGACCGGTCCAGGTCCTCGATAGGTCGGCCAATCGGCGCGATCCGGCGGGGGTCACGGAATAGTAGATTCGGCTGCGGCTACTGACAATCCTGCGCCGCGATTTCAGTGCGCCATCGCTTTCGAGCGCGTGCAGCACGGGATAGACGACGCCTTCCCCGACTGCGATTACCGCGTCGGTGCGGTCGCGGATGGCTTGAACGATCTCATAGCCGTACATCTCTTTCTGCTGGAGCAGTCTGAGGATGAGCAGCTCCGGAACGCCATTCATAAAATTCGGGTTGGTTTCACGCTGCGCCATTTAAGAAATCCACAATACCTTTTGGTTCGAGGCATTGCAAGCTAATATGCCGTTTTCTGCTGTAAAGGACCGCTGCTGCCGGCGTGCAGAAGAAATCATAGGCGAGAGATTGCAGGAGAATGGGCACGTTGCGACCTCGTTCCAGCTATGCTAAAGTTACGACTGCGGCGCACTCTGCGCGGGCACTGCTGCGCGTTGCGCGGTTGAGCTTACAGGGGGCTGATTCAAGGTAAGATAAAGGCTGTTTGGGCTGGCGTAGCTCAGCTGGTAGAGCATCTGATTTGTAATCAGAGGGTCGGGGGTTCAAGTCCCTTCGCCAGCTCCAGTTTCAGGCAGCAGTGAGATGTAAAGCGGTAGAAAGACGGATTTGGTTGTACTGCTTGCCGTTCTGGTCATGCAGGCCTCCTGAGACTTCTTCAAGGTGTGAGACACCCGCTCGATTCGCGGTATGGGGTCGCTGCACGGGACTTGATGGGTTGAGAGGTGCTGCGCGTTTGGGAAGGTTTTGCAGCAAGTGCACAGGTGGCCGAGTGGTTAATGGCAGCAGACTGTAAATCTGCCACTCTTCGAGTTACGGAGGTTCGAATCCTCCCCTGTGCACCATTAGCTTTAGTTGTACGTGGAGAGTTGTGGATCTAAGCCCTGCAGGCAGCGGACGAATGTGGATTGCGCTTGCCGTCATCGGGGTATTGGCTTTGCTTTCCTGGCACACGATGCAGCCAGGGAAGTACCGGTCGCTGACGTGGATTTTATTGGGCTATTTTGCCTTCCGCGTCGCGCTCGAACGCTACCGTTCAAGGTAGGATTGTAGAGTTGGGTTTTTCATGCTGGCGTAGCTCAGTGGTAGAGCACTCCCTTGGTAAGGGAGAGGTCGAGAGTTCAAGCCTCTCCGTCAGCTCCAGATTTTGATTCAGTAGCGCGGGAGTAACTCAGTGGTAGAGTCACAGCCTTCCAAGCTGTTGGTCGCGGGTTCGATTCCCGTCTCCCGCTCCATATGTTTTGAAGGCGATTCCGTAGGAGATTGCGTTGAGCACAATGTATGAGCAGGCTGTACTTCACGTTGCCGATCCCGAACCGTTTGGCGCGGTGAAAGCGGCAATTGAAGCCTCATTCTCTTCGGGTAAAATCGCGGCTTTTCTGAAGTCGCTCGATCGCTCGGGAGTCCGGATTCGCGACTTTCAGTCTGTACTGAACAAAGGACTTCTGGGGCAGACTACGATTGCTGAATATGGCCGGCTTGGCAACAGCGATCAGGGCCAGATCCGCGAGATGTATCTCGCCAGCCTGGAGCGAGTGGCACCGGAGCTGCGGCAGAAATTTTTCAAGCTGTACGCGTATTACTGAGTCGGCAAAGTTTAAGGTTCGGGCAGAGTTTATTTTTGCTTATTTTTTATACCGCCGGTCCAAACGCCGGCCAACACGAGGAGACGAGTAGTCATGGGCAAGGAAAAGTTTGACCGGTCAAAGCCGCACGTAAACATTGGGACGATCGGACACATCGATCATGGCAAGACGACGCTGACGGCGGCGATTACGAAGGTTCTGGCGAAGCATAACCCGAACAACAAGTTTCGTTCGTTTGATACGATCGACAACGCTCCGGAAGAGCGTGAGCGCGGTATCACGATCGCGACCTCGCACGTGGAGTACGAGACTCCGAACCGGCACTATGCGCACGTTGACTGCCCGGGCCACGCCGACTACATCAAGAACATGATCACGGGCGCAGCGCAGATGGACGGCGCGATCCTGGTGGTGGCAGCGACCGACGGTCCGATGCCGCAGACGAAAGAGCATGTGCTGCTGGCGCGCCAGGTTGGCGTTCCTTACATCGTGGTGTTTCTGAACAAGTGCGATGCGGTTGAGGACGAAGAGCTGATCGAGTTGGTGGAGATGGAGGTTCGCGAGCTGTTGTCGAAGTATGACTACCCTGGCGACGATACTCCGATCATCCGTGGCTCGGCACTGGGCGCGTTGAACGGCGAAGCGAAGTGGGAAGAGAAGATCGACGAGCTGATGGCGGCGGTGGACAAGTATGTTCCCCAGCCGGAGCGCGCGGTTGACCTTCCGTTCCTGATGCCGATTGAAGACATCTTTTCGATCTCGGGCCGTGGCACGGTAGTCACGGGCCGTATCGAGCGTGGCAAGATCAAGGTTGGCGAGGCTTGCTCGATCGTCGGCTTCCGCGACACGCAGCAGACGGTGTGCACGGGCGTGGAGATGTTCAAGAAGCAGCTGGACGAAGGTCTGGCGGGCGATAATGCCGGTCTTCTGCTGCGCGGTATCGCGAAGGAAGATGTGGAGCGTGGCATGGTGCTGGCGAAGCCGGGATCGATTACGCCGCACACCCAGTTCAAGGGCGAGATCTACGTGTTGAGCAAGGAAGAAGGCGGACGTCATACCCCGTTCTTCAACGGCTACCGTCCTCAGTTTTACTTCCGCACCACGGACGTGACCGGATCGGCGAAGCTGCCGGAGGGCACGGAGATGGTGATGCCGGGCGACAACATCCAGTTGGAGATTACGCTGCACACGCCGGTTGCCATGGAGAAGGGCCTGCGCTTCGCTATCCGCGAAGGCGGCCGCACCGTCGGAGCCGGTACCATCTCCGAGATCATCAAGTAGTTTTCAGCACCACGCCGGGGGCGGTAAAGCGCCTCCGGCTCTATGGTTGCTATTCAAAATAAAGGGATTTCGCGGCAGAGGCATGAATTCCCGCGAAATCGGTTAGGATAGAAAGATGCGCGAAATTATTACATTGCAATGCCCCGAGTGCAAGAACAGGAATTACTCGACGACGAAGAACAAGAAGACGACCACGGGTCGGCTTGAGTTCTCGAAGTTCTGCAATACCTGCCGCAAGCACACGGACCACAAAGAGACGAAGTAAGCAGTTTTGGCCGGCGGCTTGTGGCTTATAGCCATGGGCCGGAAACCCGGCTGAAGGATCGACCGGGGGGAGTAAGCTCAACGGTTAAACTGTCGGTCTCCAAAACCGAACTTCTCGGTTCGAATCCGAGCTCCCCCGCCAGTTTGTCCGGCCGCAGAGTCCGGACGTAGTACCAGAATTCAGTAGCACGAAGATTGAGGCAGCATTATGGCCAAGACAATAGCAGTAGCGGAACAGACGCCGAACGGGATGCAGTCTCTGAAGACGATGCCGGAGCGCCTCAGCACGTTTCTGAAGGAAGTGCGCAGCGAGATGCGCAAGGTCTGGTGGCCGGGATGGCCCGAGGTTCAGTCGACGACGGTCGTCGTGATTATCACCGTCTTTATCTTCGCGGGCTACTTCTGGCTGGTGGACAACATTATTGGACGTGCGATTGAAGCACTGCTGCACGCGCTGACGGCAAGGTAAGACGGTCGTGAACATCCGGTAGCATGAGTAGAGAGAAGTAAACGATGCGCGAAGAAGGCACAACGATGGCGGCAGAAGAGCAGAATCCGGAAGAGCAGAACCTCGCAGCAGCCAAAGCGGCGGGCGAACCGTCCACTGAAACTTCGGGGGAACAGCTTGCTCCGCCGGTGAATGAGAATTTCAAGTGGTACATCATCCACGCCTACTCCGGGTTCGAGCGCAAGGTGCGCGAATCGCTGGAGAGCCGTATTTCGGCCTTCGGACTGCAGAACAAGATTGGTCGCATCATGATTCCGACCGAGCCGGTCACGGAGTTGCGCAACGGCAAGAAGTACACCATTGAGCGCGTCTTTCTTCCGGGCTATGTATTGGTCGAGATGGACCTCGATAATGATCTCTGGCACGTCATCAAGAACACGCCGCGGGTCACGGGCTTCCTCGGCACGGGCGACAATCCGGTGGCGCTCTCCGAACAGGAAGTCAGCTCGATCATCTTCCGCTCCGACGTTTCCAAGGACCACCCTTCGATGAAGGTCAAGTTCGACAAGGGCGAGCAGGTCCGCATCAACGAAGGACCCTTCGCCAACTTCACCGGAGCCGTCGACGAAGTGAACGAAGACAAGCAGACATTGAAGGTCATGGTCAGCATCTTTGGCCGCTCCACCCCCGTTGAGATCGAGTTCTCGAAGGTCGACAAGATCACGGAGTAACATTCTTTCGCGATTAGCGGAAGACAAAATTTTGGAATTACTTATTTCATTCAGCAGCAGACCCCTGGTCCGCGGCTAGAAGCATAAAGAGGATTTACCGCAATGGCACCGAAGAAGATCACTGGATACGTCAAGCTTCAGATTATGGCCGGCAAGGCCACCCCTGCACCCCCGGTTGGCCCCGCGCTCGGTCAGGCACAGGTCAACATCATGGAGTTCTGCAAGCAGTTCAACGAGCGCACCAAGGCTCCCGATCTGGCTGGGCTCACCATTCCCGTGGTCATCAGCGTGTATGCTGACCGCACGTTCAGTTTCGTCACGAAGACGCCTCCGGCACCGGTGCTGCTGCTGAAGGCTGCCGGTATCGCCAAGGGCTCGGGCACTCCGAACAAGGAGAAACTGGGTAAGGTGACGGAGAAGCAGATCCGCGAGATCGCCACGCAGAAGATGCCGGACATGAATGCCTCTTCGGTTGAGGCAGCATCGAAGACCATCCGCGGCACTGCGCGCTCGATGGGCATCGAAGTCGTCGCCTAAGCAGCACGTAAGATCGTAGTACCTGAGGGAGGAACCTTCGCTTACCGCAGACGCTCATCGTTTGCTGGTAAGTGAAGGTTCCTCCTTTTTGCTTTGAGTGTCTCCCTTTCTCGGGGGTAAAAGAAGATTTGATTAGGTTTCAGAGCATCCCTTTGGGTTAAGGTCCGGTTTTCTATAGAGCGATTTGGGCGTGGCTTCAGCGACGCCCTTTCAAAACCGGTATCTATCAGAGATTCCTTAAAGGCTTGGGTGTCCATCCTTCTCAAGTCAACGTGAAGCAGTAGATGATGTTGGACGGTTCGGCTCGACGGAAGGCTTTAACACCTAGAGGATTCAGCCCCGCTGGTCGATCAGGCGGATCATTTCGAGGAAGAGATCGCCCGCGATTTGGAGGGAGTGGGCGCTGATCTTGTCGATGGTGTCGAAGGCGGTGTGGTGATAGCCGTCGGGCAGTGAGAAGGTGTGAGGGCCGTAGTCGATGTCGATGATGTCGAGGACGGGGACGCCGCGCTGCTTGAAGGGAAGATGATCGTCCTGCACAGCGGTCTCGTTTTTGAAGACGTAGCTGGAGTTGCCGGTGTTCTTCGCGGCCTGTTTGAGCAGGTCGAGGAGCCAGGGGGTTGAGTTCTCGTCACGGTCGATGTTGAGGTCTTTGTCCCCGATCATGTCGGCCAGTAGAAAGGCCTTGATTTTTTTGAGGGTGCCATCCTGCGACCACTTAGCGGCGAGATGACGGGTGCCGTAGAGGGAGTCGGAGTCGGACCAGGACTGGATGGCCTCCTCGCCGTCGTCGAAGACCAGCCAGACGCTGTAGCCCTGCGGCGGATGGGTGCGGAGGTAGTTACCCATTTCGATGAGGAACGCGGTGGTGCAGGCGCCGTCGTTGGCGCCGACGAAGTTTATATCGCGGAGGGGGTAGTTGGTCTCGTAGTGGCTGGCCAGGACGATAATGCCGTCCTTTTTGCCGGGGTAGCGGACGATGAAGTTGCGCATGTCCATCAGGCCGGCGGGGGTGCTGGCGCTAAAGCTGTCGGTTTCGAAGTGGCCCTTGGCGATCTCGGGCTTGAACTGGTCTTTGATGAAGGCTTCGGCCCTGGCGTGGCCGGGTGAGCCGACAAAGCGTTTTGGGGCCGCGTTGAGGTATTGCTGGGTGAGGTTGTAGGCAGCTTGTCCGTTGAAGCGCGCGGGTGCTTTCTGGCCGCGAACGCTTGCTGCGGTGAGTAGAAGGACGAGCAGGGACAAGAAACACCGCAGGTCTTTCGACTTTGCGGTGCTTCGCTTAGGATGACAGATCTTTAGAGCCGCGAATGTCATGAGGACTTGAGTTCCCTGGCTTTACGGCGGGCCGGGTGGACAAAGAAGGCTACGCCGACGCCCACAAAGTAAAGAGCGAGCATGGGGGCGGCGAAGAGGCACATGCTGTAGGGGTCGGGCATGGGGCAGATGATGGCCGCGACCAGGAAGATGATGAGGATGGCGTAGCGAATGTGTTTGAGCAGGAATTTGGCGTCGACGATGCCGAAAAGCGAGAGGAAAAAGATGAGGATGGGCAGCTCGAAGGTGATGCCCAGGCCCAGGATGATGGCGAGGAAAAAGCCGGTGTAGTCCTCGATCGTAATGATGGGATGGAAGTTCTTCCCGAAGTCGAGGATGAGGACTTTGAGCGCGCCGGGAAGGACCCAGCGGTACCCGAACCACGCTCCGATGAAGAAGAGGCCGATGGTCGCGCCCATGAAGGGGACGACGTAGCGCTTCTCGTTGGCGTACATGCCGGGCGAGATGAAAAGCCATACCTGATAGAGGATGAAGGGCGAGGCGAGGATGGCTCCGCCGAGAAATGCGACCTTGAGATAGAGATTGAGTCCGTCGGTGGGATGCGTGAAGTTGAGCGCGATATGCAGGTTACTGAGCGGCTGCTGCACGTAGCCATAGAGGCGCTCGTGAAAGACGTAGGCGACGACGAAGCCGATGAGCAGATAGGCGGCGGAGTGGAGGAGGCGCGTGCGCAGTTCGCCGAGATGCTCCATGAGGCTCATGCCGGGAAGTTCTGCGCGATCAGCTACGGCGGCGCGGGCGCGGTCGACGAAATCAGCCATGGAGAGAGGCCTCGGTCGTCCTGCGATCGGGTGCTGGCTCGGGAGTAATACCTGGCTCGGGAGCTCGGGGGATGGAGTTGAAGGCCTGCGAGATGGAAGAGCTGGCTACGGGAAGGCCGGTAGAAGGTGGCATGAGATTGAGTTCGCCTGAGGTTGCTATGGGAAGAGGTTCGGGAGCCGGTTCGGCGTTAGACTCGCCGGCATTAATCTCGGAGATGGGCTCGACTGTGGTGGCGATGCTTTCGGTCGAGTAGTCGTCCTTGAAGGGATCCATGTGGGGATGCTCTTCGATGGGGTTTTCGCTGTCGTCGGGGATGA
Organism: Edaphobacter paludis; assembly: GCF_039993895.1. NCBI lineage: Bacteria > Pseudomonadati > Acidobacteriota > Terriglobia > Terriglobales > Acidobacteriaceae > Edaphobacter > Edaphobacter paludis. The sequence goes on from NZ_CP121194.1 coordinate 961,049, forward strand.
CAGGGGTGACGGGAGCGGCGGCTTCCATTGCCGCGATCTTCTTCTGCTGATCGGCCTGTTCGGCCTGGCGCAGTTCGTCCTCCATCTGCATACGGAACTCGTTGGAGGCTCGGCGAAACTCGCCCATGAGCTTGCCCAACTGGCGGGCGAGTTCGGGCAGCTTCTTCGGGCCGAAGAGGAGCAGGGCGAGGACGAAAATGAGTGCGCTGTCCTGAAAGCTAGGCATAGATAAGTCTCATGATAAGGCTTACGGCGGAGGGTAACAAATAGATGGCTCCGGTTGACATTGTTGTAAGATTAATGATGTAGGGCTGACGCATTGCAGAACTGAGGCTGATAGCTTCTAAAGCTGAATCTACGAGGAAATGCATCTTTTGGATGCGGTCTTCGTCCAATGAACACGAGCGGCAATGATGGCCGCGAGAGCAGTAAAGAGTAGTAAGGGTTGCAACATCCCCGTGGGTTGGGGGACGGTTTGAAACGGGCCGCCCAGCGAATCCTCTGCAACTTCGGTAGTTCATGCTTTCAACATCCCCGTCTCGGAGGCGAAAGAGGGCGCCGGCGCCAGCCGACACCTAACGACCTCGTGAGACTGAAGGCGGAGTGTATTGAACGGACTCATGGAAGAGGTCGCGGCAACGGCCGTGGCAGATCGTGTTGCGGATACGTGTTCTCTCGACAATTACCTTTCGCAACCTGATCACACGATGGATGCGCGCATTGCAACTGCTCGCGCGGCGCTGGGCACCGATGTCGTTCTGCTGGGGCACCACTATCAGCGCGACGAGGTCATCCGGTTTGCGGACTACACCGGCGACAGCTATAAGCTGAGCAAGGCGGCGGCAGAGACCAACGCGAAGTACATGCTGTTCTGCGGCGTGCACTTTATGGCCGAGACAGCGGATATTCTCGCTCAGCCGTGGCAGCAGGTGATTCTGCCGGACCTGAACGCTGGCTGCTCGATGGCCGATATGGCCGAGATTGGGCAGGTAGAAGATTGTTGGGATTCGCTGGAGCGTGCCGGGCTGACCGATGAGGCTTCGGGTGGATTGATTCCACTGACTTATATGAACTCGGCTGCGTCGATCAAGGCTTTTTGCGGAGAGCGCGGAGGGTTGGTCTGTACTTCTTCGAATGCTCGCGGTGCCTTCGAGTGGGCGTTTGCGCGGGCTGGGAAGATTCTGTTTCTGCCAGACCAGCATCTGGGACGGAACACGGCGTTTGCGATGGGGATTCCGCGGGAGCAGATGGTGGTTTGGGATCCTTACCAGATCAATGGCGGGGTGAGTCCTGATCGGTTGAAAGCTGCCAAGGTGATCTTGTGGAAGGGGCACTGCTCGGTGCATCAGCGGTTTCTGCCGGAGCATGTGGATCGCGTACGCCGCGAGGAGCCCGGGATGCAGGTGATCGTGCATCCGGAGTGCCGCTGGGAAGTTTGCCAGAAGGCCGATGCGGTTGGCTCGACGGAGCGAATTATCAAGTGCATCGAGGACGCTCCCGAGGGTTCAAGCTTTGCCGTGGGCACGGAGATTCATCTGGTGAACCGGCTGGCGAAACGGTTTGCGCCGCTGGGCAAGCGTGTGATTACGCTCGACGATGCGGGATGCCTGTGTACGACGATGTATCGCATCTCGCCGCAGCACCTGGCATGGGCGCTGGAGAATCTTGTTGAGGGACGTGTAGTGAATCGCATCAAGGTGGAAGATGATGTGAAGCAGTGGTCTCGTGTCGCCTTGGACCGGATGTTGGAGATTTCGTGAGGTTTGTGAGAGGGAAGGGCCGTGAGTAAGACGTTTACGTTAGGCGAGGCGCAGACAATGCTGCGGGTGTTGGAGGCGTTGCTGCGAAAGGCGCAGGGGGCAGGATTGCGTGCCGGTGAGTTGGAGATGGGGATGCAGCAGTTGAGCTACCGCATCCATCTTTCGGGCGGCATGAATGTGAATGTGACGGCTGCGGCGCGACGACGTGCGGAGCGCGACAAGGCTGCGCAGGAGGCTGCAGACACGCTGGGCGAGATTGAAGCGATTGGCGTGCAGGTGCAGGACCTGGAGGAAGGATTGCTCGATTTTCCGTGCGTGAAGGATGGGAAGACGGTGATGCTTTGCTGGAAGCTGGGCGAGGACTCGATTACGCACTGGCACGAGCCTGAAGATGGCTTTGCGGGACGGAAGCCGCTCGATGCCGGATTTGGCAAGCCGGAGCGGGAACAATTGAATTGAAGATTTTGGTAGGACGGCTGGGCTAGTCTAATGTCAGACCGATGAGGACTGACGCGACGATGAGACAAGGCCAGTGCAGCGCATTGTGGGTGAAGACATTCGTGGTGATTGTGGTCTGTCTGGCATTGCAGACAGCGCATGCGCAGGATAACTACGAGATTCAGGTCTATGGCGCTGAGACGGTTCCGGCCAAAAATACCATGGTGGAACTGCATAGCAACTTTACGGTGGATGGGTCGAAGGCAGTGCCGGGATCGCGTTATGCGGCGGATGGAACTTTTCCCACGAACCATGCCGAGCATGAGACGGTGGAGATTACGCAGGGTGTAACAAACTGGTCCGAGGTGGGCTTCTACATTTTTACGAGTGCAAGCGGAGCGACGGGATACCAGTGGGTGGGAGATCATATTCGGCCTCGGGTGCGGGTGCCGGATAGCTGGAAGTGGCCTGTGGGCGCCAGCCTCTCGATGGAGGTGGGATATCAGCGAGCGCGGTTTTCGCCGGATACATGGACGCTGGAGATACGGCCCATTGTGGATAAACAGATCGGGCGATGGTACTTCGCCTTCAATCCGGCAATGGATAGAAGTTTTCAAGGGCCGGGGACGAGCCAGGGCTTGACGTTCAGTCCGAATGTGAAGGTGAGCTACGACTTCACGAAGAAGATAACAGGCGGCCTGGAATATTACGCCGCTTATGGAGATTTGGCCGGGTTCGATAGTTTGCACGATCAGCAGCAGCAGATCTTTCCGGCGATTGATCTTAATTTATCGCCGAAGTGGGAGGTCAACTTCGGGGTCGGAATCGGTCCCACTGCATCTACTGATCATTGGATTGTGAAAGGAATTATTGGCCGCAGATTCACCTTCGGGCACCGTGACCGAGAGGCAGGAAAGACCACGGAGACGAAGCCAAAGCAATAGTTTGGTAAAGAGCAGGTCAATATGTGCTTGTGGATAACTTAGTTTATCAAATAATAATAATTATCGTTTGATATAGGGTACACTTGCTGGGTGCAGACTGCCGCCGCCAAGACGTTTCGTGAGCTTTGTGCTGAACATGGCATTGCCGTGACGCACCAGAGGCAGGTGCTGTACGAAGTGATGCAGGGAATGAGTGGGCATCCCAGCCCGGAAGAGGTTTATGCGCGGGTGAAGAAGAAGATTCCTGCTATCTCGTTAGCTACGGTTTACAAGAATATTAATCTCTTCGTGGAAAGCGGCGTCTTTCGCAAGATGAGCATGCATCATGGATCGGTGCGCGTGGAGATGAACAGCGAGGCACACCATCACATGGTGTGCTCGAAGTGTAAAGCGATCACCGATATAGGGGAACAAGAGTTGGGGTTGGTGTCGAAACGCACGCGTCTGCCGGGCGGTTTTCTGGTGGAGCGGTATGCGGTTGATGTAATTGGTCTGTGTCCGAAGTGTCAATAAGTCAGTAAGAAATCAGTAAGCCAGAGTGAACAGCGTAAGTCAGACGGGCCAAGGCCCGGAGAGATTTCGAGGTGATATATGGCAGACGAGAAGAAGAGCAAGATATTGACGACCGACGTTGGCCGGCCTGTAGGCGACAACCAGAACTCACTCACCGTGGGCCCGCGTGGGCCTATTGTGTTTGACGATTACCTGTTGTTTGAGAAGATGGCGCACTTCAACCGTGAGCGGATTCCGGAGCGCGTCGTTCATGCGAAGGGTTCGGGTGCGTATGGGACATTTACCTGTACCAATCCGGACATGAAGAAGTACACCACGGCGAAGTTATTCGATACTGTCGGCAAGAAGACGCCGACGCTGCTGCGTTTTTCGACTGTTGGCGGCGAAAAGGGCTCGGCGGATACGGAGCGCGATCCTCGCGGCTTTGCGTTGAAGTTTTATACGGAAGAGGGAAATTGGGATTTGGTCGGCAATAACACGCCGGTGTTTTTTATCCGCGATCCTTTGAAGTTTGGCGACTTTATTCATACGCAGAAGCGTGATCCTGAGACGAACTTGAAGTCGCCGCGCATGATGTGGGACTTCTGGTCGCTCTCGCCGGAGAGTCTGCACCAGGTGACGATCCTGTTCAGCGATCGTGGAACGCCGAAGGGTTTTCGCCATATGAATGGCTATGGCAGCCACACGTTCTCGCTGATCAACGCGAACAATGAGTTGTTCTATGTGAAATACCACTTCAAGACGAAGCAGGGAATCGATAACTTCACTGCCGAAGAAGCCAACCACATGAAATCGGTGGATATGGATTACTCGCAGAGCGACCTTTTTCATTCGATCGAAAAGGGTGACTTCCCGAAGTGGACGGTGCAGATTCAGATCATGCCCGAGGCTGAGGCGGCGACGTATCACATCAACCCATTCGATCTCACCAAGGTATGGCCGCATGGCGACTATCCAGTGATTGAGATCGGCGAGTTGGAATTGAATCGCAATCCGAAGAACTACTTTGCGGAGATTGAGCAGTCTGCGTTCGAGCCGCGCAATGTTGTGCCGGGCATGGGATTTTCTCCCGACAGGATGTTGCAGGCGAGGCTTATCAGCTATCCCGATGCGCACCGTTACCGGCTGGGAGTGAACTATGAGTCGTTGCCGGTGAACCAGCCACAATGCCCGTTTGCGACTTATCATCGCGATGGCTCGATGGTTTATGGAGACAACGGTGGTAACTCGCCTAACTACGAGCCAAATAGTTTCGGTGGCCCGAAGGAAGATCCAAAGTACAAAGAGCGGCCTACCACCTATGCGAATGCAACGGTAGCGCGGTATGACCATCGCGAACTTGATGGCGATTATTACACGCAGCCGGGGAACTTATTCCGACTGCTGAAGCCCGATGCTCAACAGCGGTTGTGCAGTAACATTGCGGCCGGGTTGGGGCAGGTGGAGCAACGGATTCAAGACTTACAGATCAATCATTTTTATAAGTGCGATCCTAAGTATGGTGAAGGTGTGACCAAGGCAATAGGACGTAAGATTGAAGAGATCGTAAAGAAGGAAGAGTTGGTAAACGCATAATAATTCAGCTGCTTCAAAGTAGGCGAAAATGGCCTGTTTACAGGCCATTTTCGCTATTCAGTACCTTATTTTCCTGATAAAATTGTACAGATAGATTGATGCCGTTTTACCGGTTTTTCCGATGAGCGGAAGGCCTGCAACTGTCTCTAAAAGGAGTTACTACATGTTACAAATTGGCGAAAAGTTTCCTAGTTACAGTGTTACGGCTACTGTTTCAACCGATAAGGATGAAGCAAAGGCGTTTACTACAATTACCGACGAATCTTATCCGGGTAAGTGGAAGCTGTATTTTTTCTGGCCGAAGGATTTTACGTTTGTATGCCCGACCGAGATTGCGGCCTTCGGAAAGTTGAATGGCGAGTTTGCGGATCGCGATTGCCAGATACTTGGCGGCAGCACCGACAATGAATATGTCCACGCTGCGTGGCGTACTCATCATGCCGATCTGAAGGACCTGCCCTTTCCGATGCTGTCGGATATCCGTCGCGATCTTTGCGGCCAACTGGGCATCTTGGATGAGCAGGCAGGAGTGGCGCAGCGGGCAACTTTCATCGTGGACCCGGAGAACGTGATTCGGTTTATCTATGTCACGGACCTATCGGTAGGCCGTAATCCGCAGGAGGTTTTGCGCGTGCTGGATGCGCTGCAGACCGATGAGCTGTGCCCCTGCAACTGGCAAAAGGGTGAATCTACGCTAGCGTAGTGTTGAGTGGTCAGGCGCGGCTGCCGAAGCGGCCGCGCCTTTTCTGTAGGATGAACCCGCAACGGGAGAGGATGGCAGAGATGGCATTGGAAGATTTGATCAGCGAGTTGCCCGCGTATGCGAAAGACTTGAAGCTGAACTACTCGTCGCTGGTGAAGCAGAATACCGAATTGACTCCGCAGCAGTTGTGGGGGACGGTCGTGGTGGCTGCGATTGCTACGCGAAGCGCAGAGCTGACGACGGAGGTGATCGCAGAGGCTGAGACGGTACTGAGCCCAACGGCGCTGGAGGCTGCGAAGGCCGCAGCGGCGATCATGGGGATGAACAATATCTACTACCGGTTTCATCATCTGACGAAGAATGAGAAGTATGCGACACTACCGTCGCGGCTGCGTATGAATGTGCTTCGCGGGCATTCCATTGAGCCGGTGGACTTTGAGCTGTGGTGCCTGGTGGTGAGCGCGGTGAATGCATGTGACAAGTGCGTTGATTCGCATGAAAAGGTGCTGCGGGAGAAGGGCGCGACGGAAGAATTGATCAATGCTGCGATCCGAGTGGCGTCGGTGATTCATGCTATTGGGGTTGTGTTGGACTCGGAGAAGGCTTCGCCCACCGCTACTGCTTAGGCATCGTATCTTCGCAAGGCGAGAAAGGACACGGGCATAGGCTCGCGTCCTTTTTCATTTGATGATTGCCTGATGCCAGGGCTTGCGTCCGAGATACCACTGCGGTTTCCATGTGGTGTTTGACAGCCAGTTGATCGGGGCGACCATGGAGGAGATGGCGTTAGTCATGTGGGTGAAGTCGATGGTGCGCAGTTTGTCGCTGGGCTGGTGATAGTCCTTGTGGAGGCCGAAGCTGGAGATGGTCTGCGCGATGATGCCCTGGAGGGCGAGAGCGTAGTTGTCGGAACGGCGAAAGAAATGCTGTCCGAAGTGGGGATCGTTGACCAGGTGAGCGCCGTGCCGTGTCAGTTCGGGGCCGAGATTGGTGCGGTTGAAGCCGGTGAGCCACAGCGTTCCGGCGGGAACAGCGGGATCGGGGCGGCCGATCATCTCGAATTCGAGATCGGTGATGATGCTGGTGAGCGGAACGGGCGGGTGGGCGAGGAAGGCGCGATTGCCGAAGCCGCCGATCTCTTCCGAGCCAAAGAGAGCGAAGACGATGGTTCGACTAGGGTGGCGTCCGGTGGCGAAAATGTGGGCGAGGGCTAGAACGGCGGTTGTTCCAGAGGCGTCGTCGTCGGCACCGTTGTAGATAGTGTCGCCGTTGACGGCGGGGCTAATGCCGAGGTGGTCGAGGTGCGCGGTCAGGAGGATGACTTCGTTGGGTGACGTGGTTCCGCGAAGGATGGCGATGGCATTCCAGGTCTCTCTGCGGGGCGTGTCTTCGAACTTGGAAAGGCGTTGCTTGATGTCCGCGGGAAGAGGATTGGGAAGCAGTGTCTTCTGCAGGAAGGTACCGTTGTCGCCGCCGGGTTCGAGGCCGAGAGACTGGAACTGCGAGGCTGCGAAGAGGGCCGCGATGTGCTCATCGCGTGTGGCGGAGCCGCGTCCGTGGAGCTCGTCGTCGGCCAGGAATGCCATGTCGGCGCGGATCTCGCGCTGAAGTTCGGGAAGAAGAGGCGCCGTTCGCGGGGCGCGTGAGTCCAACGATTGGATTCCCTGACCATAGAAGGCGGGAAGGGCAATGAGTATGCAGAGAAGCGCTGCAATTTTTGGGAGAGGCACGCTCCTGGACGAAGACATGGCGCAGATTATATCGGAGCGTGAGCGAGAATCATTTTGAGAAGCTCTCGCAGGCTGCGAAGATGATTGCAAGAGGTTTAAGAATGATGGGATGGGCCGAAAGAACGCGGTGGCTGATCTCTGCTGTTGCGGTGGTTGGGCTGACGGTTCTGACTGGGTGCGGTGGCTTTTTTGTTCCGGTCGTTCCGGTCCCTCCGGGATCGACGGGGAATTTTGTATACGTTGCCAACACGACGGGAGTTCCTCCGTCCGGAGCAAATTCAGCGACAGGCACGGTAAGCGGCTTTGCAGTGGGTACGGGGAAGTTGACGGGGGTGTCGGGTTCGCCGTTGACGGTGGGATATACGCCGCTTGCGATGACGGTGACGCGGGACAATAAGTTTTTGTATGTGGCGACGCTGGGCAACATCAATGTGTACACGATCAACGCCGACGGCTCGTTGACGGGCGCGAGCGGCGGCACGAGCGTCGCGATCGCGAATGTAGTTTCGATGGACGTGTCTCCCGATGGGCAGTGGCTGCTTGCTTTGGACGGCACGAGCCTGCAGGCACAGATCGATGTATTTCAGATCAATACGTCGACGGGAGCGTTGGCGGTGGCATCGAATGGAACCCTGGCGATTCCCAATGCGGTGATTGTTCCAAAGATGCTGAAGATATCTCCGAATGGGGCATATGTGTTTGCTGCGTTGGGGTCGGGCGGAGATGCGATCTTCACCTTCGATACATCGACGGGCACGGCGATTGGCGTTCTGAATCTCACCGTGTCGAAGACGACCAGCGATAACGGCCTCGCCGTCGACAGCGCTTCGGCGAACCTCTACATCGCTCGCAGTGGGACCGGCGGTGGCGTGCACGTCTTTGGCATCGGTTCGGGGGGGACGCTGAACGAGATTGCCGCCTCGCCTTTCGACTCCGGAGGGCAGGCGTATTCGGTGGTGTTGGACAATACGGGCAAGTATGCCTACGCAGCGAACCGGACGAACGGGACGATCTATGGCTATTCGATTGGTGCGGGCGCGGTGCTTACGGCGCTGGAAGGATCTCCATATACGAGTGGCAAGTTGGTGACGTCATTAGGGATGGATAGTACGGGGAATTATCTGCTGGCGGCGGCGTTTGGGGGTGGCCCTGACCTTTCGATGTACAGCTTCGATACGACTACTCCGGGAAAGCTGATTCTTGCGACCAGTACGACGACGGGCACGGACCCGACTGGGGCGATTGCGGTTGCGTTGACGCACTAGGGCAGTAACTCATCTTGTTCGTGCGAGGGATTGAGGCCAATCGATGAACAACGGCTCGTGACTTCAGTGCATCGGCCGGTAGTATGGATATAGCAGCCCCCGAGTTTTGCTGGAGTTTTAGAGCTATTTTTTCCTTTTTCTGTCAATCCGTTCCCAGACGATCCGTTCCCAGACGAAATGCAATTTGGCTTGCTGCCTGCGCGACGATGTCGGTGTGCGTGCTGATCAGTATCAGCGGCTGCTCGCGGCTGCGGCCAAAGCCGCCTCGTGAGTATGTGTACGTGACGGCGAAGAAGACCTATCTGCGCGACCGCGTGGCGGCGGTGTCGAACCGGACTGCCGATGTCGAGAATGGCGACAAGCTGCAGGTGCTCGACCATGGACGGCGCTTCCTCAAGGTGCAGACCGGCAAGGGCGAGCAGGGATGGATTAACGAGAAGCTGGTGGCGACGCAGGCCCTCTTCGACCAGTTTGCTGCGTTGACGAAGGATCATGAAAAAGATCCGGTGGTGGCGTCGGGCGTGGTGCGCGACGACGTTTATATGCACCTCACTCCGGGACGCGAGACGGAACACTTCTACCGGCTGGCCGAGGGCGAGAAGCTGAAGCTGCTGCGACGCGCTACGCTGCCGAAACCGCTGCCGCCGGGCCTTCGGCCGGTTGCGCCTGTGGTGGTGAAGGGCAAGGCTGTCGTGGCCGAGGCTCCAGCGCCTCCCGCGATGGACGACTGGTGGCTGGTGCGTGATGCCAGGGGCGACGCGGGCTGGGTTTATAGCAGGCTGATCGATGTGGATGCTCCGGATGCGCTGGTGCGCTATTCGGAAGGCCAGCGGATTGTCGGCGCGTATGTTCTGGCCAAGGTGTACGACCCTGAGGCTTCGCAGGACGATAAGAACATCGCTGAGTATGTGACGGTTACGAGTCCATATCAAGCCGGACTCCCTTATGACTTCAACCAGGTGCGCGTCTTTATCTGGAACGTGAAGAAGCACCGGTACGAGACTGCCTACCGCGACAAGAACATCGAGGGCTATCTGCCGGTGAAGGTGACCATGGCGAGTGACCCTTACGGTAAGGCTCCGGCATCGATGACTGTGGCTCCAACTTACAGCTATCGTGTGCTGGCCGACGATGCTTCGCCGGTGGTGCCCGATCCAGTGACAGGGGCAATTGTGCCGGGTAAGACCGTGCTGAAGACCTATCGGCTGGAAGGAAATCTGGTGCGGAGGGTTCTGTCTCCCAATGCGACGGCTCCGGAGGAGGCGCATCCTGAGCCGGTCGTGAAGAAGGCAAAGAAGGCCCCGAGGAGCAGGCGTAGGAGATAAGTCTCTCCAATGGTGCTGCAGTGGTATAAGTGGCTGTACGATTTACCGGCGACTGGGAGCACGGATGATTCTTCCCCCGCATGAGATTGCGCTGCGGCTGGTTACGGCCACGGTGCTGGCAGGCCTTGTCGGCCTCGATCGAGAACATCGCCGAAGCGCGGCTGGGCTGCGAACTCATGCTTTGGTGGGGATGTCGTCCTGCCTGCTGATGATCGTGTCAGCCTTTGGCTTCGCGGATATTCTGGGCACTCCCGGCGTGGGATTGGATCCGTCGCGTATTGCGGCGCAGATTGTGACCGGCATCGGTTTTCTGGGGGCGGGCACGATCATCGCTCACGGCGAATCGGTCCGTGGATTGACGACCGCGGCGAGTATATGGACGGTTGCCGCGCTTGGGATCGCAGTCGGCGGCGGCATGTATCGCGCTGCGATTCTTGCCACCGCGCTCGCTCTGATGGTGCTTCTGGTGATGCGACCGATAGAGCGGCGGTTGGACATGCGCTGGCGTAAGCAGACGATCAACGCGCTCTACGATCCCAAGATCGTTTCGCCGGAGGTAATTTTAGTAGCGCTTCGGCGCGTCAACCTTAGCGTTACAGGCCTCAGCGTAGAAGCGCAACCCGACAGTGGTAAAGAGCAGATTGAGATCACGCTCAGCCAGAGTGGGGCCGCGACTTTGCAGAATGCGCTGCAGGTCGTGGCTCAATTAGAGGGTGTGCAGAGCGCAAAGGCCGAATAGCCGCTCATGCGGGTGGAACATTTTTTGCAGATCGTATGGATTTTTCCCGATCTGGCGAAAGACGAATACCGAGGGCTCTCCACTGCCCAACCAACGGTCTCCCTGTATTTACAGAGATATCGTATTCATCAAAATATTGAAAATATTCAAGTGTAGAAAGTGGCGATGGCTTCTGCCACCGTCTGCTGTTCGTCGTCGCGTAGTTCGGGATAAATCGGCAGGGCGAGAACTTCGTCGGCTGCGGTTTCGCTGACGGGGAAGTCGCCGCGCTTGTAGCCGAGGTCGGCGAGGCTGGTCTGCAAGTGCAGCGGCAGAGGGTAGTAGATCTCGCTGCCAATTTGGCGGTCGCTAAGGTGCTGGCGCAGGGCGTCGCGTCGCGGTGCGCGGATGACGTACTGGTGGAAGACGTGCGTGGCGCGAGGATCGGTGACGGGTAGCACGATGCCTTCGTTGGGGGAGGTAGCGGTCAGTCCAGCATCGCGGAGCAGTTGATCGTAGCGTGCGGCGCGGTCCCGTCGCTGCTGGTTCCACTCGGGCAAATAGCGCAATTTGACTTCGAGTACGGCGGCCTGGATGGTGTCGAGGCGGGAGTTCCAGCCAACCTCGTCGTGGAAGTAGCGGCGGCGCATTCCGTGAGCTCGCAACATGCGAGCGCGCTCGTCGTATGCGTCAGAGAGCGTGGTCAGCAGGCCGGCATCGCCAAAGGCGCTGAGGTTCTTGGTGGGGTAGAAGCTGAAGGCGGCGAGGTCGCCGAGCGCTCCGGCTGGGGTGCCGTTCCAGGCCGCACCGAAGGCTTGTGCGGCATCTTCGATGAGGAGAAGGTTGTAACGCTGCTTCAGGGCATTGAAGGCGTCCCAATCGGCACACTGGCCGTAGAGATGAACGGGCAGGACAGCTTTGACATTGGCTCCGGCCGGAGTGTTCAGGACCCTTGCAACCGCATCGGCGGAGAGGTTGAAGGTCAAAGGATCTATATCTGCCAGAAGAGGTTGCGCACCGCAGCGCAGGATAGAGCTGACCGAGGCGAAGAAGCTGAAGGGGGTGGTAATAACGGCGTCGCCAGGCCCGATTCCGGCGGCGGCCATGGCCAGCCAAAGGGCGTCGGTGCCGCTGGCACAGCCGATGGCGTGGGGTGCTGCGCAGGCGGTCGCGGCCGCGTGCTCGAAGCTGGTGACCTGGGGGCCGTGGATAAATTGCTGGGAGTCGCAGACGCTTTCGATGGCGGTCAGGACTTCGGGGCGAATCGCGGCAAACTGGCGCGCAAAATCGAGCATCGGAACAGGTTGGGAGTTTTCTGCCACCCTGTCATGGTATATCCCAAGAAAGTGTGCAGGTGGCAGGCGTCCATTCCGGATCGAGCTGCGTCTAATAGACTCGGCGCGACCTAAGTGTAGCTATTGGGTCGCGCGAGTTGATAAAAGCAGCAGATGGTCGTATTGTTTGACAATCTTGGCTTCAGTCCCGGTTGCTAAAAAGACTGGGTTCATTGCTGAAGTAAATGCGGTATGGCGGACTTTTTACTGGAACAGAATTTAGCTCAAAGCTAAGGAGATCGGCACCATGGAATCAAAGCCGGCACAGAACATTCAGGACACTTTTCTCAATACGGTTCGAAAAGATAAGAGCCCGATTACGATCTATCTGGTAAGCGGCGTCAAGCTGACCGGGAAGATACGCTCGTTCGATAAATACTCGGTGCTGTTGGAGAACAACAGCCAGGAACAATTGATCTTCAAGCACGCCATCTCCACGGTGGTGAGCGGCCGCGCCGGTGCCCATTTGGAGCTGCGCTCGGACAGCAGGCCCGAGTCCCGACCTGAACCGAGGACGGGCATCCCCCACCCATCGCCGGCTGCCAGCGCACCTTCGCCAGAGGCAACTGGAACCCAGGGTACTGTTAATCGTTGATCAAAACTGGAAGTAAAGACGTAATCGCAGCCAAGCCTGCGCGGCGTAGTCTCGTTGCCGCGCAGGAGGCTGCGATGGTTGCCGCGCGCAGCTCGCAGGGCGCAGGCCAGAACGCCGAACGCGCCATACTTGTGGCGGTGGAGTTCACCGGGGAGCGGCGTAAGCTGACCTCGGCGGCGCGGCTCGCTCGCAAGGCAGCTGCGGTCTCTGCGGACTCCGGACAACTCGGCTTCGATGAAGGCGAAGTGGCTAAGGTGGCTTCGGTGCGCGCTGTCGATTTGGACTTTGACGCTTCGCTGGCGGAGTTTGAAGAGCTTGCCCGCAGCGCTGGGGCTGAGGTAGCGGCGACGCTGATTCAGCGGCGTGCACGGCCCGATCCGGCGACGCTGGTAGGGCAGGGCAAGCTGGAAGAGATTGAAGGCGTTCTGGCCTCGACGGGCGCGGACCTGGTGCTGTTTGACCATGATCTGACGCCTTCGCAGTTGCGCAATCTTGAAGCAAAGCTGCCATGCCGGGTGATCGACCGGACACAGTTGATTCTGGACATTTTTGCGCGTCATGCGCGTACTCGTGAGGGCCAGTTGCAGGTGGAACTCGCGCAACTGGAGTATCAGCTTCCGCGGCTTGCGGGCAGGGGCAAGGCGATGTCGCAGCTTGGCGGCGGCATCGGCACAAGAGGGCCGGGCGAGACCCAGCTCGAGACCGATCGCCGCAAGATCAACCTGCGCATCGACCATGTGAAGGAACAACTGGAGGCGGTGCGACGGATTCGGCGGCAGCAGCGACAGCGCCGGGAGGCGGTTCCGGTGCCAGTTGTGGCGCTGGTGGGCTATACGAATGCCGGAAAGAGTACGCTGTTCAACGCGCTAACGGAAGCAGGGGTGCTGGAATCATCCCGCATGTTTGCAACGCTCGATCCGAAGCTGCGGCAGTTGCAGCTTCCCTCGCGGCGCAAAATTTTGCTGTCGGACACGGTGGGATTCATTCGCAACCTGCCGCACACGCTGGTGACGAGCTTTCGGGCAACGCTTGAAGAGGTCGAACGCGCGGAGATTCTGTTGCACGTCCGGGATGCCTCCAGTCCTATGATGGATGAGCAGAAAGCGCAGGTAGAAAAGGTTTTGAGCGAGTTGGACATCACGAAAAAGCCCGTGATTGAGGTTTTGAACAAGGCCGACCTGCTGACTGTGGCGGATCGGGAACAGCTGACGGAGGGAATTCTGGTCTCGGGATTAAAAAAGCAGGGTCTGGAGGAGTTACTGGCGGCGATCGACGATGCGTTGGTTGTCGATCCGCTGATTCGGGTGCGACTTCGCATACCGCAATCGGAAGGCTCCATATTGGCAGCGCTGGAGGCTGGGGCTGTGCTTGAAAAAAAGCGGTTTGAGGGCAATCTGGCCTATATTACGGCGCGTGGGCCTGCATCGTTGCTTAATCGCTTCAGCAGATTCACGGAGCGTATTTAACTAGCATAGGTCGCCTGAAGGGGAGCGGAGGTGGTGTCCCAGTCACGCGACCTATGTGACCCAGAATATAGGGTCCGGGTGGTATCTTTCAGTTTAACCCCTTCGGGGCAAAAGTCAAAGGCCGATTTTGAAAAGTCGCGCCATCGTGAGACGAAAGATTTTGCAGGTTGAGGAAATGGCAAGATTGGCTCCTGCTGGTTTGACACTGTTGTAAACGCTTTGCTAGAACTAGATGTATCGCATCGAGCAAGTCAACCGCACACTCAACACCAAGTTGAATAAGATCAGTGTGGAAAATCAGACTGCGACAGGACTTCTGAGCGGCTGCTGCCGACCCTAATTCATGGACGAGATACTCAACCAACTCGGTGGACTTGTGCTCGGCTCCGTGCCGACCATGATCTTTTTTATTTTGCTCGTCATCACCTATGGGCTTCTGGTGAGGCGTCCGCTGGACCGCATTCTCGCCGAGCGGCGCGCTCGTACGACCGGAGCGGTCGAACAGGCGCGAGGGGCCATTGCCGCCGCGGAGGCAGAGACCTCTGTCTACGAGGACAAACTGCGCCAGGCCAAGGCTGAGATCTTCCACGCCCGCGACCAGAAATTGAAGCAGTGGAACGCGGAGCGCGATTCAGCTATCGAGGAAGTCCGCCGCGCCACGCAGCAACGGATCCTCGCGGCAAAGCAGGACATCGAGCAGAGCGCCACAAGCGCCCGAGCGCAGATCGAGGGCATGAGCGCTGAACTCAGCTCGCGCATTCTGAGCGCGGTGCTGCCCGCTGGCATAAGGCAGCCGGAAGAGGTTGCCCAGTGAAATTTCAGGCCAGACTTTCCCCAATGAAGCGACTTCTCCCCTCACTGATTGTGGCGACGCTGCTTTTCGCCCCCGCCTTTCACGCAGTCGCACAGCAGGCCACGGCCTCTGCCGACGGCGGCCGCATGAGCACGCCCGAGGCGCAGTCTCCGGAGAAGAACCAACAGGAGAAGGACGAGAACGACGAGTATCGCCACTCCCCCGCGGTACGGGCTCTGGGCGCTAAGCTGGGCATGAACGCCGAGCAGGCAGCGACAGCGTTCACAGTTGCCAATTTCATTGTGCTCGCAATTCTGGTCGGCTGGTTCCTGCTCAAGACGCTGCCCAAGACCTTCCGTGACCGCAACACCGCAATCCAGAAGCATCTGGTCGATGCGCGCACTGCCACCGAAGAGGCCAGCGCCCGGTTGAATAGCGTTGAGAGCCGCCTGGGCAAGCTCGACGAACAGATTGCCGCTATGCGCGCCCAGGCCGAGAAGGATTCGGCACTCGATGAACAGCGCATCAAGGCCTCGGTTGAGGAAGAGAAGCAGAAAATTCTGCGCGCTGCCGAGCAGGAAATTTCCGCAGCAACGGTCACTGCCCGCAAGCAGCTTCAGCAGTACGCTGCCGACCTGGCCATTGAGCAGGCTGCACGCAAGCTTGTGGTCACGGCAGAGACCGACCGCCTGCTGGTGCAGGGTTTTGCCCGCCGTCTGACTGGCGAAGACTCGAAGGGCGGAGAAAACTAATGTCCGCTCTTACTCTTCGTTATGCCCATGCATTCGCCTCGGTGGCGGCATCCAACCATCTGGATTCAAATGCCGCCCAGCAACAGCTGCGCGACTTCAGCGAAACCCTCGCCGACAGTCATGAACTGCGGGAAGTCCTGATGAATCCGTCGATCGTCAATGAACAGAAGTTGAAGATTCTTGATGCTATTGTCAGCCGCATTGGCATGATCCCGCAGGTGCGGAACTTTCTCGCCGTCATTATGAATCACCAACGTCTTGCCGAGTTGGACGAAATCATTACGGAATACCACGAGATTGCAGATGAACAATCCGGTTTGGCGGAAGCCGAGATCACGAGCGCGCGTCCGCTGAATAACGAAGACCGCGTCGAGCTTGAGGCACAGGTGGCCAAAGTGGCCGGAGGCCGCGTTCGAGCAACGTACCGGGAAGATGCAGCCTTGCTGGGCGGGGCTGTGGTGCGCATCGGATCGACGGTCTACGACGGCTCGCTTCGGGGACAATTCCAGCAATTGAAGCGAAAACTGGTCAACGCCTGAGTTTCGTCAGCAACGACATCAAATTTTGAGATAGATACGAATCGAGTAGAAGGAAGACATGGCAAAGATCAAGGCTGATGAGATAACCGAACTGCTTCGCCAGCAGATTGAGAACTATGAGCAACGCATCCAGGTAGACGAGGTCGGCACGGTCATCTCGCTCGGCGACGGTATTGCGCGCGTCCACGGCCTCGACAAGGTCATGGCTGGCGAACTGATTGAATTCCCCCACGGCGTTGCTGGTCTCGCGATGAACCTCGACGAGGATCAGGTCGGCGCGGTGCTGCTCGGCGACTATACCGAGATTAAAGAAGGCGACCAAGTCAAGCGCACCGGCCGCATCATGTCCGTGCCCGTCGGCGAGGCCCTCATCGGCCGCGTGGTCAACGCGCTCGGCGAGCCTATTGACGACAAGGGCCCCATCAACACCGACAAATATCTCCCCGTCGAGCGCCTTGCTCCCGGCGTCATCGACCGCCAGTCCGTGCGCGAGCCCATGGCCACCGGCATCAAAGCCATCGACACGATGATCCCAATCGGCCGCGGCCAGCGCGAATTGCTGATTGGCGACCGCCAGACCGGCAAGACCGCCATCGCGCTCGACACCATCATCAATTCGGCGAAGAACAACCTCATCTGCATCTATTGCGCCGTGGGCCAGAAGCGTTCGTCGGTCGCGCAGGTCGTGCAGACGCTCGAAGAGTACGGCGCCATGGCTTACACCATTGTGGTCGCTGCCACTGCCTCCGAGCCCGCGCCCATGCAGTACCTCGCTCCCTTCGCCGCCACTGCCATGGGCGAATACTTCCGCGATAGCGGCAAGCATGCACTGATCATCTATGACGATCTCTCGAAGCATGCTGCCAGCTATCGTGAAATCTCGCTGCTGCTCCGCCGTCCGCCAGGCCGCGAAGCCTACCCGGGCGACGTCTTCTATCTCCACTCGCGCCTGCTCGAACGCAGTTCCAAGGTCTCGGACAAGCTCGGCGGCGGCTCGCTCACCGCGCTGCCCATCATCGAAACCCAGGCGGGTGACGTTTCGGCTTACATTCCGACCAACGTTATCTCCATCACCGATGGCCAGATCTTCCTCGAAACCGACCTCTTCAACTCGGGTGTTCGTCCCGCCGTCAACGTCGGCCTGTCGGTCTCGCGTGTCGGATTTTCTGCCGCCACTAAGGCGACCAAACAGGTAGGCGCCACGCTGAAGCTCGACCTCGCGCAGTATCGCGAGCTTGCCGCCTTCGCGCAGTTTGGTTCGGACCTCGACAAGGTAACGCAGCAGCAGCTGAACCGCGGTCAGCGTCTGACGGAGCTTCTCAAGCAGCCGCAGTTCCAGCCACTTTCGGCGGAGAAGCAGGTGGCAATTCTCTTCGCTGGCGTGAATGGATTGCTCGACGACGTGGAAGTGAGAGACCTTCGCGCCTTCGAGGACGGCTTTTATCCGTATCTCGAATCGGCGCAGGCGTCGATCCTTACCGATATCGCAACGAAGAAGGCACTCGATGACGATCTAAAGGCACGGCTCACTGTGGCCATCAAGGATTACAAGTCGAACTTTCTCGCCGGGATCAAGGATCAGAGAGAGCAGAAGGAAGCGGTCGCGGCTAAATAAATCATGGCAAACGTACTCGATTTACGGCGTCGCATCCGCAGTGTGAAGAACACGCGGCAGATCACGAAGGCCATGAAAATGGTGTCGGCGGCCAAGCTGCGCCGCGCGCAGGAGCGTGCCATGCTGGCGCGACCCTATGCGCAGATGCTGTCGAACGTATTGGAGTCGCTGGTACGCCGCACCGATCTCTACAACCCGCAGACCGGCGATGTGGTTCATCCGCTACTGGTCGAGCGGGAAGAGAAGAATGTTCTCGTCGTGGTCGTCGCCGGCGACAAGGGATTTGCCGGTGCCTTCAACTCGAACATCGTCAAGGCAGCGCAGGGCTTTATCGATGCTCGCCGCGCA
This sequence comes from Edaphobacter paludis, assembly GCF_039993895.1. Lineage (NCBI taxonomy): Bacteria > Pseudomonadati > Acidobacteriota > Terriglobia > Terriglobales > Acidobacteriaceae > Edaphobacter > Edaphobacter paludis. The sequence goes on from NZ_CP121194.1 coordinate 979,462, forward strand.
CTGGGGCAGACCGTCGATATCGAGCCGGTGGGGCGCAAAGCGCGCGATATGTTCCGCAAGCGCTATCCGGTGGCCAACTACGAGAAGAAGGAAGAGCACTACGACAACGATCTTGCGACCCACTTTGAGGTGATCCGGCATCGTGCGGCACCGATCGAGGTGACGGGCGACCATCCTACGATGCTGCTGAAGATCGAGATCGACGAAGTATCGGACATGGCCCACTCCATCATCGACCGCTATACGCGTTCGGAGATTGACTCGGTCTACGTGGTCTATAACGAGTTCAAGTCGGTCATCTCGCAGCGTGTCGTGGTCGAAAAGCTACTTCCGATTCGCAAGCTCGGCTCGCACGAGATTACTGTGGCCGAGGTCATGAGCGAAGAGCAGCGCGATGCGGCAGCTCATGCAGCGCGCACCGCGGGCATCACCATCACCGATCAAGGTGAGTCGGCGCTCGACGCCGAGGCAAAGAAGTTCGGCACTGCCGAGGTGGACTACATCTTCGACCAGGAGCCAGCACGGCTGTTCCGTCATCTGATGCCGCGCTATGTCACCACGCAGATCTTTCACGCGCTGTTGGAGTCGGTCGCGGCAGAACATGCCGCCCGCATGACGGCGATGGATTCAGCGACCAGCAACGCCGGAGATATGATCGACGCGCTCTCGCTCACGATGAACCGTGTGCGGCAGGCGGCGATTACGAAGGAAATTATTGAGATTGTGAGTGGCGCAGCCGCTCTGTAGACAACAGGCAATTTCTGTAACCAACAGGCAACTGCGGAAACGAAAGAGACTTATGGCAGACAACATTGGAAAAGTAATCTCGATCAGCGGCCCGGCCGTTGACGTTCAGTTCGAAGAGGCGCACATGCCGCCCATCTTCCAGGCGCTGCGCATCGTCAGCGAGGGCTTCGACGTTCCCACCCCGCTCGATGTCGTCGTCGAGGTACAGCAGCATCTCGGCGAAGGCCGCGTGCGCTGCATCGCGATGGTCGCCACCGAGGGCATGGTTCGCGGGATGAAGGCGATCGATACCGGCGCAGGCATCATGGTGCCGGTAGGCCGCGAGACGCTGGGCCGCGTGCTCAACGTGCTCGGGGAGCCAGTCGACGAGCTTGGCCCGGTCAACGCGAAGGTGCACATGCCCATCCATCGGCAGGCTCCCGCGTTCGACGAGCAGTCCACCAGCGAAGAGATGTTCGAGACCGGCATCAAGGTCATTGACCTCATCCAGCCCTTCCTTAAGGGCGGCAAAATCGGCCTCTTTGGCGGCGCTGGCGTCGGTAAGACAGTCATCATTCAGGAGCTCATCAACAACGTTGCGACCAAGCACGGCGGTTTCTCTGTATTCGCTGGCGTCGGAGAGCGTACGCGCGAGGGCAATGACCTCTGGATGGAGTTTCAGGAGTCCGGCGTTATTGACCTTAAAGACCTGCCCAAGAGCAAAGCAACGCTTGTCTATGGACAGATGACCGAGCCCCCAGGGGCGCGTCTCCGAGTGGCGCTCACCGGCCTCACCGTTGCGGAAAACTTCCGTGACGAAGAGGGTGCCGACACGCTGCTCTTCATCGACAATATCTTCCGCTTCACCCAAGCCGGTTCCGAGGTTTCCACGCTGCTTGGCCGTATGCCGTCCGCCGTAGGCTACCAGCCGAACCTCGCCACTGAGATGGGAGAACTGCAGGAGCGCATCACCTCGACCAAGAAGGGCTCGATCACGTCCGTTCAGGCCGTTTACGTACCTGCCGACGACTTGACCGACCCTGCGCCGGCGACGACGTTTGCCCACCTTGACGCAACTACGGTGCTCTCGCGTCCGCTGTCGGAGCTTGGTATTTATCCTGCTGTGGATCCTCTGGCCTCCACCTCGCGCATCCTCTCTCCGCGCATCGTCGGCCAGGAGCATTACGATGTCGCCCAGGGCGTCAAGAAGATCCTCCAGCGCTACAAGGACCTTCAGGACATCATCGCCATCCTTGGCATCGACGAGCTTTCGGAAGAGGACAAGATTACCGTCGCGCGGGCACGTAAAGTCCAGCGCTTCCTGTCGCAGCCCTTCCACGTGGCTGAGATCTTCACCGGTATTCCCGGTGCCTACGTCAAGGTCGAGGACACTATCCGAAGCTTCAAAGCGATCATCGAAGGCAAGCACGATGACATTCCGGAGCAGGCCTTCTATCTCAAGGGCGGAATCGAAGATGTGCTCGCCGCAGCAGAGAAGATGAAGCAGACGGCATAACCATGGCAGAGACAATCAGCAATACGGGGCAGTTAGCGGTCAGGCTGGTAACGCCGGACCGCGTCCTGCTGGACGCAACGGCAGATGCAGTCGAGCTGCCGTCCATGTCAGGCTATCTGGAGGCGCTTTACGGAGCGGCTCCGTTGCTTGCGGAACTCGGTGCAGGCGAGGTTCGGCTACACGGAGGCACCTCCGGTGATCAGAAGTTCTTCGTTGCGTGGGGATTTGTCGAGGTATTGCCGGAGCGTGTGACAATTCTGGCTGAGACTGCTCTTCATCCGGATGAGATCGATCGCAATGAAGCTCAGCAGGAGCTGGCTGAAGGCGAGAAGCTCTGGCAGGAAGCCGGTGACGACGGCGAGAAGTACGACGAAGCGAATGCCGTTACCCGCAAGGCCGAGGAGAAGCTGGCGTCAGCCGAGGGCAAGAGCCTTTAGCTTTCCGTCATTTCAATCGAAAAAGCCACCTCAAGACGAGGTGGCTTTTCTGTTTGTATTCTTTGGACGAAGGTCGCGTAAACAGCAGACCGATTAATCGAGGTTTCTCTCTTTCCTGAAAAATGCAATTTCAGGATGTTTTTTTCTTCGCTTTGGTGGGCGGCTCCGGGGCTTCCGGCGTGGCTTCCGCCTGCTGCCGCAGCGCGTGGATGACCACCCGCAGCATCTCCTCTTCGGGAGCCGGTTTGCCCGTCCAGATCTCGAACTGCCGCGCGCCTTGCTGCACAAACATCTCCACGCCAGTAATGATGGGAATACTCTGTTGCCGAGCCATTCGCAGCAGTGGCGTTTCGACCGGATTGTAGACAAGATCGAAGACCAGCTTGGTATTCAGATCTTTCGCTTCCAACATCTGCGCACCCTTCTGTCCGGCCATTCCAAGCGGGGTCGCATTGATAATCACGTCGAAAGAGGTCTTGGGCAATGCGTCTTTCTTGATGGTTTTGGAGCCGGACTGACGTGCCAGTTTCTGTGCCGTCTCCGGAGTGCGATTGAGGATAAACACGTCGGCACCCTTGTCCCGAACGCCGAAGACAGCAGCGCGGGCAGCGCCGCCCGCTCCCACAACCAGCACTTTGGCACCTCGGAGAGACAGCCGTTTTTCAAGCGGCCCGGTAATGCCGGCAACATCTGTGTTGAAGCCGTAAAGCTTGCCATCCGGCGCTCGTAGAACGGTATTGCAGGCGCCGATTTTCGTGGAAAGCGGATCGGTCTTCGCCAGGTGGGCCATGATCTCCTCCTTCAGCGGCATGGTCACGCTGATGCCCTGAATGGGGATCTCCTGCACAAGTTTGAGCAGGTCCGTAAGTTTTTGCGTTTGCAGAGCGAGATAGACGGCATTTACCGTTTCGCGGCGAAAAGCCGCATTCATCATGGCGGGAGAGAGCGAGCTGCCAATCGGATTGCCGGCCACTCCGTAGACCTTGGTGGCTGCATCTACCTGCTCGATGCGGTAGGTGTCGATGAGGGTGCGCGCGGCGATCTGGCCGGGACCAGTCTCTTCGCCAATCGTCGCGGCGGCAAAGGTAAAGGCGCTGCCAGCCCGGACACCAAGCACGCGGGAGATGATTCCAGCATCTCCCATGCAGATGCCGATGATGTTCGAGTGATCCTCCATGCGCTCGATGAAGCGCATGAGGGTCACATTGTCGTTGAGGGTCTTGGCAGTAGGAACGATCTTGTAGAAATCGGGATGGAACGGCTCAATGCGGTGATAGATGCCTTCAAGATCCTTGGTAGCGGAAAAATCGTGATGGCTGACAATGATTGCAATGCCTGTGTCGCGCAACTTCTGAAATTCGCCCTTCTTGAGGGCTTCTGCCGATTCTAGTTCGAGATCGACGATATGGAAGCCGCTTTCGGCTGCCTTCATGAGGATTTCGAGTTCGGCGGCGAGTGCGCCAGGGAACTTCCCTCCATTGGCTGCGCGTCGACAGGTTGCGATGCCAGTAGCGGCGGTATTTTCAGTGAAGAAATGCTTGAATTTAGGGAGAGCAGCAAGTGGCTTTTCGAGATAGTCGAGACGAAACTCGATAAAAGGGGTCTCTTTTACGACAGCGCTGGCTTTTTCAAGCATTTCGGCGGGCGTGGAGCCGGTTATAGCTACGCAGACTTTGCCGATACGGGAGCGGAGAAATTGGGGGGGTACGGTGGGCACATTCACTCTCATGTCTACAATCGCGGTATATTACAGTGCGATGGGTCAGGATGCAACTTTTGTTGAAAGAAAAGGGAGTTATCCGCGGTATGTTGCTGGTGCTTTGGACGCTGCGGGCAAAAGAAAGGTTATCACATGGCTGTTGGGAATAAAGAGGTAAGGATTGTGCAGGTTCAAGGGTGGAATTCCTATGAGTGGCTGCGGCATGGTTTTAGCAGGCGGGAGGGTGGCGTTTCCACGGTTTATGGCGGAAGCTCACTGAATCTTGGGTGGACGAAGGAAGATGATCCGACATTTATTGCAGAGAATAGACATCGTTTTTATGGTGCTTCTCAGGGCGATTCGAGGGGGAGAGATCAGTTTGAAGTGGTGACTTTGAAGCAGGTTCATTCAGTGGTGGTCCGGCCAATCCGTAAAGAGGATGGAGTATGGGAAGGGAAGTTGCAGACGACCGACGGAAGAGCCGTAATGGAGGGCGATGGGGCGGTGACCGACCTGCCGGGGGTGATGCTGGGGGTGCAGACGGCGGATTGCGTTCCGGTGCTGGTGGCGGATCTAAGCAAGCGAGTGGTAGGCGCGTTCCATGCGGGGTGGAGGGGTACCGTGGCACGGATCGTAGAGCGGGGAATTGAGACCATGCGGCTGGAATACGGATCGCGCCCAGAGGACCTGGTGGCAGCGGTGGGACCGTCGATTGGATCTTGCTGCTACGCGGTAGGGGAGGAGGTACGGTCTGGGTTTGAGTCTGGGTTTAGTTATGCTCGGGAGTTATTCATGGTGATGGGTGAGGGGCAGATGCATCTCGACCTCTGGGAGGCAAACCGGCGCCAGTTAATGGATGCCGGGGTGTCAGCAGAACGGATTACGGTGGTTGGGGAGTGTACGGCGTGCGCAGTTTCCGATGGGGGGAGGAAGTACTTCTCGCATCGAGCGGAGCATGGATTTACCGGACGAATGATGAGCGTAATTGGAGTAGTTGGGTAACGGAGGCGTGGGCGAGCAGGTGGGAATGAAATGACAAGCTGCTGACAAAGGGATGACATTTGCGGGTTGGATGTGAGCTTACTCTCGGTGTGTGACGCTGGGGTTACCGGATTTCGGCACCCGATTGGCGCACGAGGAGAACTCCATGACCAGCCTTCATAAGTCACAGTAGGCCTACGCGTCAGCCATATTGGGCTTGGCGCTCGCCATCGCGTGCTTCGGACAGAATGCGACTGCACAGACCACACAGCACTATAAACAGACGAACCTGGTGTCGAACCAGGCGTCGCTGGCGCCGACGATGGATGGCGCCCTGGTCAATTCGTGGGGCTTGGCCCGCAGCTCGACGAGTCCGTGGTGGGTGGCCGACAACGGAACCGGATTGTCGACGCTTTATAACGGTACCGGGGTGAAGCAGGGGCTTGTCGTAACCATCCCTACCGGTGACAATACGCAGTCGCCGACGGGCACACCCATGGGCGTCGTTTTTAACGGGGACAGCACGGCCTTTCTTCTGGCTCCGGGAAAGGCGGCTGCCTTCCTGTTCGTTACCGAAGATGGGATGATCTCCGGATGGAATCCAGGGGTGAACCTGAGCCAGGCTGTGATCGAGGTGAACCACAAGAGTGCATCGGTCTATAAGGGCGTGACGATTGCAACGGCGCAGACCGAGAGCGGGCCACAGGCTTACCTGTATGCGGCGGATTTTCGCCAGGGCCGGGTCGAGGTGTTCGATTCAACGTTTAAAGCGGGTGCAACTGCAGAGTGACAGGGACGACGAGAACTGGGGCAGCTTCGACCATCAGAAGGGAGAGGGGGAGGATGCAGGCAGTTTCGACGATCCGCGTCTTCCCAAGGGATAGGTGCCATTCAATGTGCAAAACATCGGCGGCAATATCATCTACGTGACGTTTGCGAAGCAGGACAGCGCCAGTTCGGAAAGCGGGGCAATTCTGGCGTTCGATCAGGTGACCGGCAAGTACAAAGGGATGCTGACAGGGACGGACAACAATCCGATCAACATCGATGGCCTATGGGCAATTGGCTTTGGCAACGATGCGAGCGCGGGGACGGCTACAACGCTTTACTTCATAGCCGGGCCGGACAATGAGGCCAATGGGCTGTTGGGGACACTGACTGCCGTGGAGAATGTACAGGGCAACCACCAGTAAAGGATCTACCGATGATGCCCGGCGCTCTTTGCGAGTGCCGGGCATCTGTCTTTAGAGCGCAGGAGGACATTTTGTTTGGAATGAGATGAGCTGACGGCGCTAGGAGCAGGCAGGTGAGCTGAGGGTTTTCGGCCGGCGGACGGTGACGGTGTAATCAGGGGCCCGGGGTTGGTATACTTAAGGGCTGCCGCAGTTCCTGCGAACTTCGATTGCGGTTAGGTGTCTATGTAGTGTGGCAGGGCGTCGCGCTCGGTGCGTGGCCTTGCAGAAACGGTTGGGATGAGCAACATTCTTGAGACAATCGAATCCCCGGCGGATGTAAAAAAGCTGACCATCCCGCAACTGACGGAGTTGGCTGAGGAGATTCGGGAGCGCCTAATCGTCGGTGTCTCCAAGACGGGCGGCCATATCGGGCCGAACCTCGGCGTGGTCGAGCTGACGCTGGCAATGCACTATGTCTTCGATACCCCGAAAGATAGCTTTGTCTTCGATGTGAGCCATCAGGCCTACGTTCACAAGCTGCTGACGGGGCGAGAGAAGCTGTTTCACACCATCCGGCAGCCGGGTGGCCTCAACGGCTTTATGCTCCGTACGGAGAGCGAGCACGACAGCTATGGCGCGGGCCATGCCGGAACGGCTTTAAGCGCGGCGCTGGGGATGGCCGTGGCGCGCGACATGTCCGGCGGAAGCGAGCATGTAATTGCGCTGGCCGGGGACGCGGCGTTTACCAACGGGATCTCGTTTGAGGCGTTGAACAATATTGCCGCCCAGACTCGACGAATGATTATTGTGCTGAACGATAATGCCTGGTCGATCGACAAGAATGTGGGGGCCATCGCCGAATACTTCCACAAGATTGTGACTAACCCGACGGTATCGAGCCTGCACAATCGGGCAGCGGATTTGCTTGAAAAGTATGGCGGCAAGACGGCGCGGCACGTTGTTCGCAAGGCCGAGGAAGCCGCGAAGGGATTGATTGGACCGGGTATGTTGTTCGAAGAGTTCGGGCTGAGTTACTTCGGACCGCTCGACGGGCACAATCTGCCGCTTTTGATTGAAACCTTCAAATTTCTGAAGACGCAGAACCGGCCGGTAGTGCTGCATGCAATAACGCAGAAGGGTAGAGGATTTCAGCCAGCGCTGGAGAAACAGAAGAAGTTTCATGGATTGGGACCGTACGACGCCGAGACAGGTGAGACCAAGTCGGCGGGGCAGAAGACTTATTCTGAGATATTTGCCGAGTCGTTGACGAAGCTGGCGGATGGCAACGAAAAGGTAGTCGCGATTACGGCGGCGATGCCCAACGGTACGGCGCTCGATCTTTTCCGACCGCATCATCCGAAGCGGTACTTCGATGTGGGCATCGCAGAAGAGCACGCTGTGATCTTTGCCGCCGGAATGGCGACGAAGGGGTACAAGCCTTTTTGCGCGATCTACTCGACGTTTTTGCAGCGGGCTTTTGACCCGATTGTGCATGATGTCTGCCTGCAGAATTTACCGGTGGTCTTCTGCATGGATCGTGGCGGCCTGAGCGGAGACGATGGGCCGACGCACCATGGGCTATTCGATATCAGCTACCTGCGCAGTGTGCCGAACCTCATCCACATGGTTCCCAAGGACGAGGACGAGCTGGCGGACATGATGTACACGGCGATGCTGCACGATGGGCCGTCGGCGATTCGCTACCCGCGAGGGACGGGCCCGGGCGTAGCTGTCAAAGCGCAGCCGGTGGCGCTCGAGATTGGTAAGGCCGAGGTAATTCGAGATTCGGGTCATGCGGATGTAGCGATCTTGGGCCTGGGCGCGATGCTGCCGGAGGCGATGCGACTGGCTGAGATGCTGGAGCGTGAAGGCTTTGCTGCTGCGGTGATCAATCCGCGATTTGCCAAGCCAGTTGACCGAGAGTGCGTTGCTGAGTTTGGCGGACGCTGCGGCCTGTTAATTACGCTTGAGGACCATGTGCTGGCTGGTGGCTTCGGGTCTGCCGTGCTTGAGACACTGAATGGGCTTGAGGTTCAGATTCCGGTGGTGCGGGTGGGATGGCCGGATGAGTTTATCGAGCACGGCAGGGTTGAGGCTTTGCGGGCGAAGTATGGGCTGACTGCGGAGGCGGCGTTGGAGAAGGCAAGGCCGTATCTGAGCAGGATGATGGAGCAGATTCTGGCGAAGCACTCGTAGTTTTTTGCATAAGGAGCAAAGGGCCGCATATAGCGACCCTTTGCTCTTTATGCAAGAGAGTTGACTGCGAGCAGTTCGCGAGTGCGGCGATGCCTGTAGCCGAAGGTTCGGTGGAGTTGCCGGGCGATAAGTGCATTGGCGAGATTGCCTAATTTGCCGAGGGGGAGCCGGTATTGAACTTCGTCCTGCACCAGCGTGCCTGGGATGGGGTTGCCGGATTCGTCGCTGCGAGTTTCCGGGGTGAGGGTGTGGGTGTGATGCCAGTGCGCGAAAGGGCCGCGGAGTTGGGTGTCAGAAAAGTGATGATTCCATAAGAAGGAATCGATCTCAGCCACCCATCGAAGGCGGATAAATGAAAAGGGTATAGGCCGGAAACTTAAGGTGAGGCGGGTGCCCGCGCCGGCCGCAAGGACAGAGAAGACATTGTTGAGTGAGGAAGGTTTGAGCAGAGGGGGTGGAGAGACGATCGAGGCCTCTTCGATGCGAGCCTGCTGCCACGTCGGCATGAGGCGAGGAAGATTAGCGGGATTGGCAAAAAAGACGAAGACGAGTTCCGTGGGGACAGGGAGCCATTGTTGGGAGTGGAAGGTATGCATTTGCCGCCATGAGTTGTCGCTAATGTAGTGGATGCAAAAAACGAGGTGCCCGGTGAGGCACCTCAAGAGTTGCAGTTGGGCGAACCTGGCTTGTGATTAGCTGGGCATGAGAACTGTGTCGATGACGTGGATGACGCCGTTGGACTGGAAGACGTCTGCTGTCGTGACGGTCGCCATGCCACCCTTGGCGTCGGTGAGCATGATGTGGCCGCCCGACATGGTAGCGGTGAGGTCTTCACCTTGCACGGTCTTCAACATGGCTTTTCCGTGGCCCTTTTTGATCATCTTCATCAGATCTTTGGAGCTGACGCGACCGGGAACGACATGGTAGGTGAGGATCTTGGTGAGTTCCGCTTTGTTCTCTGGTTTGACCAGGTTGTCGACGGTGCCTGCGGGTAGTTTGTCGAAGGCCTCGTTGGTCGGTGCGAAGACGGTGAAGGGACCGGGGCCGCTCAGTGTGTCGACCAGGCCAGCAGCCTTGACAGCGGCGACAAGTGTGGTGTGGACCGGCGAGTTCATGGCGTTCTCGACGATGGTCTTGGTTGGATACATCGCTGCGCCGCCGACCATGGGATCCTTCATCTGGGCGTATGCGCTGAACGAGGTAATAGCCAGGGCTGCTGCAGCTATGGTGGCGAGAATGGTTTTCTTCATGGGTGTTGTCCTTTGTCGTTTCGATTTCTTGAGCTCGTCCCTGCAGGGCACTCATTAGCATCTACGCGGGCTTGTAGGAAGTGGATTGCACCCGTATCCATCGGATGCGCGGGAAAATGAGATGCGGAGGGGCTGATTGAAGGGACAGCAATCTCATTGTGTGTTTGTTGATACAGCGAAAGAGAAGTGAAAGGGAGGGCTACGTTGACAATTGCGGCGTGCCACCGTCAACTTGAAATTAGATGGCAACGCAGAGCGAGTCCCAGCGCGGGCAGCGAACGGTAGTGCAGACGCAGGGACAACCGCGTCGCGGAGGACGCAAGCACCATGATCGCGGACTACTGCTGATTGGGTTGTTCAAGCTGGGCAAGTCGATCCTGTTCTTCTGCATCGGGATGGGCGCAATTCATATGCTGCATAAGGATCTTGGCGACGTCGTGATGCGGGTGGCCATGGCACTGAAGTTCGATCCCGAGAGCCGCTTCGTTGCGCTCGTGCTGAATAAAGTTGATCTCATTGACGTACATAAACTTAAGATGATCAGCCTGGGTACGTTTGCCTATTCGATGGTGGCGCTGACGGAAGGCGTGGGGTTGGTGCTAGAGAAAGTTTGGGCCGAATATCTGACCTTGATCCTGACAATCTCGTTTTTGCCTTGGGAACTGTATGAACTGGTGCGACGGCCAAGCTGGTTTCGCTTGAGTCTTCTGCTCATCAATCTGGCGGTGCTGGCATATCTGGTGTGGCTGCTGCGTCGAAAGAGGCTGGCGGTTCCAACCGAGGTTTAAGCGAATCTCTGGACTCTCTTTCGCTTTTAATTCGCCTAGCAGATGGATTTTGGGTCTGCAAGTAGTGTCCTTGGTATGAACCAGCCAAGTTAACACTATATGTAGGGGTTTTATTTCTAAAATATACAATTTGCCGAGTTTTCCACATTTCATTGTGGGAAATGCACTATTTTGCGCAATTTAGTGCTTTACAGCAGATGGTCACTGGGTAAGGATGGTGGAGCGGAGTGGTAGAAAGTGGACCAAAAGGGATGAACCTGAGCGCGATCTGAGGGATTTTACTCCGCTGGACTGATTCAAGAAGAGATTGAGCTGGGCCGGGTACCGAGGTTGATATGTTTCGCGGAAATCACCCAACACGCGTGGACGAGAAAGGCCGGCTAAAGCTGCCGGCTGAGTTCAAGCGCCGTGTGGATGAGCTGTATGGGCCGCAGTTCTATATCACCAGCAAAGACGGGAAGCGGGCTGAGATCTATCCGCTGAAGGAGTGGGAAAAGATCGAGGAGAAGCTGGCCGCGATCCCTTCCATGAACCCGGCGAAGAAGAAGTTTCTGGACGTGACGAACTATTACGGCCAGATGGCGGAGATCGACGCACAAGGCCGATTGCTTATTCCGCAGTTGCTGCGGGAGACGGCGAAAGTGACGGGCGATGTGGTTGTTTTCGGCGTGCAGACGTTCCTTGAAGTTGTAAACCACGATTCGTTCAAGGCTGAGCTTGAGGCGACGCCGATGACGGAAGCGGATCAAGTGGCTTTGTCAGAGTTTGGATTGTAGGCAGCAGATGGATGAGACTCCCCAGGGAGAGCGCGTGGTGCGAAAGATGCAGCATGTGCCGGTTCTTTTAGATGAAGCTTTGAAGTATTTGAATGTGCAGCCGGGCGGCGTTTATGTAGACGCAACGCTGGGGCTGGCTGGGCACTCTTCAGCAATTGCGAAGAGGCTGGGCGCGAAGGGCAGGTTGATCTGTTTTGACCGCGACCCGGAGGCGATGGAAGCAGCCAAGGCGAGGCTCGAGGAAGTGAGGGCCGAGATTGGCAGCGAGATGCCAGAGTTGGTGTTTGAGCCGAGGGCGTTTTCGGAGGCTTCGAGCCTGATTGAGCCGGGAAGTCTGGACGGTCTGCTTGCTGATTTTGGCGTGAGCAGCCTGCAACTGGACGAGGCGCACAGAGGATTCAGTTTTCGGTCCGAGGGTCCACTGGACATGCGTATGGATACGCGCAGTGGAGAGACGGCCGAGCAAGTGGTAAATCAGGAGGACGAAAACGAGCTCGCCGACCTGATTTACGAATTCGGAGAGGAAAGGAGGTCGCGGAGAATCGCCAGAGCCATTGTGAGGGCCCGGCCGATTACAACGACGGCGGAGTTAGCCAGAGTGATATCGGCCGCGGCCCCATCAATGAAAGGCGACAAGATTCACCCCGCTACACGGACCTTTCAGGCGCTCCGGATTCGAGTGAATGATGAGCTGGGAGAGATCAGGACGCTGCTCAAAAGCGCGCCGTCTCTGCTGAAGCCGGGAGGAAGGCTGGTGTTGATCAGCTTCCACTCGCTGGAGGACAGGTTAGTAAAGGACGCGTTCCGTGAGGCTGGCCGGGACAAGATTTTTGAGGTTTTGACGAAGAAGCCGGTTGTAGCCGGCGAGCAGGAAGAGATGAGAAACCCGCGGTCGAGAAGCGCAAAGCTGCGGGCAGCTAGGAAGATTTAGTAACAGGATTAGTTGCTTATTTGGGAGAACGATGCCAGATATGTAACGGCAAGTGATCGGGTCGGGGTTGTCCCACCTTCTTTCAGGCGAAAGACAACTTGTAACAAAAAGTCCCTTCCTTCAAATAGCAATCCCGGCCCGGTTCGTACGTTTTGAAGAGATGGTAAAGAATTCAGCCCCGGACATGAAGAAGCCGGGCAGGTAAGAGCAAAAGAGGTGCGCGATGGCAGCGACGGCGATAGCAGGACAACAGATTGAGATGATGGGCACGCGGCGGCAGTCGCAGAGCCGTGCAGCGACGCTGGCAGAGCGGAACCGTGAGCTGTATGAGGCCCAGCGCAGGGCGCGGCGTGGTCCTACGCCCGAGGTCTTTTTTACGAAGCACCTTGACAACAGCCGGCTTGTGAAAGCGGACGATCCCGAGCGGAAGCGCGAGATGCGCAGCTTCGCCGCAGTGATGAGCGTCTTGTTTGTGCTGGTGATGGTATATGTGTGGCAACACTTCTCGGCGATCGAGATGGGCTACAACATCGAAGCGCAGAAGGTGCAGGTAGAGCATCTGAGCGAGCAGAATCGGCAGCTTCGGCTGTCAGAGGCTGAATTGACTGATCCTCAGCGGATTGACCGGATCGCGAAGCAGCTTGGACTTGACGCTCCCCAGCCTGGTCAGGTGGTGCGGCAGGACGGAAGCGATTTGAATGCTCCGGTGCTGGCGCAGGCCCATGCTCCCAAGTTCGTTGGGCAGTAGGATAAGAGCAGGGAAACAGTAGCGACACGAAATTGGAGTTGATCGAAGTATGAAGCAGGCGCCACGGCAGACGTTGACGGCTCCGATACGGAGAATCCGTTTCGTCTACGTGACGCTTTTTTTCTGCCTCTGGGTGGGATTGATTGTATTGCGGCTTGGCTGGGTGCAGGTGGTGCGGCACTCCGAATTTGTGCATCGCGCGGCGCAACAGCAGCAGCGGACCTTTGAAGTGGCTCCGCGACGCGGAATGCTGTACGACCGCAACCTGCGCGAGCTGGCGATGACGGTGCTGGTCGACAGCGTCTATGCAGTCCCGTCGGAGCTGGGGGACAACAAGGAAAATGCAGCGCAAATGCTGTCGGAGATTGTGCATTCCGATCCGGCGGACAGCTACACCTCCGAGAATCGGATACTGGCCAGACTCAATGCGTCGAGAAATTTTGCGTGGATTGCGCGAAAGCTTGATCCGGAGACGGCAAAACGTGTACGTGAACTGAATCTGAAGGGCGTTTATTTTCAAAAAGAATTCAAGCGGTTCTATCCGAACAACGATCTGGCGGCACAGGTGTTGGGCTATGTAGGCACGGACGATGAAGGACTGGGCGGGCTGGAACTTGAGTTTGACGACGACATGCATGGCACGCCGGGGCATATGCTGACGGCGCTCGATGCGAAGCGGCACGTACTGGGGAGCGAAGAGAGTCAGCCATTGCCGGGCGAGAACCTGGTGTTGACGGTCGATGCGAATATTCAGTACATCGCCGAGAAGGCGCTGGATGCGCAGATGGAGAAGATGAAGGCGCTCCACGGAACGGTGGTGGTGCAGGACCCACACACCGGGCAGATTCTTGCACTGGCTATCTCTCCACGGTTCAATCCAAATGATTCCCGGCACATGCAGCCTGGCTCCTTGACCGACTTGGCGGTGAGCGATGTGTATGAACCTGGTTCGACTTTTAAGCTAGTGACCTATTCGGCGGCGCTTGACGCGGGCGGGGTCGAGCCGACCGATATTGTCGATTGTCAGGGCGGTGCGATGACGCTGTTTGGCCGCACCATGCATGATGATAAGTCCGATCATTTTGGCCGTGTGACAGTGCAATACGCGCTGGAGCATTCGAGCGACGTAGGCGCTGTGAAGATGGTGCAGAAGATTGGGAACGAAAAGTTCTACCACTACATGAAGGCCTTTGGCTTTGGTGAGCGGACCGGTATTGAATTGCCTTCCGAAACGCGTGGGCTTTTGCGTCCTCCGCAAAAGTGGGGAGCCACCAGCTTCATGTCCATGGCGATTGGGCAGGAGGTTGCCGTTACGCCGATCCAACTCGTCACGATGGTCAGTACCATTGCAAATGGCGGGATGTATCTGCCGCCCCATATTCTGTTGAATTCGACTGATGAAATGAAGGGCGATCCGCGGCTAAAGGCGGTTGCATTTCATCCGGAGAACGAGTTGCCTGATCCTCTGCCGGATGGAGCGCATCGTGTGATCTCCGAGCTAACGTCGGCGAAGATGCGAAAGATGATGCAGGGAATCGTAGAAGAAGGAACAGGTAAGATTGCTGCGTTGAATGGGTACAGTGCGGCTGGAAAAACAGGCACGGCGCAGAAGATCGATCCCGAAACGCACACCTACTCGCACACCAAGTTGGTTGCCAGCTTCGCAGGATTTGCTCCGGTAAGCAATCCGGCCATCTCCGTAACGGTAGTGATCGACACCCCGACAGTCGGTACACGATACGGAAGCGAGACCAGCGGTCCGGTATTTGCCGAAGTAGCCCAGCAGGTGCTCGAGTATCTCGGCGTACCCCACGACCAGCCGCTGAAGGCGAAGAAGGGGGTACCGGTGCTGACAGCGAAGGATTTGGTCGACGATGCTCCGGCGGATAGCACGGCTGATCTAACTGCAATGTTTGATGATGCGAATAACCTGCCTGCGGACGACCCGTTGCGGAATCCGACCGCTACCGCTGCGGCCCAAACGGTTGCGGCGGACAAGGCCGCCGCTGCGGAGACAAAGGCTACTGAAAAAGGGAAGTCGCCGGGAATTGTAGACCTGCTGCCTGCGAAGATACTGTCTGCGTTCAAGGCCAGTGGGGGGACGAGTTCGTCTATGCCGGATGCCGCAGCGGGAGAAACTACGCGGCTGTCGCCCGTGAATAACACACCCATGGCTCAGACAGGCAGCGGAAACAATGTTCTGGTGGACGCCAGTAAGCGTGTGGCGGTGCCTTCGTTTACAGGAGTGGGCCTGCGTGCTGCCTTGGAGCAAGCAGACGCCGTCGGATTGCGAGTAAAGCCCATGGGAAGTGGCCTGGCAAGGGAGCAGGTGCCAATTGCAGGGACGATGGTGCCGAGCGGGACGGAGATTGTGGTTCGTTTTACGCGGTAAAGAATAGAGAACAGGCTTATGCTGTTGGCGGCTTAGAATTGTTTATGCGGTGGACGGATCTTCTTGCGAACCTTGGGGTGGTGGAAAGTGCGACAGCGCCGGTGGAGATTACCAGCGTCGAGTATGACTCGCGAAGGATAAAGGCCGGCGATGTATTTGTCGCGATGCGCGGCGGGGCCACGGATGGGAACCTATACCTAGAGGCAGCCATAGAGCAGGGCGCGGCCGCGGTAGTGACAGATTCGCGCGCGGCTTATGAGGTATTGCGGCGAGAACATACGTCGGTTGGTGCGGCTCTGGTCGAGCATGGGCGGCGGTCGTTGGCTGATGTAAGCGCGGCTGTGATGGGGCACCCTGAACGGCGGCTGGCCTTGAGCGCGGTTACGGGGACAAATGGGAAGACGACCACGGCGTTTCTGTTGGAAGCCATGCTGCGGAGCGTTCGACGGACCTGCGTCTTGATTGGGACGATTGAGATGCATGTAGGGGATGAAGTGCGAGTGTCTCCGCATACAACGCCGGAGAGCCGGGATGTGTTGGCGATCTTTGCCGATGGGGTGAAGGTTGGCGCGACAGAGGCAGTGATGGAGATGTCGAGCCATGCGTTGGAACAGGAGCGGGTCTGGGGCCTTCCGGTCGACGTTGCCATCTTTACCAACCTGACGCAGGACCATCTGGACTATCACGGAACGATGGAGGCTTATTTTGCGGCGAAAGCTCGGTTGTTTGCGGGCGTAGGCACTCCGCCGCCGCGGGTCGCAGTGTTGAATGCGGATGATCCGTATAGTGAACGGTTGATCGTCGACGCAGAGCACTCGCAGATGTTGTTGTATGGGATGGAGGGCAAAGGGGAATTTCGTGCCGAGTCTGTGCAGATGCTTGCGGGAGAGACGCGATTTCGTATGGTGACTCCTGCTGGCGCGGTGGAGGTGCGGTCTCCACTGAGCGGTCGGGTCAATGTTTACAACCTGTTGGCAGCAAGCACGGCGGCCTGGGCTCGCGGATTGACGCTGGACGAGATTCTTGTCGCGGCGGCCGCAGGTGCACAGGTACCAGGACGATTCGAGGTAGTACCTGGGGGCGATACGGGGATCACGGTGGTGGTGGACTACGCGCATACGGAGGATGCTTTACGGAACTTAATTGCGCTGGGACGTGAGTTGGTGAAGGAACATGGTGGGCGGGTAATTACGCTGTTCGGTTGTGGCGGCGACCGGGACAGGACGAAGCGGTCTCGGATGGGACAGGCTGCAGGCGAAGGAAGCGATCTGGTCGTGCTGACCAGCGACAATCCACGTACGGAAGAGCCTATGGCGATTATTGAAGAGGCTCTGGCCGGGGTGACTGCGACGGGTACAACCTGCATCGTAGAAGAAGACCGTGCGGGAGCGATTGAAATTGCGATCCGCTCGGCGAGCGCTGGAGATATTGTGCTGCTGGCAGGCAAGGGCCATGAGAAGGTGCAGATTCTGCGGGACGGGACGGTGCCGTTCGATGATGTGGCCGTGGCTGCCGCGGTTTTGAAGGAGATTGAATGAAATTGACACTGGGTCAGGTTGCGGATTGGATTCACGCTGACGGGGAATTCGATACATCGCTGGAGGCGTTGGGGTATTCAATTGATTCTCGAACCGTTGGGGCTGGCGAGCTGTTCTTTGCCGTCAAAGGAGAGCGGCTGGATGGGCACGATTATGTCGCAGGCGCGCTTGCCGCAGGGGCGCTTGCCGCAGTGGTCAGCAATCGTTGGGTGGTGCCTGCAGAAGTAGATGAGACAAAGTTGCTGCGCGTCTCCGACTGCGAAGACTGCGTGTTGCTGGCGTTGCAGAAGCTGGCCCATGCGGTGCGGCGGCAGTGGGGCGGCCGAGTGATCGGAGTGACCGGATCTGCGGGGAAGACGACGACGAAGGATGCCGTGGCGCTCGTTTTGGCGGCGCGGTTCAAGGTGCTGAAGTCGCAGGGAAATTTGAACAACGGGTTCGGTCTGCCGTTGCAGTTGTTGAAGCTGGAGCGGGACCATGAGGTCGCGATCATCGAAATGGGCATGAACCACGCCGGTGAGATTGCCGCTCTCGCGAAGATTGCGGAGCCGGATTGGGCTGTCGTCTCGAATGTGGGGCCGGTACATCTGGAGTTCTTTCCGGACGGCATGGCCGGGATTGCGCGGGCAAAGTATGAGCTGATCGAGGGGCTTCCAGCGGATGGTGTTGCCGTACTAAATTTTGATGATAATTACGTGGCATCCTTTGGACGAGGATTGGGCGAACGTGCAGTCTTCTATGGGGTAAATGAGGGCGCTGAGGTTCGTGCCGTGCATGTGGCCGAGGTTGGAGCTGAGGGGGTGGTGTTTACCGTAGAAGCGTTTGGCGAGCGGGCCAGCGTGCAGTTGCGAATGCTGGGGCGGCATAATGTTCCAAATGCGCTGGCGGCGATAGCGACAGGGCTGCAAAGCGGCATATCGCTTGGCGAATGTGCCGCGGCTGTGGGAGAACTGCGGGCAAGTGATAAACGCGGCGAAGTGGTGCAGTGGCGAGGTGCGACGCTCATTAACGATTGTTACAACTCCAATCCGCGGGCGCTGGACGCAATGGTGGATGCGTTGATGGCCATGCCGGGCGAGCGGCATATTGTGGTGGCGGGAGAGATGCTGGAGCTTGGGCCGGAGGGCGAGGCGCTCCACGCCGCCTGCGGGCAGAGGATGGCGGAGCGTGGCGTGACGAAGGTAGTCGGAGTTCGCGGCGCTGCGGAGGCGTTGGTGAAGGCTGCCCGCGAGGGCGGAGCGGACGCCACATTTGTAGCGGACTCTGAGACGGCGGGTAAGTGGCTGCAGGCGAACGTGCGGGCTGGCGACGCGGTATTGCTGAAGGCGTCGCGGGGTGTGATGCTGGAACGGGCTTTAGCAGGCCTGACCTAGCCTTTCCGGCGACGGGGATGAATCCGCTTGCATCCAACCATGCATGGCAAATGAAATGGTAAGACGTGGCGGCGAGTCGCTGGCGAAACGTAATGAGTCCGTGGTCAAAAAGCATGCAAAGAAGTCGGTCAAGCATGCTGCAAAAAAAGCGGCGAAGCACGCGCCTAAGAAAGCCGCGAAGCATGCAAAGAAATCGGCGAAGCACCTCAAGAGAGACAAAAAAAGCGACGCCGCTTTGGAGAAGGCGTTCCACCATCTACAGCGAGCAGCGGCTGTTATCTCGCTTATTGAGAAGGATGCCGGTGGAGATCTTCGGATGCTTCTAAGCCAGGGAGTAGAGATATATAGCGTTGCCACAGATTCAGTGACCAAGCAGAACGCGAAATCGGCCTTAGGGTTGCTGCGGGCAGCGGAACATCTGGCAATGGCGGGGTTATATTCGGCACGCGAGAAGTACAGACCGGCGGCGGCTCCCTCCGGCGCTCTGGAACCTGAAGGTTTTGCAGAATTACGCTCGCGTTTCAGCAAGGTGACCGTGGTAGAGCGAAAAGGCTATGGAGGGCGGGTGCAGTCGATGGGGCTCGAGTTATTGAAGCGATCCGAGGGTGCGGACCATGATCCTCACCTGGCATGGGAGTTGCGGATGGCAGCGGATGGTCTTTGCTTAGCTCTGGAGGCCGGCTTATGAAGTCTCTTTGGTGCCGCAAAATTGGCGCGGCTGAAGTGGGCGGACGCCTGTCCTGTTAAGATAGCGATTAGTCTGGGCTCGTCATGGCCCGTTGATTCCTGATCGTGATTCAAAGGCGGAGACGTTTTGCTCTATTGGCTGCTCTATCAGAAGTTGTTTCCCTACTATCGTCTCTTTCGCATCTTTCGCTACCTTACGTTTCGCACGGTATTCGCAAGCCTGACGGCGCTGCTGATCGGCCTGCTGATTGGGCCGTATGTGATTGAGAAGCTGCGCGAGTTTCAGATTGGACAGTACATCCGCGAAGAGGGGCCGCAGTCGCACCAGAAGAAGAGCGGAACGCCCACGATGGGCGGCGTACTCATCCTTATATCGATCCTCGTGCCAACGCTGCTGTGGTCGGATCTATCGAATCCGCTGGTTTGGCTGGTGATGCTGTCGACGCTGGCCTTTGGGGCCATCGGGTTTGCAGACGACTACATCAAGGTGGTTCATCGCAGAAACAAGGGCCTCACTGCGCGGGCCAAGCTGGGATTGCAGCTTCTGGTGAGCGGCGGAGTGGCCGTGGCACTGGTCGCACTGGAGACGCGCGGCAACTATTCGACTCGATTGATGGTGCCGTTTGCGAAGCGGTTTCGCCCCGACCTGGTAATCGATAGCCTGTTGCATATGCCGCATATCTGGTGGCTGGCATATGCAGGTTTTGTCGTATTTGTAATGATTGTGATCGCAGGTTCAAGTAATGCGGTGAACCTCACCGACGGTCTCGATGGCCTGGCGATTGGCTGCACAATTATTGCAGCAGGCGCGCTGACGGTGCTGACCTATGTGAGCGGGCACGTTGTCTTTGCCGACTATCTGGAGCTACAGCGGATGCCGTTGGTTAGCGAGTTGACGGTCTTCTGCGGGGCAATGGTGGGAGCGAGTATCGGCTTCCTTTGGTACAACGCTCATCCGGCGGAGGTCTTCATGGGCGACGTGGGAAGCCTTGCGCTGGGCGGAGCGATCGGCACGGTGGCTGTGGTCATCAAGCAGGAGCTGTTGCTGCCATTTATCGGCGGGGTGTTTATTCTGGAGGCAGTGAGCGTAATGCTCCAGGTTGGGAGCTACAAGCTGCGCAATGGCAAACGCATCTTCAAGATGGCTCCGCTGCATCATCATTTTGAGTTGATGGGGTGGTCGGAGTCTAAGGTGATTGCGCGGTTCTGGATTATGGCGCTGGTGTTTGCACTGTTTGCTTTGACGACTTTGAAGTTGAGGTAAGGAGATTTATGGAATTATGGCTGCCCTGGCTCTACATCACAGCGGCTGGCTCACTATTCGTAGGCAGTATCTGGTTATTTTGGAGAAAGAAGATAAAGGGAAATCCGGAGCATCTTGCCATTCGGATAGTAGGACGAATTACATCACCGGTACTTTTTCTAACAACAATGTTTCTTCTGTTAGGTGTTGGTTGTGAACGCCATTCGCAGCTAATTGGTTCGCCCGACGGGCAGCACGTTGCGAGGGTTTTGGTGACACTTGGAAGTGCGGTAGATCAGGATTATTCGACAGTAATTGTCCGTCGGAGTTGGAATCCGGTGTGGACAAAGGCTTATTTCGGAATAGGGCTTATTGATAGAAGAGGTTCTATAGAACCTCAAGTGAAATGGTTGGACGATACACATTTACTTATCAAACATTCTGAGACTAATGGCCATCCACTCGATTGCGCGACTAAAGTTGGAAACATAGTTATAACGTGTCAACCTCATAGATAGTGAGTGAATGATGGAACTGAAGAACAAGCGGGTTTTGGTGGTGGGGCTGGGGAAGAGCGGTCTGTCGTCTGCGCTGTTTTTGCGCGGGTTGGGAGCGCAGGTGACGGTGAGCGATACGCGGAGCGCCGAGGCGCTGGCGAAGGAGATTCCTGCGCTGCTGGAAGCGGGGATTATGGTCGAGTCGGGCGGTCATGGGCTGCTGACCTTTCGGCGGCAGGATCTGATCGTGGTGTCACCGGGAGTGCCGATGGATACTCCCGAGGTGAAGCAGGTGAAGGCGTTCGGCTTGCCGGTGATTGGGGAGCTGGAACTAGCCAGCCGCTTTCTTAAAGGCAAAGTGGTGGCGATTACAGGATCAAATGGCAAGACAACCACGACAACGCTGGTGGGCAAAATCTTCGAGGATGCTGGCGTACCGACGCTCGTGGGCGGCAATATCGGGTTGCCGGTGATCGATCTGGTGGCGAAGAGCACGGCGGATACGGTGAGCGTGCTGGAGGTGTCGAGCTTTCAATTGGAGACGGTGGAGGAGTTTCATCCGTGGATCTCGGTTGTGTTGAACATCACGCCGGACCATCTGGATCGCCATGGCAACTTTGAGAATTATGCCGCCGCCAAGACCAGAATTACGGAGCGGCAGGAGGCTGACGACTTTCTGGTTCTGAACGCTGAAGATAAGCCAACCCAGATGGTGGCGGCGAAGACGCGGGCGCAGATTTACTGGTTTAGCCCTCGTAGGCCCATTAAGCAGGGCGCGTTCGTTCACGGTGAGAGCATCTTCTTTGTCGCCAAAGAGGGCGGCAAGACAGAGCCGGTGATGCCGGTGGCGGAGATTGCGCTGAAGGGTGCGCACAACGTGGAGAATGTGCTGGCGGCGGTATGTGCGGCGCGGCTGGCGGGGATTCCGGCAGAGAAGATTCGTGCTTCGGTTGCTGGATTTAAGGGCGTAGAGCATCGGTTGGAGTTTGTGCGGCTTCTGCGCGGCGTCGAGTTCTACAACGACTCCAAGGCAACCAATGTGGATGCGGCGATGAAGGCAGTGGCGTCCTTTGCGGGTGGAGTGCATTTGATTCTGGGCGGTAAGGACAAGAACTCTGACTATGGAGCCATGGCCGAATTGTTGAAGGAGCGGGTGAAGATTGTTTATACGATTGGTTCAGCCGCGCAAAAGATTGAGCACCAGTTGCAGGGAGTGGTGAAGATAGTCTCAGCGGAGACGATGCAGGCTGCCGTGACCGAGGCGGCGAAGACCGCCGTTGCCGGAGACGTGGTTCTGCTGGCGCCTGCCTGTTCTAGTTTCGATCAGTTCGAGAACTATGAGCATCGCGGACAGGTCTTTCGGCAGTTAGTCAATGAATTGAGCTGAATCAATAACAGCAGCAGAGGCAGGAAGCGGACGGAATGGCGAAGAGAGTAGGGGTGGACAAGTGGCTCTTCGGAGTAGTGCTGCTGCTGGTTCTATTTGGGCTGGTGATGGTATTTTCGGCGTCCGCCGTGATGGCCAAATCGCAGTTCGGGTCGGCTTACTTCTTCATGGTGCGGCAGTCGATCTGGGCCGGGGTTGGCTTGGTTGCTATGGTCCTGCTGATGCGGGTCGACTATCGCCACTACAACAATCCCAGAGTCGTCTTTCCGATTGTGGCTGTAACGATGTTGCTGCTGATGGCTGTCTTCGCAATGCGCGACTCGCATAATACGCACCGGTGGTTCCGCTTCGGGGCGCTCAGCTTTCAGCCATCGGAGTTGGCAACGCCCGCGTTGATTCTGTTCCTCGCTTATTTCTTGCAGACGCGAATGCACAAGATGGATGACTGGCGCGGAACGGTTTTGCGTGCTGCCCTGCCGCCGCTGTTATTCATCGGACTCATCCTGAAAGAGCCAGACCTTGGCACGGCAATTGTCTGTGCAGCGGTGACGATGCTGATGCTTTACCTTGCAGGATTGCAGGTGCGCTATATCGGCATTGCACTGGCGTGCGCGTCCCCCGTGCTTTATTACATGTTGTTTCGTGTGCCGTGGCGGCGGGCTCGCATGCTGGCTTTTGTCAATCCCGAGGCGGACCCGAGAGGGACGGGGTTCCACATCCTGCAGTCGCTGATAGCGGTGGGAACGGGCGGCATTCGCGGGCTGGGGCTGATGGAGGGACGGCAGAAGCTTTTCTATCTGCCCGAGCCGCATACGGACTTCATCTTTGCAAATATCTGTGAAGAACTTGGACTGATCGGCGCGGTGCTGGTGATCACCATGTTTGTCATCTTCGGCTACCGAGGTTTGCGGGCGGCGTTTCTTTCTACCGATCCATTTGCAAGGTTTCTCGCATTCGGCATTACGACGGCGGTGTTGATTCAGGCGTTCTTCAATATGAGTGTCGTGGTCGCGCTGTTGCCGACCAAGGGAATCACGCTGCCTTTCATCTCGTTTGGCGGAACGTCTCTGTTCGTGACACTGGCCTGTATGGGGATATTGCTGAACGTAACTCGAGAGATCGACTGACGTGCAGGAGAACAGTGGGACGCGATTGCGGATATTGATCGCCGGGGGTGGAACCGGAGGTCATGTAATTCCTGCACTGGCCATTGCGCGAGAGCTGCGGGATGCGGCGGGTGCCGAGGTTCGATTCGTAGGGACAGCGCGCGGGCTTGAGACGCGACTGGTGCCGGAGGCGGGATTTCCGCTGGAACTAATCCACGTTGGTCAGTTGAAAAATGTGAGTTTGGCTACACGGCTGCGGACACTGATGGACCTGCCGTTGGGTATAGGTCGATGCATAAGACTCCTGCGCAGCTTTCGACCGGACGTTGTCGTAGGCGTGGGAGGCTATGCCTCCGGTCCGGCGATGATGGCGGCCATCCTGCTGCGGGTACCGACGCTGGCCTTTGAGCCGAACGCCGTTCCCGGGCTGGCGAATCGGTTGGTCGGAAAGCTGGTCACGGCTGCTGCGGTGAACTTCGAGGAGACTCGCCGCTTCTTTCACGGAGCACAGGTCACGGGTACGCCGGTACGGCCGGAGTTCTTCGACATTGGCGCAAAGCCGCTGGTTGGAAAGAAGAGGTTGCTGGTTTTTGGCGCCAGCCAGGGAGCCAGGGTATTCAACGAACGGATGCCGAAGATTATGAAGCGGCTCCTGAACGCCTTCCCCACGCTGGAGGTGGTGCATCAGACCGGTGGACGGCACGGCGATTCGACGCTCGCGCAATACCGCAGCGCCGAAGTCGGCTTTGAAAGGGTAAAGGTCGTGCCATATCTGGATGATATGGCGGCCCAGTTTGCAGCGGCTGACCTGATCTTGTGCCGAAGCGGCGCAAGCACAATCGCGGAGCTGTCGGCGGCAGGCCGGGCCTCTGTCCTGGTGCCGTTTCCGCAAGCTGCCGATGACCATCAGCGAAAGAATGCCGACGCATTCGTAGCTGTCGGAGCGGCCGAGATGATATTAGAAGCTCAGTTGAGCGAGGAGCGCCTGTTGGAAGTGCTTTCGAAATTGCTGGCGAACGATTCACGACGACAGAATATGGGCGAGCGGGCTCGGGCCTTGGCGCATCCTGCTGCTGTGAAAATGATCGCAAGGACGGTATTAGAAATAGCGGATCGAGGATGAGCGCGAGTTGGTGAAGTTGAAATGATTGGACAAAGAATGGGCTGGGGATAATCTCCCCAGCCCATTGCTTTACCTTGTCAGCAGTGATTGAAGTAGCTCTTACCGACGGCCACCCCCGCCACCACCGTGGGATCCACCACCACCGCCGCCATGGTATCCACCACCGCCTCCGCCGCCGTGGTATCCACCACCACCGCCGCCGCCGTGGAAGCTGCCGCCACCGCCCGCGTTTCCATGGAAGCCTCCGTTGCCGCCGCTAAAATTTGAGCGCGCTACGGGAGCCTGGGAATAGCCGCGGCTACCGCCACTATATCCGCGACTGGGTTGCGCATAGCTTCGAGGTGCTTGTTGCGTAAAGCTACGTCCAGCGTAGTTGCCTCCACTGTAGGAGCGAGCTCCATTGAAGGACTGATGGTTGCTTACATTGTTGTAGGCCTGGCGATTTCCGCTGGCGAAATTACGCTGTCCCTCGGCGGCAAAACCGCGGTTGCTTGCGATGCCGCGGTTGCCGAAATTACGGCCACCGATGCTCGCCTCGCGATTTCCCGCGAAGCCATGCTCGTCTCCATGCCTTACAAAGCTCGAACCGCCTGGTCGCCCGTCGAATCCGGCAACCCGCCGATCATAGACGTTTCCGAAGTGACGGCCACCGAAGTTGTTGTAGCCACGGTTGTAACAGAAGCGGCCCCCGCGCCAGTAACCGCCGTAGAAGCCGGTGCCGAAGTAGCCGAAGCCGTAATTGATGCCGCCATAATAGCCAATGGACGGACCCCAGTATCCTGCGTTCCAGAAGTAGCCGCCGCCGCCCCAACCCCAGTACCCGGGGGTCCACAGCGCATTAACATATGGTGGCTCAACCCAGGCTCCATCGACCCACTCGTAACCCTCGCCGGTCCAGGCCCAATAGCCCGGCGTCCAGATGTAGCCGTCGCCAGGGATGGGTGGTTGCGCATACACGGGTATCGCCGGAGGAGCGACTGCGACAGAAACAAAGACTCCTGCATGTGCCGCGCGAGGAGCAGCCAGTAGCAGCATTGCTACTGCGATGGTGCTGATGGAGCCTTTAATAAGATGAATCATCTTCATAATCAACCGTCCCACCTGTTCTTCGTTTTGTCCGGCCGTGTCAGGCTGCGCCGGAGTTCGAGATCAGCAGGTTTTGAGCCCAAGTCCGACAAGAATCACCGGGTGAAGCTCTCGATTTATTAGACACTGTGCCGGATTTTTTGTTGCGCGAATATGAACGGCGATTCAGTAGTTTTGATTCCTCCGATGGAGGAGTCCTTTGTTGCAGGTGCAGCGAGTTGAGAGGTAGGGTGCGGAGCGTGCCGGCCCGGAACAATGTGTCTTCCAACACCCTTAATTATGAGGAAGGCGGCGATCAGTCCTATGAGCAGAAATATCCCCGCATAAATCACAACGTGCAGGAAGGTGTCCTCATCCTTTAATTCATGGGGGTCGGCGGTAGGCTTCTTCGATTCGCTCATATCCGATAGGATGCGAGTCCTGCGGCTCAAGGATATCTCGCGGATCTGGGGCATAGCCGCGGGGCAGGATGCGGCGCTACTCTTCGCGTCCGGGTCGGGTCATCAGGTCACGAATTGCGTCTTTCGGTGATTTGTTGTGATGCAGAATCGCATCCATTTGTTCTGTAATCGGCATCTCGACTCCATAACGAGCGGCCAGACCAAGCGCGGCAGTAGTGCTCTGGATGCCTTCGGCTACTTTGCCGTTAAGGCCAGCGAGGATATCGGGAAGATGGCGCCCCTTACCCAGTTCGATACCGACAGAGCGGTTGCGGGAGAGGTTTCCGGTGCAGGTGAGGACAAGATCGCCAATGCCTGAAAGGCCAGCCAGCGTCTGGCGCCGGCCCCCGCAGGCTACCGAGAGTCGGGTGATCTCGGCGATACCTCGGGTAATGAGTGCTGCGGCGGAGTTATGCCCGAGATTGAGGCCATGGACTACTCCAGAGGACAAAGCGATTACGTTCTTCAGCGCGCCTCCCAACTCGACGCCTGTGACGTCGTTGTTGGTATAGATCCGAAGTAGCGATGAAGAAAATTCGCGTTGAATAATCTGAGCGAGCGTAGATGTCGCGGCAGCGGCGACGATGGCGGTGGGATAGCCAAGCGCCACCTCCTGGGCGAACGATGGCCCGCTGAGGACGGCACAAGGATTGTCAGTGATGGAGGCAATAACCTGCGACATTCGCAGAAAAGTGCTCTCCTCGAGGCCCTTCGACGCGCTCACGAGGATCTGGTCGCGGGTTAGCAAGGGGGCAATATGGCTGATGATGCCGCGAACATGCTGAGAGGGTGTCACGCAGAGCAGAATGTCGGCTTCAAAGATTGCGCCCGGCAGGTCGGAGGTCACCTGAATGTCGGCGGGCAGAGTGAAGCCGGGAAGATAGGGAAGGTTTTCTCCCAGATCGTTCAGCTGGTCCGCAAGGGGAGCAGAGTGCGACCACAGGACGAGCTCGTGGCCGCCGCGACGGGCGAGCGCGAGCGCGAGCGCAGTCCCCCAGGCGCCTGCGCCGAGAATCGCTATCCTGCTCATGCTGACACCTTGGAGGAGCCGAAGCGGTTCTCCGTGCCGGTGAGCAGACGGCGAATGTTCTGGTGATGCTTGACGATGATAAGCAGAGGAATGAAGAGAAAACCAGCGATCACGATCGGCGTTCTCAATGGCACGAAATGGAGGGCAAAGAGAGGGAAGGCTGCGGCCGCGATGATTGAAGCCAGGGAGACATAGCGGGTGAGGAGGAAGATCACGACAAAAACCGCGAGTGTGGCGAGCGCGCTTGGCCAGGTCAGCGCTAGGAAGACTCCAAGGGCACTGGCAACGCCTTTGCCTCCACGGAAGCGCAACCAGACGGGAAACACATGGCCGAGGATGGCGGCAACTGCCGCGAGTACGGCAAGATCGTAGTTACCGGGCAAAATGTGTTGTGCGATTTTGACGGCGACGAACGCTTTGCCCAGATCGAGCAGGAGCGTGGCAATGGCGAGACCCTTCGCTCCGGAACGGGCTACATTGGTGGCTCCGATATTGCCACTGCCTGTGGCGCGAATATCCTGCTTGCGAAATGTTTTCACCAAAACATAGCCAAACGGAATGGAGCCAAGGAGATAGGCCAGCGAGATGGAGAGGAACCAGGGAGTCATTGTCTTCCCGATGAGTTTATCAAGTGAACGTTATGAAGCGGGTTGGCACGTTAGAGCAAGTGGCGGCGAATCATTTCAAGAGCATGTTGTGTGGCCCAGAAACGGATGCGCATTCGGTCGCCTGTCAGGTTGAGTTCACGCACCTGCGTTTGCTGCCCGTCGGCCAGGCCGATATAGACGCGGCCAATGGGCTTTTCCGAGTCAGGGCCGGAAGGCGCACCGCCGGGACCGGCGAGACCGGTAACGGAGATCCCAAGTGCCGCGCCGGTGCGTGCACGAATGCCTTGGGCGAGCTCTCGTGCAACCTCTTCGCTCACCGCACCCTTGCTATCGATCGTCTCTTTCGAGACACCAGCAAAGATCGTCTTGAGTTCGGTTGTATAGACGACCGCGCCACCGATGAACGCGCTGGAACTATTGGGAACGGCGGTGAGACGCTGGGCGAGCAGGCCGCCGGTGCAGCTTTCGCCAACCGCGAGCGTCAGGTGCCTCATGCCCAGCATCAGCAGCACCACCTCTTCGAGGCTCTCGCCGCGGGACGAAAAGATACTATCGTCCATCTCGCGCTCGATCTTTTCTGCGAGTTCGTCGACCCGGGCCTGCGCCTCGGCAAGAGTCGGCTTGGCCGATAGGAAGTGAAGTTGGATTTCTGCGTGTCCGGCGAGGATGGTGGTCTCAACATCCGCATATTGTTTGTAGATTGGCGCAGTGCGGGTATCTACCTGCGATTCGGGAATCAGCGCCATCCGGAGCATCCGCCGGGCAAGGTGACGAGAGGGAAGAGCAGCAGCCAAACGAGGTTTGCACACGTCATCGAAGAGCGGCTTCAATTCACCGGGAGGTCCGGGGAGAAGAATGACGATCTTGCGATCTCCGTTGACCGTCGTGTCGAGATACTGACCCGGAGCGCTGCCATTTTTGTTGTTGAGCAGGATAGCTTCGTCGAGCACGTCGGCCTGCTTGGCATTGTTCGGCGGCATGACGATCTGTCGCGCTGCATAGCGCTTATAAAGGTCAGTGAGAACTGCAGGATCGCGGTTGAGTTCGATGCTCAGAGCAGCGGCGACAGCCTCACGCGTGAGGTCGTCCTCGGTGGGCCCGAGGCCGCCGGAAAAGACAACGATATCGGCGCGATCAATGGCGATCTTTGCAACGCTGGTCAGGTGACGGAGGCTGTCGCCAACAATGGTCTTGAAGCCCACTTCGACGCCCAGGTCGTTGAGTCCCGCCGTGAGGTACAGGGAGTTGGTGTCCTGCCGATGAGGCGTAAGCATCTCGGAGCCGACAGCAATGATTTCAGCAATCATGGTCTAGGTGGATTTCTGTCTCTAAATAACTTTCTCTTTGGATGTTAGCGGTTTCTTGTCATGTGTGCGCGAGACTGAATCGAAGGCGCAAAATTTAGCCTCGCCAGCCAATCGGGTAGATCCTCGATGTCATAAACCTGCTGCAAAACCAGGGTGTTCCCAGAGTTCAGGCTCCGTAGCACCCAAGCAAAAGGCTTCTTAAAGACTATTGGCGGCCTCAGGTGCAAGAGGCCGCCAATGTCTTATCGCATGGAACCTGACTCCAATCCCGGTTTACAGGTGAGGAGCCCAGCCCTTCTCGTACTCGCGGCCCCAACCCTTCATCGCTTCGGGGTCATTGAGAATGTGGCCGTTTTTCGGGTTTAGTTTCAGTTCGCGCTGAACCTCCCAGGCGATGTTCGAGAGTTGAAGCATCGTCACTGAGATGTTGCCTGATTCGATCGGCTGATTCAGTTTTTCGCCGGTGCGGATGGCGGCGATAAAGTTGGCGAAGTGGAGGTCGGTCATGTTGTCCGCTCCGGTCAGGTCGGAAGACGAAGCTGCCTTGCCTTCCTTGACGTCGTTGATCTTTTTGCCTTTCAGGTCATAGACCTCATAGCCGCCGGGGTCGAGGACGACGCTGCCCGTTGTACCGACGACGACCGCGCCGCGGTCACGATCGTAGAGCTTCATCCCGTTGCAGCTCTGGTCCTGCCAGGAGATGAGCTTATCGTCATATTCGAAGCTGGTGTCGAGGGTGTCATAGAACTGCCAGTCGTCCTTGAACTGATAGCGTCCGCCGGATGCGGTGACGCGGTTGGGCAGATCGACTCCGAGCGCCCAGCGGCAGACATCGACTTCATGCGTTCCATTGTTGAGCGCTTCGCCGGTGCCCCAGATCTTGAACCAGTGCCAGTTGTAGGGCTGGACGTTGTCCTTGTAAGGCTGGCGCGGCGCGGGTCCCTGCCAAAGATCCCAGTCGAGAACGGCGGGAACTGGCGCGGGTTTACCGACGCCAATGGATTTGCGGGTGTTGCTATACCAGGCCTTGGCATAGTAAGCGCGGCCAACCAGCCCGTCTTGAATCTTCTTGATGACATCGATGTAGACAGGCGAGGAACGACGCTGGGTTCCCATCTGTACGTGCTTGCCATACTTCCGCTGAGCTTCGACGAGCAGCGCGCCTTCGGCGGGGTTGTGGCTGCATGGCTTCTCGACGTAGACATGCTTGCCCGCCTGCAGTCCAAGGATGGCCATGGGAGCGTGCCAGTGATCGGGTGTCGCGATGGTGATCGCGTCCACGTCTTTAAGGGCGAGGATCTTGCGGAAGTCTTTGTCGGTCGCCGGGGCATCGCCCATCTTCTGCTGGACGGCGCCTGCGAACTTGCTGAGAGTGTTGCTGTCCACGTCGCAGACGTGGGTGATCTTCGCATGCTTCTCGTTTGCCTTGAGAGAGGCGAGGTGGGCGTAGGCGCGGCTGTGGAGGCCGATGACGGCGAAGTTAAGGCGGTCATTGGCTCCAAGGATCTGGGCATAACTTTTTGCGGTCGAGCTGACAGCGAGGCCAGCCGCCCCTACTGCAAGAGTGTCGAGAAATTCACGTCGAGAGATCACATCTCCTCCTTGGGAGTTAGTTCTGATAGCAGTTCATATGCGCCTGGCGGGTGCAGATGGGTTGCGGGATAACTTTACACGACCAAGGCCTGTTGGTTCAAAGTAAAAACTAAATAGGCCTGACGACATAGAGTTAGACCGCAGATGTCTGATTAAGTGAGAGGGCGGCCTTCAATGTCGAGGGCCACATGATAAAGCGCGTCTCGTGTAGCCAGAGCGGCGCAACCATCTTCGAGGAACGCCAGACCTACGAGGTTCTGGCCGGAGACGGCGAGACTGGCTTCACGCTGCGGCGTGATGCGGACGATTCCGCGCTGACCGTGGAGACTGGCGGCAACATAGAGGTTGCCGTCGACATCGAAGGCCATGCCCTGAGCACGGCCGAGACCCTGATAGAAGACGGTTGTATTGCCGTCGCGGTCAATGGCGTGGACGGCTTGATTACTGGAGGTCGTTGGACCGGTGACGAAGAGCGTCCCGGCGTCGTTGAAGGCGAGATGATAGGCTGCGATGCTGGGTTCCAGCGTGGCATAGACGAAGATCTCGCCACTGCTGCCGCGTGCGTCTCCGCGGGCAATCTTGAAGATGGTGCCGGAACGATCGCCGACGAAGAGATTGCCGTCGCGGTCGAAGGCGATGCCGGTGGCGACGCCCATGCCCTCGGCGTAAGTCGAGATGGCCCCTTCGGGAGAGATGCGGTAGACCGTGCCCTCGGCGCGGGAACTGGCGTAGAGATAGCCGTCGGGTGAGAAGGCCAGTCCTGTGGGGTTGAGCAGGTCGCGGACAAACGGTGTCATCTGAAAGTCGCGCTGGATTTTGAAGATTGAGACGGGCGTCGCCTGGCCGCGGGAGCCGGAGAGGGTGGCATAGACGTTGCCGTCGGCGTCGACGGCTGGATTGGCTACAGGATGAAGATTTTCCGCCATAGGGACCGCGATGCGGAGAGTCAGAGGGTTACTCGCCGCTCCGTTGCGATGCAGGATGAGATCTCCGGTGATGGTGCCTTCGGGAATTCGGACGATAGCCCGTGTCGGCCGGCTGAGAATGACGGACGCTGAGATGTCGCCGATCGTGGCTCGTGGAATGTTGTGCGCAGCAGGGTCCAAATTGGTGCCCCGAATTTCTGCTTCGCCTCCGGGCATGGCTGCGCGAGGAGAGACTCGGTCAAGATGAGGGGCGGCGGTGCTTGGATGGAAAAGGCTCATGGGTGTGTCTCAGGGTATGCGCTGCGCCGCGGGAGTGCAAGGTTGCGGCGTTAGAAGAAGAGATGCACGAACTGCGCTACAAGGAGAGCCAGAATTCCTGCGGCCACGTCATCGAGCATGATGCCGGTGCCTTCGGGCAGTCGCTCCAGTTGTCGGACGGGCGGCGGTTTAAGGATGTCGAAGAAGCGGAAGAGCAGGAGGCTCAGGGCGGCGTGCTTCCAATCCGCGGGAATGGCGATCAGGGCAATAAGCTGACCAGCGACCTCATCGATGACGACATGACCGGGATCTTCGCGGCCAGACTCGCGGGCGACGATGGTAGCGGCGGGAATGCCGATGAGAGTGACTACGACGGCGGCAATGATCGTGCCGATGGTCAGCGCGAGCGCGCTGACTGGGAAGACGTGGGCGGCGATGAACCAAAGGATGATGGCGGCGATGGAACCGTAGGTTCCAGGACCGGGCTTAAGCAGGCCGGCGCCGAAGAAGGTGCCGATGAGCCAAGCCCAAAGAGTCTTCTTTTTGGCAGGAGGGCGGAGTTGGATTTTGGAGTTGGCCATTGAGATTCAGGGATTAGTTTAGTTTGGCACGTTTCACTGTAAGTACCCCCACCCCCGTACTTAATACGCCAAAGTCTTGATTCCATGGTGCTTAAGTCTGGACTTCAGGGCGAAAAGGTCCCGATTTCATGGCAAAGTCTTGATTCTGCAGGGCTTGACCTTAACACGGGCCGCACTTTTTTGATGGGCTTATTCTTCGTCGCTGGAGTTGGGATGGCGGTGAGCCCGAGAGCGGGCAAGCTCCTCGAGGTCGTCGGGGTCCTGAATGGGAGAGGAGATTTTATAGTCTCCACTGGCCCACTTGCCGAGGTCCAGGATGCGGCAGCGGTCGGAGCAGAAGGGGAAGTCCTCGTCGGTGGCGAGGACTACTTTGCGACAGGTGGGGCAGAAGAGTGCTTTTGACATGGCATCTCCGATTGTAAATTTTTAGACGGTGAAACGCAGCAGACGACTCGCCGCTGAGTGTTGCGAATCGGTCGACGAAGCTTGCATCATCTGTCTGACATCGAAGGAGGTGCGCCGCCTGTGTCCCAATGTGTGGGTTTGTCTGTCATCGTCAGCTTGAGTTCGCCGCCCGCCATCAACTGATCATGTGTAAACCATGAGCGGAGATACGGCCTGCCATTCCACATCGCTTTCGCGATGTAAACGTTCGTCGGAGAAGAGTTCTCGGCTACGACAGAGAAGGTCTTTCCGTTAGCCAGGAGGATGGAGGACCGGGGAAACGTCGGCGAGCCAATGAGATAGAAATCCTGCGCTGCCACCGGGAAGAAGCCGAGCTGGTTGAAGACAAGAAACGATCCCATCGCGCCTGAATCGTCATTTCCCGGTAAACCGCCCAGACCTGTGTGATAGCTCGCGGGAAGGATGGCCCGGATGGTCTTCGCTGTGCTGCTTTGGTCGCCAATCCAGTTGTAGAGATATGGCGAAAGGAACCCAGGCTCGTTGCCGACGTCGTAGCGGTAGCGTCCTGGTACATCGGCTACAAAAAAGAGATCGAGGCGTTTCTTGAATGCAGATGCTCCTCCGGCGATCTGAACGAGTCCGCGAACGTCCTGCGGAACGTAGAGCGAATAAGTCCAGGTACTGGCTTCGTAGAAATTATCCTTATACCAGGTGCCAACGAGATGAGAATTGAAGTTTTCCTTCCATCTTCCATCCTCATGACGCATCCAGATGAAGCCCTTCACGTCACCGCGCTCTGTGTGGTCCACGGCATTGGCATCCCACAATTTTTTCCAGTTCTCCGCGCGGCTCATAAACAGCTTCGCATCGGCGTCATGATGCAGATCCTTCGCCATGAGACCGACAGCATAATCGTTGGCGGCGTACTCCATGGAGCGCGAGCCCGGCCGATCGGCTCCTCCCGCAGGATCGGAGTGCTCTAAGGACAGATATCCAAGTCGTTTCCACTCGTCCATGTCGCCTCGTCCGAAGCGTATGGGGTCGGTCGACTCAGCCTCGGCATCATGCACCATTGCCCGATAGACTCGCTCCCAATCCAGTCCAGGAAGATGCTTGACGAATGCGTCGGTGAACATCATCTCGGCATTGGACCCGCCCTGAGTTCTACCGGCAAAGTTGCCGGAGCGCCCGTCCAGGAAGAAGTGGTCATGATCCTGAATCTCCAGCAGGGACTGCAGGATGCCGGTAACTCGTTTCGGATCGAGGAGCGTCAAGAGGGGAGTGGAAGATCGGAACGTATCCCAGATGCAATAGAAGTCGTCATAGTACGGGGTCGCGCTCTGCCACAGCGGATTCTCGCCGGTGCGGTCCACTGGCATGAGCATCGAGTGGTAAAGACCGGTCGCAAACTGCTGGCGATCACCGGGCGTGCCGCCTGTGATCTTCACTGTCGAAAGCTCTTTGTTCCAGGCCGCGACAGCAGCCTTGCGCGTTCCGTCAAAGTCGAACCCGGCCACCTCACTTAACGCGTTCTTTTTTGCCTGGTCGATTGAGACGAATGACACGCCCACCTTCACCTTCACTGGCTTCTCACCGGCAGCAAATGTCAGGTAAGCTCCAGTGCTTACGATCGGCGGGGAGGACTTGGGCAGCGTGCTCATTGTGAACGGCATTTTGTAGCTTGCCCTTTTCGTTCCCGGTTGAACGCTCTTGCCGTCCTGCCATGTTCCGCTTACTACCGCAGGCGTGTCAGTCACGAGGTAAAAGTAAACCCTCATGGGTGTGGTCTGGATGTTCCATCCCATGACGGACGCCTGCATTCCGGCGATCTCCGTCGGCGACAGTACCTGCACGTCGGTGGAGTAGACGATCTGGCTTTCCGGATAGCGGTGCGGCGAATCATGCCTGCGCATGAGCAGGTGTCCTACATCTACAAGCAGCGTGCGCTGACCAGTTCCGGGGTAGGTAAATCGATAGACAGGCGTTCGTCGCGCTGTTGTAACCTCTGCACGAATTCCCGATCCGCCCAGCCTGACGGTGTAGTATCCAACCTCCGCATGCTCGTCCTTCCGCGGTGCGGAGCTGTGCGCAGGATCGGCTTTGCCCATCATTGGCTGCACCAGGATGTTTCCGTACTTCGGGCCGCCACCTGTGCCCGAGACGTGCAACTGGGAGAAGCCGTTCAGGTTGCCGCTCGCCTCCCATCCCGAATTGGCTTCATTGTCTCCGTAGTCCGGCCCGGGCTTCGCCATTCCAAAGGGAAGCGTTGGGCCCACGAAAACATTTCCACCCTTGTCTGCGCCCAGCATCGGATCAACTTCCGATGAGTTCTGAGCATGAGCAAGAGCGGCCGTGGTCAAGACGAGAAACGAAGCAGCGCAGACAAAAAGTTTTCGCATATCAATTTAAATCTTTATACCCCACGGAGAAGCCGGCGTGTTAATTTGCGGCCCTGGTGCATGGCAACTGCTGTCCCGGCTAGCTGGGCCCCAAAGATTTTGCGAAGATTCATGGCACTTTTTGTAGGAGATTAAATAAAGTGGGCTCTCCTTCGGGCAGACGGTTGCGAAGGGTTGGGTGATACTGGTTCTTCATGTGGAGGGCGACGTGAGTGTGATCCGAAGATTTGTGGTCGTTTTACTTGGTGGGCTGATGGCGGTGTCTACGGGGATGGCGCAGGTGGATGCATCGCCTGCGGAGAAGGCACTGTTGCAGATGGCCAACCAGTTTCGAGCAGAGCATGGAGTGGCTCCGCTGGCGTGGGATAGCGCGTTGGCACGGGCGGCGAGGCTGCACGCCAAGCGCATGGTTGTGGCGGCGGGCGACATGGAGCACCAGTATCCGGGCGAACCGGATATGATTACGCGGGCGGCTCAGCAGGGTGCCCACTTCGGCGCAATCGCTGAGAATCTCGCGGGGCAGGGACAGAACCCGGCGCAGCTTCATCATATTTGGACGATCACCCAGTCACACCGGACAAATCTTCTAAATCCGAACATGAATGTTGTCGGCATCGGCGTGATCGAGAGCGGAGGACTGTTGTACGCGGTAGAGGATTTTGCGCACGATGTACCGGCGCCGAGGCAGGATGAGGTAGCGGGTCAGGTGGTGGCGGCGTTGCAGAAGATGGGGATGCAGTCTGTGAAGTCGACAGAGGAGGCACGGTCGAACTGCGAAAGCCAGAGCAATACATCGCCGGGTGCAATGCTTGTCGTGCATTGGGAAGGATCGAATCCCAGCCAACTCCCGGACGTTCTGGTGCAGCGGATAGCGCAGGGGACCTATCACTCGGCTGCGGTGGGTGCTTGCCCGAGTGCGCAGTCGGGGCAGGGATTCACGACTTATAGGGTGGCTGTGCTGCTGTATTAGCGGAAAAGCCTGATTGGACTTTCTCAGTATTGTCATCCTTCGCCGATGGCGGAGGATGACAGCTATGTGCCGGGGGAAAAGGATACGACATCGTAACTGTGGGACTCGATGATCTCTGAACGGTAGAAGCTGAAAGCTATTTCTTGGTTTTCGCGGGCTTGGGCAAGATGTAGCCACTGCGTGCCTGTACCTGCACACCGTTGCGATCCACTTTCACCTTCAAGCGGTGGTAGGCGCCATTGGGCTTGATGTTGTCGAGTGGCAGCTCGAGAAGATATACGTACTCTGGTGTCTCTGTGAGGCTCCTGAATCCCGCGCCAAGATCGTTGTTGTTGTGAAAGAAAGTACCGCCGGTGCCGTCGGCGAGCTCAGCCATCACGTTCTCGACCGCCCTCATGGAGCTTGCGTGGAATTCCGCCTTTGACACCAGGGGAATCCCCTGGACATCCTCGCTGGCGGTCAAGGATGTTGTGTACAAGCCGCGCGCATCCAGAGCGCTGATCGTTACATTGGACTGTGCGGCGAAGTCGATAACCCGTGATTCCGCAGCAAGCGCGTCTGGTTCAACGGTAAGGAAGCCGGGCGATACCAGAATCAGGGTGCTTTGTCCTGGCAAAGTGGCCATCCTGCGCACAATCTCTCGGATCGTAGCGAAGGATGTTTGAACATCCTGATGTCCAATCGAAAGAATTCGCCTGGCTGCGGATTCGGCCAGCCTCTCGGCGATGGGAAGGTCGCGCTGAGGATCCAGGCCGGGGTCGCAACTGAACACCTGCGCTATCGCGTCCTGGATTGCCACGTCGTTATGCTTGTTCTCCATCAGGTCGGCCTGGTAGTAGTCGATGTTTGGGCAATCGGAGTTGCTGGACCGATAGAGAATCTGTGGTTTCAGGCTCGTGATCGCGTCCTGCAGCTTCGCTCGATCACGGGTCAAGCCGCTGTTGATTTGTCCGGAGAGAGAGACCACGGCAGCGATATCCGAGTCGACCAACGACCCCGAGAGTAACGTGGCGCCAGCCCTTTTTGCGCGCACAATGTCTTCGGCGCTCAGGTGCAGATCGTCGAAGAGGAAGACGATGAAGCGCGGGTACACGGTCGATGATTGCGAAGGGGTGGGGGAGAGGGTGCCGTTTTCGGAGTTGCTGGCGGGGCGGCTTTCTGCTCCCACGCGCTCTTCAACCATGAATGCGGAGAGAGGATGGGGCTTGCCATTATCAAAGACCTGAAAGTCTTCTCTTTTTAAATCACCCACCGAGTGGCCCTGCTTGTCGCGAACCACAACCGGCACTAACAGTTTCTTGACGGTTACTTCGATGTTGTAGGGGGAGCTGGGAGGTTTTGCTTCCTGTTGAGCTGCCGCGTATCCGCAAGAGGACAGCCCCACACAACACAGGACAAAAACCTTGCGCAACGGCACGCATAACTTCATCGGCATGGCTTTGACGACTTCGTCGGGCATATCCCTCCCAGCCGCTGCGTCGTGCTCGAAGGTGCAAAGTAACCCGTAAGGAGAACAGCTCTTCTGATGGACGTCATTCTAGTCCAGGCAGGGCAGATGAATGCTGGAAATTTTAGTCGAGGATGCGAGCGACTACGTCGTAGTCGTGGGACTCGGTGATTTCGGCGCGGTAGAAGGTGCCGGGGACGAGGGCTTCGTGGGGGCCGAAGTCGTTGATGAAGACCTTGCCGTCGATCTCGGGGGCGTGCAGCGGAGTCCGGCCTTCCCAGAGGAGGTCGGTCTCTTCGCTGGGTCCTTCGACCAGCAGGTCGATCTCGCGGCCTATCCATTGGGACTTGGACTTCGCGCTGATCTTTTGCTGGAGCTTCATCAGCTTGCGGCGGCGCGCTTCGATGGTGCGTTTGGGGACCTTCAGCTCGGAGGCTAGCTCGAAGGCGGCCGCGCCCTCTTCGTCGGAGTAGGTGAAGACGCCGAGCCAGTCGATCCGGGCGGTGGTGATGAAGGCTTCGAGTTGATTGTAGTCCTCTTCGGTCTCGCCGGGGAAGCCGACGATGAAGCTGGTACGGAGGACGATGCCGGGAACGATGCTGCGGGCCTTCTCGATGAGTTTGAGGAAGACTTCAGGGGTTCCGCCGCGCTTCATGCGCTTGAGCACGGAGGGGCTGGCGTGTTGGAGGGGCACGTCTAGGTACTTGGCGATGTTGTCGTGGCGGGCAATGGTCTCCAGCAGGCGCGTGGTGACCTTGTTGGGGTAGGCGTAGAGGAAGCGCAACCAACGCAGGCCGGGAAGCACGGCAAGGGCTTCAAGGAGCTGGGCAAGGCCATCCTTGATGCCGAGGTCTTCGCCGTAGCAGGTGGTGTCCTGGCCGATGAGGGTGATCTCGCGGACGCCCTGAGCTATCAGGGCGTCCGCCTCGGTGATGATCGAGGACATACGGCGCGAGCGAAACTTGCCGCGAAGCTGCGGGATGATGCAGAAACCACAGGGGTGATCGCAGCCTTCGGCGATCTTGATGTAGGCGCTGGCGCGGGGTGTGGTGAGGATGCGCGGCGTGGTGTCGCTGTAGAGGTACTCGGGGAGAGCGGCGGTGGCGCCGTCCCAGGCGGCGCGTGAGAAGCGGCCCTGCTGCTCGCGTAGGTCGCCCTCGGGGCGGCTGGCGAGGTGGCCCTGCTCGATCTGGAGCTGCGGAGAGGATTCTTCGGGGCGGCTGTGCTGGTTTACGGCGCTGGGAGCGCGGTCGATCTGTGCCTGCGTGAGGATTTGGAAGGGAGAGTTGTTGGCGTGGCCCGTGGGAGAAAGACCTGCGGCGGCTAGGATGGCTTCGAGTTCGCCTGTGCCCACGACCGCGTCTACTTCGGGAATATTTTTTTGGATCTCGTCACGGTAACGCTCGACGAGACAACCTGCGACGATGAGGCGCTGGGCGCGGCCGCCGTTGGCCTTCTTGTGCTGCACCATCTCGAGGATGGTGTTGACGGACTCCTGCTTGGCGGAGTCGATGAAGCTGCAGGTATTGACGACAAGGATTTCTGCGTCTTCGGCTTGCGGGGTGAGCTCACCGCCAGCATGATGGAGCATGCCCATCATGACTTCAGAGTCGACCAGGTTTTTAGGGCAGCCGAGGGAGACGAAGCCGATTTTGGGGCGGGGCTTGGCCGAGGATTGGTCAGGGGCTGACGAAGTCAGCTCTTCGAGAATGGCGGGGGGAGTCACTGACTTCCATTATAGCGATTTTCTTGGGATTTCTGGCTGGCTTACTGCGGAATTCCGGCTCTCGGGTGGTTACAGAGAGAATTAAAGATGTCGGGCATAGGGGACGGATGAGGTCTTTTTCCCTATGCCCGACATCTTGAGTGCGATGGAAAGATTATGCCAAGCGACGCTTGACGAGGCCGGCGAGGCCGACCAGGCCGGTGCCGAGCAGCGCGAGGGTGGACGGCTCAGGAACTGCGGAGGGGGCGGCCGCATTGGTCGTAGCCGAGAACGTCACAGTTCCGTTGCCCTGTGTCGAGAACAGCAAGGTACCGTCGGTGTTGTCATAACCGGCCGCATTGGTGGAGAGCATGCCATTGCCGGTGAAAA
Source organism: Edaphobacter paludis (assembly GCF_039993895.1). Taxonomy (NCBI): domain Bacteria; kingdom Pseudomonadati; phylum Acidobacteriota; class Terriglobia; order Terriglobales; family Acidobacteriaceae; genus Edaphobacter; species Edaphobacter paludis. The sequence goes on from NZ_CP121194.1 coordinate 1,019,176, forward strand.
GCGTGAAGCCACCAACAACCTGTGCCGTGAGCGTGTCGAGGGTGTAGTTGACAATCGTTCCGTTCGTGTTCGTCAGCGTGATGACGCCGCTGCCGGCAGTATAGGGGCTGTAGTCAATGTTCTGGGTGATGGTGCCGGCTTCGTTGGAGGAGAGTAGGGTGGCGAACGATCCATTGAGCGTGTTTGCCGCGCCTACGGCAATCGAGTCGGGCACAAAACTTAGGGAGGTTCCGTTATCTGTAACGGAGGCGCCCGTGATGGAAAATTGACCGGTGATCGGGGTTGCGTGAAGGACGGAAGGTGCTACTGCAAGAGCGGCCATAACGACGAGGGAAGAAAGAATGTTGCGCACGGTGGAAGTCTCCTAAGTGAATCTCTGCTAATAGATGCAGATGGTGTCGGATTTATTTTCATGAAATAGTTTGCTCAGGTAGGTGCAATAAAGTGCACACCTAAAATGCTTAGCAAATCACATCCAGATGTTCGTTTTTTGCCCGTTAGGGTTCAGGATTTCCCGAATCCCACTTGTATTCAGAGTGCAAAATATTGCAACTTCTGGCGCGTTCATTGAGATGGGAAGTGTCGTTTCCGAGGCGGGAGAATTGTTCAAAGGGGGAGGAGACCCTATTTGTCGGCGATGCGGATCTATTCCTGCAAAGGAGCGGTGCTCGGGCGATTGCGTCGACGCCGGATTGCGTCGAGGTGAATAACGAGGGCGATGAGTCCCCCGGCGGTGGTGCAGAGGGCGCGGCGATGGGCGATGACGGGGCCGGGAAGTGCGTTCAGGGAGAGCAGGAAGACGATGTAAGAGGTGAGGAAGAGCGTGTAGAGACCATAGTTGACGGTGTTGGTGGCGTAGGACCAGAGCGCAAAGAAGGTTGCCAACCCTGCGAGATAGAAGGGGTTTGGGTGAATGTGCACGAGAAAAATGGTTGAGATGACGGCCCCGGCAAGGGTTCCGCCGACGCGGAGGAAGGCGCGAGAGAAGGTCTCCGAGAATGCGGGCTTTTGAACGAGGAGCGCAGTCATAGGTATCCAGTAGCCGCTCTGAATGCCTAGGCGTCGATAGACTTCTGCGGCGATGCCTACGGTAAGGGCCATGCGAAGGGCAAACGGAAAAGTTGGAATGCGTAGAAGGTCTTCGGGCATGGCGCGAAGACGCACGAGCATACGATAACGGGCGAAGTTGCTGTTGAGCAGATGATTCAGCTCTTCGCTGCTGGTTTGGCGTATGGCGCGCAGGTTGGCGGCGAGTTCGGGAAGGAGGCGAAGGCAAAGGCTGGTGATGAGGATTTGCAGTGCTCCCCCGCCGCCGATGAGCAGCGCGCGGAGAAGCGTTGCGTGAAAGTTAGCTGGGAAGGCTGACGCTACGAAGAGGGTGATGGCGGATTGCTGCCCGACCCAACTGATTCCCGCGGCGCGTGCGGTGAGAATGCCGTAGATGAATCCCCAGATTACCGCGGCGAGGACGAGAGTGAAGCCGCGATGTCCGACCAGCATACCGATCATCGTCGAGAGGAATACTGCGCCGGTGGCGGCGATCATGGGCCAAAGGCGGGAGTCGGCGATGCGTTGGTTGACGCCAAAGCCAATGGTGAAGGCGCCACCTCCGGCGATGAGGCCGGCGGAGGGATGCCCGACGGCGACTCCTATGAAGAGGCAGAGGCCGATAGGAATGATGCCGATGAGTGGGATTCGGAAGGAGAACTGCTTCCAGTCGAAGGTGTAGATATCGGCGAGGTAGCCGGGGTGCGCTGGCGTCGTGAGATTGGTAGTGGTCGGCATTCTTTGTCTCTTTAGGATGCCGCGTTCGGGGAGATGTTCGTTGTTCCCGGACGTTAGTTCATGGAACTGCAGAGACATCTTGTGTCGAATTTTAAGGGAGTTTCTTCGCGTCAGCTTCTGGATTCCAACGGTCTTTGCCGCTCAGGAAATTTGCGGGCAGGAACTGTTTGGTTTGGGCAGAGGTGAGTTGATGCGACCAGGGAACGCGGGCCGCCGGGTTGGCGCCGGGCCCGGTGCTGTTGGATTCGGCGTAGAAGGCGGTTTGCTCGTTGGATGTTTTGCCCCAGTTGTTCCAGCCTGCAGGATTGATGTCGCTGGGCAGTTCGGTTTTGATGTAGACGACGCGCGAGTAGGGACGCCACGGACGGCCAAGGCCAATGCCGCCTTGAATCGAGGGATCGAGTCCGCTGGTGACTTTGCTGTTCAGGATGACGTAGCCGGTGGTCTGATCGGCTGAGGTGCGGGACTGCGCAGTGAGGAAGCCGGGGCCGTTTGCGTGAAGTTCGGTGTGGTCGAAGACGGCGGTGGCGTTGCCGAAGATGAAATCGACGCCGCCTTCGATGTAGGAATCGACGTAGTACTGGCTACCGTAATCGGCGAAGAGCGTGTCCTGATGGCCGAGGAAACGGCAGTGCTTGAAGATAGAGCGGTCGCTGCGGTTAGCTACGGCGACGGCCTGGCCGGTGTTGCCTGCGGTGTTCTCGAAGGTGATGTTGTCGGCTTCGAATCCGGGGCCGTTGATCTCGATGGTTTCGGTGAAGAAGGTGCCACCGGCTTGTTTGGCGTTGAGGGAGTTGGTGATGATCACGTCTTCAGGTGACTTGCCCATGCCGATGAAGGTGATGTTGGAGTGGTTCTGCGTGACGATGACGCGCTCGTGATAAGTGCCCGGGGCGATCTCGATGTAGACGCGGGCAGGTCGTCCGTCTTTGCCGGGGCCGGCGAAGGGGTGATGGTCCATCGCCATCTGGATGGTGGGGAACTCGGTTGTGCCTTCGATGCCGGTCTTGACGTCGTGGGAGACGCGGACGTGGACATCTTGTGCATGGCCGCAAAGCGAGAGTGCGAGTAGAAGTGGCAGGACAAATCGCATGAAGGACAAGCGTATGCGGCGAAGCGGCTTGATGGCAATTTTCTGTGTGGAGTACGCTGCGACAGGCGAGTTTTGGCATACGGCCCGGCAATGTTAGGATAGTGCTGTGCCGGGTCCTACGCGACGTAATCCCGCCAACCCCGCCAGGTCCGGAAGGAAGCAACGGTAACGGGCTAGTATGGGCGCAGTAGGTCGCCCGGTACACTTTCTCTCTTCTTTTCCCTTTGAAAATCTGAAAAATCCATATTGAGGGAGAGTTGCGTCCGTTGGTCGACTGGAATACGTCACAACGAATAGTGGTTGATCTGTAATAGTTTTGTATTCTGATTGAGTGATGGACGAGGTGATGAATTGAGTTTGACGTTGAAACCGCAGGTGCATGTGAGAGCGAAGATTAGTTCGGTGGGTGCTTATGTTCCGCCACGGTTGTTGACCAATGCCGATCTCGAAAAGATGGTAGAGACGAACGACCAGTGGATTGTGGAGCGCACGGGAATTCGTGAGCGGCACATTGTGGATAAGGGAGTTGGAACCAGCGATCTTGCGGTCGAAGCAGCGAAGCGATGCCTGGCGGCACGGGGCATCGAGGCCACCGAACTTGAAGTGATTATCGTGGCCACCGTGACTCCAGACATGTTATTTCCGGCGACGGCGTGCCTGGTGCAGGACAAACTAGGCGCGAAAGGCGCGTGGGGATTCGATCTTTCGGCGGCCTGCTCGGGCTTTCCTTATGCGCTGCAGGTGGGCGCGAAGCTGGTCGAGAGCGGAATGCACAAGAAGGTAATGGTGATTGGAGCGGATGTGATGAGCTCGATCATCGACTACACGGACCGGGCTACATGCGTGATCTTCGGCGATGGAGCCGGGGCGGTTCTGCTGGAGCCCTGCGAGAAGGGTGAAGTGGGACTCATCGACTACTGGCATGAGATCGATGGTTCGGGCGCGTCGGCGTTGAATATGCCCGGCGGCGGCAGCCTGCATCCGTCGACGGCTGAGACGGTGGCTGCGAAGATGCATTATGTGCATCAGGATGGTCAAGCGGTGTACAAGTTTGCTGTGAGAAAGATGGCGGAGGCGGCCGAGACTGTGTTGACGAGGAATGGCGTTACCGGCAAGGACCTGAGCTGCTTCATCCCTCACCAGGCGAATAAGCGGATCATTCTGTCGACGGCAGAGCGGCTGGGAATGCCGGAAGAGTGCGTCGTCATCAATATCGACCGGTATGGGAACACGACGGCGGCCACGATTCCCATGGCTATGCAGACAGCTCTTGAGGACGGACGGTTGAAGAAAGGCGATCTCGTGCTGCTGGCAAGTGTCGGCGCCGGGTTTACAGTGGGGTCCACGCTGTTGCAGTGGGAGATATGAGCGTGGCCACAGCCGACTCAGTTGGTCGTGTTGGGTTGGTCGGCGAGCTGGGCTGAGTGCGCGCCGACCGTTTTGGATGTTTTATAGAGCTTCCAAAGGGCGACGGCGCAACCGATAAGGATGCCCGTCCATAGAACGATGAGGATAGTCGTGGCCCATTTGGCGGAGAAGCGGCTCCAGAGATGGAGGACGTGCCTGCCGTACGCGATGCCGAGCCATACGGCGAATGCGTGGCGTGCCGCACGGCTCACGGTGAAGATGATAAGGAACTTCTTCTTCGACATCTTGAGCGCGCCCGCGGCCAGAACAAAGGGCGAGAGCGGCATGGGTGGCGGCAGGATAGCAGGGAGAGCGATGGCGAGAATGGCGTGCTTTTCCATCCAGCCACTGATCCTCTTGAAGATGCGTGCAGGGACGTGTCTTTCGAGAAACTGCATTCCGCCAGCATGTCCGACCTGATAGCTCAGGTAACCGCCTATCGCGGAGCCCGCAGTGGCAAGTAGAACCAGCAATATCCAGTTGGATTTCTGAGCGGCGAAGACGACGAGCATGATGTCGGTGACGCCGGGGACGGGAAGCGGCACGAAAGACGAGTCGACGATCGAGACGAGAAAGATGCCGAAGATGCCGAAGCCGGCAAGTAGGTGGAGGAACTTGCTGGAATGATGCTGAGGGGCGGCGGCGAGAAGGAAGGCGAGCGGGTGCTTCGCCGGTTCTGTTGCGGCTGCGGTGGTTACTCCAGTGCCGGCAATGGACTTCATCGTCACTATGACGCTAACAGAAGTCTGGAAGTCTCAGTGGGATATCGGGGGCAAGTGAGGGTGGCGCTATAGAAAGCGGAGCGCGGGCAGCGGCGGAAGAGCGTCGATCTCGGTGGCGTAGCGGCGGAAGATCTCCAGGGAGCGGATGCAGTCAGGTGTGAGGGTGTAGTGGATATTTTGGGTGAGATAGTGGCGAATGGTCTCGGCTGGAATGGGGAGACGAGGGGCCCATTGTTGGACGAGGTCGTCTGTGTGGACCAGTCCATGATCACGTGAGGCGGTGAGGTCTTCCGTGAGTTGGGCGGCGGTAATGTGGCTCACGCTCAAGGCTTCAGGCCGGACGGCCCAGACGGCTGCGACCCAAGGGAGGCCGGTGCGGATGTGCCACTCGTGGGCGAGGTCAATCCAGAGGCAGGGGCCGACGACCTGCTCGATTTGATTGCGGGATTCGAGTGCCAGCAGCGCCGGATCGCCGATGAGCAGGGCGGCATCTGTCTGCTGGAGCATGGCAATCGGGTCGGCGGGATGTTGGAGGAAGGCGGGGTTTGTGCCGAGAAACTTGCGGAAGAGGATCTCGGTATAAGCGAGCGAACTGCGCGAGGCGGTGTCGGCCGCGATGGTGCGAACAGCTTCGAGGGAGCAGGTTTGTTTGACTATTAGCTGGATGGAGCGGACGCGGTCGAGCGAGGCGATGGTGCATCCGGGGACGATCGCGAGATCGGGCGTAAGAGAAGCGATGGGGATGAGGCCAAGGTCGGCGCGGCCGCTGAGGAGTTCGTCGGCGCAGAGGGCGGGCTTGGTGTAATGAAGGCTATAGCGCTCGGCGAGCTTTGCCGCGAGAGGCGGATGCTCGAAGTCCCACATGAGAGGGGCTGGATTGAGAAAGTTGATGGCGGCTACGCGGACGGGATGGGATGATTTAGGCAAACTGAGTTGATCGAGGCAGCAACACTAGCTTAATAGATGTGGGCGGGAGGCTTTCGATGCAGCGTGCGATTGTTGGGTTCTATCAGGATGAAGAGGGCCACTGGGCAGCGAAGCTTGAGTGTGGGCATGGGCAGCACGTGCGGCACGATCCGCCGTGGATGCTGCGGGAGTGGGTGTTGCACGAGGAGACGAGAGCCGAGCGGATCGGGCGGTTGATGGAGTGTAAAAAGTGCGATGAGGAATTAAGTCATTCGCAGCACCGGCCGTAGGGTAGGATTCATGACGGTCGCAGAATTGCTTTGATTTGCCGTCTGGAGATAGGACTGGGGACGGATGAGCAGGTTGGGCCGGATATTATTTAGCGCCGCGATGACTGATCGTTGACAATGTGTTTCAAGGCTTGAGGGCTCGGAGGATTGGATGGGCTTGTCGCAGCAGAGTGCAGTGAAGGAAATATCACAGGAGCAAGCAAGGCTGGCGTGGATGGCGTTGACCTTGACGCCGGGATTGGGGCCGACGCGGATTGCAAGAGCAGTAAAGGCGTTGGGGGCGGCTGAGCGACTGTTTGAGATTTCGCTGACGGAGTTGGAAGCGACGGGGATGCCGGCGCAGTCGGCGCAGTTTATCTTCGACGGCAAAGCGAGGGAAGCCGCTGAGAACGAGATGCAGCGTGTGGCCGAGGCGGGTGGAAGTATTTTGACTCAGGCGGATGAAGCCTATCCGGAGCGACTGCGGGAGATCTACGACCCGCCGTCTGTGTTGTGGATTCGCGGGAATGTGGATCTACTGGCGCGACCGGGGATCGCCGTGGTGGGGACGCGGCATCCTTCGCCCTATGGTGCGGGGATGGCGGAGATGTTGTCGCGTGACCTGGCTAACCGTCGGCTGGTGATTCTGAGCGGAATGGCTCGCGGGGTGGACACGGCGGCGCACAAAGGGGCGATCGAGGCAGGCGGCAAAACGGTTGCGGTCTGGGGAACAGGGATCGACGTGATTTACCCGAAGGAGAATAAGAAGCTCGCGGAAAATATCGTGGCGTCGGGTGGAACGATCGTAAGCGAGTATCCTCTGGGGACGTTTCCCGCTCCACAGAACTTCCCGATTCGGAACCGGATTTTGAGCGGCATGAGCATCGGAGTACTTGTTATCGAGGCAGCCGAGTACAGCGGGACGCGCATCACGGCGCGGTGTGCGATGGAACAGAATCGCGATGTCTACGCCGTGCCGGGGAACGTGACCAACAAGAATGCCTGGGGGCCTAACACGCTGATTAAGCAGGGCGCCAAGCTCACGGCGACGTGGGAAGACGTGTGGGAGGACCTGCCTTCGCAGATACGGCGGCAGCTGGAGGATGAAATAGGTGCGTCAGGGGAGGATGAATCGAAACTCGCGGAGAGCGCATCTTTATTTAGCAACAAGCCACTGCCGCAGCATGAGCAGACGGTTCTGGACAAGCTGAGGCATGATGAGTCGATGCAACTGGATGACTTGATCGAGGGCCTGGAGGCGGAGTTGGGATCTGCTGAAATCTTTACGGCGCTGTTTGAGCTGGAGCTTGCCGGCCGGGTGAGGCAGTTGCCGGGCAAGAATTATGTGCGCTCGTTCTAGCGATGAACATTCTAGACAGGCTTCCGTGCTGGTAGGCGAGGCATACGTTATTGAAAAGGAACAGTCTATCGGGATAGCTTCTGCTCGAATTTTAAGTTTTGCAGAACCGCCGGGTTCGCATATTTCTGGCAACTCGTGTTAGGTTCGCATTGGAATCCTGCATCACGGAACGTTTTGTTAGGGTAGTGCTTTTTGGTGGACGAAGGGAACGAATGGCTAAATCACTTGTGATCGTCGAATCGCCGGCGAAGGCGAAGACGATCAATAAATATCTGGGCAGCGACTACGTGGTGGAGGCCTCGATTGGCCACATCATGGACCTGCCGAAGAACGACATTGGCGTTGAGCTGAAGAATCGGACGTTTGAACCGACGCTGATTGTGTCTCCGGGCAAGGAAAAGGTTGTAGAGCGGCTGAAGAAGCTGGCGGCGAAGTCGGACATGGTCTACCTTGCTCCCGACCCGGACCGCGAGGGCGAGGCAATTGCCGCGCATCTATCGATGCAGCTTCTACCGGTGATGAAGGACAGGACGAAGATCAGGCGCGTCACTTTCAACGAGATCACGCAAAAGGCCGTGAAGGCTGCGTTTGCCCATGCCCGCGATGTTGATGAGAACCTGGTGGACGCGCAACAGACACGGCGCGTACTCGATCGATTAGTGGGATATCAGGTTTCGCCATTGCTGTGGGACAAGGTGCGCCGCGGACTGAGCGCGGGACGGGTGCAGACGGTGGCTCTGCGGTTGATCGTGGAGCGCGAACTGGAGATTAACAACTTTGAGCCGGTCGAGTACTGGACGATCCATGCAACGCTGAAGCCGAGCCCGGACGGACAGGAGTTTATCGCGCGCTTTGTCGGGATAGATGGCGTTGCGGCGCGGGTTGCGAACGGCACGGATGAGACTGGGAAAGAATTGTTCATCGCCAGTTCGTTGCCGACGAAGCAGCGCATCGATGATGTCGTTGCCCAGCTTGAGAAGGCCAGTTGGTCCGTGCGTTCGGTCGAGCGCAAGGAGCGCAAGCGGAATCCCACAGCTCCATTTACTACCAGCAAGTTGCAGCAGGACGCTTCGAGCCGACTGGGCTTCAATGTTCGGCGAACGATGGGTGTGGCCCAGCGTTTGTATGAAGGCGTTGAGATCGGTAAGGAAGGTACGGTCGGTCTGATTACGTACATGCGTACCGATTCGACCCGCGTCTCTCCGGATGCGATTGTCGAAGCTCGTGAGTACGTTCAGAAGAATCTTGGCGCGCAGTATCTGCCTGCAAAGCCGAACGAGTACAAGAGCAAGAAGGATGCGCAGGACGCGCACGAGGCGATTCGGCCAACGAACGTTGCGTTTACTCCGGAGGCGATTCGCAAGAACCTGAGTGAGGAGCAGTACAAGCTCTACAAGCTGATCTGGCAGCGCTTCGTCGCTTCACAGATGGTGCCGGCGGTGTTCGATCAGACGACCGTCGATATCGCTGCGAAGGCAGACAAGACCTACGACTTCCGCGTGTCGGGATCGGTGATGAAGTTCGATGGCTTCCTCAAGGTCTATGAGCAGGTCGCGGAGAAGAAAGACGAAGACGAGGGACTCGACACCAAGCTGCCAGCGTTGAACGATGGGCAGGCATTGACGAAGCAGAAGGTCGATTCGGAGCAGAAGTTTACCGAGCCTCCGCCGCGCTATAACGAGGCTTCGCTGGTCAAGGTTCTGGAAGAACGCGGCATTGGGCGTCCTTCGACCTACGCGTCCATCATTAATACAATTCAGGACCGCGACTATGTGAAGAAGATTGGCGCGAAGTTTGTGCCGACGGAGATTGGCACGGTCGTTACCGGGTTGCTGGTGAAGAACTTTCCTTACATCTTCGACACGCAGTACACAGCGACGCTCGAAGGTGAACTGGATGCAGTGGAAGAAGGCGAGGAGCGGTGGACCGATCTGCTGACTGGCTTCTACGACCACTTCGAGAAGGAGCTGAAGGTCGCCAGTACGCAGATGGAAGACGTCAAGCGGATGGAGCAGGCGACCACCGAAGTCTGCGATAAATGCGACAGCCCGCTGATTCTGAAGTGGGGTAAGTTTGGCAGCTTCTTCTCGTGCAGCAACTTCACCAAGGTGAAGCCGATGACCGTGGCGCTGGGCCCGTGGAAGAAGGACGCGAAGGCAGTCACGAAGAAGGTGATGGCTGCATTCGAGTTTCCCATGATCGTGAAGGCGACCACGGAAGATGTGATCGAGTATTCGAAAGAGGTTGACGACGCGAAAGAGTTGGCAGCTTCGATCAATGCGGCGGCGGAGCAGGGCAAGAAGATAACCGTCGAGCCAGTGAGCTGCGACTTTACCAAGGAAAACTTCGCCGCCAAGCCGGACCTCAGCGCGCCGGGGGCGGACGATGTTCCCGAAGAAGAGTTCTGCGACAACTGCGGTCGAGTGATGGTGCTGCGCAATGGGCCGTGGGGGCCGTTCATGGCTTGCCCCGGATACAACGAGGACCCGCCTTGCAAGACGATTCGCAAACTGACGCAGAAGGTGCAGCAGAAGCCGCCTGTCCAGTTGGAAGAGATGTGCCCGAAGTGCGGCAAGCCGCTTTTGTTGCGGAATGGGCAGTATGGCGAATTCATCAGTTGCAGCGGATATCCGAAGTGCAAGTACATCAAACAGGAGCTGCTCGATGTGCCGTGCCCGAAGTGCGGTGGCGACATTGCCGTCCGCAAGACCAAGCGGGGAGATACGTTTTACGGTTGCGTGAAATACCCGAAGTGTGACTTTGCTTCGAATCTGAAGCTGGTAAATCAGGCTTGCCCCAAGGGAGATAGCCCCTATCTTCTGGAGGTTGCGAACGACAAGGGTACGTATCTGGTGTGCCCAAACAATCGCGAGGCGCTGCCGAAGAGACGAAAGAAAAAGGGCGCTCCGGAAGAGGAATCCACTACCCCGGAGTGCAGCTATGAGAAGAAGATTGGCGGCCCTGCTCCAACTCCGGTTGCGGAGAAGCCGGACCCCGAGAAGACCCGTCCTGTGATTGAGAGTGTTGCATAGTTGCAAAAATGAATAGCGATGGAGAATGAATGGCGACTGCGGCGGATGCGGAATTGGTGTTGCGGCTTTATGAGCTTCGGCGGGAAGAGACTTTGAGGAAGGCAAGACAATTTATGGTCTTCGACTTCCAGCCAAAGACTCTGGAAGAGTTACGAGCGGTGTCGAGGGATGTAAATTCGGAGCTCAACGCTGCCTGGCGACAGGTCCTGAGCTACTGGGAGATGACGGCTTCGCTGGTATTGCGCGGCGCGCTGGACGCCGACCTCTTTCTGGATTCTAACGGAGAAGGCATCCTGCTCTATGCCAAGTTTCACCACTTCCACGCCGAAACGGAGAAGCAGTCGGGCAATCCGTTCATGGGGCAGACGGCGGCGTTGATAGAAAAGTATCCGGCGGCCAAAACCTTATATGACGTCTTCTTGAAAAGGTTTGGCCCAGCTTCTTCGCCAGCCTAGCGGCTGGGTTTAGCCGCATCCCGCACAGTCTATCTTTGCTGCGCTTTCCTTTTCGGCATCGCTTCTGTTACAAATAGTTTGGTAGCTTTCAGGGTTCAGGCCCTCGCTCATAAGCCGTAACTGCGGCTATGAGCTGTAACTTCTTGAAAAGAATAAGGTAGCGAACAATGGCGAAGGCAGTATGGAATGGCCAGACGCTGGCCGAGAGCGAGACGTACGAGACAGTTGAGGGGAACATTTACTTCCCCGAAGAGACCGTCAAACGAGAGTTTTTGAGGCCCAGTTCGACGACCTCCAGTTGTCCGTGGAAGGGACAAGCGCGCTACTACACGATCCTCGTGGATGACCAGGAGAATCAGGATGCGGCGTGGTACTACCCCGATCCGAAGCCTGCAGCGCGAAATGTGAAGCACCACATTGCATTCTGGCGAGGCGTGGAAGTTACGAAGTAATTTGGGAGATCATGCGAGGGGAGAGGCTCCGGCTTCTCCCCTTTTTGCTTTAACTAATAAGCTTGTGCCTGGTCGAGCGGAAGGCGGACCTGGAAGCATGTGGCTCCGGGGTTGGATTCGACGGTCAGGAAGCCGGAATGGCGGCTGACGATGCGCTGGGCAGTATCGAGCCCGAGGCCAAGCCCGTGGCCGGGGGCTTTCGTGGTAAAGAAAGGCTCGAAGATCCGGGACTTGATGGCCGGATTGATCTCCGGGCCATTGTTCCAGACTTCGACGCTGGCCATGGTTCCGGTGAGGCAGGTACGGAGTCGAAGGACGCCGGGCTCGCCGCTCGATCGCATAGCCTCGATCGCGTTTTCGATGAGTGCGGTCCAGACCTGGCTGAGCTCGCTGCCGTAGGCGCTTATGGGTGGCAGCGCAGGGTCGAAGTCGCGCTCGACGGTGATGCCCTGCAGCCGCGAGGCGAACATCGCCAGGGTGGTCTCAAGGGACTGCGCAAGGTCGATGTCCTGAATGGGCGCCTGGTCCATATAGGAGTAGTCCTTGATGGCGCTGATGAGGTCGAAGATGCGCACCGTTGAGTCGACAATGGCCTCGGTCATGCGCTCGACGCGCAGGGAGCTGGCGAAGGTACTGATGGTGACCGGGACAAGCTCCGCCGGAGCGTGGCGCGCGAGATCGTCGAGGTGTTCGAGGGTAAGGCGCGTCTCGGAGAGCGAAGGTGCAATCGTCCAGGGATCGGGAACGTTGTGAGCGGCGAGCCATTTGGTGATCTGCTCCTCCCGATCGGAGGAGGCCAGCGGGTTCTGCGGCGCAACGGTCTCAGGGGAGTAGGCGGCCATGCTGGCGCGGGTGCGGATGACCCAATCTTTATAGCCCTTGGACTGCTCGGGGGTAAGACAGAGCGATCCCATAAGATACTTCTGGTCGCCGTACTTGCGCAGCTCGCCGAAGAGGCTCGCTGCCGAACGCTGCGCCGCCGACGCAGGATTATTAAGCTCGTGCGAGAGATTGGCCGCAAGTTTGCCCAGCGCGGCGAGTTTCTCGGCCTGCTGCTCCATGCGTGTCACTTCACGCACGCGGTCGAGCAGCACGGAGACACAGCGCTGTGCCATGGAGGGGATGGCGGCGAGCATCTCGGGAAATAGGGACTCGTGGATGTCGAGAACCCAGGTAGGTCCGATGGTGTAGCCGTCTCCGCCGTAGTTCTTCATGCGCGAGAAGGGCAGCTTGCCAGTCATCTGGCCGGCGCGGCCGATGAAGAGGGCCATAGGGCCGGAGTGCCGCCGGCGCACGTGGATCTCCCCGCGCAGGATGAAGACGAGGTGTGAGGTTGGCTCGCCCTCACGGAAGACGAGAGCATCGCTGTCGCTGATGCGCTCGGAGCCGTGCGTGGCAAGCCACGTGTATTCTACGTCCGAGAGCCCCGCGAGAGGACCGATGGTGCGCATCGCATCGAGGATCTGAGGCAGCGGCGTGGGAGTTGCAGGTGTGATGGGAACCAGGTATGGCTCGGCTTGGAGGGTCGCGGTTTCCATAGGGCGGGACTCCAGTTCTATTGTTATGGTAAGTCGATGCTGTAAAGTACGCGAGTCTTTATGTGCGGGTTCCCTTATTGAAATGTAAAGACGAAAGGCGGAGCAGTCAGCTCCGCCTTTCGTGTAATTGCGAACGGCGGTCAGGCCTTAACTACGGCTCCGTCTTTGACGACGACGGGGTCGAGGAACGGCATGGACTTACGAAGTTCCGCGCCGACCTTCTCGATCTGGTGTGCGGCTTCCTGCTTGCGGATGCGGGCAAACTCGTGACGGCCGGTCTCGTTCTCTTCGATGAACTTCTTGGCGAAGCTGCCGTCCTGAATGTCGTTGAGTAGACCCTTCATCGCCTTCTTGACCTCAGGAGTGACGATGCGTGGTCCGGCAACGTAGTCGCCCCACTCTGCGGTGTCCGAAATAGAGTGACGCATGTATTCAAGGCCGCCACGATACATCAGGTCGACAATGAGCTTCAACTCATGCAGCACTTCAAAGTAGGCAAGCTCCGGCTGATAACCAGCCTCGACCAGCGTCTCAAAGCCAGCCTTGACCAGCGCGGAGGTGCCGCCGCAGAGAACGGCCTGTTCGCCGAAGAGGTCAGTCTCGGTCTCTTCGGTGAAGGTGGTCTCGAGCACTCCGGCGCGGGTGCAGCCGATGCCCTTGGCATAGCTCAGAGCCAGCGCGAGCGCGTTGCCGCTCGCATCCTGCTCGACAGCTACCAGGGCGGGCACGCCGCCGCCTTCGGTGAAGACCTCGCGGACGCGATGGCCGGGAGCCTTGGGAGCGACGAGGGACACGTCAACACCAGCGGGGGGAGTGATGGTGCGGAAGCGGATGTTGAAGCCGTGCGCGAACATCAGCGTCTTGCCGGGGGCAAGGTTTGGCTCGATGTCGGCGTGGTAGACCTTGGCCGCGGTCTGGTCGGGCGTGAGGTTCATGATGACGTCGGCCCACTTCGAAACTTCGGCGACGGTGCCGACCTGGAGGCCCGCCTTGCGGGCGCGCTCGACGTTGGGGCTATCGGCGCGGAGACCGACGCGCACATCGACGCCAGAGTCCTTGAGGTTGAGTGCATGGGCGTGGCCTTGCGAGCCATAGCCGATGATGGCGACTTTCTTCGCCTGGATAAGAGAGAGGTCTGCGTCTGCGTCGTGGTATGCCTTAGCCATGATTGTGTTCGTTCCTTTAGGTTAATGGTAGCTCAGTGAATCAGTTGACGACTACGAATTGGGTGGATTTATTCGGTAATCGGGAAGTTTTAGTGCTCGTCAAATTCGTTGGGGATGATATCGCTCGTCGGCACAAGGGGAATATCGGCTTCGCCATTGCCGTTCGGCGTGCCCAGCGCCTTGAGCACGCGGCTGGTGTGGTGGCCGCGCCGCATAGCCATGCGGCCGGTGCGCGAGACCTCGAGGATGGTGTAGCCGCTCTCGCGTAATACCTGAAGCAAGCCTTCGATCTTCGACGAACTGCCGGTCATCTCCAGCATGATGGACTCTGGAGCGAGGTCGACGACGCGGGCGCGGAAGACCGTGGCCAACTCGAAGATCTGTGAACGGGACGAGAGTCCATTGGGCTCGCGTGGGCCTGCGGAGACCTTGATGAGGCAAAGCTCGCGAATAACGGCCTCGCTACGGCCCACCTCGTCGACATCGACGGTGATCTCCAGCTTGTAGAGGCTGGCACGAATTCGGTCGGCGGCGTGCTCCGGCGCCTCGCAGACGATGGTCATGCGCGAGGTGTCGGTGCGCTCCGACTCTCCGACCGTCAACGAGACAATGTTGATGTTGAGGCGGCGAAACAGCGAGGCGACGCGGGTCAGCACGCCGGGTTTATCTTCAACGAGGGCTACAAAGGTGTGGAGCATGGAGACCTTTCAGTTCGGGTTCTGATCTGAGTGGGGCAAGGAGTTAGCGGGCGGTTTGGGATAAGTCGGAATATAGGTTTTGGGAATCTCGAACAGGATGAGTTCGCCTGGTTTGGCCTTTGGCCGGGCGTCGCTGCAACGGTTGCCGGTGGTGATTCCATTGCTGTGAATTTCGGCGATGGAGTAGTTGGTGTAAAGCTCGCCACGCGAACGGCAGTCCGCATACATGTTCGAAAGGATACGGATGATGGTCGCGTTTCCGGTCTTCACGTCGATAATGCCGTTTTTGTCGGTGGGCATGGCGACTGATCCGATCTGGTCCACTCTGAGGGCCACGTTGAGCTGCTCGTCTGTGACGGGGCGGTTCGTCTTTGCGTTGATAATTTTGATTTTGACACTGTGCGTTTGTGTCTTTGCGAAGGCCGGTGCCAGCGCGAGTAGGAGCAGGAGCGCGGCTGCTCGGATAGGTTTGCCGGATTTAGTGTTTACTTGACCTGGGATATGCACATGAATGCCTTTTAGTGGGGCAGCGATTTCTTGGATCGCATTCGGAAAACAAGTAGGGCAAATAAAGCAAACAACACGCAGTCGAAAATTGTGGCAAAAACGAGAAATGCAATACCGTGAGCCGACTCTATACCTTGCGGGAAAAACAGCGCCGCGAGAAGTGCGCCTGGCAACAAAACCATGGCGATGCTGCTGAATCGCTCTATTGAAGCTATCGCTGCAAGGATCGTTACAGAAGCTATTCCAATAAGAGAGGCCCAGCCGAGTTCTGCCCTGTTGACGGACATAATTTTGATCTAGCTACTCATCCTCCGCAGTCTCAAGCAGTGGATCCTTTGTCGGCCTGCGAACCATCTCATGCAGAGCAGCGCCCGGCGCGATCATCGGATAAACCCCATCCTCTTTCTCGACCTGAAAATTAATCAAAAATGCCTTACCGCCGGTTCGAGCTTTTGTAACTGTGGGGATTACATCCTTGCGCTGGCTCACCGTTGCACCTGCAATCCCATGTGCTGCGGCCAGCGCAACGAAGTCGGGCGATAGGATGGGGCTGGCGGCGTAGTTCTTCTCGTAGAAGGCCTCCTGCCACTGCCGCACCATGCCGAGGAAGCCATTGTTGATCACCGCAATGTTGATGGCCAACCCCTCCTGCGCGATGGTCGAAAGTTCAGAGGCCGTCATCTGGAAGCCGCCATCACCAGCGATTACCCAGACGTCTTTCTCAGGGCAGGCTACCTTGGCGCCGATTGCTGCGGGCAACGCAAATCCCATCGTGCCCAGGCCGCCGCTGGTGACCAGCGTGCGCGGAGAATCGTGCTTGTAATACTGCGCCTCCCACATCTGGTGCTGACCTACGTCGGTCACGATGATGGTCTGGTCGGTGCGACCAGCGGCCTGCGCCTCGCGCCAGATATCGTTGATGACATGCGCGGCGTACAAATGGCCATTGTCGGGCAGGTTGATGATGTCGCGCACAGAAGCGTCGCCCTTCATGGCGTTGACGGCCTTGATCCAGCTTGCATCGGACTTCTTCGGCATCAGCGGCAGCAACAGCCCAAGCGTCTGGCGAAGATCGCCGATCAGCGCCACGTCTACCTTGACGTTCTTGTTAATCTCGCTGGGGTCGATCTCGATATGGATCTTCTTCGCGTTGGGGGCGTAGCTGGCGAGGTTGCCGGTAACACGGTCGTCGAAGCGCATGCCGAAGGCGAGCAGCAGGTCGGCCTGCTGAATCGCGTTGTTCACCCACGACTCGCCGTGCATGCCCATCATGCCCAGCGACAGGGGGTGGTGCGTCGGAAACGATCCAAGGCCAAGCAGCGTGCTGGCCACCGGAATCTGCTGGCGCTCGGCAAAGGCGAGCACCTCGGCCTCGGCTCCCGACTGCGTGATTCCGTGACCTGCGAGAATGACTGGACGCTTGGCCGATTGAATCAGTTCGATGGCCTGCTTGATCGACGAGCTTTCGGCGCGGAGCATCGGATGAGGACGATGCGGTGCTGGCGCGGCAGCTTCGAAGTCGAAGGTGGCCGTGGCCTGCTGCGCGTCCTTGGTGATATCGACCAGTACCGGACCGGGGCGGCCCGACTGCGCGATCTGGAACGCGGCGCGGATCGTGGGCGCGATATCTTCGGCGCGCGTCACCAGCCAGTTGTGCTTCGTGATGGGCATGGTGATGGCGGTGATGTCCACTTCCTGAAACGCGTCGGAGCCAAGCACCTTCGAGGAGACTTGTCCCGTGATGGCCACCATGGGAATGCTGTCTAGCATGGCCGTGGCGATGCCGGTGACGAGATTGGTCGCACCGGGCCCGCTGGTGGCGATGCAGACGCCGGTCTTGCCCGAGGCGCGGGCGTAGCCGTCGGCCATGTGCGACGCTCCCTGCTCATGGCGCACGAGCACATGGTGAATGCTGGGAAACTTACGCAGGGCATCGTAGACGGGAAGAATCGCTCCGCCGGGATAGCCGAAGACTTTATCTACGCCTTCGCCAGCCAGCGTGGCCCAAACGATCTCGGCTCCGGTAAGTTGCGGGTGCTGATTTTTGTCTGCCATGTTGCCCTCCATAAGTTTTGTTGCCCTGTGAAACGATCCCAATAAAAGATTGCTAAATTTCAGCTTTGTTACGGGCACGGTCTCAGCCGTGCCCATAACAAAGTGCTAGGTCGTGACAGCGCCTTTCGATGCGCTGCTTACGGTGTTGGCATATTTGGCGAAGACTCCGCTGTTGAAGTGTGGCACCGGAGCTTTGACAGCTTTGAGACGAGCAGCAATCTCCTCCGCTGGAACTTCAAGCCGCAGTTCGCGGTTCGGAATATCGAAGGTGATGGTGTCGCCTTCGTGAACTGCCGCAATCGGTCCGCCGAGCTGAGCCTCAGGCGCAACGTGTCCCGCCATCAGGCCGCGTGTAGCACCGCTGAAGCGTCCGTCGGTAAGCAGTGCGACCGTCTCCGAAAGCTCGGGAATGCCTTTGACCGCAGCCGTAACCGCCAGCATCTCGCGCATTCCCGGCCCTCCGCGTGGCCCTTCGTAGCGAATGACGAGAACATCGGAAGGATTGATCTTGCCCGACTCAACCGCGGCAAAGCAGTCATCTTCGGAGTCGAAGACACGCGCCGGACCCTGATGAAAGAGCCGCTCGTGTCCAGCCACCTTGATGACGCAGCCTTCAGGAGCAAGATTGCCCTTGAGGATGACCAGGCCTCCGGTCGGCTTCAGCGGCTTGTCCCAGTTATGAATCACAACCTGGCCCGGCGTCTCGTGCGCAGCCTTGGCCTCTTCATGCAGCGTCTTGCCGGTGACCGTGATGGTGTTGTGCAACTGTCCGCGCTCCATCAGCCGCTTGGCCAGCAGGCGCGATCCACCTGCCTCCTGATAGTCCTTCGCGTTGTATTTTCCGCCCGGCGAGAGATCGCAGATGAACGGAGTGTGCTCGCTGATCTTGTCGAAGTCCTCCATCGAGAGAGGAATGTTCAGCTCGTGAGCGATGGCGATCAGGTGCAGCACAGCGTTGGTCGATCCGCCCGACGCACAGACGGCGGCGATGGCGTTCTCGATGGACTTGCGGCTCATGATCTGGCGGGGTGTGATGCCCTTGCGTGCAAGGTCCATGACCAGACGGCCAGCTTCACGCGATGCCTCGTGCTTCTCCGGCGACAGGGCGGGAACGCCGGTGATCTCGATGGGCGAGATGCCGAGGAACTCGCCAGCCATTGCCATGGTGTTGGCGGTGAACTGGCCGCCGCAGGCCCCGGCGCCGGGACAGGCCGCGGCTTCGAGGGCTTCTAGCTCGTCGTCGGTGATCTTGCCGGCTGCGTGGCTGCCCATGCCTTCAAAGACGTTGAGGATGGTGATGTCCTTGCTCGTGCCGTCGGGTTGCTTGAGGTGGCCGGGGGCGATGGAGCCGCCGTAGAGCATGAGGCCGGGGATGTCCAGCCGCGCGAGCGCCATGATGGCGGCGGGCATGTTCTTGTCGCAGCCTGCGATGCAGACGAGGCCGTCGAAGCTGTTGCCGCGCGCGACGAGTTCGATCGAGTCGGCGATGACCTCGCGGGAGATGAGCGAGGCCTTCATGCCTTCGGTGCCCATGGTGATACCGTCGGAGATGGTGATGGTGTTGAACTCCATCGGCGTGCCGCCGGCCTCGCGGATGCCCTGCTTGACGGCCTCGGCGATCTTGCGAAGATGGAAGTTGCAGGGGCCGATCTCGGTCCACGTATTGGCGATGCCGATGATGGGCTTGTGCAGGTCTTCCTTGCTGAAGCCTACGCCTCGCAGGTAGGAGCGCGCGGCGGCGCGGGACGGGCCTTCGGTCAGGGCGATGGAATTTTTCTTTGCGGGATCGAGTTCGTTGCTCAAGATGTCAGCCTTTCAGGGGTATCGAGTTAGCGAATCGGCTAGCCAGCGAACCGGCGAGTCAGCGTTATGGTGACTATTAGGAAACGGTTGCGGCCTTGGGTGCGGACCAGAAGTCTTTATTGTGTTTGGATTCGAAGGCGTCCAGTTCGGATTCGTGGCGCAGGGTGAGGCCGATGTCGTCGAGTCCATTCAGCAGGCAGTATTTGCGGAACGGGTCGATGTCGAAGTGCGCGTGGAAGCCCTTATCGTCAGTGACGGTCTGGGCTTCGAGGTTGATGGTGAGCTTGTGCTCAGGGTCTTTGGTACAGCGGTCGAGCAGCGTCTGTACATCCTCTTCGCTGAGGCGGACGAGGATGATGCCGTTCTTGCCTGCGTTCGAGAAGAAGATATCGGCAAACGTGGGCGCGATGACGGCGAGGAAGCCGTACTGGTTGAGCGCCCATGCAGCGTGCTCGCGCGAGCTGCCGCAGCCGAAGTTCTTTTCGGCGATGAGGATCTTTGCGCCCTTGTGCTCGGGCTTGTTGAGGACGAAGTCAGGCCGCTCCTTCACAACATCGGGCGTTTCGGAGTCATAGCGCCAGTCGAAGAAGAGGAACTCGCCGTAGCCGGTGCGCTCGATGCGCTTGAGGAACTGCTTAGGGATGATCTGGTCCGTGTCGATGTTGGGCAGCGGCAGAGGGACAGCCTTCGAGGTGAGGACGTTGATGGGTTCCATTAGCGGGAGCCTCCTTCGCTCTGCTTCCACTTGCGGATGTCGGTGAAGTGGCCGGTGATGGCGGCTGCGGCGGCCATCTCGGGGCTTACGAGATGGGTGCGGCCACCGCGACCCTGGCGGCCTTCGAAGTTGCGGTTGCTGGTCGAGGCGCAGCGTTCGCCGGGTTGCAGAATGTCGGGGTTCATGCCGAGGCACATGCTGCAGCCGGGCTCACGCCATTCAAAGCCTGCGGTCTTGAAGATGGCGTCGAGACCTTCCTGCTCGGCCTGATGCTTGACCGCCTGTGAGCCGGGGACGACCAGGGCGCGTACCTTGGTGGCAACGTGATGGCCCTTGACGATAGCAGCGGCGGCGCGAAGGTCTTCGATGCGGCCGTTCGTGCAGGAGCCGAGGAAGACGGTGTCGATCGCGATCTCTTCCATCGGCGTGCCGGGCTTGAGCGCCATGTACTCGTACGCTCGCTCGAAGGACTTACGGTCGGCGTCGGTCCTGGCTTCGTCGAGCGTGGGAACGCTGGCGTTGATGGTGGTGGTCATGCCGGGGGATGTGCCCCAGGTGACTGCCGGTGCCAGTGAGGCTGCGTCGATGTGAAGCTCGCGGTCGAACGTTGCGCCTTCATCGGTGGGAAGCGTGCGCCAATGGGCGACGGCCTCGTCCCACGCAGCGCCAGTAGGAGAGAAGCGGCGCCCTTTGAGGTAAGCGAATGTGGTCTCGTCGGGAGCGATCATGCCTGCGCGAGCGCCGGCCTCGATGCTCATATTGCAGATGGTCATGCGGCCTTCCATGGAGAGGGCGCGGATGACGGAACCGGCGTACTCGACGGCGTAGCCTGTGGCTCCGTCGGTACCGATCTTGCCGATGATGTGGAGGATGACATCCTTGGCAGTGACGCCGAAGGGAACCTCACCGTCTACGGTGATGCGGAAGGTCCTGGGCTTGTCCTGCGGCAGGGTTTGCGTAGCCATGACATGCTCGACCTCGGAGGTGCCGATGCCGAAGGCCAAAGCGCCGAATGCTCCGTGGGTGCTGGTATGGGAATCTCCGCAGACGATGGTCATGCCGGGCTTGGTCGCTCCCAGCTCGGGCCCGATCATGTGAACGATACCTTGCGAGGCGTCCTGCACGTCGAAGAACTCGATACCGAACTCGGCGCAATTTTTGCGCAGCGCGTTGACCTGCGTGGCGGAGATCTGGTCGACGATGTGAAGCCGGTCATATGCGCTTGTGGTCGGAACGTTGTGGTCCACCGTCGCGATGGTGCGGTCAGGACGGCGCAGCTTGCGGCCAGCCATGCGCAGCCCATCGAACGCCTGCGGCGATGTGACCTCGTGGACGAGGTGCAGGTCGATGTAGAGGATGGTAGGCTCGCCCTCGGGCTCGACGACAAGATGCTGCTGCCAGACTTTTTCGAATAATGTTTTGGGTGCTGTGCTCATGATTTGGCCTTTGCTTCAGGTTGTTGCTCGATGGTGTTGGCTCCGATGGCCGTTGGCTTGATCTGATGCGGCTTGCCGTCGGGGTCTACAAGAATGGCGTTGGATATGGTTTGAAGAATCTTGCTGCCAAGTGGTGGCTCGGCTGTCCAACGAGCGATGCTGTGCGTCAGCGCAGCAGGAATATGGTCGGGGTCAATTGCATTGTTGCTGAAAACCCAAAGAGTGTATTCGGCGCCGGGCTGGTCAGGGGTTTTGTTCTGCTGAATCCAATTAATGGCGGCGAAGACAACGAGCGGATGAGGAGCGCCGAGATCAACCCAGAGCAGGCCGCGGTCCGCGCAGAAGCGGAAGACGCAGCCAGTGATGGAGAGGTAGCGGTTCTGGTCGGCGATAACTTTGCCGGGAACGGAGAGGAAGTCGAGGGCGGTTTCGGCGAGTGACTTGGGCTTCGGTCCGGTCTGGCTCCAGAAAGTCTGTGGTGCAGTGAGATATTGGGCCAGGAAAGGTTCGAAACGTGGATCGAGGACGAGAGCGTTTTCGCGACCTTCTGCTGGCGGCGGCCCGTATTGCCAGAGCCATTCGACATTTGCTTTGGGCTTCTTTTCTTTGTGTTTGAATATCTGCGCGTTCGTGGCCACTGCTCCCGTGATGAGGAGGAGAGTGGTGGCGAGTTGGAGGTGACGGCGCATTGGTTGCGAACATACCTTAGGGCTAAGCCCTCGATCTGTGCTGGCTTGACTGCCAGGGCTGAAGCCTTGGCGTACCCAGAAGTAAAAGCAGCTACAAAGAACTCTCGTCAGGATAAGAGAGCGCGGTTCTATACACCGTGCATGGACTGGCGGCGGTCGATGGATTCAGCCAGTGCCTGATGGACCCGTTTGCCCATCTCCTGAGTGGTGACGGTTTGCTGGCCGGACATGTGGCCACGGGCGATGTCTGCGGTGCGGTAGCCGGCGTCGAGCACCCTGTGGACGGCCTGCTCTATGGCTCGGGCGTCCTGCTCGAGGTTTGCCGAGTAGCGCAGAATCATTGCGGCCGTAAGAATCGCGCCAAGCGGGTTTGCCTTGCCGGTTCCCGCGATATCAGGAGCGCTGCCGTGGACTGGCTCGTACAGATTAACGGCGCCGCCGATCGTGGCCGAGGGCAACATGCCGAGCGAGCCTGTAATGACTCCAGCCTCGTCGGAGAGGATGTCGCCGAAGAGGTTTTCGGTGAGCACAACATCGAAGTTACGCGGGATGTTCATGATGTGCATCGCCATCGAATCGACCAGCTGATGCTCGAGGGTCACGTCGGGGTAGTCCTTGGCCACTTCAGTAACGGTGGCGCGCCAGAGTTGGGAGACTTCGAGGACGTTCGCCTTATCGACGGAGGTAACTTTCTTGCGGCGTTTGCCTGCAAGCTCGAAGGCAACGCGAGCTACCCGGACAACTTCGTCGCGAGTGTAGCGCATGGTGTTGACAGCTTCGTTGGTTTCTTTATTCCAGGAGCGCGGCGTGCCGAAGTAGAGACCGCCGAGCAACTCGCGGACGAAGAGGATGTCTACGTTCTCTGTGACCTCGGGGCGCAGCGGAGAGCTGGCGCTGAGTGCCTTGTAGGCGATGGAAGGGCGCAGGTTAGCGAAGCCGCCAAGGGCCTGGCGAATCTGCAGCAGACCAGCCTCAGGGCGCTTGTCGGGAGTCAGCGAATTGAACTTATTGTCGCCTACCGCGCCCAGCAGCACAGCGTCGGAGTCCAGGGCAGCATCGAGCGTGGCTGTGGGAAGCGGGGAGCCGGTCTCTGTGATTGCGATTCCGCCGATGAGACCGTCGACGAAGGTGAAGTCGTGGCCGCCAAGTTCGGCTACTGCTCGCAGAACGTTCGTCGCTTCACGGGTAACTTCGGGGCCGATGCCATCGCCGGCGAGAACTGCAATTTTGAGACGCATACTTTGTACCTCAGGGGCTAAAGCCCATCGTTGTTTGAATAATTTTGGCCCAGCTGAATCCGTGCCTTTTAACACAACTTAGTGCGTAGCAACTGCGGATTTTTCCGGTTGCAGCAGACCCAAGAGGTCCTGGTCGTAGATAGATTTTTTGCGGTCAGCCAGCTCCGTAAAGCGGTGATAGACCTCGTCGAGTTGTTCGCGAGTGAGCGGATGCCCCAGCTTCTCAAAGCGTTCTACAAGGGCGCGGCGGCCGCTGTGTTTGCCCAGGACAAGGTTGGTGTTGGCAACACCAACTGAAGCTGGCGTCATGATCTCGTAGGTCAGCGGATTGGCCAGCATGCCGTGCTGGTGTATGCCGGACTCGTGCGCGAAGGCATTGGCTCCCACAACGGCCTTGTTTGGAGAGCAGCCAAAGCTGATGACCTCAGCGAGCATCTGGCTGGTCGGGTAGAGCTGGGTCATGTTGATGTTATGGCTATAGGGGAAGCGGTCGTGGCGCACCATAATCGCGGCTGCGATCTCCTCGAGAGCGGCGTTTCCGGCGCGCTCGCCGATGCCGTTGATTGTGCACTCGACCTGCCGCGCTCCGCCCTCGATTCCAGCGAGTGAATTTGCCACGGCCATGCCGAGGTCGTCGTGACAGTGAGTAGAGAGAACTACCTTTTCGATGCCGGGAACCTGGGCTTTGACCGTGCGGAAGATGTTGGCATATTCCTCGGGCGTGGTGTAGCCGACGGTGTCTGGAATATTGATGGTGGTGGCGCCAGCCTGGACTGCGACGGTGATCATCTTGAGCAGAAACTCAGGGTCGGTCCGGGTCCCGTCTTCAGTGGAGAACTCGACATCGTCGGTGAAGGTAAGGGCGAGGCGAACGGCTTCGGCGGCTTGTTCAAGCGCCTGCTCGCGGGTGATGCGCAGCTTGTATTCGAGATGGAGGTCGGAGGAGGCGAGGAAGAGGTGGATGCGGTTGCTGGGAGCGGGCTCGATGGCGCGGCCTGCCGCTTCGATGTCTTCGCGCTTACAGCGAGCGAGAGAGGCGATGCGGGTGCCTTTGACCTCGCGGGCGATGGCCTGGACGGCCTTGAAGTCTCCGTCGGAGGCAATGGCGAAGCCGGCTTCGAGGATGTCGACGCCGAGGGCCACCAACTGATGCGCCATGCGCAGCTTTTCATCGTGATGCATGGTGCAGCCGGGCGATTGTTCGCCGTCGCGGAGGGTGGTGTCGAAGAAGACGATCTTGTTTGGGTCAACCATAGAAGTTGGCACTCTCAATCTGGACTTGATCATAATGCAGGCTTATGATGACTTCCACTGGTATCAGTAATTCTAATCGAAGTATTCAAACTGGGTAATTGTGTTGCAGCTGGGAGAGCCATGGATCTGGTACAGATGGAGACGTTTCTGGCAGTGGCAGAGGAGCGCAGCTTTTCACGGGCGGCGGCACGTCTTCATCGTACTCAGCCTGCGGTGAGCCAGGCAATCGCCAAGCTGGAAGGGGAGCTTGGAGAGGTGCTGTTCGAGCGTTCCTCGCGCGATGGAACGCTGACCGACGCGGGAGAGTTATTGCGGGAGTATGCCGCTAAGCTGTTGAATCTACGGAGTGAGGCGGCAGTGGCCCTGACGGAGCTGCGGTCGCTGCATCGGGGGCGGTTGAATCTTGCGGCGAATGAGTACACCTGCCTCTATCTGTTGCCGCTGCTGGATGAGTTTCGGCGGCAGAATCCACGCATCAAACTGGCGGTGCAGCGGTCACTGGCAAGCCGGATTTCGGATGAGGTGTTGATGCATTCGGTGGAGATTGGTGTGCTCTCGTTCCGGCCAGACGAGGCACAGGTGAAGTCGATGGTGGTTTACCGCGATGAGCTGGTATTTGTGGTGAATCCGCGGCACCCGCTGGCGAAGGAGGAGACGGTTTCGATCCGTCAGCTCGGAGCGCAGAACTTTATCGCGCACAATATTTCGTCGCCGCAGCGGCTGAAGGTGATTCAGGCGTTCAAACGGCATAAGACCGTTCTGCATATGGGCGTGGAACTGCCATCGCTCGAGGCGATCAAGCGGTTTGTGGAGATGGGCAATGGCGTGGCTCTGGTTCCGGGATTGACGGTGCGGACTGAGCTGCAGAGCGGCGCTCTGGTGAGGGTGCAGATTCCGGAGCTCCAGATCGAGCGTAAGTTAAGGCTGGTGTATCGAAAGCAGGCCAGCTTGTCACATGTAGCGCTCGCGTTTTTGAAGGTGGTGGAGGCGTATGCGGCGGCGCATGGCGATCCTTACTGTTTTCAGCCGGAACGGGGTATTTAGGTTCGGCGGATAAATCGAAACCTTTGGCTGGGAAGCGCGTTTGTATGGATAGACTCACGCGCCGGAGACGACCTCTCCGGTGGATGGACACGAGAGAGGTATCCGATGAAGATGACGATGTTTCGTAATCCGTTTTATAAACCGATGATGCGGGCGGGCGTGTTGGCGCTCTGTGCCGCTACCCTGAGTGCGGCACCCATGATGGCGCAGGACAACACCGCTCCACCGCCGCCGCCACAGCAGCAGGACAATATGGCACCCCCGCCGGGCGGTCATGCTGGCAGACGAGGCGGACACCAAGTCGAGATGCTGACCAAGCGGCTGAACCTGACTCCCGATCAGGTGACACAGGTAAAGGCCATCGACGCCGACACCATGAGCCAGATGAAGGCCCTGCGTGAGGACACCACAACGGCGCAGGCGGACAAGCGAAGCAAGATGATGGAGATTCGTCAGGCATCGCAGGACAAGATTCGCAATGTGCTAACCGACGAGCAGAAGACGAAGTATGACGCCATGCTGGCGAAGATGAAGGAGCGCCGGCAGAATCGTCGAGGTGGCGAGGATACCGCACCGCCTCCACCTCCACCTTCCGCGCAACAGTAACGGGAATCTCAGAAGAAAGAGCCGGGGGACGTGCTGTCCTCCGGCCTTCTTGCGTTCGAGGCCGTTCTGCGGGCCCGGGTGCGGTTACAATGAAGGACAATGACTACGGCGCTTCGTGACTGCTTTCGAAACGCGTTGCCTGTGGGACAGCGTAGAAGGTCACGGACGAATTCGAAGGGATCTAGCGAAGAATGAAGAAGACGATATTGTTGCTGGGAGCATTGATGCTGACAGCAGTTGCCGGTTATGCACAGGAGAGCCGGCAGGACGTAAGCATTAGTGCTTCAGGAATATTTGCGCCCGAAGTACACGGAAATGCCATTCAGAAAGATACGACCACGACCCTGGGCCTGCTTGCCAGCTACCGCTACATGCTGACGCCGCGCAGCGCGCTCGAAGTGAACTACGGATATGCGCAAAATACGGAAAAATACATCGTCTCCGGCAAGGCGCAGGGTGGGATTCATACGCTTCAGTCGGAGTACAGCGCGGCGTATGTTTACAGCTTGAACTTTGGAAAATTCAATCCGTTTGCCGAGGCTGGTCCGGGTGTGATGATTTATCACCCGCTGCTGGACAACGGGACTTACCAGATCGACGCTAAGTCGAACACAGAGATCGGCGGGCTGTTTGGGGCGGGTCTGGCTTATGAGATCAGCCCGAGCTTCGATATCCGTGCCGAGTATCGCGGCTTTGTGGCCAAGACGCCGGATTACGGTCTCCCGGGAAATATCTTTAAAACCGATCGGTATCAGGTCAGTTCGTCACCCTCGATCGGTATTGCGTATCACTTTTAGGTGAGGCGTCTTTCATGAATAAGGCCCGGCGATTATCGCTGGGCCTTTTTATTTCACTCCGCGCAGGGGATGCCAAAGACAAAACAGGTCATCCACTTCCGGCAAAGGACGACAATATTCTGGGTATAGAGATTCTCTGGAGCTGCTTAGTTAAGCCGCTGTAGCCGGGCTATCAGCTTTTCGGCGAGAGGCTCGCCCGACTCGGTCCATAGGAGGCGGCTGCTGATGCCGCAGTGCTTTTCTACGGAAAGGGTGAAGGCCAGCAGCATCTCGATGTTTTGCTGAATACGCTTCTGCGCCACCTCATCGAGTTCTGTGTCTTCGACGGTGTCGTCCATGATCCAGGGGGTGTCAAGGCCGAAGTCGATGCGTATATGGCCGTTCTGCCCGTAGCTGGCGTCGTCGAAGTTGGGGCCGAAGCCAAGGATGCGGACGGTAGCGGGCTGGAGCTTCCAGGTGGTGTCAAGACGACCAAAGGCCGCGGCGGATTCCGAGTCGGGGCCGAGATCGAGGCGGTTGTGGAAGTCGTCATCATGCAGGGGGGTCCAGAGCTTCCACTTCATCTCGAACTCGTAGGCCATGTCGTCGTGGAGTTGCTCTGTGGCCTCGGCGACGGCGTTTTCGATGATGGAGGCTTCGGAGTCTTCGGCGCGGTCGTCGTTGACGTAGATGCGCTGGTAGGTGGGGGATTCGGTAAAACTGATGGGATAGACAGAGGCGGCTGCGACACGCTTGCCTTCGGGGCCTCCGCTGATGAGCGCGAACTGGCGCAGGACCGAGACCATCGCGGCCGGGAGAGCCTCGAAGCGGAAGTTCGGGAACCAGAGGCTGAGGTAGAGCTGATCGGCCATAAGAGTAGTTTACAGGGCTGGAGCGCAGATAACGCATTTTGGTGAAGGTGAATGAGAAGATAGATGGGGCGGGTTGATGCGTATTTCGGTGTCCATTGAAAGGCTGAGAATCTGGTTGCTGGTGGGCGCGGGCCTGCTGGTAACGGTGATTATCGCGTTTCTGGGCTATGCGCACTATCGGGCGCACCGGTTTCTGGCGGAGTTGCCGGCGAAACTTGGGATTGACGTGACGCGAGAGACGGACGCGTTTACGTATTCGCAGTCGTTAGGCGGCAGAACGATATATACGATTCATGCTGCCAAGGCGTTGCAGCACAAGGATGGCAAATACACGCTGCACGATGTTGGGATTGTGGTGTACGGGCACAATTCGGACAGAGCCGACCGCATCTATGGCAGCGAGTTCGAGTATGACCAGAAGGAGCAGGTGGCGACGGCCACGGGCGAAGTGCATCTTGACCTGCAGGCTCCGGCGCCAACCGACGCCAAGGAAAGACGGGATTATGCGGCTGGAGGTGAATTGGCAGGTGCTAAGGAGGCTGGGCCGGGCGACCACATCATCCATGTAACGACGAGCGGACTGGTCTTTATGCAAAAGCTGGGGGTTGCGGCGACGGACAAGGAGATCGAGTTTGAGTATGGCGGGATGACGGGCCATGCGGTCGGCGCCGACTATGACTCGGATACGGGCGTGGTGGTGCTGCACTCGGCCGTGAAGGTGGTGGGATTACAGCAGGGGCAGCCGGCGACGCTGACGGCGGCTCGGGCAGAGTTGAATAGACCCGCCAAACAGGTTGTGCTGACGCAGGCGAAGTATGCGCTGGTCGGCGGAGCGAAGGCAGGCGTCGGGCAGACGGCGGAGGCGCAGCAGATGGTGGTCCATCTGCGCGACGACGGATCGGCGGAGCGGATGGAAGCTCAGGGCGCGGTCACACTGACAGATGGCGATGGCGGCAGGGTGGTGGCTCCGAATGGAAGCATTTTGCTGAATGCTGAGAGCAGGCCGCAGTCGGCGGTATTGACGGGTGGAGTGCGGTACATTGCAGACGGAGCGTTACGCCAGGGCCGCGGAGAGTCCGCTGAGGCGAAGGCTGCCTTCGATAAGGCGGGTCGGCTTCAGCATCTGGTGCTGACGGGTGCGGTGCAGTTACATGAGAGGCTTCGTGCTTCGGAGGCGTCAAGTGCGCCTTGGAGCGAGCGGGATCTTGGAGCGGCTAAGGTAGAGCTTGCCTTGATTTCGGACCAGGCGGGGAAGGCCCAGTTGCAGGAGGCTACGGCGACTGGAGATGCTCGTTTGCAGGTGGTGAGTCCGACAGGTAAACCGGGACATCTGGCGATGGCGAGCAGCGATCTGGGTGGGGATGTCTTGACAACGCATTTTGTGGCGCTGGATGGCGTGCGGCGGCTTTCGGTGGTGAATGGGACCGGGCATACGATGGTGCGACGAGTGAGCGATGCCGGTGCCGTCAACACAAGTTCGGGAGATGCGCTGGAGGTTCATTTCAAGACGGGGGCGGGGCACGGTAGCAGCACGACGGACGAGATTTCGACCGCTGTGCAGGAGGGGAATGTGGTAATGACGCAGACGCCGGTGAAGAAGCCGGAGGATGCGAACGTACCGCAGCAAGAGAAGGCCATCGCCGCGCGGGCGGCCTACGACGGGGCGACGCAGCGGCTGACACTGACGGGTGGAGTTCAGTTGACGGATGCGGGAAGCCTGCTCTTGGCAGACCGCATTGCGATGCAGCAGCAGACGGGGGACGCCGAGGCGGATGGTGCGGTGAAGGCCAGCTATAAACTCTCCGGAGGTGGGAGCGAGCCGGTGCATGTGCTGGCTTCACGCGCTGTGTTGAAGCATGATGCGGGACAGGCGACCTTTTACGGCGTCGCTGGACATCCGGCTCGTCTTTGGCAGGGCGGTTCTCAGGTGGAGGCCCCGATGCTTCAGTTTGATCAGAAGGAGAAGCGACTGCTGGCTCATGGAACTGGACAGGAAGCTGCGATGCCTGTGCATACGGTGCTCGTGAATGCTGGGAATCCGAAGGCTGATGCGGGAAAGCTAGGCCCGGGGAAGGCTGAAGTTGTGCGGGTGGTGAGTAGGGAACTGACTTATTCGGACGCGACGCGGCAGGCGGATTTTAGCGGAGGAGTAGAGGTTGAGAACGCCGACGGCCATATGCGAGGGCAGGAGGCCGTGGTTTACTTGCAGGCGGCCAAGGAAGCCGGGAAGAAAGCAGCCTCCAGCAATGCCCTGACGGTTGGACAGAGTGGATTTATGGGGGGCAGCGTAGAGCGGGTGGTGGCAACCGGGCATATTGAGATTGACCAGCCTGGGCGCCGTGCGACCGGCGAGCGCGTGGTCTATACGGCGAGCGATGGGATGTTTGTGATGACGGGTACGGCGGCTGCTCCGCCCAGGATTATGGATGATACGCGCGGAACAGTGACGGGGACGTCGTTGCGATTTCATGCCGGGGATGAGAGTGTCATGATTTCTAATGGTGTTTCGAATGGTGTGGAGGGTAAGCAGAGGGTGCGCACAGAGACGCGGGTGAAAAAGGATCGATGAAGATTTTATCGACGGAGGAGATCGGCAAGTCGTATGGCGGACGCCAGGTCGTTCGAGGCGTAAGCCTGCAGATCGAGCAGGGCGAAGTCGTGGGACTTCTGGGACCGAACGGGGCGGGTAAGACGACGAGCTTCTACATGATTGTGGGGCTGCTTCGCCCGGACGCGGGACGGGTGTTGATGGATGGGGAGGACATCAGCCGGTTGCCAATGTACCTGCGCGCGCGAAACCATGGCATCAGTTATCTACCCCAGGAGCCTTCCGTCTTTCGCAAGCTGACGGTGCAGGACAATATTCTGGCAGTCCTGGAGGCGCAGCAGTTGAGCTGGGAGAGTCGGAGGACGCGCACTGAGAAGTTGATTGAGCAGTTGAATCTCGGCCATGTTCGCAAGACACGGGGCTATGCGCTGAGCGGAGGCGAGCGCAGACGTGTAGAGATCGCACGCTGCCTTGCGATCGAACCGGCGTTTATTTTGCTGGATGAGCCGTTTTCGGGGATCGACCCCATTGCTGTGCTGGATCTGCAGGAGATCATCTTCGACTTGAAGAAGAGCGGGATTGGCGTTCTGATCACAGACCATAACGTGAGGGAGACGTTATCGGTGACGGACCGCGCCTACATCATCAATGAAGGTAGGATTTTTCGTACGGGTACGCCAGGAGAGCTGGGCCGGGATGCCGAAGTGCGGCGGATCTATTTGGGCGAGAATTTTTCAATGGCTTAGTGCGGTACAACTTCTGTTGTAAGGGCGAGTACTATAGGTGCGTCATACATAGCCGTCCGCAGCGTTAGACTACAGCGAGAATGATTTAAGGCGTGTAGACTGTGGCCGGAAGCATGAGAGGTTAAGATTTGCTGCTGCAACCCAAGCTGAATATGAAGGTTTCGCAACGCCAGGTGCTGACGCCTGGATTGGTGCAGATGGTTAGCGTCCTGGCGCTGAACAAGCTTGAGTTGAAAGAGATGATCAACACCGAGATGGTGGAAAATCCGGTGCTCGAAGAACTTGAGGAGTCCGCCGTCTCGCTGGAGGAGCGGGCGGGGATTGAGGGCGATCGGGAACGTTCAGCGGAAGAAGTGGTGGCGGCGAGCGAGCGGGAAGAGAAGGACCCCTTCGACGAGATCGACTTCGGAAGTTACTTTCAGGACTATCTCGATCCCGGGTTTCGAACGGCCTCAAACTTTGAGGAATATGACAAGCCCTCGTTCGAGAATTTTCTTTCGCAGCCAAGCACGCTGAGCGACCACCTCGCGTGGCAGCTTGGGTCATTGACGCTATCGCCGGAGGTGCGTGCGGCGGCGGAGTTGGTGGTTGGAAACCTCAATGAGAACGGCTATCTCACAGCCACCGATGAGGAACTCGTCGATGGCTTGATGTCGTTGGAGCGCAGGGTCAAGACTGTTCCGATTTCATTTGATCGGCGCGCCAAGGCTCAGCCTTCTGATTTGCAGATGCAGCCCCCGGCAGCCGAGATTGCCAGCGGCGGTGCGCAGGACTCGATCGAGATTGCTGCTACTGCCACAGAAACCACGGAAAAGGATGAGGGACGGACTGCACTCCTTGCGGTAGTTCAAGAGGCGCGCTCGATCGTCAATTTTCTCGATCCTGTTGGTGTTGGAGCGAGAGACCTACGTGAATGCCTGCTGATTCAGATTAACGCGCAACAGGGCGAGGCAGCCCTTGTGCTGCGTCGACGGCAAGCAACGCCGGCAGACGATGCCGGCAGCAGCGATGAAGACTATGGAGAGATCGAGCAAGCTCATCCTGTCACTGACGAAGCTGGCCGAGTAGACATCTTCAGTATCGCGACCCATGTGGTGACCCATTGTCTGGCGCTGTTGCAGAAGAAGGACATGCGCGAGTTGACGCGGAGTTGTGGACGCACCGCGGAAGAGGTACAGGCCGCCGTTGAGTTTATACGGACGCTCGATCCTCGTCCCGGGCAGCGTTACAACCAGAGCGAAGCGCGGCTGATTGAACCGGATGTCGCGTTTGTGAAGCGGGACGACAAATACATCGTTCTGATGAATGAAGAGGACATGCCTACGCTTCGGCTCAACCAGAGCTATCGCAAGATGCTGCAACAAAAGCAGACGGAAAAAGAAGTGAAGGAGTACGTGAAGGAGCGGTACAAATCCGCGATCCAGCTACTGCGAAATATCGAACAGCGAAAAAATACCATTGTGCGGACCTGCGATGTGATTGTCAGGCGACAGACGGAGTTTTTGGAACATGGCGTCAATGCTCTGAAACCAATGATGATCAAGGAGGTCGCCGAAGAGATCGGCGTGCATCCTTCCACGGTGAGTCGCGCGGTGGCCAACAAGTACGTGCATACGCCTCAGGGCGTGTTTGAACTGCGCTTCTTCTTTTCGGAAGGCGTGAATGGCCCGGAGGGTGGCGACTTGCCGCTGGTCCTGTTGAAGCGCAAGGTGAAGAAGTTGATCGAAGAAGAGGATGAACGGAAGCCGTTGACGGATGATCAACTGGCGGCTGAGTTGCAAAGGCAGGGAATTCAGGTGACGCGGCGGACGGTGGCAAAATATCGCGAGGACATGCAGATTCCAAGCACGCACCAACGCCGGGTCCGTTGATCGCATCGAAGGTATACGAGGTAATCGATATGGATGTTGAGTACACCGGCAGACAGGCAACCATTACAAAGAAGTTGAAGACGCAGACCGAAGTCGGGCTGGCCAGGATTGCAAAGATCCTCGGCAATGCAGGCAATGTGCATGTGATTCTGGCCACGGACAAGTACCGGCAGATCGCCGAAGTGACGGTTCTGACGCGAAACCAGAAACTGGTGGCGACGTGTGAATCGACTGAGATGGTAATTGCCTTGCGCGATACCCTGGACAAGATTGAGCAACAGGCGATTCGCCACAAAAAGAAAAAGATGACCATCAAACGGCACGGCAAGTCCGATACGGTTCTCGGGGGTGAAGCGGTCGAAGAGGAAGTAGCGGCTGCCAAGCCCACCGCCGGCAGGGTCGCGGCGAAGAGCAGTGCAGGGCGGAAAGCCGTGCCTATGCTGGTGCATTCGTTTCCATCAACCTCGCCGTTGTCGGAGCCGCATGTTGCGCGCTCGACCGACGGGGTGGCGCTGCGACCAATGACGCTGGAGGAAGCCGTCAAAGAGGCGGCCTTTCGCGATCGGGACGTTTTTGTGTTTCGGGATCACGACGGACAGGCAATGGTTCTACACCGGAAGCGCGATGGAAAGATGGAATTGATCGAAGTGCCATAAGGTGGCTCGCACGGAAATCCTAAGAATGCTTTAGGATTTGTTCATGCCACGCAAGATAGCGAAGAAGGCTGCAAAGAAAATCATCGGGGCGGTGAACACGGGCGAGCTCGTGATTCTGACGGGCTTGTCCGGATCGGGGAAGCTCTCCGCTCTGAAGGCCTTTGAGGACCTCGGATATTATTCCGTGGATAACCTGCCGCTTGAACTGGTGCCACAGTTTGCGGATCTGGTGCGTCAGTCCGCTGAGATACAGCGCGCAGCCTTGGTAGTCGATGTTCGCGAAGGAATGGGGCTGGACGAATTTCCAGCGATCCTGAAGAGAGTCCGCCGGACACTGCCGACGCGTGTTCTGTTCTTGGAGGCGAGCGAGGATGCCCTCATCAGACGCTTCTCCGAGACTCGGAGACCGCATCCCATGGGGCGCACAAATACCGTTATCAAGTCGATACGGGCGGAACGCAAAAGGCTGGACCCAATCCGGAATGTCGCGGACATTGTGCTGGACACAACGAAGTTCAACGTCCACGAGCTGCGGGCACACATCAACGCCCAGTTTGAGCGTGAGGCGAGCGATCAAAATCTGACGATCTCATCGGCGAGTTTTGGCTTCAAAAATGGCGTCCCCTCAGAAGCAGATCTTGTGTTCGATGTCCGGTTTTTGCCGAACCCCCACTTTGTGCCGGAGTTTCGCAAGTTGACCGGAAAGCACCCGAAGGTGGCGCAGTACGTCCGCCAGTTCCCGCAGACGGCGGAGTTTCTGGATAAGACGACGGACATGCTGAAATTTCTCTTGCCGCACTACATCAAGGAAGGCAAGAGCTATTTGACAGTAGCTTTCGGTTGTACGGGGGGGCAGCACCGCTCGGTGTTTATTGCCGAAGAGATGAAGAAGCGGCTGACGGCTGCGGGCTATAGGGTGAAGACGTCGCACCGGGACATGCCCCGATAAAAAGATAGCTAGTAAGGGATAAAAAGAGATAGCCAATAGAATAGTGAGATGCCGAAGGCGATGACGATGACCGGGAGAGTGGTGGCTTGAGGCGTATCTGGCGATTACTGCTCTACGTGCGGCCCTATGCGCTGTATTCGGTGGTATCTGTTGCGTTGATGGCCGTTGTGGGAGCCATGACTGCCTTCAGGCTTCTACTGGTTAAGCCCATCTTCGATAATGTGTTGAGTCCGCAGGAATCGAAGAGAGTTTTGAATTTTCCGGTGCCGCATACGGGCTGGACGCTTGACCTGAATTTTCTTGTCCCCAACCACTTTCACAATTCATGGACCATTGTTGCCTATGCTCTGGTGGTCTCTGCGCTGCTGAAATCGGTCTGCGATTACGCGGGAACGTACCTGGTGAACTATGCCGGGTTCGGAATGATTACGGACCTGCGCAACGACCTTTACGATGCGATTTTGCGACGCTCTGTCGCGTTCTTTCAGAAGCACGCGACCGGAACCCTGCTGTCGACTTTGATCAATGATATTGAGCGCGTGCAATATGCAATGTCGACGGTGTTGAGCGATTTTCTGCAGCAGTTCTTTACGCTGCTTTTCACGATCGGTGTGGTGATTGTCGTCGGTGGAAAGCTGGCGTGGGTGCTGCTGTTGTTTGTCCCCATTGTCATCTCATCGGCCCGTCGGATTGGCCGGGGTGTGCGGCACACCACACGCAAAGGGCAAGATAAGCTGGCGGAGATTCAGAACATTCTTCACGAGACGATAACAGGCAATCGCATCGTGAAGGCCTTTGGAATGGAGTTGTGGGAGACGGACCGCTTCCGCAGGGCGGCGAAACGGCTCTTCCAGGCGAATCTGAAATCGGTGAGCGTGCAGGCGATCAGCTCACCTTTGATGGATGCGCTTGGATCGGTGGGCATTGCATTATTGCTATTGTTTGGCAGGGATCGAATTCTGCACCGCGAGATGACAGCGGGATCATTTGTCACATTTCTTATCGCGGTGTTTACGCTGTACGATCCTGTGCGCAAATTTGCGCTCTTTTATAACAGCTTCCAGCAGGCACTTGGAGCCAGCGAAGACATCTTCAAATTTATGGATGCGCAGGACGATGTGCAGGAGAAGAAGCATGCGCATGTGTTGAAGGGATTCAACAAAGAGATCCAATTCGAAGATGTGGGCTTTGCTTATGAGAGCGAGGGAGAGACGAAGCAGGTACTGCAGAACATCAATTTCACTGTGCGTCCGGGCGAAGTGCTGGCGTTCGTCGGGCCGAGTGGAGCAGGCAAATCTTCGCTGGTAAATCTAATCCCGCGCTTCTTCGATGTGAATGAAGGACGGATTCTGTTGGACGGCCATGACCTGCGGGACGTGACCATTGTTTCGCTGCGAAAACAGATCGGAAAAGTGACGCAGGAGACTGTGCTCTTCAACGACACCGTGCGCAACAACATTGCGTATGGCCAGCCGGATGTTCCGATGAGCAAGGTGGAAGAGGCCGCACGCATGGCGTTGGCACATGAGTTCATCATGAAGATGCCCGAAGGCTACAACACCATGATCGGTGAGAAGGGCGTTCGCCTGAGTGGCGGTGAGCGGCAACGATTGGCGATTGCGCGCGCGATCCTCAAGAATGCGCCAATCCTGATCCTCGATGAAGCAACGTCTGCTCTGGATATGGAGAGCGAACATCTTGTGCAGGCCGCGCTGGCCAATCTGATGCAGGGACGGACGGTATTTGTGATCGCGCATCGGCTTTCGACGGTTCGCCGGGCAACGAGAATTGCAGTGATCGAGAACGGCCGAATTACAGAGATGGGCACGCACGATGAGCTGTTATTGCAATCGGGAACGTACCGGCGACTCTATGATTTGCAGTTCAGCGGACATGAGGGGAACGTCGCGGGCAATGGTGAAGCTGCTCGGGTGCAGACGGATTTGGAGGGAATTGCATGAGCGCTGTGTATTCGATGACTGGGTATGCGAGTGTGCGCGGCTCCGTGAAAGAGCAGCTTGGCTTTACGCTGACGATCAAGAGTGTGAACCACAGATTTCTCGATCTGCAATTCCGGTTGCCGTCCTCCTGCGATGGGCTGGAGATACAGTTGCGGCGAACGCTGAAGGAGAAGCTGCGGCGTGGGCACATTGACGTTACGTTGCAGTTGGAGCGCAAATCAAATGTG
Organism: Edaphobacter paludis; assembly: GCF_039993895.1. NCBI lineage: Bacteria > Pseudomonadati > Acidobacteriota > Terriglobia > Terriglobales > Acidobacteriaceae > Edaphobacter > Edaphobacter paludis. Next base: position 1,056,012 of record NZ_CP121194.1, read on the forward strand.
CAGATCCAGTTGAACGCCGGGCTGCTCGATGCTTATGTGAAGGCGTTCCGAGAGGCTTCAGCACTACACGGACTGGCGGGCGAACCGGACATGAATGCCTTGTTGCGTCTTCCCGGCCTGATGAGCGCTGAGAGCAACGTGAGCGAAGAGGCGATGCAAGGGCTCGATGAGGCGGTTCTGTCGCTGGTGGATGAGCTGGTAGTCAAGTTGAATGAGGGACGCGCGCAGGAAGGCGCAGCGCTGGCGGTCGAGTTGCGTGCATCGATGCTGCGATTGCAGGCGTTTGCAACGGAGGTTGCAGCGCTGCGCGGCGGAGTGCGCGATGCTTTATTTGAGCGGCTTCGCTCGCGGTTGGCCGAGTTGATTCAGGGGACTTTGGTGAGCGAGGAACGCCTGCTTGCCGAAGCTGCGGTGTTGGCAGAGAAGAGCGATGTTGACGAGGAGATCGTTCGACTGCGCACGCATGTCGAGCACTTTATAGCGATACTCGATGCAGGAGGAGAGCTTGGCAAACGGCTGGATTTTCTGCTTCAGGAGTTGAACCGCGAGGCGAATACGATGCTGTCAAAGACGAGCAGCGCATCAGGTGTGGATGGTTTGCGGATCACCGAGCTTGGGTTGGAGATGAAGGCGGAGATCGAGAAGGCGCGCGAGCAGGTTCAGAACCTGGAGTAAAGATAACGTGCAGATAGATTGCATAGACAGGGTGTTACGAACGGATGGCAGGCATACTTTTTATTATTTCGGCACCCTCGGGGTCAGGAAAATCAACGCTGGTGAGCCAGTTGAGGACGTTGGTCGCGGGATTGGATTTCTCGATCTCGTATACGACGCGCTCTCCGCGAGGTTCTGAGGAGGATGGCCGCGAGTATCACTTCACCAGCCGGGAAGAGTTTGAGCGGATGGTCGCGGCGGGTGATTTTCTGGAGTGGGCCGAGGTCTTTGGCAACTACTACGGAACGGCGGTTTCGGCGCTGGCACATGCCAGAGATGCGGGGAAAGACCTGCTGCTCGATATCGATGTGCAGGGCGCGGTGCAGGTGATGAAGAAGCTGCCCCAGGCGGTGTCGATCTTCATTCTGCCGCCAAGTCCGGAGGTTTTGGAGATGCGGCTGCGCAACCGCAGCGAGGCGGAGCAGGTGACTTCGGAGGCCGTGATTGAAGGCAGGCTGGCTGAGGCTCGGAATGAGTTGAAGCGCATTGGCGACTACAAATATGCGCTGGTGAATGACGTTCTCGACCAGGCAGTGGCGGAGATGCGGGCGATTGTTTTGTTTGAGCGCGGGGCACGCGATGGAGTGCAGGCAGTGGCCGAGAGTTGCAGAACGGATGCTGCTTCGCCCCGGCTCAGCAGCGCGCTGGGCACTTTTGGCAGATAATGGACGGCACCCACTACGAATTGTCCACGATTGGCTCCGAATTATCTGGGACATTGCGCGGTGCTGAGGTAGATTCTGCTTACGGGGTGAAACGCATGACGATTGAGAATGCTTTCCACAACAAATACAGTCTGGTCAAAGGTGCGGCGCGACGGGCGCGTCAGTTGCAGTCCGGCGCGGTTCCGCTGATCGATGCCAAGTCGACGAAAGCATGCCGCGTGGCTCAGGACGAGATCAGGCAGGGGCATGTGAAGTTCGTGCTGATGGAGAAGGTTGTAGCGCCGACGCTCGACCCCACGGTTTAGCTGCGCGCGATAGCATAGAACCATGGCAGGAGATCGAGAGCAGCAATTGCGGGCGTACGTCGAATACTTCCGCGACATGGGGATTCATGATTTCTACCGTCGCGGCGAACCAGTTGCGATAGAAGCGATTGAAATGGCTGCCGCGGTATCTGCGACGGATCCGTCGCCGATCGCTTTGGAAGTCGCGCCCATTCCTGCTGATACTCCTCCAATCCGTGGTTTTCAGGAGCCGGTCATTCCCAAGCTGGTTAGTTTCAATGATCTTGCACCCATGCCTGAGGATCGCATTCCTGCATCGGAGCGAGTTGCGGCGTTGCAGGCTATTCGGGAGGAGATTGGGGATTGCACCCGTTGTCCTCTCGCCTATGCAGGGCGGCGCAATATTGTCTTTGGCGATGGCGACCCAGGGGCGCGGCTGATGTTTGTAGGTGAGGGGCCGGGGGCGGACGAGGACGCCTCGGGTGTTCCTTTCGTGGGCAAGGCCGGACAGTTGTTGAACAACATGATTGGCGCGATGGGGCTGAAGCGGGAAGAGGTTTACATCGCCAATATCGTGAAGTGCAGGCCGCCGGCGAACCGCGTTCCGGAGCCGGTCGAGGCCAACACCTGCACCCAATTCCTGGTGAAGCAGATCGACGTGGTGCAGCCGGAGGTGATCGTGGCGCTGGGTGCTACGGCTGCAATGTATCTGCTCGGCGTGAAGCAGTCGCTGGCTTCGCTGCGTGGCCAGTGGCATAGCTGCCGAGGGGCGAAGGTGGTGGTGACCTATCATCCGGCGTTTCTGCTTCGCGATCCCCGGCAGAAGGGCGAGGCCTGGAAGGACCTGCAGATGGTGATGGCGGAGATGGGACTGAAGGCTCCCCCCAAAGGATAGGTCTGCGCGCATCCTGTATTCCTTTCTGGAGGGTATCCCCCTCCTGTACTTAAGGTCCTAAAGTCTTCGAAGTAGATACTTTAGGTCCGGACTTCGGTATCGACCTTTGAGAAAATGAAAAGCCCCGGCAATTTTGCCCGGGGCTTTTTGGATTTCTGCTTTCATTATTATAGGCGGTTGGAGAAAACTCTTTTGCAATTGATATCGTGTTTGTTTTGAGTCGGTTAGATGATTTCGGGGCTTGACAAGATTTTTGCCGGTATTTTTGAGGTTTGTGGCGGGTGGCGAAACGCAACGGCAATAGATCAGTCGTTTCGGCTTCGCCTTCACTCCGGCCTTCCGCAGAGCGGAGGCTGCTTCGCAGCGGGTTTGAGAAGCGGGGCTGAAGGCTCGCTGTACCCCTGGCTGCATTGGCGGACTAGCTCTTAGCGAGGGGGCGGGATGCGAACGGTGTTGGCGCGGCAGGTGCGAATCGCTCCGCAGGCTATGGGTTGGAGAGTTTTGCTCATGCAGACTTCGATGGCGGTAAGGTAGTTGTTGCCGCAGCTGAGAGCGAGGCTTTCGGGAGGGAACGATGGGTTGGTCTTTGCGAAGAGATCGAGGATCTGGTAAGGGCCGGTGTTGTTTTGAGGCCAGAGGCCATGCAGGGTAAAGGCACGGTGCTGGGCGCACTCGGCTGCGGTGGTATGGCTGTGGCAAAACTCGGGCGACCAGGAGAGATTGAGCAGGTAGTAGTCGAAGGGCTGACTGGTGGCTCCGGCTTGAGTGGTGCGGGCCTGTTGTCGGGATGACTGTTGTCGAATGTTAGACGAATGATTTGGTACTTGAGATGAATTACAGCCGAGTGCAAAAAAGATGAGAACGCAGACTGCACTGGATAGGTTCTTCATGGACTATGCCTCGGGTGCTGGACTGCATCGAGTTGATGTTTATCGATGCGGAAACAGCCATTGATTTGACTGGCATCGTATTCTCGCGCTGCTCCTCATTTGTATCGCACTGGACAGCACGGCTCATATGACATAACTTTTTTGTTGGAAACTGAAAGACCATTTTTGTGTTGTGAAAGAGATCGAACTTACCATGATGAGTCTGGATCGTAGAGCCTTCTTGAAGGCCGCAGGTATTGCCGCGGCTGGATCCGGGTTGAAGATGATTGCCCAAGAGCCGCGTGAAACGGGACAAACGATATCCGCTAACGACCATATCCAGATTGCGCTCATCGGCGCAGGGATCCAGGGCCAGGGAGATACGGGATGGGCAGTCCGGGTTCCGGGAGTGAAGCTGGTTGCCGTTGCCGATTGCTACGATGGTCGGCTGGCGCACTGCAAAGAGGTGTGGGGCGATGACGTGTTCACGACGCGTGATTACCGCGAGATACTGGCGCGGAAGGACATTGACGCCGTGATTGTCGCCACGCCGGACCACTGGCACAAGCAGGCTGCGGTGGACGCGATGACGGCGGGCAAGGACGTCTATTGCGAGAAGCCTATGATCCATCTGTACTCGGATGGGCCGGAGATCATCGAGACAGCGCGGTCGACGAAGCGGATTATTCAGGTGGGGAGCCAGCGGGTCAGCTCCATCATTTATGCAAAGGCGAAGGAACTGCTTGCCTCGGGTGCTATCGGCCAACTGAACATGGTGACGGCGCGGTGGGACAGGAACTCCGCCATCGGCGCGTGGGACTACTCGATTCCGCTGGATGCGAGCCCGGAGACATGCGACTGGCCGCGCTTTGAGGGAACGGCGCCGAAGATTCCTTTCAACGCGGAACACTTCTTTCAGTGGCGCAAGTGGAAGGCCTATGGCAGCGGCGTGGCTGGCGATTTGTTTGTTCATCTTTTTAGCGGGACGCACTTCATCACCGGGTCGCATGGGCCGACGCGGGCGATGGCTACGGGTGGCATCCGCTACTGGAAGGATGGGCGTGACGCGCCCGATGTGATGCTGGCGCTGTTTGATTATGCTGAGGGCTTTAATTTGAGCCTGCACGTCAACTTTGTCGACGGCGGGGAGGAGAGCGAAGGACTGCTCTTTACCGGCTCGGAAGGCACGATCGAGATTGCGGGCAACTCCGTCATCCTGAATCGCGTGCCGCGTGAGAAGGAGCCGGGATATACCGTCAGCACGTTCACCAATGCGATGCAGAAGGAGTACATCGCGAAGTACCGGCAGAAGTATCCGCTGGAACCCTTGACGGAGATGCACCAGACGGGCCTGGAGCGGTTTGTCGCGCCGAAGGGTTATAGCGACAGCTACGACCACTTCCACAACTTCTTCGACTCGGTGCGTACGCGCAAGCCGGTGGTGGAAGATGCGGAGTTTGGCTTCCGTGCGGCGGGCGCAGCGCTGCTCAGCAACCTGAGCATGGCGAAGGGAAATGTCGTTCATTGGAATCCCACCACCATGAAACTGGTGTAATCGCAGGTTCTACAAAAGAAAGTTCGGGTACAAAATTTTTATGAGAATCACTGCTCTTTCGCTCGCTTTTCTTCTTGTCGTGGGCGCCGGTGCTGCCGCTCAGGCGCAGGACCCGAGTCATGCCACGGAGTTTCGCAAGCCGACTCCGGGTAATGGACCGGATGGCAAGCCGCGGCTGGCATTTCTGACGCACCGCCTGGGCACCGACCATGCGGAAGGCATCACGACGCTGGATATGAATGGCGACGGATTTAAGGACCTGGTGAGCGGCGCTTACTGGTATGAAAATCCGGGTCCGCATGGTGGCGAGTGGAAGCAGCATCAGTACAGGACGGTCGGGGTGCACAACGAGTTTGTCTCCGACTGCGGCGAGTGGACGATTGATGTGAACCACGACGGCGCGCCTGACATAGTAACGACAGGATGGATTTCGAATGGGCTGTGGTGGTACGAGAATCCGAAGAAGCCGGGTGCGATGTGGCAGAAGCACTTCATCACGAATAGCTATGACACTGAAGGTGGCGCCGAGGGAGATATCAACGGCGATGGCAAGCCGGATATTGCGCTGGCCCACTATAACCATTCGGGTGTGATCTGGGTTGACTTTTCCGGAGCTACGCCCAAGGTGCATCACGTTGGCGGCAAGGAGCAGGATGGTCACGGCATCGGTGTCGCCGATATCAACGGTGACGGTAAGCCGGATATCCTGACGCCGTCCGGATGGTTTCAAAATGTGGATGCAGACCATGACAAGTGGATATGGCATCAGGACTGGCGGCTTGGCGACGCTGGGTTTCCGATTCTTGGGTACGACGTCAACAATGACGGCAAGATCGATTTGATCTACGGGCAGGGGCATGGCTATGGTGTCTACTGGCTGGAGCAGACGGGCACGACGGCGCACCGTGTCTGGAAGCGGCATACGATTGACGAATCTTTCTCGCAGTCTCATGCGCTGAAGCTGGTCGACCTCGATGGCAATGGAGTGCCGGTGCTGGTGACTGGGAAGCGGTATCGCGGCCACTCGGGGAACGATCCGGGGTCTTATGATCCTTTGGTCATCTACGCTTACCGGATCGATCGCAAGACGGGCACGTTTACGCGGACGGCGATTTCAGTCAATGGTACGGCGGGTATCGGGACGCAGATTGTGGCGGAAGATCTGGACCATGATGGCGATATTGACCTGGCCACTGCAGGTAAGCTGGGTGTTCATTTCATAGAGAATCTCAAGGTTTCCACGAACGTTCCCAAGGCGACTCGTGAAGCGCAGCAGCCGATTGAGCGCAAATGGCCGTTCCCCGGCGAAGGTCAGGAAGTTCCGCAGGAGGATGGGCCGCGCTGAGGTTGGCGGGGATTTCAGAGTAAGAACCTGTATGAGCACAGTTCACCGGTTACAAGGATGTCTCTTGTAGCCGGTGAACGCATTTAGGTGGCAACAATGGTGGCGCGAACAGCTCGGATATGATTCACTTTTTTGCATGGCTAACGTACAAACTCGCCGCAACTTCCTCTGGACGGCTCCCCTTGCCGCCGCAGTCGCTCTCCCCCTAACGGATACGCTGCTTCATGCCGCGCCTGCCGAAGCCGAGCCGCGTGCGACCTTCAAGGTGTTTCCGGCGGCGACGCTCGAAGGCATGGTGAAGAGTCTTGAGGAAGCGCCTGCCGCCAAGGACATTGTTCAGGGCAACGTGGGCATTTCGATCACGATCAGCGCGGAAGAGAAGAAGGCGGCGAAGGAGTTTGAATACCACCAGCACCGCGACCACGTATTCCAGGTGCTAGACGGCTCGACGCAGTATGAGATTGGCGGTACGCCGAAGAATGCGCGGCAGACCAAGCCGGGGGAGTGGCTTGCGCCGGAGTCGGAGGGGCATACGACGATCACGCTGAACAAGGGTGACATGCTGGTGGTGCCGAGAATGACGCCGCATAAGCGGACCACCGAAGGTATGGTGAGTTTGCTGTTGATTAACGCTGCGACCCCGGCGTAGGCACCGGTTCAATCTGCATCTGCAAAGCTGGGCAGCTTCTGTTCCGGATTCGTGGAGATGGAACTGCTCAGCTTTTGGCTATGGTCGCTCCCCATTCGCTGGGGCTGATATCACGAACGTGTTGAGAAAAGAGCCAGTGGTGGCCATCCAGATCTTCTGCGCCATACTGACGTTCGCCGTAGATGGTCTCCTGAAGATCTTCAATGATCTTTGCTCCGCTCGCTTTGGCTTGGAGGAGGTGAGCATCGACATCGTCGACAAAGATGGTTAAGGTCTGTGTTCTGTGGCCAAGTTGCGATGGAGACGCGCTTCCTTCGCGTACTCCCCTGAGCATGATCCAGGCATCACCGAGATGCATCTGAGCGCCGCTGACGGGATCTCCATAGCGATAGTGTTCTTTGAATCCAAACACCCTGGTCAGCCAATCGATTGCGTCGGGAATGTTCCGGTAAACGATGTGCGGTAACACTGTATTTACCGGGACTGAACGGTTATCCAGCATACCCGGGAGCGTACCACACCGCCGAAGCGGTTAAGCTGGAGGGATGCCTCTGTTTTGCGATGTCGCGCTGCCGGTTCCTCTGGACCAGACCTTTACCTATGCGGTGAACGGTGTGATGCCGGTGGTGGGGGCGCGGGTGCTGGTGCCGTTCAGCGGGCAGCGGCTGATGGGGGTTGTGGTGCGGGTGCATGAGAATGCACCTGCGGATGGATTTGAGATTAAGCCGGTGCAGCAGGTGCTCGATGATGCAGCCCTGCTGCCGGATGAGTTGATGCGGCTGGCTGAGTGGATTGCGCAGTACTATGTCGCTCCGCTAGGCGAGGTGCTGCGGGGAATGCTGCCGCTGGCCGCGGAGGTGAAACGGCACTTTTTCTACAGGATTGCCGAGCAGGGGCGGAAAGTGCTCTATGAGGGCGCGGCGAAGGGATCGTCGCGGCGGTCGAAGCTGTCGCCCGAGGAGCAGAACCGCGAGTACGCTGTGTTGAACTATCTGGAAGGTGGCGAGCAGGCGAAGATGTCGGCGTTGCGGTCGGCTACAGGCGCGAATAAGGCGCTGCTCGAAGGAATGGTCCGCAAGAAGTGGCTGACGCGGGAGGCGGTGGCGGAGGAGCGCGATGCGCGTCGACTGGAGAAGGTCGCAGTGCTGGCGGTGGATGTGCGTTTGCCAAAGCTCAATGAGAATCAGACAGCAATTCTGGCGGAGTTGGCTGCGGTGGGTGGGCGGATGCGCGTGAGAGATCTGCGGCAGACGTTGCCAGCGATGCCGGAGTCTACGCTGGGGACGCTGGTGAAGCGTGGGCTGGTGACAGTTGAAGAAGTCGCGGAAGATTTTCACATGGGCGGCGTGGGTGCGAATGGCAAGAAGCATGCGCATGAGCACGCTCTGAATGAAGCGCAGATGGAGGCGCTGGGTACGATTGCAGCGGCGATGACGAAGGGCGGGTTTGCGCCGCATCTGCTGTATGGCGTGACGGGCTCGGGCAAGACGACGGTTTACTTTGCGGCGATGCAGCGAGCGCTCGATGCGAGGAAGTCTGCGCTGCTGCTGGTGCCGGAGATTGGGTTGACCCCGGCAATGACGGGGCAGATGGTGGCGGCGTTTGAGTGAGGTGGCGCTGCTGCACTCTCAGTTGACGCCGGATGAGCGGGCCGAGCAGTGGCACAGGATTCGCCGGGGCGAAGCGCGGATTGTGGTGGGAACGCGGTCGGCGGTGTTTGCGCCGATGGTGAATCTGGGGCTGATTATTGTCGATGAGGAGCACGACTCGAGCTACAAGCAGGAGGAGACGCCGCGCTACCACGGCCGCGATGTTGCCGTGATGCGGGCGAAGTTCAACGATGCGGTAGTCGTGCTGGGATCGGCTACGCCTTCGCTCGAGAGCTGGGCGAATGCGGAGAAGGGTCGGTACGTGCGCGTCGAGATGAGACAACGGGTTGCCGACCGTCCGCTGCCTGCGGTGGAGCTGGTGGACATGCGCACGGAGTTCAAAGAGACGGGGCAGGAGCAGATTTTTTCGCGCAGGCTGATCGAAGAGACGCAGGCCACGTTGGACCGGGGCGAACAGGCGATTATTCTGCTCAATCGGCGGGGCTACTCGTTTGTGGTGATGTGCAGGAGCTGCGGCGACAAGATTGAGTGCGAGAATTGCGCAATCTCCATGACGTATCACAAGCCGGTGAGCGGCAACGAAGGCATAGCGCAGCCGGGGCAGCGGCTGGAGTGCCACTACTGTGGGTTTCGGCGGTCGGTACCTAAGACTTGCCCGAAGTGTGAGAGCGAGCACCTTTACTTTTTGGGTGCGGGGTCGCAGCAGGGCGAGGAGCGTTTGCAGGAGATTTTTCCGGCGGCACGGATAGGCCGCATGGACCGCGATACGGTGCGAGGACGCAGCGATATGGAGCGGCTGCTGTCCCGGCTTCATGCAGGGGAGATCAACCTGCTGGTGGGCACGCAGATGATCGCCAAGGGGCATGACATTCATGGGGTGACGCTGGTTGGCGTTGTGGGCGCGGACTTTGCGCTGGGGCTGCCGGACTTTCGCGCGGCCGAGCGGGTGTTTCAATTGTTGACGCAGGTCTCAGGAAGGGCAGGTCGGGGCGATCTTCGCGGGAAGGTGCTGGTGCAGACCTATCATCCTGACCATTATGCGATTCAATTTGCTTCGCAGCATGACTACCCGGGGTTTGTGGCCAAGGAGATGCAGTACCGGCGGTGGATGCACTATCCGCCGTATGCTGTGCTGGCGAATGTGGTGATCCAGAGCGAGAAGCTGGAGGAGGCTACAGCTTGGTCGGCGGCGCTTGGGCGCTGGTTCGAGAGGACGCGGCTGGATAAAGTTCGCGTGCTGGGGCCTGCCGCCGCGCCGATTGTGCGGCTGAAGCGGATTTACCGGTATCACTTTGTGCTGAAGGCAGAGCGGAGGCAGACGCTGGGTGCGGCGCTGCGGGCGATGCTGGCATTTGCGGAGACACAAGGGATTGCGCGCCGAAATTTGGTGGTCGACGTGGATGCTGTGCATCTAATGTGATGCGGTGAGTTAGGGCTGAGTGAGTTGGCTCTCGACGAGCTACTCGAGCAGGTGAAGCTCTTTGCCGGGCTTGAAGCGGACGGCTTTGCCCGGAGCGATGGTGACTTCAGCGCCTGTCCTCGGATTGCGCCCGATACCGGTTTTGCGCGGTTTTACGGTGAAGACGCCGAATCCGCGGAGTTCGATGCGGTCGCCCGCGATCAGGTTTTGTTTCATGCTATCGAAGATAGCGTCAACGGCAGCCTCTGCTTTTGTTCTCGGCAGGCCGGTACGCTCAACCACCCTTTGTATAAGATCTTGCTTAATCATTTGGGGCCGCCGTCCTTGGGCTGTAATTTTTAATCAACACAGATTTTTCTTTAATGACCGGGTTTAGTACCGTGATAGTAGAAAGTCGACACGAGATTGTCAATGTAAGAACGCTACCGTAAGATGAAGAATCTAATGAGGCAACGGAAAATGGGTGTTCCTGCCCGGTTGCCCGTGCCGCCTCCAGGGTAAGAGACTCGAATAGGAAGACGAAGGGAAGCAGACTAGCGTGGCCATTAAAAGTGACCGCTGGATTCGCCAGCAGGCGATCGAGCACGACATGATTTCTCCGTTTAGTGAAAAACAGGTTCGGGAGGGCGTGATTTCGTATGGGCTGTCGTCCTACGGATACGACCTTCGGGTTTCGGACGAGTTCAAGATATTTACGAATGTGAACAGCGCGATTATCGACCCCAAGCAGTTCGACGAACGGTCGTTTGTGACGGTGCAGTCGGACAGTGTGATTGTTCCGCCCAACTCATTTGCGTTGGCGAGGTCGATTGAGTATTTCAAGATTCCGCGGGACGTGCTGACGATCTGCGTGGGCAAATCGACCTATGCGCGATGCGGAATCATCGTAAATGTGACCCCGTTTGAGCCGGAATGGGAGGGGTTTGTGACGCTGGAGATCTCGAACACGACGCCTTTGCCCGCGCGGATCTATGCCAACGAAGGATTGTGCCAGATTCTTTTCTTCCAGTCCGACGAAGTCTGCGAGATCAGTTACGCGGACCGCAAAGGGAAATACCAGCACCAGCAGGGGATTGTTCTGCCGAAGCTGTAGCCCGGCGACAGCTGGATTTTCTGGCTGCAATACACGGCCTGCCTACAAACTTTGAGCAGCAGAGGCTGCAAGCGCGATGAGAGAGACAACGTCGGAAGGATATCTGCGTATCGGCTTGATCGCGACCGACCCATTGCGGATTATTGGCCTGCAGACGATGTTTTCTGAGAGCGGCACCGAGGTGATTGCGCTGTCGATGCCGGGGGCGTTGGATGCTTCGGGGGTATCCCTGATTTTGATCGATGCGGGGTGCACTGACCATTTGTTTGAACTGCTGGCGACGTTTCGCCGACGACGTCCTCGGCTGCGGCTGATCGTGATTGGAGTGCAGGAGGATCACCAATATATTCAGCGGGTGATCGGGGCGGGAGCCAAGGGATATCTGACCCATACGGCGAAAGAGAGTGAGTTTCGGCTTGCTATCCAGATTGTTCAGGACGATTCGGTGTGGGCTCCGCGAAAGGTGCTGGCGCGGCTGCTGGAATCGTCGGCGGCAGACACAGCGAGCGCGGCGATGGAGAGTGCACCGAAGTTTACTGAACGGGAGGGACAGGTGCTCCGATTGCTGGTCGCTGGTAGCCCAAACCGGGAGATTGCGAGCGCCCTCGGCATCGATGCGGTTACGGTGAAGGCCCATGTAGGGCGGATTATGAGGAAGGTTGGAGTGGCAAACCGTATCGCGCTGACGGTGGAGACGCTGAATCGGAATCTTTTAGAGAAGTAATTCTTCTGTTATCTAAGTAGTTAACAAGAACCGCTCAAAGGTATATAGACCTTCGTACCGTTGTGGTGCGGGAGGATGTGAGTCAGAGTGTCATATAGCAACACAGACCTGGGAGAGGGGTTGTAGAGATCGTGTCGGGGCTACCCTGGCGCTATCTCTACAACCCCCATTTTTTTGACGTTTTGTCATTTGCGATCCCACTAGTACAACTCGTTTTTCGATCCACCCATCTCAATCAGTGTTGCAAGTGGGCCACCTACAATAAAGTTTGGAAAGCGAAAGGCAAAAAAATTATGAAGCGGATAACAACGATTGCATGTGGATTGGCCATAGTGGCAAGTTCTGTCTCGGCATTTGCAGCATCAGATAAGGCCAAATTGACGGAGCGTTTGACGGATGCTCAGAACGTCGTGAGACAGATTATGGCAACGCCCGACAAGGGCATCCCGCAGAGCATTCTTGCAGGCGCGTCCTGCGTGGTGGTAGTTCCCAGCTACAAGAAGGCAGCGTTCGTTGTGGGCGGCCAGTATGGCCAGGGTGTCGCGACCTGCCGCACGCCACGTGGCTGGAGCGCTCCAGTATTTGTGCAGCTTGCCGGGGGCAGCTTCGGATTTCAGATTGGCGGACAGTCGACTGACCTGGTTCTGGTTGCGATGAACCAGCAGGGGCTTCAGGACATGTTGAAGAACAAGTTCAAGATCGGCGGAGACGCTGCTGCTTCGGCGGGCCCGGTTGGCAGAAACGCACAGGCCGGAACGGACTGGAAGCTGAATGCGGAGTTTCTGACCTACTCGCGGAGCAAGGGGCTTTTCGCAGGCATCAATCTGGATGGCACGGTTCTCTCGCAGAACCAGGACGATACGCGTACGATGTACGGCTCCGATCTCCCGTTTGAGACGATCTTGAAGGGCAATCAGGCGACACCGGAAGCTGCTCGTCCATTCGTCCGGACCGTAGCTCATTACTTCGTGGTGTCGAAGAATAACCAGTAATTGTGAGCAGGGCTTATCAGGGGCGGCCTACTTGGCCGTCCCTGTTTTTTGTAAGTAAGAAGGCAAGCGACTAGTAGACTGGATGCTTGAGCGACGGTGCACAGCGAAATTCGCGGCGGCCAGGCGTGACTGCCCGGGAATGGGTGGAGTTTTGCGTTGTCCGGATGTTTGTCGGCTGCCTGGGAATTCTTCCGCGACGGCTCGCACGCGCAGTGGGTGCGGGCATTGGCTGGCTTGCTTTTCAGCTGCTGGGCCGATTGCGTAAGGTAGGCCTGCGCAATCTGGAGTTAGCATTTCCGATGAAGCCGGCCTCGGAACGCGAGACGATTCTGCGGGCTGTCTATCGGAACCTTGGATATCTGCTGGCCGAGTTTTGCCAGATGCCGGGTTACACGCGAGAGCAGGCGAGCCGGTTCATTCACTATGACGGGCTTGAGAACTATTTGACCGCGCGCGAACGGGGTAAAGGCGTATTGGTGCTGACCGGCCACCTTGGAGCCTGGGAGCTATCGAGTTTTTATCATTCGCTGATGGGCTATCCCATGGGGATGGTAATCCGTCGGCTGGACAATCCCCTGGTGGATGAGTTCGTGAACCGAATCCGCTGTCTGCATGGAAATCGCGTGATTCACAAGGATGACTTTGCGCGGGGCTTGATCGCTACGATGCGTGCGGGCGAGACGGTGGGAATTCTGATGGATACGAATATGACTCCGCCACAGGGTGTTTTTGTGCCGTTTTTTGGAGTGCAGGCTTGCACTGCATCGGGTATGGCGCGGATCGCGCTGAAGACGGGCGCGGCGGTGGTGCCCGGGTTCCTTTTCTGGGAGCAGCGGGAGCAGAGATACGTTTTGCGGTTTGGAGAAGAGTTGAACCTGGTTCGGACGGCCGATTCTGAAGAGGACGCGGTGGCCAACACAGCGCTGTTCACCAGTGTGATTGAACGGTATGTGAGGGAATATCCGGAGCAGTGGCTGTGGATGCATCGGCGATGGAAGACACGGCCGCCGGGCGAGACGGGGATCTACTGATGGCTAAGATGAGCGAAGTTGCTGATTGGGTTGGGGTGAGTTCTCCAGCTGTGGATGGGGAGATTACCGCAGTTTCGAGCATCGAGGCGGCGACTTTAACGTCGCTGGTGTTTGCGGTTGACCCTGCCGCACTGGCGGCTGCCGTGGCATCGCCGGCAGGTGTGATTCTGGCTGGTCAAACATTGAAGGGGACGGAGGATTCCCGGGTCTGGCGCGTGGCTGACCCCCGCTATGCTTTTGCTATCGTCGCAAAGAAATTGAAAGGGAAGGGGTTCGAGGCTGGCATTCATCCTTCGGCAGTGGTGGGTGAAGGGGTGGAGATTGGCACGGGAACCAGCATCGGTCCAGGGGCGGTGATTGGGGATGCCGTGCGCATCGGCAAAGACTGCAATATCCTGGCGCGGGTGACGCTCTATCCGAAGACGGTGCTGGGAGATCGCGTGGTGGTGCAGGCGGGTGCGGTACTGGGGTCAACAGGGTTTGGCTATGTGCGAAATGCGGAGACCGGCGAGTATGTGGTCTTTCCGCAACAGGGAAGTTTGCATGTTGAAGATGATGTTGAGATTGGTGCTAACTCGACCATCGATCGAGGAGCGCTGGGAGAGACGCGCATCGGCAGGGGTACAAAGATTGATAATCTGGTGCATATCGGCCATAACTGCGTGATTGGAAAGAATGTGATCATCGCGGCGCAGACCGGGATCTCTGGGTCGAGCGTGGTGGAGGACGGTGCGATTCTGGGCGGGCAGGTCGGGATCGGAGAACACGCGACCGTGGGAGCGGGAGTGATTCTGGGTGGAGGCGCAGGGGTATTGAGTGGGAAGAAGATGCGCGGGCCGGGACAGGTCTTCTGGGGGCGGCCGGCGCGGCCTTTGAAGGAGTATCTTCGAGATCTGGCGCGGTTACGGAAGGGTTGATTGAGTTGGGTAAAAGACGATGGCAATTCTGGTTGTAGGCGGCCATAGCCGCAACATCGGGAAGACGAGCGTGGTTGCCGGGCTGATCGCCGCGCTGCCGGAGATGCGATGGACGGCGTTCAAGGTGACGCAGTTCGGCCATGGGGTTTGCTCGGCCAATGGAGAGCCGTGTGACTGCGAGACGGCCGACCACACCATCGCTGTGACGGAAGAGCGGAGAAGAGCAAGTGGAACTGATTCTGCGCGATACCTTGAGGCCGGGGCGGTGCGGTCATTCTGGGTGAGGACGCGGCAGGGCCAGTTGGCGGAGGCGATGCCGAGGATTCGCAAGGAACTGGAGCGAGCGGAGAATGCGGTGATCGAGTCGAACAGCATTCTGCGCTTTCTGCGGCCGGATATTTACTTGAGCGTGCTCGATCCGGCGGTCGCAGACTTCAAAGAGTCGGCACGGCTTTACCTCGACCGAGCGGATGCGGTGCTGGTGCCGGAGGGTGTGCTGGGCAAGCCGGAGTGGAAGGGAGTTTCATTGAAGCTGGTGGCGGGGGTTCCTGTGCTTGCGATGCGGCCGCCGGTGTATGTGACGGAAGAACTGGTGCAGTTTGTGGCGGCACGGATCGGTTGCGGGCTGGTCCGCTGACCTCAAGGACAACGGAAAAAGCAGGATCCGAGATAACCTGTTGACGCAATATACTGCTACATCGGAAGGCGAATAGGGGTGCCGACGTGCTGAAGTTTGCGCGAACGGCATTCTGACGCAGGGAGAATTGAATGGCGGTTGACGCGAAGACGGCGCTGGTTGGTTGCGATGAAGTGGTTACTCGGGTGAAGCCGGGACGATTGATGTCGATCGACCTGCTGCGTGGGCTGACCATCGGCTTCATGATTCTGGTTAACAACAACGGCAGCCGTGAGGCGTACGCGCAGCTGCAGCACTCGGTGTGGAACGGCTTTACGGCGACCGATCTTGTGTTTCCTACGTTCCTGTTTCTGGTTGGCGTCTCGACGGTGTTTTCCACGGCATCGAGGCTGGCGCGAGGAGACAGCAAGCAGTCGCTTTTTCTGCATACGCTGCGGCGGGCAGTGATCCTGTTTCTGCTGGGACTGCTGGTTAATAGCTTTCCGCACTTTCACTGGCATACGCTGCGGTTTTATGGCGTGCTGCCGCGGATCGCGATCTGCTACTTCGTTGTGGCCACGCTTTATCTGATAAGCCCGAAGTGGAAAAACATGGCGGTACTCGCGGTCGGGCTGCTGGTTGGCTACTGGGCGTTGATGCGGTTCGTTCCTGTGCCGGGATATGGCGTGCCCGTGCGCGATGTTCCTTTGCTCGATCCTGATCGGAATCTGGTGGCGTGGCTCGACCGACATATCTTTGCGGCGTCGCATCTGTATGAGCGGACGCGCGATCCAGAGGGCCTGCTGAGCACGCTGCCTGCATTGGCGACGACGCTGATTGGGTTGCTTACGGGTATCTGGTTGAGGACGCAGCGGGCACTGATGGAGAAGGTGCGTGGGATCGGTTTTGCGGGTGTCAGTTGCCTTGTGCTGGGATTGCTATGGAACTTCTCGTTCCCGATCAATAAGAAGCTCTGGACGAGTTCGTTTGTATTGTTTGCGGTGGGATGGAGCCTTTTGCTGCTGGCAGTGTCGATCTGGATGTTCGATGGCGGGACGGAAGGAGAGACGAAGCCGGTGAAGCGGTCGCGATGGTTTACTCCACTTCTTGTCTTTGGGACCAATGCGATTACGGCGTATGTGTTTTCGGAGCTGCTGGCTGGCGGGATTGGCAGCATCCACATACAGCCTGGGATTAATCTTCAGCGTTGGCTCGCTAACGGGATTCTAAGTGCGGTACCGTATCCGGCGTTCGCTTCGTTGCTGTATTCGCTCGGCTTTGTTGCGGTGTGCTGGCTGCCAGCTTATGTGCTGTATCGGCGACGGATCTTTATCAAAGTCTGAGGGACGTGACCGCTTAACGCCGATCTTTCACCGATGGCAGCGATGGAGCCACGGATGCGCCCGCACGTGCTGATGCTTTTAACGGTTTTGGTGCATCTGAAATGTTTGCATGGAATTTGACTGGAGAAAGAAGAAGCGTGTGGACGATAGCGGAAAGAAGAGGCGCAGGCGCGGGGTGTGGGGATGGATCGCTATCTCTGGTTTGCTCGCCGTCATTGTGCTGGTGGTAATTGCCGACGTCATGCTGCATCGCGCTGGGCCGATTCTGAAGGGGCGCGTAATTGAGACGTTGAGTACAAGGTTCAGGAGCCGGGTCGAGCTGGATCAGCTTCAGGTGTCGGTGTTGCGGGGGCTTGAAGTTTCAGGGGATGGGTTGCGGATCTTTCCGCCGGACGATGTAGTTGCCGCCGGGGCGACGAAGCCACTGATTTCGTTGACGCATTTTTCGTTTCACGCGCCATTGTCCGGGCTGTTTATCAAGCCGATGCATGTTGGCACGGTGCATGTGAGCGGTATGGCAATCAATATTCCTCCGCGTGAGATGAGGCAGCAGGGGCATGGGCCGAAGCGAAAGCTGGGGAAGATCAAGATTGTGGTCGATGAGATTGTCATCGACGATTCGCGGCTGGTGATAGGGACGGAGAAGCCGAATAAAGATCCGAAGAATTTTGAACTGCAACAGATCGTGATGCATGATGTCGGGCCTAACAGTCCGTGGCGCTACGATGCGACGTTGGTGAATGCGATTCCGAAGGGCGACATCCATGCAGTTGGGACGTTTGGGCCGTGGAATGTGGAGAGTCCGGGGGACTCAACGGTAACGGGACACTATACGTTTGACCATGCGGATTTGAATACGATCAAGGGCATCAGCGGGATGCTCTCTTCCGTAGGAGACTTCAAAGGGCAGCTTGATCGCATCGAAGTCGATGGGACAACGGAGACGCCGGACTTTTCGATTGATACGGCGAATCATGCGATGCCGCTGCAAACGAAGTTTCATGCAATTGTGGATGGGTTGAGCGGCGACACATATTTACAGCCAGCGGAAGCGAAGCTGGGAGGCTCGGAGTTTTCGTGCAGCGGAGCCATTGTGAATGTGAAGGGGAAGGGGCACATCATCGACTTGGACGTAAATGTGCCGGATGGGCGGATTCAGGACTTTCTGAAGCTTGCGGTGAAGACGGAACCAGTGGTGATGACGGGGCGGGTGGCAATGAAAGCGAAGCTGCATATCCGTCCGGGCAAAGAGAGCGTTTCGAAGAAGCTGGGATTGCAGGGTGAGGCTACGCTGTGGCAGATTCATTTCACGAATCCCGAAGTGGAAGATAAGGTGGACATGCTGAGCCTGCGGGCGCAGGGCGATCCAAAGGACGCGAAGCCGGGCGCGGAGGATGTTCATTCGCGGATGCAGGGCAAGTTTGTGATGGAAGAGAGGAGGCTGCGCTTCTCCAACCTTTTGTATACGCTGCCGGGTGGCTCGGTGCAGTTGAGTGGTGTGTACTCGCTCGACGGGGAAGAGTTTGATTTTACCGGCAAGGTGAGGACGCAAGCGAAGCTCTCGCAGATGGTGGCTACGAAGTGGAAGTCATGGCTGCTGAAGCCAGTGGATCCATTCTTCAGCAAAAATGGCGCGGGGACAGAGGTTCCGGTGAAGATTACGGGCACGAAGGGCGATCTCAAGTTTGGGCTAGACTTTGGACATAAGGACAAGAAGGGGAAAAACAAGTCTTCCTTCTAAGATTCCTGTGAGAGGTATTCTTCCATCGCCTGTTGTTCGCACCTCCACGGGCTCTAGCAATGGGTTGTCAATTGCTGCCGGCGCGGTCTTCCATTGCGGGCTCCAGCGGACTTTGCACGATACCCATTTCGATATAGATGGGGCGAATGATGGCGCGGATGGACTTGAGTCGGGTGGAGAACCAGAGTGCTCCAGCGAGGCAGAAGGTCCCTGTGATCATGATGGCGTGGGGCGCGCCGAAGCGGTGTGCGAGGGCGCCCGCGAGCAGGCTGCCGAAGGGCGCCATGCCGACAAAGGCCATGGTGTAGTAGCTCATGACGCGGCCACGCTTGTCTTCCGGCACGAGAGTCTGAATGACGGTGTTGCTGGCCGCCATACCCTGCATCATGCCAAAGCCAACGACTGTCATGAGAAGAAGGGAGAGCAGCAGATTGCGGGAGAGACCGAAGAGGACAAGTGCGGCGCCGAAGACCGCTGCTGAGATCTGGATCATGGTGGTGAGGCCGCGGACGGTTTTGCGGAAGGCGAGTGAGAGGGCAGAGACAAGAGCGCCTACGCCCGAGGCTCCCATGAGGAAGCCAAGCGTGTGCGGTCCGCCGTGGAGCACCTGCGAGGCGAAGATGGGCATCAGGATGACGAAGGGCATCCCCATGAGGCTGAGCAGCGCGAAGAGCGTGAGGATCGTGCGGATGGGAGGGAAGCCGGTGACATAGGACCAGCCTTCTTTGAGCTGCTCGAGCATAGGGGCTGAGGCGGATCGAGGGGAGGCGAGCGGGATGACCATCATGAGCAGCGAGACCACGACGGCTATATAGCTGAAGCCGTCGATGGCGAAGCAGTAGCCTTCGCCTACTGCGGCGATGACGATTCCGGCGAGCGCGGGGCCGATGAGACGGGCCATGTTGACCATGGACGAGTTAAGAGCGATGGCATTGCCGAGATCCTGCTTGTCGGGATTACCCTCTCCCTCGGAGACCATCTGGACGAGGAAAGCCTGGCGGCCGGGCATGTCGAAGGCGTTGATAAGACCCTGGAAGGCGCTGAGGGCGATGATCTCGTGGATGGTGATGACTTTGGCGAGTGTAAGCGCGGCCATGGCGAGGGATTGAACGCCCGCGAGGACCTGCGTCCAGACGAGGAGGTTGCGGCGGTTGAGGCGATCGACGAGGACTCCTGCGAACGGCGCGAGGAGGAAGGTGGGAATCTGTCCGGCGAAGCCGACGACGCCGAGCAGGAGTGCCGAGCCGGTGAGCCGATAGACAAGCCACGCGGTGGCGATGCGCGTCATCCAGGTGCCGATGAGCGAGATGCTCTGTCCGGTGAAAAAGAGACGGAAGTTGCGATGGCGTAGCGCTCGCCATGCGTGGGCGTAGCGGCTGGTTTTGGAGGCTGTCGGCTCGGTGGTATTCCCCATGCTCTCCGTTAGATGTCTCGCCGGGCGTGGCGGACCATCTCGACGAGAGCGGTGCGGGTTTCGGTGGGGGTTCGGACCTCGGTCGGAAAATTAATGCGGGTGCCTTTCATGCCTTCGGCGGTTTTGAGGCGGAGGTGAAAGCCGAGGCGATCGACGGCGGTCATGGTGGCCTCGGTGGCTTCGAGCTGGGAGTGGGTGCGCGCGAGGAGAATCATGGCGTCGATGTGGTCGACGTTCATGTGGGCGAGGATGCCTTGCGCGGAGTCGGCAAGGGGATCGGGTGCGGCCAGGGCGTAGTCGGCTGCGGTAACCCAGCCCATGACGCCGAAGCCGCCAACATAGTAGAGGTCGAGGATGTCCATGCGAAAGAAGGAGAAGTCGGCGAAGTCGACCCAGTAGCGGGAGTTCTCGTGACGGGCGAGGTAGAGTTCGCGGACGGCGGCCTTGTCTTCATCGGGGACTTGCAGGATGTTGCCGATGAGGGTGGCGCGAGCGGCTCCGAGGGGGTCGCCGTCTGCTGCGGGCTGGGTGACGAACAGGCTGGCCCGAGGGTCGGTCTTGAGGTTCTGCGTATGCATGGCCATGTTGCTGATAAGAAAGAGGGGGCGGCCAGTATCGTCGAGCGCGTAGGGCATGAGCGAACCAAAGGGAAAGCCGGGCTGCTTGCGCGAGAGAGTGGAGAGGGTCGCGAGGGAATTGAGGTGGAGGAGAGTGCGGGTGCGCTCGGCGTGAGTGGGCTCGGGAATGACGGGGAGGGCGGGGCCGGTGTAGGCGTGTTGCGGGCGTGTGGACATGGGCTCCGTGTTTGTTACGTGGTTAGAAGGATTGCTCCAAAAGTTTAGAGAGCTTGTACCTGGAATATCGTCTCTTGCGCGACTCTATCTCTTGTGCCGGGCGTAGCGGGTGGTGCTTTCAATGAGGATGAGAGCGAGTCCGGCGAAGAGAATGATTCCGATGATAGCGGACGAGAGAGCCAGATGAGAGGTGGCCCAGCGCACGAAGCTCAGCCAGATAAGAATAGCGAGGGCGAAGGCGCCGTCGTCGACGAAGAGGCCGAAGATCTCGCGGAAGATGTTTTTAATCCACTTCATTCTGGTCTCCTATGTATTCGATGTGACGGCTTGCGATCGGCTGCGGCAGAGAGGCACCATGAGCAGCGCGATGGCTAGATAAGAGGCGATGAGAGCGAGAATCGACCAGTCGGCTGCGGGCCATGCGAGGTGCATGCCTTCCCCTACCCAGAAGGTTCCGAAGGCTGAGAGTAGAACGCCGACGATGAACTTGAACGTGTTCTCCGGGACGCGGGCCAGTGGGCGATGAAGGATGAAGCCAAGAGCGATGACGACGAGCAGTGCAGCTACGGCACCGAGGCTTGCCGGGAGGAGTGCACCGGTGCGGCCCGCTCCGATGGCGATGACGATGAAGACTACTTCTGTACCTTCGAGCATGGTGATGTGGAAGGTGGCCGCGAAGGCAATTTTGTCCCATGTGGTGTGGCCGGTGCCGAAGTAGCGCATCAATTCAGTGTTCTTTGCGAAGGCAGCCTGTTCGTCGTGGAGCGGGATGAGCCCGGCGGATCGGAGGATGGCTTTGCGCAGCCAGCGAAGGCCGAACAGCAGCAGCAGTGTGCCTACGACAAGCTGGATGATGCGTAGGGGAATGTGGGTGAGCACAGTTCCTAATGCCGCGATGATGACGAGTAGCACTGCGATGGCTGTGGCACAGCCGATCAGTGCAGAACGCCAGCCGCGCACGCTGCCCACGGCGAGGACAACCGTGAGCGCTTCGACGCACTCGACGAGCGAGGCGAGGAAGGATGCAATGACAGAGGTGCCTGTATGTGCCCAGCTTATGTCCATGCTTCTCTCTATGTTTAGTGAACGGTCTTCATGCGGCGCGACATGAAGTCCATGAGGAGATAGTTGCCGAGGGTTTGGGGCGTGGTGAAGTAGGCTTTGCCGCGGCACATGGCTGAGACCTGCTGAACGAACTGAACGAGGGTGAAATCGCTGGCCAGCATGAAGGTGTTGATCATGATATTGCTGCGTTTGCAGCGGCTCACCTCTTGCAGGGTCTCTTCGATGACGAGTGGGTCGAGGCCGAAGGCGTTCTTGTAGATGCGTCCGTCGGGAAGGGTTAGCGCGCTGGGCTTGCCATCGGTGATCATGACGATCTGCTTCATGTCTTTGGTTTGCCGCGCGAGGATGCGCTGCGCGAGTCGCAGGCCCTCGCGGGTGTTGGTGTAGTGCGGGCCGACTTTGACGCGGGAGAGCTGAGAGATGGGGATCTCTTCGGCCGTGTCGTGGAAGAGGACGACGTTGAGCGTGTCGCCGGGGAACTGGGTGCGGATGAGATGCGAGAGCGCCATGGCGACTCTTTTTGCAGGAGTAAAGCGATCTTCCCCATAGAGGATCATCGAGTGCGAGCAGTCGAGCAGAACGACGGTGGCGCAGCTTGAGGTATAGTCGGCCTGCTGGACGTGCAGATCGCTGTATTCGATGTTGAGGGGCGTGTTTTCTTCGCCTTCGACGGCGGTGCGAATACCCTCGCGGGCGAAGACGCTGGAGAGTGTGGCGGTGAGGTCGAGGTTGAGGGTGTCGCCGAACTCGTAGAGCTTGCTGCTGCCGTTGGTCTCGACGCCGGAGGCCTCGTGGCGGGTGTCGTGGCGGCCGAGGTTGGATTTGCCAAGTGGGCCTAGAAGTTCGCGGAGGGCTTTGTAGCCGAGGAAGTCCATGGACTTGTCGGTGACCTCGAAGCGAGCCTCGGTGTTGCCTTCGCCTAGCTCGCCCTGGCCCTGTTCGGGCATCTCGGCGTTGATGAAGTTCTGTTCCTGCATCTTCTGGATGATTTGATCGACTAATTCTTCGACCTGGTCGGCGTTGAGCTGGTCGAACTTTGCTTGTGCCTCTTCGTCGAAGAGGTCGCCGGATTCGAGGGCCTGCTTGATGGCCTCGCGCAGGTTGTCGAGGGTCTGGTCGCTGAACTCCTGAAACTGTGAGTAAGGATCGTGGTAGCCGGAGTCGAGCAGGAAGTCCGAGAGGGCCTGCATGAGGTCTTCTAGCCCGAAGCTGGAGGAGAGATCGCCGGTGAACTTGGTATAGCGAATGCGCTTCATAGGGCTGCCTCTTAGTTTAGACGCGATGGAGCGGCCCGCGGTCGCGGAATTCGCGGCTGCGGCACCCTGTTTATAAGCGCGTGCCTGCCATGACGGCGAAGCGGTTGTCCTTGAACCAGCAATCGGCGTCGGCAAAGCCAGCTTCGCGGAGCCAGAGGATCTGGTCTTCGACGGAGGAGCAGCGGTCCTCCTGCTGGCGATAGAGAGAGGCTTCGATCTGCTGCTCGGTGGCTCCTGCGGCGCGGACCTGTTGGAGCCAGAGAGCTTTGTAGCGCGCTTCGAGCGCAGAAGTTGGCCCGGCGACCTGATCGGCATTGACGAAGACGCCATTGGGTTTGAGTGAGGCGTAGGCCTTCTTGAAGACGGTGCGCTTGTCCGCGTCGTCGATATGGTGGATGGAGAGCGAGGAGACGATGGAACAGAGATTTTCCGGAAGCGGCTCGGTGACGTAGTCGAGCTGATACCAGGTGATATTGCGATCGTTGCCCAGGCGCGCCTTGGCAAGGTCGAGCATGGGGGCGGAGAAGTCGATGACGTAGAGATGCGCGGTGGGGAAGCGGTCGCGGAGCAGGCGTGTCATCAGGCCGGAGCCGGCACCGAGCTCACAGATGGTCATGGAACGCGGATGGATGAGATCGAGTGCCCAGCGATAGAAGCTATCGTAGCCGGGAATGAGTTTGGAGCGGTCTCGGTCGTAGGTAGAGGCGGTGGCATCGAAGACGGCTTTAGTCTTGTTCTCACTCATGTCTTGAGCATAAGACAAATCAATAATATTGGTGCTTTATATAAGCAAGATCAATGTGTCTATTGAAGATGATTTACCTGCATCTGGGTCAGAGATGGCTGGCCTTGCAGAGTGGTTCTTTACGGACCTGGTCGAGGAGCGGGGTGGTGAGAAACTCGGCTGACTTTCCGGCGTAGGTGAGCCGCAACGTCGGGAGAGCCTTGAGATATTGAAGGTAGAAGGTGGAATCCTCCATATTGGAGGAGGCTCCGGAGGGAGGGTTATAGCGAAATTGCCCCGCGGGAGCGTCTAATTTTTCCCACTGGCGTGTGACTGGCTTGACGTGGGTGTAGCCGAGAAATTCCATGGTGATCTTGACTTTGACGGTTGTGGGCGCGAAGACGCCTCCATCGCTCGGCTGCCAGGGACGGTGAAATGCGGTGTCCTCTACACCGCCGTAGTTCGCGAAAAGTTCAAAGAAGAGTTTGCCGTTGGGCTGTTGGGTGCATTGCGCGGTCAGCGTCGGTCGTGGCTTCGGCTGCTCTTCCGCGGAGGACAGCAGCTTGCCCTCGAGCAAGAGGCGAGCGTAGGCGATTCCGCTTGCTGGATCGGTTCCTGCGATGCGGCTGAGGCCGGGCACGAGCGTTGAGGTCTGCGCGTCGGCGCCTGGCGAGAAGCACAGCAAAAGAAGCGCTGATACGGATGCGACCGAGCGGAGGCGAAGGGATTGCATGGGATGGCAGCATAGCAGGAGAGGCGATGCCGATGCGCGGAATTCTAGTTGAAGCCGCGCCGAGTGCGATCTTTGGACATTGAGTCGAGTTCCTGTTGGCGGTTGCGCGTCTTTTCAGCATAGTTTGCCGCTTGGTCGTTGCGGGACTTCTTTTCTGCGGCGGAGAAGACCCGTTCTTCAGCGCGGCTTATGCGTTTGTGCGCATACATGCCTTCGAGCAGAAATTCGGCGGCGCTCACGGCTGTTTCGGGTCCCGTCTTTCCGTTGACCTCTAACGGCGAGAGCTTTTCAAAGAGACCCTGTATCTGCTGGAGTTCAGCAAGAGAACCGGCGGCGGGCTGGGCATCGTTGAGTTGAACTGTGCCGCCGAGGTTGAACCATTCCTCGATCTGCTGGGTGTTGGTGGCGGCGAAATACTGGTCAAACACATAAGCGACCGACGCGCGGATGATCTCGCGAATGACGGCGTCGGCTCCGCGCATCTCGCCCTCGTATTCAAGCTCGATCTTGCCGCTGATACCGGGCAGGGCGGCGTAGATATCGCCAACGCGGGGGACGGCGATTGTTTCGTCGTGAAGCAGGGCACGGCGTTCGGCGTTGGAGACGACCAGCTCCATGGTGCTGATGGGCAGGCGCTGCGAGACGCCGCTGCGTTTGTCTACTTTTTTATCTTCGCGGGCGGAGAAGGCGATCTGTTCGACGATCTGGCGGATGTAATGGGGGATTTCGATGTTGCTGGCGGCGCGTTGCGACCATGCTTCCTGCGTGGTGATGGTGATGGCTTCGTCGATCGATTCAGGATAGTGAGTGCGAATCTCGCTTCCGATGCGGTCTTTGAGCGGGGTGACGATTTTCCCGCGAGCGGTGTAGTCCTCGGGGTTGGCGCTGAAGACGATGGCGACGTCGAGCGGCAGGCGAACGGGATAGCCCTTAATCTGCACGTCGCCTTCCTGCATGATGTTGAAAAGGGCTACCTGAATCTTGCCGGCGAGGTCGGGGATTTCGTTGATGGCGAAGATGCCGCGGTTGGCGCGCGGCAGGAGGCCGTAGTGCATGGTGAGCTCGGAGCCGAGGTCCTGGTTGCTGCGGGCGGCTTTGATGGGGTCGATATCGCCAACGAGATCGGCTACGGTGACGTCGGGGGTGGCTAGTTTTTCGACGAAACGGTCGTTGGGGGTAAGCCACGCGATGGGAGTTTCGTCGCCGAGCCTGGCGATAAGGTCGCGGGCAAATTTGGAGATGGGGGCGTAGGGGTTGTCGCGGGTTTCCGCTCCGGCAACGTAGGGGCAGGCTGGATCGAGCAGCGTGGTGAGGGCGCGAAGGATGCGCGATTTGGCCTGTCCGCGAAGGCCGAGCAGGATGAAGTTGTGCTTGCTGAGGATGGCGTTGACGATCTGGGGAACGACGGTGTCTTCGTAGCCGACGATGCCGGGGAAGAGCGGTTCTTTGGTCTTCGCAGAGTCGCGGAGCTTGGCGATGAGGTTTTCGCGGAGCTCGTCCTTGACACTGCGGGCGAGGCGTTCGGGGGTGAATTCCGATTTGCGGAGTTGGCCTAGTGTGGTGGGGAGTGCGGTCGCCATGTCTAAGTATAGATGTTTGCTGAAAGCGAAAGGATTTGTGAGTCTTCCTGCCACGAGTGTGGTCTTGTGTCAGGATATCTCTTCACGCAGTGCTTCCATCTCGGCGAGGGCGTGCTGGTTGTTGGTGCGGTTTGCGGCGGCGATGCCTTCGTGGAGACGCGTGGCGGCTTCCTCGGTGCGGCCTAGTTTGACGAGGGTTTGAGCGGACATCTGGTAAGCAGGGACATAGTCGGGGTTGTGGCCGATGAGGGTGTTGAACTCGGTGAGGGCCGCGTCGGTGTTGCCTTCGGCTGCGTAGGCCATCGCGAGACCGTAGCGGGTAAAGGCGTCGGCGGGGTTTTGCTCGAGGATCTGGGTGAAGAGGGCGATCTTGTCCATGGCTTTATGGTGCGGTGTTTTGTGCGGCTTGGCAAATTGGAAGCCGCCCACGGACTTATGCGGAGGACGCGGATTAAAGTTGCGCCGGATGAAGTCGCGGCGCTGGAGGGGCGGCGGCGGTTAGACTTGTAGTAATGAGCGATATGGCCTTAGAACGGACAGTGGAAGAGTCGCAGTCGGAACGGAGCGAGATTGTTTTTCCGGCGGATGCGAATGCGCTGGGGAATCTGTTCGGCGGACGTCTGATGCAATACATTGACCTGGTTGGCGCGATGGCGGCGAGTCGTCACGCCCGCGCGATCACGATAACGGCGAGCATGGACCACCTGGATTTTGTAGCTCCAGTGCGGGTTGGCGATCTGCTGATCCTAAAGGCCAGCGTGAACCGGGCCTACAAAACCAGCATGGAAGTTGGCGTGAGAGCCATGGTGGAGGATGTTCGAGAGCAGCGGCTGCGCCATGTCTCTTCGGCCTATCTGACCTATGTGGCGGTGGACCGGGATGGAAAGGGAATCGCAGTTCCGAAGGTGGTGCCGGTGACGGAGCACCAGAAGCGACGATTTGAAGACGCGGGAAGACGGCGCGAGATGCGTGCGGAAGAGACAATACGGAAGAAGGAGATGCGGATGGCGCTGGGTGAAGGCTGGCATCTTTAGGACAGGGAACAGGAATCGCGGAACAGGGAATAGAACGACAGGAGAAGACGATGGGACACGCAGGAGCAGGAGCACCGCAGGGGCCGCAGCCTTTGCCCGGAGTGGAGTATGTAGTTGCCGTTGGAAGTGGCAAGGGTGGGGTGGGCAAGACGACAGTGGCGGTGAACCTGGCTGTCTCGCTGGGCAAGTTGGGGTATAAGGTCGGGCTGCTCGACGCCGATATCTATGGGCCGAATGTGCCGATGATGCTGGGCGTAACGCGGCAGCCGAACATTGTCGGCGAGAACCGGATTGAGCCGATCCTGTCGCATGGAGTGAAGTTTATTTCGGTGGGACTGATCTCGCCGGGCGATAAGCCGATGGTGATGCGTGGGCCGATGCTGCACCAGATCATCCGCCAGTTTTTGCAACAGGTGGAGTGGGGCGAACTGGATTTTCTGATCGTCGATCTGCCTCCGGGAACGGGCGATGTCGTGATCTCGTTGGTGCAGACCGTCCCGCTGACTGGAGCTATCGTGGTTTCAACCGGCTCGGGCGTTGCGTTGCAGGATGCGCGGAAGGCATTGGAGATGTTTCACCAGGTGAAGGTCGAAGTGATCGGAATGGTGGAGAACATGTCGCAGATGACGCTGCCCAGCGGAGAGGTCATCGACGTCTTTGGCGCGGGTGGCACGGAGCGGACGGCGGCGCAGTTTGGGCTGACGTTCCTTGGAGCGGTCGAGCTTGATCCGGCGATTCGCGAGGGCGGCGACACGGGACTGCCGGTGACGCTGGCTGGCCCGGATTCGGCGAAGGCGAAGGCGTTTTATGAGGTCGCAAAGAAGGTTGCGGCCAAGGCGGAGGAGATTGCTGATAACAGCGAGGATGTGCTCGAAATCAGCTAGTTGACTGCCAGCGTAAACTTAAAGGCAGCGGGAGGTAGTCAGGAATGGCGGATGCGGTTACGGCGCGGCAGCGAGCCATTCTGACGGCCGTGGTCGAGAGCTATATCGAAACCGGCGAGCCGGTGGGTTCGGGAACGATTGCGCGCCTGCAGCATGGCGATGTCTCAGGAATGAGTCCGGCGACGATTCGCAACGAGATGGCGGAGCTTGCCGATGTAGGTTTGCTGGAGCAGCCGCATACCTCGGCGGGACGCATCCCGACAGCGCGGGCGTTTCGGATGTATGTGGAACAATTGAGCGGCGGCGCGAATCCCCGCATCGATGCAGCGCGTTTACCCGCACGGTCGCGGCGGCAGATCGATTCGAGCTTTGTTGGACTGGCGGGGATACAGGCCGTGTTGGAGCGTACTTCGCATGTGCTGGCGACCTTGTCCAGTGGTGTTGGCGTAGCCCTTGCGGCGGCTACGGAAGGCGACATGCTGGAGCATGTGCATTTTTCGCGCCTGGCTGCGGCCAGGGTGTTGGCTGTTGTTGTGACGCGCAGCGGCTTGGTGCGCGACCGGGTGCTGGCGCTAGATCGGGATCTGACGCTGCGTGAGCTCGAGACGGCGGCGAACTTCCTGAATGAGAACTTTCGCGGATGGAGCGTGGAGCGCGTTCGCGCCGAGATTGCCCGCCTGCTGGAGCAGGAGCGGAGTGAGTATCAGCGGTTGCTGAATTCCGTACAGCAGCTTTGGGTGAAGGCTCTCCCCGAGAGCGATGTGTCGATGCAGACGGTCTATGTGGATGGTGTGGCTAACCTGCTGGGCAGCCAGGGGTTGGGCAGCTTTGAAGACCGGGAGCGGCTGCGGGAGGTGCTGGCGGCGCTCGAAGCGAAGCAGCGGCTGGTCGAACTGCTGAATGCCTATATCGATACGCGACAGGAGAGCGTACGCGTTGTGTTCGATCTGGAGGAGCATGCCCCCGAGATGGCTGGGCTGGTGCTCATTGCCGCTCCCGCGCGGATGGGTGGTGAAAGCCGCGGGACCGTCGGCGTGATCGGGCCGAAACGAATGCACTACGAGAACACCATGAATGCGGTTGGCTATATTGCACAGGTATTCGACCGGATGCTGCATCCAATAGAGTGACGGATTTCTGCTGGTGGGGTAGACGATGACAGTAGAGCGGCAGTGGGGTCGACTCGCGCGATGGGCTCGAATGGGCAACAATAGAAGAGGTAACGATATGAGGAGACACGAACACATGCAGGACGAGATGACTGTAGAAGCTGTGCAGGAAGGCGACGTTGTGCCAGGATCGGCGGTTGAGCCGGTAAATGAGATGAGCACGGCACAAGCGGAGCTGGAGCAGGTGAAGGGCGAGCGCGACCAGTTGATCGATCGTTTGGCCCGGCTGCAGGCTGAGTTTGAGAATGCCCGCAAGCGTGAGTCGAGGGAACGTGCCGATGCACGGGATTATGTAGTTTCGAGCACCGTGGAGCCGTTTCTGGGAGTGATGGACAACTTTCAGCTTGCCATGAAGTCCGATGGGACCGTGGAGCAGTTGCGGAACGGCGTGGGACTGATTCTAAAGCAGATGGAGGACGCTCTCCGCGCAATGAACGTGGTTCCTGTCGAAACCGTCGGGACGCAGTTCGACCCTCGAATCCATGAGGCTTTGGGCAGCATCGAAACTAAAGAGTTTCCCGATCATCAGGTACTGGAAGAGGTTCGCCGCGGGTACAAGATCCGCGAGAAGCTGCTGCGGCCCGCGCTGGTAAGGATTGCCGCGAATGCGGAGCAGGTATCGGACTAGGGCTACGGCATGCGCCAGTATGCGCGACCTATAGCAAGTTATTAGAAGAGAGACTGTGGAATGAGTGCGACGGCAAACGTGACGAAGATCGATTTTTATGAAGTGTTGAGTGTTTCGCGGGATGCGAGCGACCAGGAGCTGAAGACGGCTTACCGCAAGCTGGCGATGCAGTATCATCCCGACCGCAATCCGGACGATCCGACGGCTGAGGAGAAGTTCAAAGAGTGCAGCGAGGCTTATCAGGTCCTGAGCGACCCGGAAAAGCGCGCGGCCTATGATCGTTATGGCCATGCCGCGTTCAATGGTGGTGGCCCCGGCGCGGGTGGTAATCCGTTCGGCGGTGCACAGGATCTTGGCGACATCTTCGGCGACTTGTTTGGCGAGATGTTCAACATGGGCGGCGGCGGCCGCAAGGCCTCGCGCGTACAGCGCGGGCGTGACTTGCGCTACGATCTGACGCTGGAGTTCGAAGAGGCGGTCTTCGGCAAGGAGAAGGAGATCACCATCCGCCGCATGGAGACTTGCATCGATTGCAAGGGCTCGGGTGCGGCAAAGGGTAAGGCTCCCGTGACCTGCACGCAGTGCGGCGGGCGCGGTCAACAGCGGTTCCAGCAGGGCTTCTTTTCCGTGGCGCGGACTTGCTCTGTCTGCGGCGGCACAGGAACGCTGATCGTCGATCCCTGCCAGACTTGCCGGGGCGAGACGCGAGTACAGACGGAGCACAGCATTCTGGTCAAGGTTCCCGCTGGCGTGGAGCAGGACACGCGAATTCGCTACCAAGGCGAGGGCGAGGCCGGAAAGTTTGCCGGGCCTGCGGGCGATCTCTACGTCGTGCTGAACGTGAAGGCCCACAAGTTCTTCGAGCGCGAGGGCGACGACCTGCATTGCGTGATGCCGATCTCATTTCCGCAGGCAGCGTTGGGAACCGAGTTGGAGATTCAGACGCTCGAAGGGGAAGCGACCATCAAGATCCCGGAGGGAACGCAGAGTGGCAAAGAGTTCAAGCTACGCGGCAAAGGCGTGCCTCACCTCAATTCTCATGGCAAGGGCGATTTGATCGTCGAGATTCGCGTGCAGACGCCGGGCAAGCTGACCAAGCAGCAGAAGGAGTTGCTGCGGCAATTAGGCGAAACGATGGTGGTGGAGAACACGCCGACTTCGCGCGGACTCTTCGACAAAATGAAAGAGATCTTCAGCTAGATTGAACTACAGGTCTGAGTCCGAAAGGATGAGCTAAACACCAGTGTATTTACTGGTCTGATTTATGAAAATGCCCCAGTATTTTGCTGGGGCATTTTCATTGCAATTTTGGCTTTCGAAAGATATCAGAGTGATTAAAATTATGTAAAGAGAATTTTAATGTTCTTCAAACTTTAGCCGAGGAGGACGCATCTACTACAGTAGCGATCCTTCGCTAAATGACGCTGCTTCAAGGTTTATCGAACATATACCTTCCAGCAGCGCAGGAGAACTATGGTTAAAATTTTACTCGCATGTTTGCTGGTTATACCTGTCGGGCTTCAGGCTCAGAGTTCCAACAGCAATAGCTCATCAATCGTCGCACCGGATAGCTCAGCCGGCGGAAGCCCTTCTGCCCAGCAGCCACAAGCCACCTCTGGAGGATTCTTCAGTCGGGGAGTGTTTACCCCATCGATGCATGATGCGCCAGTTGGTTCGTTCACAGCAAGCTATGTGTATCAGTACGCACCGGACCTCGCAGGCGCAAATCGCAGCCTGATGGGATGGTCGGCAACGCCGGAGGTGAACTTCACAAAGTACCTCGGGTTGCAGGCGGAGTTTACCAGTCTCTACATGCGCAGCGTCTATCCCGGACAGGACAGGCTCATGATGGCTGCGGGTCCGAGGTTCAACTTTGCGCCGCACTCGAGGTTCAGCCCCTTCGCATTTGCCGAGGGCGGAGAGATTCGAGCCACACGGAAATTGAGCGATGTCTCCGATTGGAACCCGGTGGCGACAGGCGGAATCGGGCTCAACTACAAGATCTCGCGCGGTATTTCGTTTCAGTTGATTCCTGGCGAATATGTGGGACAGCTTCAAGACGACAATAGCTGGAATCACAGCTTTATGTCGAAGGCTGGCATTACCTTCAATTTTTATAAGTAAGAAATGGCTGGAGGTCATTGCGACGCGGATTTTCTGGAGCTGCTTACGGTCATTACCGTGGGCAGCTCTTTTCATTTGGCCCTCAAATAAAGCGAGCTCGAGCTTAGGAGAGATGAGTTGAGGTGATGGCGATCGCGGCGATTGCTGCGGTTTCGGCGCGGAGAATACGAGGGCCAAGCGTAACAGGCGTCCAGTGATGCGTTGTGAAAAGTGCCATCTCTTCCGGCGTCCAGCCGCCCTCGGGCCCTATGGCCAGAGCGACCGTCTCGTAACCCGTAGCTTGCCTCGAGACTGCGAGAGCTGCGGACAGAGTGGTGGCCTGTTCGGTCTCAGAGAGGAGAATGTGGATCGCGCTTTGCTCTTGTTCGAGAGCGGCCTTCAGAGTGGTGGGAGCGGCAATCTCGGGGATGTCGGTACGGCGGGATTGCTTGGAGGCTTCGAGAGCGATGCGTCGCCAGCGCTCGGCGCGCTTCGGGGCGGCAAGTGTTAGATGCTTTTCGGTTCTGCGGGCAAGAATGGGAGTGATGCGCGCCACCCCAAGCTCGGTGGCCTTTTCGATGGCCCATTCCATGTGGTCGAACTTGAAGACGGCGAGTAAAAGATGGAGCGGAAGCGCGGCGTCGGCTTCGAGCTCTTCGTGCAGCGTGAACAGGACATTGTCTTCGGAGACGCTGGTCACTTCAGCGCGGTGGAGGAAGCCTCCCGCGACGACGTCGAAGATCTGGCCGGGTTCGGCGCGGAGTACGCGGGCGAGGTGGGCGGCCTGATCTCCACTGAGCGAGGCTGTAGTGGCGGTCCAGTTATCGGCGATCCAGCGGCGGCGGGTCATTCCTGATTATTACTGATCGAAGTTGGTAGAGGTTTTCTTGCTATTCAGCGGGATGGTGATGGGGAAGGTCCCGATGTGATAAAGATCCACATTGAGGACGGCGGATTTGCGGTGGTTCCACGTATCCAGTGTGATGGGGAACTGGAGAAGAACCATGCCTTCTGCGGAGCCGCCGGGAGCGATGAGGATTTCGCGGCGGAGCGGAGCCGAGGACAGTGGCTTGAGCGCGGGGAAGGAGGTGTAGATGTTGGGAAGGTCCTTCGCTTCGGCAGCGGTGGTCGTGATCTCCTGATCGTCGGCGGTGAGAAGTGTAGCGGTGAAGTCTTTGAGAAAGAGAGGAAGGCGCAGAGGGTCGTCGACGCGCAGGTTTGCCAGGACGTAGAGGTTATCCTCGGCTTTGTCGCTGCCTACGACGAGAGAATCGGACTTGAAGACAGTATGAGTGGGATATACGGCTGTGTGGGTGATGGTAAGGTCTACCGTTTGGGCCGGCGTGTGGCGGATCACCAGGGCGAGGACAAACCCAAGCAGGAGAAACGCAATAAGGACCGGGGCGATCAGGTTGCGCTGCGTTTGTTGTTCAAATCGTAAGTCGGTCACTGGATTGAGAATAGCAAGAGAGGATGGCTTATCAAGATTTTTTCTCACGGTGACACTACACTAAAGTATGCATACCTCGCTAGAGGCTGGCGTGGTGTTATTGGACGGCATATTCATCGAGCAGGACGCTGACCAAGGCCGCCGTGGGAACGGCAACGAGGGCTCCTACGACGCCAGCCAGAGCGGTTCCGCAGAGCAGGGCGATAAGCACGGTCAGTCCCATGAGGTTGACGCTGGATCGCATGATGCGCGGTGTGAGGTAGGCGTTCTCGATGTTGACATAGATGAGATAGAAGATGAGGACGCCGGCGACCTTGCTCCAGGAATCGAGTGCCGCTACGCCGGTTACGAGCACCATCGTGACGATGCCTCCGGCGATGGGAATGATGTTGAACAGGCCCATCAAGACTCCGAGGAGGAGGAAGTAACGGACGTGGAGCAGGCCAAAAACGATGGTGCTGCAGACACCAAGAATCAGCATGAGCAGACCTTGCCCTAAGAGCCATTTGCTGACCTTCAACTCTGCCTTGTGGAGGGTTTGGTCTAGACGAGCACGCTGCGGATAGGGAAACAGGGAGAGAAAGAAGCGGTAGGCGTATTCGCCTTCGAGCATGAAATAGATGCAGAGGAAGGCAGCAGTGAGGATGTCGAAGAGGTGCGAAAGCCAGGCGGGCAGAGAGGTAAAGAGGTAGCTGGCAGTTTCGGTAAGCGCTCCCTCAGCACGCTGGATCACGGAATCGAGATTGAATTTGGCGGCGAAGGGAAGTTTGTTGATGCGTGCAACGGCTTCGGGTATGCGCTGGGGAAGCTCGGTCGAGAACTCGCGGAGGTCTCTTACGACAGGCGGCAGACCAAAGGTGAAGAAGATAGTGAGGGCGACAAGGACACCGGCGATGAGAATGACGATGGCGATGCCGCGGGAGGGGCGATAGCTGCGAAATTCGAGCTTGGTAATGCGAACGACGAGGGGCGTAAAAACGACCGCGAAGAGGGCGCTGACGTAGATAATCTCCAGCTCTTTAAGCAGGTGCCAGGCCAGGTAGAGCGCGAGCAGGACGGCAATGCTGAAGAGAATGTGGCCGCGTACTGCTTTCCGGGATTCTTTTTCGCCGGGGGTAAGGTTGGGCGTTGAGGTGGCCAGCTTCATTCTCCTGTGGGGCTTGTGACAGGTTGGATGCAGATAATGTGCGCGCGGCGGTTCAGAGACGATCGTGCGGAGTTTGAGTAAGCGCGGCGATCAAGGCATCGACGGTCTCCTCCGAGGTGAGGACGGTGGTGTCGATGGTGAGATGGGCTAGGCGACGATAGAGCGGGTGACGGGCACTGAAGCGGAGTTGGGCTGCATCCGGATCTTCGAGCACAGGCCGAGCGATGCCCTGCATCATGCAGCGATCGAAGAGGACGGGGAAGGGCGCGTCGAGGAAGATGGTGAAGGTCGCGGGGGTCTGCTCCAACAGCAGACGATTGGTCAGGCCCTCGGGAGTTCCTCCGCCCAGGGCGAGAACTGTATTGGACTGGCCGAGCGCGGAGGCCAGTGCGGTGGATTCGAGGAGGCGGAAGCGGGCTTCGCCGTGGCGATCGAAGAGCTGGGGAATGGTGGCTCCTGTGCGCTGCTCAAGATGGGCGTCAAGGTCGAGGAAGGTCCAGCCGAGGCGCGAGGCGAGGACGCGGCCGATGGTTGACTTGCCCGCGCCCATGAATCCGGTGAGGACGAGACGTCGAAGGTGCGGCGGGCTGGCCAGTTCGATCACGGGTTTCATTTCGGATTCAGTGTCGGTTTGATTGCTCATGGATATCATGGCCTTCTTTAGTTTAGTTTGGCTTGGATTTTTGGTGGCGAACATACAAAAGCCACGATCTTTAGGATCGCGGCTCGGGAAGTTCGAAGACTCTGAAAGTTGGCGCTGGTATCAGAGAGTCATGCGAGGGTTCCGCCGGGCCGCAGCAATGGGCCAGTAGCGGAAGCTAAAGAAAGCGGGCTGGAAGCGGCTCGACATGACAAGTTCACAATACACGGGCAAGGTTGCGGTTGCAAGGATTAACTATTGCCATTTGCTCCCGCGAGGTACCCCCTACCCCATACTTTACCTGCAAAGTCTTCCATCTAAAAGAGATATTTCTAAAGTCTTGTATCCATTGAGGTTGCGGGTAAAGTACCTGTTTTAAACAGGTTAGGGGCGAGTAGTAGAGACGAGTTCCAGGGATTATTCTTCCCCGTTTTCTATTTTAGTAAATTGAATGAAACTGATATGCAGTTTTTGGATGTTTATTTTCGTTGCTGCAAGCTATTCAATTGTATGGAGTTATTTGAATAGGTGGTGTTTCAAAGGATGCTCGCGGGACTTGACAAGAATATTGCTTTGCCTGGGTGCAAGCCAAAAATACACCGGTCTCTCCGCTCCGGTGTCAAAAGCGTGGCCTCTGGTAAAAGATGGCTTGAGCTTTGTGAGTGGAGTGGAGAGAGCGGTGTGGTTTTTCAGCATCCGTTAGCAAACCATCTATGAGGATATGGCAGATGGGCCGATTATTCAGAAGTATGAGGCGCTGCGGCTATGCGATCTGAATCCATACCTTCCTGGATCTTTTTCCATACATTGTCGCTGGGTTCGAGTGTGGGTTGCAGAAGAAGGCTGGCCTGATCGGCGATGTACTGCAGATCGCGTACGAGAGCCGAACAGTTGTCGCAGACCTTCAGGTGCTCGACCAGAGCTGGATCTTCGGGAATACCGTTACCGCCGGAGGCGAAGAGATCAGGGAGCTGCTCCTGAAACTCGGCGCAGGAGATGGTGGCAGGAAATTTCGAATTGGAATTGTTCGAAGTCATTGAGCGGCCTCCTTGAGGCCGGCTTGCTGGATAGACTGCTCGGGTTGACGAAGCAGTTCGCGTAGCTTGAGTCGTGCCTTGTGTAGCTGGGATTTGCTGTTTCCGGTGGAGCATTCGAGCATGGTGGCAATTTCATTATGCTCGAAGCCTTCGACGTCGTGGAGAATGAATACCATGCGGTAGCCAGGGGGTAACGAGGTCACGGCGCGCTCCAAGGCCACTCGGTCGACCGAACCAGCGAGTTGCGGGTCACGGCTGCCGAAATCGCGCTTTGGTGCGTCGTCTTCCGATGGGTTGATCGTCTCTTCGAGAGAGACCAGATTCAAGCCCTTTTTGCGGAGATGCATCAGGACCAGGTTGACGGTAAGGCGATGCAGCCAGGTCGAGAAGGCCGATTCCCCGCGGAAGCTGCCGATCTTGCGAAAGAGGTGGAGAAAGGCCTCCTGGGTCATGTCTTCGGCTTCGGAGACGTTGCCGAGCATGCGGAGGCAAAGGGTGTAGACGCGGCGCTTATGGAGCGCATAGAGCTTGGAGAATGCTTCGGCATCTCCGTTTTTTGCGGCCTCGATGGCTTCGGCTTCACCGGCGATCGGCGGATTTCGTTTGAACAGGCTGGGCCCGGGCTTCGTTTCAATCATACGTAGGCCTTGTTGCTCCATGATGGTTTGAACTCCATGCTTGTGCGTTGCTTCGTTGTCGCCTGCTTGAAGCTTATCGCAAACGGAGGAATTGGATGGTTCTGAGGTTGGAGGGGAGATGCAGTCAAAAGGTTGTTTATCCCTCTGTATAAGACGGATTTCAAAGGGTTTGGTTAGGTAGCTGGCTTAGGGTGATTCGATTGCGAATATTCGCTCATAGACGCTAATTCAGGACAGGGAAGAGCAAAAGGCAAAATACTGGGGGTCTTTCCACTGCGCTTCGCTCCGGTCGAGATAACTTTGCTTTGGTCATAAATGATGTGCGTCTGCCGCTTCATGAAGTTTTACGATCCGATGAAGCGGGCGTAGAGGGAGCGGGCGAGGGTTACGTCGGTGGTGCCCTGGATGATGGCGCGGCCATCTGCGAAGAGGGTGAGGGTGTGGGGCGGGCGCTCGAAACGCAGGAGGAGATCGTTGAAACGGACGGTGCCGTGCGGGCTGAGGCGGTCGCGCATGGCGCTGAAGTCGACGGGGCGGTGGTGCTCGTGGATCTGGACGGAGTTTCGTCCGCAGAGTGTGATGTGGGGGCGGCCTTCGCCGGCGAGATGAGTGAACTGCCGCTGGCCACAGACGGTGCAGCCGGGGCGGGGCTGGCTGGTCGAGATCTCGGAGCGCTCGCTCGTCCAGAGGTCGAAGGAGAGTAACGATCGGCGCATGAGGTTCGATTGGCCGGTGAGAAATTTGAGGGCTTCGGTGACCTGGATGGACGCCGCCAGATTGACGGCGGTGCTGAGGATGCCAGAGGTATCGCAGGTTTCGACCGGTCCCGTGGGGGGCTTGGGGAAGATGCAGGCGAGGCAGGCGGTGGGGGAGTAAGGAACAGGGATCGGGGAAAGAGGGTCAGGGGTGCAGCCCGGAGGGAGGATGTTCATGGTTGCAGCGTAGGCGCCGATGGCGGCGGCGTAGATCCAGGGCTTCGCTTGCTGGACGGCGAAGTCGTTGATCAGGTAGCGGGTTTCGAAGTTGTCGGTGGCGTCGAGGATGAGGTCGGCGGAGCTGAGGAGTTCAGCAATGTTGGCTGGAACGAGGTCTGCGATGTGAGCGTGGACGACGACGCCGGAGTTGAAGAGCGCGATCTTGCGGCGGGCGGCTTCGGCCTTGGGCAGAGATTCCAGGGCGTCGGCTTCGTCGAAGAGGACCTGGCGCTGGAGATTGGATGGCTCGACAAAGTCGCGGTCGATGAGGGTAAGCGTGCCGACGCCGGCGCGGGCAAGGAGCGATGCGGAGGCCGCCCCGGTAGCCCCAACTCCTATGATGGCAACGTGGGCGGAGGCGAGCTTCTGCTGACCTGCTTTACCGATGCCGGGAAAGAGCATCTGACGCGAATAGCGGTCTTCATTCGAGATCGTGGTGGAACTCAAAATGGCTGCGGGGATGGAGGCGTCCTGGGGCATAGTAAAAGCGGCTGCGTGCGCTCAAAGAGCGCTGCTCTTTCGTAGTATAGGGAATGCGTGGATGGTTGATGGGAGTTGGCCGACATCGCAGGAGTTTTTGGCATCCAATCCTGCTCAGGGCAAGTCTTATCCTGCTCCGACTAAGTGTTCAGTATTGACTGGTGAGAGAAACAGAGAAATGGCGGGTGTGCTTGTCGGGTTGGCTTAGGAGAGGATGTGCGGGTTTGAGGCTTAGGAGAGGAGGTACTGGGCTCGCGGCGGCGACTCGATTGATTGCCGCGCTTGTGCTGCTGGGCGGTTTTGCGACTGCGCAGAATATTCCTTCGCCTGTTCCCTCTCCGGTTCCGTCGACCACAGATGGAGAGCAGGCTCCTGCCGTGGTGCCGAACCCCAGGATTGTGCCGCAAGCGCCGACTGCGGAGACGCCGGAGGAGGCGCAGCAGCGGATCAACGCATCTCTGGCTGACTTTGGTCCGGCACTTTCGACGACAGTGTGGCAATGGAAGGGGTTGCACGTCAGCAAGATTGAATTTGAAGGGGTGACCTTCGATGCGACGGACAAGTTGCCGAGCCAGCTTGCGCAGAAGGCGGGCGCGCCCTTCGATCCGGAGAAGGTTCGCCAGAGCACGCGACGGTTATTTGCCAGCGGGCGTTATCGCGATGTCGAGGTGAGGGGCGTTCGGCAGGGCGACAGCGTAACGCTGATCTTTGCCGGATCGCCGCGGTATTACGTTGGCCGGGTGACAATTGCGAACGTCAAGAGCGAGCGACTGACTTCGTTGCTTGAGTATGCGACCAAACTGAGTCCGGGGACAGGGCTGACTCGAACGGCAGTGTCGGATGGAGTGGAGGGGATTAGACAGACGCTGGAGCAGCAGGGCTATTACCAGCCGAAGGTCTCTGCGAAGACGGTGACCGATGAAGCTGGAGACCAGGTCAATGTGACGTATACGGTCGATGTTGGGCCGCAGGCGCGCATCGGGCAGGTGCAGTTGGAGGGTACCGACCCTGGACTGACGCTGGAGCAGTTCAAGAAAAAGGGAAAGTTGAAGACCGGGAAAAAAGTGACCCGGGACACGACCAGCAATGCGCTGACGCGACTGCGCGCTCAATATCAGAAGAAGGACCATCTGGAAGCGGTGGTGACGCTGCAGAAGCAGACGTATGTCCCGGTGCGGAAACAACTGGACTACGACTTCCACGCTGACCAGGGACCGGTGGTAAAGGTACTGGTGGAGGGGGTGAAGCTCTCGAAGAGCCGCCTCCATCTACTGGTGCCGATCTTTGAAGAGGGGACCATCGACAACGACCTGCTGAACGAGGGCGTCTACAACATTCGCGACTACGTGCAGCAGCAGGGATACTTCGACGCGACGGTTCAGGTCCGCGTGATCGGAGAAGATACGCCGTCGGAGCGAGTGGTATTCACGGTCGATCGGGGCGCGAAGCACAAGGTGCTCGCTGTGAATATCAAGGGAAATAAGTACTTCACTGCGGACCTTCTCAAAGAGAGGATGCAGGTGCAGAAGGCCAATCTGTACCTGCGCAGTGGACGGTATAGCCCTTCGCTGGTGACGGCGGATGTCAATTCGATTGAGGCGCTGTATCGAGCAAACGGCTTCGATCAGGCCAAGGTGACTACCGATGTTAAGGACGTTGATGATGCACCGGATGGCAAGCCTCTGAAATTCGCGCAGATTCGTGTGACCTATGTGGTGAATGAAGGGAAGCAACAGAAGTTTGGCACCGTCAACCTGGCTGGCGTCGATCCGAGCCGTATGACCGAGATCAAGGGCCTGATGAACTCGCAGCAGGGCCAGCCGTTTTCGCTGGTGACGCTTTCGGGCGACCGTGACGCGGTGCTGGGATACTACCTGAGTCACGGATTTGATCAGGTGAGGGTTGAGGTTAAACAGGAGAACAAGGCTGATGCCACCAAGGTCAATGTCGTGCTGAATGTGACCGAAGGGCCGCAGGTTTTTATCAATCATGTGTTGCTCTCGGGGATCGATCGCACCAAGCCGGCGGTGGTGGAAAAGCGCATCCTGGTGCACCCGGGCGACCCGCTCGACCAGAGCGCGCTGCTGGAGACGCAGAGAAATCTTTACAACATGGCACTCTTCAATGAGGTTGTGGCGGCAGTGCAGAATCCAGCGGGAGATGCGCCCACAAAGAATGTACTGGTGCAGGTGACTGAGGCGAAGCGGTGGAATATTACATACGGAGTTGGACTCGAAGCGCAGACGGGCACCCCGAGCCGGGGCACGATCTCGGAGGCTTCGTGTATACAACTCGGCAATCCCAGTTGCAACAAAGATATAACCCAGAACGGTAAAGCGGGAGTCAGCCCGCGAGTATCGATCGACGTATCGAGAATTAATCTACGCGGTACGGAAGACTCGCTGACGTTGCACGGGTCGTATGGGCTGTTGGAGGAGATTGGAACGCTGACCTTTCAGAATCCGCATTTGTTTGGGAGAAAGGATCTTTCGGCGAGCCTCTCTGGCGGTTACTCGAATGTGCAGGACATCACGACGTTTGCCTCTTCCACGCTGCAGGGTGATTTTCGGGTGACGGAGAAGGTGAAGCGCGCAGATACGTTTATGTACGACTTTCAGTACCGCAGGGTTAAGGTCGATCCCAACAGCCTACAGGTTTCGGCGGACTTGATCCCATTACTCTCGCAGCCTGTCCGGGTAGGCGGGCCCGGGATTACGTGGTTCCACGACACGAGGTCGCCGAGTCCGCTGGATGCGGTGAAGGGCTCGTACACGACCATCCAAGGTTTCCTGGCATCGTCGAAGTTCGGATCGCAGACCGACTTCTACAAGCTCGATGGAACCAACTCGACCTACTATGAGTTCGGCAAACAGAAATATGTGCTGGCGCGAAGCACGCGTATTGGATATGAGCGGGCTTCGGGCGTGAATCCCAACGCAACAACGGACGTCTGTCAGGGAGTCCTGCTGACTACTAACCCCAGTTGCGACGCTGTGCCGCTGCCGGAGCGGCTATATGCCGGCGGTGCGAGTTCGCATCGAGGTTTTGGAATCAATGCTGCGGGGCCGCGTGATCTACAGACGGGTTTCCCGGTAGGCGGCAAGGCCGCGCTGGTCAATTCGCTCGAACTGCGTCTGCCGCCCCCGACGCTGCCCTATGTGGGGAGCAGCGTT
This sequence comes from Edaphobacter paludis, assembly GCF_039993895.1. Classification (NCBI taxonomy): domain Bacteria; kingdom Pseudomonadati; phylum Acidobacteriota; class Terriglobia; order Terriglobales; family Acidobacteriaceae; genus Edaphobacter; species Edaphobacter paludis. The sequence continues at coordinate 1,097,398 of NZ_CP121194.1, forward strand.
AGCTTTGTGGTCTTTCACGATATGGGGAATGTGTTTCAGAATGCGGGCGATATGTTTCCCAGCTTTCTACGGTTTCATCAGCCGAACAAGCAGACGTGCTCGGATGTATCGGGTAAGGTCGGCACGTGCAACTTCAACTATTTCTCTCATGCCGTTGGTTTGGGAGCGCGCTATAAGACTCCCGTTGGGCCGATCCGCGTGGACTTCAGCTATAACCTGAATCCACCGATGTATCCGGTGATCTATGACTTCAATAATCATCCTCCACACGTAGGTCAGGCTGGTCACTTCAATTTTTTCTTCAGCATTGGACAGAGCTTCTAAATGCAATGGATGAGACACAATGCGGGATTTGGGTTGGTTGGCGGACTGATGTTGGCGACTGCGTTGATGCAGCCTGGGACGGGCTGGGCACAGGCTGCTGCCGTGCAGACGCCCACCGCACCGACGTCGGAAACACAGATGCCGACAGCGGAGCCCCCTGCGGCACAGAAGCCTGCCGCACCACTTGGACCTGATTCGTCTCTGCCCGGGGCGGGACAGGGAGCCGTGCTCGACCGGGTCGTTGCAGTGGTGAACGGCGATTTGATTCTTGAGAGCGATATTGATGAGGAGCAGCGATTCGAGGAGATACAGCCTTACCGCGCTGTCGATTCGAACCACTCGCGCGAATTGACCGTGAGACGGCTCATCGATCGAACACTGATCCTTCAGCAGGCAGAGGTTGAGCCCGAGACTGCGGTTTCAGACGGTGAACTCGACGCTCAGCTGGCAACGCTGCGCAAGGACATTCCGGCTTGCAAACAGTATCACTGCGAGACTGAGGCGGGCTGGGCAAAGTATGTGAATGACCACGGTTTCACTGTGGAAGAGTTCCGCGCGCGATGGCGGCAGCGGATGGAGTTGCTGAAGTTCATCGAGGTGCGCTTTCGCAACGGCATTCGGATTTCGGACGACGATATCAAGGCATATTACGAAAAGACGATGCTGCCAGAGTATGCAAAGCGGCATGTGACGCCGCCGAAACTTGAGACGATTTCGCCGCGCATCGAAGAGGTGTTGCTGCAACAGCAGGTCGGCAACCTTCTACGGGACTGGCTGACATCGTTGCGTGCGCAGGGACGCGTACGAATTATGCGACCGGGTGAGGTGGCGCCGTGAGCGATCGAGAGAAGATGCCGCTGCCCGAAAGACTGGAAGAGAAGCTCAATGAGGAGCTCGTCAAGATGAAGCGCTCCCTTGGCGGAAGAGCTGCGCACGTCATTGCGTGGATCTTTGGCGGCTTCAGCATTCTTCTGCTTGTTCTGGTGGCGGCGTTCTCCTGGTACTCGACGACGAATGATTTCAATCAGCGGGTAAGCAAAGCGGTTGTGAACGTGCTGGAGAATGCGACCGGCGGTCGCGTTGAACTTCAGAAGATCAGCTTCAAACTTTGGCACCTTGCCATCGAGGCCGATGGCCTTGTGATTCACGGGCTCGAAGGCCCGGGAGAAGCGCCGTATCTGTCGGCGGACAAGATACAGGTAAGCGTCAGGATCTTCAGCTTCTTTTCTCATGTAGCAGGCACCGGCATCGCATCGCACGTCAGCCTGAGCTTTCTGCGTGTGGACAATCCGCAGGTGCATCTGATAATCGACAAGAACGGGAAGACAAACCAGCCTGTGCCCAAGCATCCGAGTACGAGCAAGGAGCCGGTACTCGATACGCTGCTGGACCTGAAGGCGAAGCAGGTCGAACTGGCGAACGGCGTGCTCCTGCTGAACGATCGGGCGATTCCGTTTGATCTGGCAGCGCGCGATCTCGATGCCGAGGTCCACTACATTGCATCGAGCGATCACTACGGTGCCACGGTCGATCTGAAAGACCTGCGGACGAAGCTTGACAAGGAGCCAGAGGCGAACTCCACGCTGCATGTCGAGGCCGAGGTAGGCCGGAACATGGCTGAGGTAAAAAACCTCGTGCTGCATACGGGCGAGGCATCGGAAGTGAAGGCGAGCGCGAGCATCAAGAACTTCGCCCATCCTGAGTGGCAGGCAAGCGTAGACGGCACTCTGGAACTAAAGCAGATTGCCGTGTTGAGCGGCGTGGACGGATTGAAGGCTGGCACCGTGGACCTCGTCCTGAAAGGCCACAGTTGCTATACGACACCGGCTGCCGCGCAGAAGCATCCCAGATTCTGGCAGCGGCTTCATCCGAAATCGAATGGGAAGCCGAGTACGAAGGTTCTGCCGCCCGACCCGGATTGCGTTGCTGGATATCTGCTGGTGGGCAACGCGAAGATACACAAGGCGGCCTATCGCGATGAGTACGTCAGACTGAGCGATATAGACGGCAGCTCCGATTTACATATCACGCCGACGGAACTGCTGCTGACTGCGTTGACTGGGTACCTTCCCGGCGGGGGAAGCGCGGCGGGCGAGCTGCGCATATCCAACTGGCTGGGCGAGGTCCCGGCGAATGCTCCTGCTTCGCCCACGACGAAGGCCGCGGTGACCACTACCAATGCAACGGCGAATGCGATGGGCGCAAAGGCTCCCATTACAGGAAAGATCGCGTTGCCGCCTGTCGAGCGGGCGCACGCCTATCTGTCGGCCACGATCAACAAAATTCCGCTGCGCACCATCATGGATGTTACGGCGCCGGAGAACTATGGCGATCTGGGTTTTGATACCGCCGTGAGTGGCCCGGTCAAGATGGAATGGGGCGGCCCGGCGAAGGACATCGCCGACACGGTGGTCGCCGATGGCACACTGAAATTTGCGCCGACCGGAGTTCATCGCAAAGGTGCGCTCTCGGATATTCCGGTGACCGGCGAGGCGCGAGCGCATTACTCGGGAACTAACGAGACAGTCCAGATTGAGAATATAACGCTGCAGACGCCGCAATCGAACATCGACGCAAGTGGCATCCTGGGGGTAAATGAAGGCGATCCGCTGACGGCATTGCGCGTCGACTTGACGGTGCGCGACCTTGGCGAATACAACCAGTTGCTGTTGACGCTGGGACTCGAAGGGAATGGCAAGAAGGGCGCAGCGGCAATTCCTGTCGTGCTTCATGGAGCGCTCCAGTTCAACGGAACGGCGCGTGGAGCGATCCGCGATCTCGATGTGAAAGGCCACCTCGACGCGTCAAATGTAGAGGCGAAGATCGGCACGACGGATGCTCTGATCGATTCGCTTGTTGCGAACGCAGAGTACTCGCCCAACTCGGGACTGCTGGTGGCGACTTCGACGGTTAAGCGCGGAACCGCCGTACTGAAGGTGATTGGCGATTTGAAGCCGCGGAAGGTGGTATCGCATCGCGGCGTCACGACCTATGTGTGGGACGAAGGCATGGCTCTCGACGCGCAGGTGCAACTGGCCGATGCGCAGATGGCTGATTTGCTTGAGATAACCGGCCAACAGCAGAAGGTTCCGGTGACGGGAACGGTCGCTGCGAATGGGCATCTGTCGGGAACATTGAAGCAGTTAAACGGCAGTGGGCACCTCTCGCTGCTGAAGGGCATTGCCTATGGAGAGCCGTATGACTCCGCTGCGGCTGACCTGACCGCGCACGGCCAGGATATTGAAGTGAGTAATGTTCTGTTGAAGCTTCATGGAATGGAGATTGCCGGCAATGGCGGCTACGACATGGGCAGTGAACATCTTCACGGCCACATCGAAGGGCAGAATCTTTTGCTGTCAAAGTTCGACACAGTGCAGAAGGCGAATTCCAGCGTAGACGCGACGCTGAGCGTGGTCGCCGATGCGAATGGCACCTTGAAAGAGCCGGGACTGAAGGCCAACGTGAAGCTGTCTGGCATCACCGTCAAAGGGCAGCCTGTGGGCGATGCCGTCGCCGAGGCACACACGCAGGGCGAGACGATGTATGTCACGGCCAACTCAACAGCCGTCGGAGCGAAGCTCGTGGCGACGGGGCAGGTGCAGTTAAGTGGCAACTACGAAACTCAGGCGAAGGTGACGCTGACCGGCCTCGACATTGGCAAGCCATTGGCTATGTTTGGCACCGGCACCCTGAAGGCGCAGTCAGCGATCAATGGTACGGTCACGGTGAGCGGGCCGCTCAAGACACCGAAGGCGCTGAGTGGAACCGCGGAGTTCAACCCGGTCGACGTGACGTTGCAGGGCGTGGAACTGAAGGCCGCCGAACCCTTGCGAGCGAGTCTGAAAGATGGAATGGCGACGGTGGAGCAGCTTCACATCACCGGCCAGGACACGGACCTCAAGTTCAGCGGGACGGCGCAGATATTCGGCGTGACAGATCCGAAGGGTGGCAAGCTGAACGTGAAGGGAAGCGGAAGCGTCAGCATGGCGCTGCTGCATACATTCCGCTCCGACCTGATCACGAGTGGAAAGATCGAGTTTACGGTTGCCGCGGGCGGGCAGGTGAAGAACCCCGCGCTCACTGGCAAGGTGCAGTTCGACAACGTGAACCTGGCTATGGACGGGATTCCGAACGGTCTCAACAAGATGAATGGCACGCTCGTCTTCAATGAAGACCGGCTGCAGGTCGAGAACCTGACGGCAACTACCGGAGGCGGTCAGTTGAAGATTGGCGGCTATATCCGCTATCGCAATGGCCTGTTTGCCGACCTGAACGCGACTGGCGATGTCGTGAGGGTGCGGTTGTATGGCCTGAGTGCTACGGCAACCACAAAGCTGAGGTTGCAGGGTTCTTCGGACAGTGCGCTATTGAGCGGAACGGTGTTGCTGACAAGGTTCGGCGTCGGGCCGGATGTCGACCTTGCGGCATTTGCAGCGACTGGCGGCGTGAGTGCGCCGCCTGACCCGAATGCTCTCTCCAACAAAATTCGCCTCAGTGTACGGATCACGAGTTCGCCGCAGCTGGACTTTCAAAACTCGTACGCCAAACTTGCGGGAACGGTGGACCTGACCGTACGCGGAACGGTTGCGACACCTTCCGTGCTGGGCCGCATCCAGATCACCGATGGCAGTGCGACTTTTGCGGGTACGAAGTACCAGTTGCAGCGCGGCGATGTCTACTTTACCAACCCCGTGCGCATCGACCCGATCATTGATCTCGACGCCACCGCACAGGTCGAGAACTACGACATCACGGTCGGCCTGCATGGAACCATGACGAACCTCAAGCCGACGTACAGATCGGAGCCTCCGTTGAGCGAAGCCGACGTTTTCGCTCTGCTGGCGCTCGGCCGCACCCAGGAAGAGGCGCAGATTTATTCGGAGAAGCAGGCGCAGGCGGGCACAGATCCGACGACCAGCGCGCTGCTTGGCGGAGCACTGAATGCGACCGTGAGCAATCGCGTGGAGAAGCTGTTCGGTGTGGGAAGTGTGAAGATCGATCCCGCATTCGTGGGAACGCTGGGAAACTCGGCGGCAAGAATTACGGTGCAGCAGCAGCTATCGAAGCAGATCACGGCGACCTTTGCCACCAACGTTAACAGTTCGGCGCAGCAGTTGATCCAGGTGCAATATGACCTGAATCACAATATGTCCATCGTGGTGACGCGCGACGAGTCCAACGTCTTCAGTATTGTTTATAAGCTGCGGCAAAGGTATCGTTAGAGCCGATGGAGGGCATTTTTTGCATCTTATCTGTGTGATTTGCCGCGGACCGGCCCGGATACGCTGAGGCTGGTCTGCCGGAAGGAAAGATCGATGCCAGTGAAGAAGAACGTGAAGATTGCAGCACTCCTCGGGTTGTCGTGTGCGCTTATGTTTGGTCCCGTTACTAAAGGCGTAGCACAGGCCCCTGCGGCAACTGCGGCCAGCAGTTCGTCCGACGCGCAGATTCAGGCGGACGTTATGAAGGCGCTGAGCAACAGGAGATTCAAAGGGGTCACTGCTACCGTTCAGGACGGCATCGTCACGCTGAACGGTACGGTTGATGTCTATAGCGACAAGGAAGACGCGGACAAGCGGGCGCATCGCCGCAAGAATGTGAAGGGCGTTCAGAACCTGATTGAAATTGGCGGCCCGGTAGTCGACGATGCGACGCTACGCAATAAGCTGGCGGAAAAGCTTGCTTACGACCGCGTCGGTTATGGAACGACCGCCTTCAACGCCTTGACCATCGGCGTCAAGAATGGTGTGGTCAGCCTGGGAGGCACAGCCTATGGCCCGGTCGATCGGGACTCGGCGGTCAGCCTGGTTTCGAACTATCCCGGAGTAAAGGACGTGATCGACAACATCAACGTCGCGCCCGTATCGCCAATGGATGACCGCATTCGGTTGGCAGAGGCACGGGCCATTTACGGCGCGCCGCAGTTGAATAAGTATGCGCTCGATCCGGCCAAGCCTATTCGGATCACGGTCATCAATGGCAACGTCACCTTGTCGGGTGTGGTGGATAGCCAGTCGGACAAAGACATTGCCAACATCCGCGCGAACGGCGTTCCGGGAGTCTTCAAGGTGATCAACGACCTGCAAGTCGCTGGCGCGCCACCTGAAGCCGAGAAATAGATTTAGAAATAGTTCAGATTGATAAAGCATTGGGGCTACCTCGACAAACGGCGGGGTTGCCCCAATTCTTTTACGATAGAGCAATGAGCTCATTGTGGAAGAGTACGGTTGTAACGCTTGAGATGATCAAGTGGGAGCACTCGATCTTTGCGCTGCCGTTCGCGCTTACCGGAGCGGTGCTGGCCGCCGATGGCTGGCCTCCGCTGCGGGTGCTGGGCTGGATCGTGGTTTGCATGGTGGCAGCGCGGTCGGCGGCGATGGCCTTCAACCGCCTTGTCGATGCTCGTCTTGATGCGGCCAATCCAAGGACGGCGATGCGGGCAATTCCTGCAGGTGCCTTGAGCGGGAGATTCGTCGGCGGCTTTGTTGTGGTATCGGTGGTTGTCTTCGCGCTCGGTGCGGCGATGCTGAACAAACTTACCCTCGAACTCGCTCCAGTAGCGCTGGCCGTGGTGCTGGCATACAGCTACATGAAGCGCATTACGCGATGGTCGCACTTAGTTCTGGGACTGGCGCTGGGGATTGCTCCATCGGCAGCATGGATCGCAGTGCGTGGACACTTCGATATGCGCATCGCGGTGCTGACGGTCGCTGTGCTGCTGTGGGTCGGCGGCTTTGACGTGCTTTATGCCTGCCAGGATTTTGAGCATGATCGCAAGGTCGGGCTGAATAGCGTGCCGCAGGCTTTTGGCATCGCCCCCGCATTCTGGATCGCTCGCGCCATGCATGCCGGTATGCTGCTAATGCTCTGCTGGCTGATCGTGCTCTTCGGGCTTGGGAAGGTCGCTGTGTTTGGCGTGGTGCTGGTGGCATTGTTGCTGCTCTACGAGCATCTGATCATTTCGCCGAAAGACATGCGGCGGATGAATGCAGCCTTCTTTACCCTGAACGGTGTTATCTCGGTGGTGTTTTTTGGCTTCGTCGCGGCGGACGTCTTACTCCGGCGATAACAAAAGGCCCACCGCGAAGGGTGGGCCTTTGCCTGCTGTTTGCTGCGGTTTAGTGGACTTGCCGGATATCGTCGTCGTGATGCAGGTGATGCTTCACCTCATCCAGCTTAGTGTTGATCTTGTCTTTAACGTTCTGCGCGGTGGATGTGACCTTCTCGCGAACATCGTGAGCCTTTTCGTCACTGCGTGCTTTCAGATCCGCGCCTTCTGCGGTGCTACGGGCGCGTGCTTTGTCGCTCACGTCCGCTGCCGTGTCCTTTGCGTTGCCCCAGGCTTCCTTCACGTTGCCTTTTACCTGCTGGGCTGCACCAGAGTTGGCAAGTTTCTGATTGCCAACTGCTTCGCCGACTTTCTCTTTGACTTTGCCGGCAACCTGGTCGAGTTTACCCGTTACTTTGTCCTTGTTCATTGAGTGGCTCCGTTTTTCCGTACGTTTGCGTATGTTTGTTGAGGACCGTATTTTTTCGTCGGCCCTAAACTGCTCGTCTACCTGACATGAGGTTGAAGATAAGAACGATGATGGCAAGGACCAAAAGAATATGGATCCAGCCGCCGAGGGTGTAGCTGCTGACCAACCCTACAATCCAGAGGATGAAGAGGATAATCGTGATAGTCCAAAGCATGGGTCGTTCTCCTGAAGTTAATGTCTGGCGCGGTTGATGCCGTTCGCTATAAATGACCGCTTATGGCACGTGGCCTTCCTGTTGTAAGTTGCCGGGGAGAAGAACGAGGTTGCCAGTGAGCATAAAATATGAGTTTTTGAGAGGTCAGATTGAAGATCGCAATTCAGGGAGAGATGGGGTCGAATAGTCACATGGCGACTCTGGAGATGCTGGGGAGCGCTGATATTCTGGCGTGCAGCGTATCTGCCGAAGTCATGGCAAAGCTGGTAGCGGGCGAGGTCGATGGCGCTGTGCTGCCCATCGAAAACAGTCTCCATGGGTCGGTGGCCGAGCACTATGACCTTTTGCTTGAGCTTCCTGTGCGCATCGAGCGCGAGAGCCAGATGCATATCCGCCACAATCTAATCGCCATGCCCGGGGTCAAACTGCGAGATATTCGCCGGGTGATGTCTCATCCGGTTGCCTTGTCGCAGTGCCGCCACTTTTTTGCCGCTCATCCCGAGTTCGAGGCCGTGCCATTCTATGACACGGCAGGGAGTGTGAAACATCTGATGGAGGCAGGTTTACGGGATACTGCCGGTATGGCCCCGGAGCTGGCCGCCACTGAATATGGCGCCGAAGTTTTGATGGCCGGGGTGGAAGATCACGCTGAAAACTACACCCGCTTTCACCTGATCCGACGTGCAGAAGCTGCCGTTGAAGACGTGGAAGTAGAAGAGGCAAACAAGGTAAGCGTGGCCTTTGCCGTCGAACACCGGCCGGGTACCCTTGTGGATGCCTTGAAGCTGCTGGCTGCGGCAGATGTCGACCTGACCAAGATCGAGTCACGCCCCGTCCCGGGCAGCCCCTGGGAGTACGTGTTTTACGTCGATATCCGGTTTGCGGACGCGGCCAGAGCCGATGCCGCGGTCGCTGCGCTGCGGGACCATTGCCGCATGGTTAAGGTGCTGGGACGCTACCGGGCAGCCGAAACGAACCTTCAGGAGATCAACAAATGAGTTGCCGGGAGTGCCTTTGATGAATAAGCTCACTTCTGCCGATGACGGAGGGAGGGCAGGCGGCGTCTTAGAGACAGGCACGGGTTGCGACCAGATTAAGACTTGCTGCATCCAATAGCTAGTAATTTGATAGAGGAACACTCAATGCCAAACGATTTTGTAAGTGTGATTCAACCAAAGGCTCCAAAAAACGGAGAAACGGCTGGAGATCAGTCAGTTGCCAAAAGCCCTATCCCGGTACTTCCAGTGCGGGACACGGTGCTTTTCCCTCATGCCGTCCTGCCGTTGACGGTCGGGCGTGAGAGCTCGATCCAGCTCATCCAGTCGCTTGGCGAGGAAAAGACCATTCTTGTGGTGGCACAACGGGATGCCCGCCAGGACACGCCACTGGGAGCAGATTTATACGCTATTGGCACCCTCGCGACCGTTCATAAAGTAGTGAAAATGCCTAACCAGAGCCTGTTCGTCTTCACAGAAGGCAACGAGCGCGTCCATGTGGGAGAGTTTTCGCAGTTGACGCCATTCATGACGGCTGAGTATGCGCCAATCGAGGAGATCCCCCCGACCGGCTCCCCCGAAGCCGAGGCCCTTCAGCGCAACGTGGTCAGCCAGTTTCAGGCGATCGTGACATCGTCGCCGACCCTGTCAGACGATCTTCAGACGATTGCGATCAATATCGATGAGCCGGGGCGGCTGGCCGACTTTATCGCTTCGTCGCTGCCGTTTTTGACGACGACCGACAAGCAGGAGCTACTCGAAACGCCGGATGTCTCGGCACGTCTTGAGCGCATTAACAAGCACCTTGCCAAGGAGATTGAGGTTCAGCAGCTTCGCAACAAGATTCAGAGCGAGGTGCAGGACTCGGTGCAGCAGTCGCAGCGCGACTACTACCTGCGCGAGCAGATGAAGGCCATCCAGAAGGAACTGGGTGATCTTGACGACTCGCAGAAGGATATCGCCGAGCTGAGGGAGAAGATCGAAAATGCCGGAATGCCGGAGGAGGTCAAGAAAGACGCCCTCAAGGAACTCGGCCGTCTGAGCCGGATGAACGCGATGGCCGCCGACTACAGCCTGACGCGCAACTACGTCGAGTGGCTGGCCGTGTTGCCGTGGTCGAAGAGCTCCGCCAGCGAGATCGACATCGTTAAAGCGAAGGAGATCCTTGATACGGACCACTACGGCTTGCAGAAGGTCAAAGACCGCATTCTGGACTATCTCTCCGTCCGCCGTCTGAAGCCGGACATGAAGGGGCCTATCCTCTGCTTCGTGGGACCTCCGGGCGTTGGCAAAACATCGCTTGGACGCAGCATCGCGCGTTCGCTGGGGCGCAAATTCTCCCGCATTTCGCTCGGCGGCATGCACGACGAGGCTGAGATTCGTGGCCATCGCCGCACCTACATCGGTGCGCTTCCGGGCCAGATTATCCAGAACCTGAAGCGCGTCGAGACCAACGATCCCGTCTTCATGCTTGACGAGATCGACAAGCTGGGCCGCGATTTCCGTGGCGACCCTGCAAGCGCGCTGCTTGAGACGTTGGACCCGGAACAGAACAACACGTTCCGCGACAACTATCTCGACCAGCCGTTCGACCTGTCGAAGGTGCTCTTCATCTGCACGGCGAATCAGCTCGATACGGTTCCTGCGCCGCTGCTCGACCGGATGGAGATCATTGAGCTCACCGGGTATACCGAAGAGGAAAAGGTCAACATCGCTGAACGCTACCTTATTCCGCGCCAGATCAAGGAGAACGGCATCAATTCGGAGATGGTCGAGTTCCCGACGGCAAGCGTCCACCTGATCTCACGGCATTACACCCGCGAAGCAGGCGTCCGCAAGCTCGAACAGCTCATCGGAACGGTCTGCCGCAAGGTAGCCCGCCGTGTGGCCGAAGGCAAGACGGAGAAGGTCGTCATCACTCCGGAGATCGTTCACGAGTTCCTTGGCGGTGTTAAGGTCCGTGTCGATACCGAGATTGCCGAGCGCACCAAGCGTGCAGGCGTCGCGGTCGGCCTGGCCTGGACACCGGCAGGCGGTGACGTGCTATTCATCGAAGCCAACCGTATGAAGGGCAAGGGCGGCTTCACCATTACCGGACAGATCGGCGATGTGATGAAGGAGAGTATGCAGGCTGCGCTTACCTGGGTCCGGTCCAACGCCGCTTCGCTGGGGCTCGATGAGGACTTCACCAAGGACTCTGATCTGCACATTCACGTGCCGGCGGGAGCTATCCCGAAGGACGGCCCATCGGCTGGCGTGACCATGGCCACGGCGTTGGTGAGCCTCTTGACGGATACCCCGGTGCATCCATTGACCGCGATGACCGGCGAGATAACGCTTAGCGGCAATGTGTTGCCGGTGGGCGGAATCAAGGAGAAGTTCCTTGCCGCCAAGCGGGCGGGCGTTCGCGACGTCATCATGCCGACCGAGTGCAAGCAGCAGGTGGACGAAGACCTCACTCCCGACCAGATCGAGGGTGTCAAGATCCACTATGCCTCGCGCATCGAAGAGGTGCTCGCCGTAGCGTTGCCGCACACCAAGCGGGAAGCAGTTGAGGACGAGCAAGTCCGCGAAGAAGTATTACAAGCAGTGGTATAACAATCTCGCATCCAATCAAGGGCGGCTCCCGCAGTGGGGTCGCCCTTTTCTTTGGCCAGGAGGGAGCCTTCAGCATGATGACCATCGGCCACTCGACATTGCCGCTGGAAGTTTTTATCCAGGCTCTCAAAGACAACTCCTGCAATCTTCTGGTGGACGTAAGAAGCATCCCACGTTCCCGCCACAACCCTCAGTTTGAGCAGCCAACGCTCTTCGCGGCGCTCGAAGCTGAAGAGATTGCCGCCGTGTGGAATCAAGCTCTCGGTGGCCGTCGCCGCACCCACAAGGACAGCTTCAATCGGGGCTGGCGAAACACCAGCTTTCGCGGCTATGCGGACTACATGCAGACGCCGGAGTTTTCTGCGCAGATCGACTGGCTGATGGCGCTGCCCAACCTCGATGCCACCGTGGTGATGTGCGCCGAGGCAGTTCCGTGGCGCTGCCACCGCTCACTGATCAGCGATGCGGTACTCGCCCGTGGCGGTATCGCCGAAGACATCTTCGTTCCGGCAAAGGGCAGCAGCTTCCGCAAGCCGCATGAGCTTACGAAGTTTGCGCGGGTTGAGGGTTCGCGGGTCTGGTATCCCTCGCTGGAAGAGGAAGCGAACCCAACGCTGTTCGACTAAAGTCCCCAGCGCGGTATGCTACGGATATGCGCGTCAACGTGCTTTATTTTGGAACATTGAAGGATTTATTTGCCCTCCAGCAGGAGCCGCTGAACCTGCCTGAGGGCGCGACCGTCGAAGCTCTTCTCAGCCTTTTACGCGCTCAAACGTCTAAGCAGAGCGACATTTGGAGGACACTCGCGGTGGCGGTCAATCGAGATTATGCCGGTTTGGCGACGGTGCTTCGCGAAGGCGATGAAGTTGCTCTTCTGCCACCGGTAAGCGGCGGCTCGCAAAGCAGGTGCGAGGCATGAGAGTTGAGCTAGGCACCGCAGTCATTCCCTCGGCGCAAGTGTTGGATGAGATGAAGGCCGCCACCGACGGCGCGGTCTGCGTCTTCGACGGCATCGTGCGCGACAATACGCGTGGACGCAGGACGCTGTTTCTTGATTACGAAGCTTATGAAGAGATGGCGCTCGACCAGATGCGCGGTCTTGCCGCTGAAGCCATAACAAAATTTCCCATCCGCGACGTGGCCCTGCTGCATCGCCTGGGACGGCTTGAAGTCGGCGAGACCAGCGTGCTGATCGTCGTCGTCTCCGCGCATCGCGGAGCGGCCTTCGACGCCTGCCGCTGGCTAATCGATACGCTTAAAAAGACTGTCCCCATCTGGAAGAAGGAGCACTTCGTCGATGGTGCGGTATGGGCGGCGGGCGAGCCGTTCCCGGATGAGATCGTGGCCGCTATCGACCAGGAGACGAAGTGATGAAGCTGGCTGCCGTCATGCTTGCCGCAGCGCTGATGCCGCAGGCCCCGATTGAGCGCCGGCCGCCGCCGCAGGTGCCGACGATCAAGGTCGAAACTCGGCTGGTGAACGTCGCCGTTAACGTATTGGATGAGCATGGTGCGCCCGTCTCAGGACTTACGCAGAATGACTTTCAGATTGCTGAGGACGGTCGCCCGCAGAAGATTGCCTTCTTTGAGAAAGAGTCGTCGACGCCGCTCTCCATCGTCCTCGCAATTGACGCCAGTGCAAGCGTGATGGCGGATGCGCGGCTGGAAAAGGAGGCAGCCAAACACTTCGTCAATGCGCTGCTCCGCGACCAGGACGAGCTCGACCTGATGGATTTTTCCGACACGGTTCGCGAGATTGTGCCGTTCACCAATCAAAAAAAGGAGATCGAGCGTGGTCTGAACGATTTGAAGCCGGGAGATGAAACGGTTCTGTACGACGCCATTTACCTGGGCTCGCAGCGTCTGGCCGGCACTCCTCAGGCCGCGGGGCGACGGCGCGTTCTGGTGCTGATTACCGACGGCGTCGATACCAACGGAACGCGCTATGAACAGGCGTTAGAGGAGGCGCAGCGTGCCGGGGCCATGGTCTACTCGCTCATCATTGTCCCTGTCGAGGCGGACGCGGGGCGCAACACCGGAGGCGAACACGCCCTTATCCAGATGGCGCAGGACACGGGAGGAAAGTATTACTACGTGGGAGACCCGAAGGATCTGGAACCAGCCTTCGCGCACCTGTCGGATGATCTGCGCACACAGTACGTGCTTGGCTACTATGCTCCGCAAGGGGTACGACACGAGCAATCATTACGCGCAATTAACGTTCAGATGAAAGATCCATCCTTACGCGGGAACTATATTCTGCGCTACCGCACCGGATACTATTCGGATGCGCGTTAGTCTTATGACTGGAAGACTGGGAGGTCGTTTGTGAATAAATTCGAGTTTGCACATGTGGCAGATGGAATTGCGCGACAGGCCGGAGCGCTGCTTCGGAAGTTCTATGAAAAAGGCGTGTCCACCGAGTACAAGGGCGACGTCGATATAGTCACCGAGGCCGACCGGGCCAGCGAGCAGCTCATCCGCGAGAAGTTGAAGATGGCATTTCCGACCCATGGGGTCTATGGCGAAGAGGGAACTCGGGACCAGATGGAGAGCGAGTACCGTTGGTACGTCGATCCGCTCGACGGTACTACCAACTTCGCCCACGGCTTTCCGGCTTTCTGCGTCGTGCTTGGGCTGGAGCATCGTCCCGCGGGACTGGCCGCTGATGCGGACGGCGAGATCATCGCTGGAGTCGTCTACGATCCACTGCGCAACGAGATGTTCTCGGCAGAGCGAGGCAAGGGTGCCTTCCTTAATGGGCGCGCTATCCATGTCTCAAAGACCAAGACGTTGCAGGAGTCGCTGACCGCAACCGGCTTCCCCAGTCATAAACGGCATGCCAGCCCGAATATTCACTTCTATCATCAGATCACGTTGCGTTCTCACGGAGTTCGCCGCGCTGGTTCGGCCGCGCTGGATCTGGCTTACGTGGCATGCGGTCGTCTTGATGGCTTCTGGGAGTTCAACCTGAATCCCTGGGATACATCGGCCGGAGTGCTGCTGGTGACCGAGGCAGGAGGAACGGTGACTCGCTTCGATGGCAGCAAGTTCACGTTGGACAGCAGTGAGGTGCTGGCGACAAATGGGCTGATTTTGCCGGAGATAAAGAACGTCTTCACCGAGCTGTTCGCGGGCAGAGGATTGGAGCCTATTCCTACACCGGCAGAGTTCGCCGCGAGGCGGGCTGAGGCTGCCAAGTAAATGCGAGGGGGAGGCGGATAGAGTTCCGTAGCGAAACCCCACGAACCAGGTTCAGAAAAGTCGTACTTCCTGAGAGCAATCCATTTGCAGAGCAAGTAGGAAGTGCTGCTAAAATCGAGACACAAGCTCAGACACAACCAGTGATTTTCAAGTTGTAAAAAGGGAGATTTAACGAGATGGCTTATGTGATTGCGGAACCTTGTATCGGGACGAAGGACTCGGCTTGCGTAGACGCCTGCCCGGTGGACTGCATCCACCCGAAGAAGGATGAGGACGGCCACGCCGACTCCGAACAACTGTTTATTGATCCGGTCGAGTGCATCGACTGCGGCGCATGTGTTCCCGTCTGCCCGGTATCGGCGATCTATGCAGCCGACGACCTGCCGGAAAAGTGGGCCGACTACCAGACCAAGAACGCAGCTCACTTCGGACGGTAGTTCCATAGCGATACGAACATCGAAAGCGCGCGGCCAAGGGGCTGCGCGCTTTGTTTTGTGTTGAAGTAACAAGCGGGCGCGGATGATTCAGCGGCAGAGCGAGGCGATCGTATTGCGAGCATGGCCCTTTCAGGAGGCGGACCTTCTGGTTAGCCTGTTCACGCGCGAACAGGGACGCATCAAGGGAGTGGCCCGCCATGCCATGCGTTCCCGCCGCCGCTTTGGTGGAGCGCTGGAGCCGATGACCCACGTTCGCGCCAGCTATGCGGAGAGGCCGCGACAGGAACTCGTACGCCTCGACGCATTCGAGATCCTCTTCTCCCCACTGAGCCAGCCCATCGACTATGCTCGGACCGCGGCACTGCAACTGGTAGCCGAGGTTCTGGAAGAAGCGCTGCCGGAGCAGGCTCCCGAAGATGCGGTGTTTCGTCTGGCGCTGGCGGTTTTACAAGAGATTCAGGTGGGCCAGGTGTCGGTTCCGGTGACTTATTTCGCCCTCTGGATGAACCGCCTGATGGGATGGATGCCGGAGCTTGGCCACTGCGTCGTCTGCGGTCTCGACCTGCGCGGCGGCACCGTTTGGTACTCACCAACCAGTGACGGAGTTACCTGCGCCGACGACCGCCGCAACGGCAGCCTGGCCCTCTCTGCCGAGTCGGTTTCCATCGCCGTCCGCGTCTTTCGCGGAACGGTGCGCGAGCTGGCAAAGGAGCCATGGCCTGCAACTCAACTCGAGAGCCTTCAGCGATTCGCAGTAGATACATTGGAGCGGCACCTCGAACGAAAGCTGACCAGCGCCCGGGCATTGTCACGGATCGGGAGAAATTCAGCTTGAAATATCGGGAGAGGGAAATGACCATCGTTGTGTGACCATAGCCGCTCAATGGTTGAACGGGCCGGAAAAATTTGCTCCAGAAAAAACAACATTTAGAATCGGATGACTACACAAACAGAAAAGAGACCCATGCAGGCGACAGGTGAGAAGAAGGCAGCGCGTACATTTCCCGCCCTAACATTTCAGGAGCTTTTGTTTACCCTGCAGCGATTCTGGGCCGATCAGGGTTGCGTGTTGCAACAGCCTTATGACGTTGAAGTTGGCGCAGGTACCATGTCGCCCGACACTTTCCTCCGAGTCCTCGGGCCCAAGCCGGTGCGGATTGCGTACGCGCAGCCTTCGCGTCGCCCGGCGGATGGCCGCTATGGTGAAAACCCTAACCGCCTCTTTCGTCACACTCAGCTTCAGGTAATTCTGAAACCGCCACCGGTTCGTATTCAAGAGCTTTATCTTGAGTCACTTACCGCCATCGGGATTGATCTGCGCGAGCACGATATCAAGTTCGAAGAGGATAACTGGGAGTGGCCCGTGGGAGGCGCGTGGGGTGTGGGCTGGCAGGTGATGCTGGACGGTCTTGAAATTACCCAATTCACCTATTTTCAGCAGTGCGGAGGCATGGACCTTGACCCGATCTGCGGCGAAATCACTTATGGACTGGAACGAATCGCAGGGTTCTTGCAGGATGTTGACTCTATCTACGACATCGTCTGGGCGGTCGAACCGGATACGGGCCGCAAGGTAACGTACGGCGAAATGCGGCTGGCGGAAGAAGAGCAATTTTCCGCATACAGCTTTGATTACGCTGATGTTGCGAAGCTGTGGGAGCATTTGAATCTCTACGAATCAGAGTGCCTAAGTCTATTGGATCAAGCCAAAGGCTTCGAAAAAATGGACCAGCTCGAATTGAAGCGATTTCCGGTGCTGGGTGCGTATGAGCTGGCGTTGAAGTGTTCTCATGTCTTCAACTTGCTGGATGCGCGGGGAGCCATCTCGGTCACCGAACGAGTGGGCGTGATGGCGCGGATTCGAACGCTGGTTGTGGGTGTAGCCAGGATTTATGCGGCGCAGGGACAGCAACTTAGCGGCACAGTGAAAGAGTAAGGACGGTTATGGCAGAGTTTCTGTTCGAGATTGGGTTGGAGGAGATTCCGGCGCGCATGATCGCCGGGGCGCAGGCGGAGTTGCAGCGCCGCGTGGTGACGTTGCTGGAGCGGGAAAGGCTGGTATCGGCTGGGGTTGCGAGCAAAAGCTTCGCAACGCCGAGGCGGCTGGCAGTCTGGGTGGCCGACGTGGCGGAGCGTCAGGAAGACGTGGCTGAGGAGCTGGTGGGGCCATCCATAAAAGTGGCTTATAAGGACGGAGTGCCGACGGCTGCGGCTCAGGCGTTTGCGCAGAAGGCAGGCGTTGCGGTGGGGGCATTGAAGACTGTGACGACCTCCAAAGGAGAGTACCTGGCTGCGGCCACAACGAAGCAGGGCCGGGAAACTGCTGAGGTAATTGTGGCGGAGCTTCCGAAAGAACTGGCGGGGATCTACTGGGCAAAGAACATGTACTGGCGTGCGGGACGTCCCGAACGGTTTGTACGGCCTGTGCGGTGGATGGTGGCGCTGCTGGGGGCGAAGACCGTGCCGGTGAACTTCGGTGGGTATGAGGCTGGCGCCGTGACCTATGGGCATCGGGTCCTGTTTGGTGATGAGGCAATTGTGCTGAAGTCGCCGGGGGAGTATGAGCAGGCGCTTGAGCAGGGTTTTGTCGTCGCTGATGTTGAGGTGCGGCGGCAGAGGATTCGCAAGGCTATGGATGCTGTGACTCGTACCGTCGCTGAAGTGCGGTGGCGCGAGGATGAGGAACTGGTGGAGACGGTGACTCAGCTTACGGAGTGGCCTTCGGTGGTTATGGGCGGATTCGAAGCAGAGTATCTGACGTTGCCGGAGGAAGTTCTGGTGACGGTGATGCGGGACCACCAGAAATACTTCGCCGTAGAGGACAAAGCGGGCAAGCTCGCGCCTCATTTCCTGGCGGTGTTGAATACAGCGGCGGATGAGGCCGGGCTGGCGGTGATTCGTCATGGGAACGAACGAGTGCTGCGTGCGCGGTTCAACGATGCGCGGTTCTTCTGGGAGTTCGATCAGCGAGTTCCGTTGGTGGACCGTGTGGAGTTGCTGAAGAACGTCACGTTTCAGAAAGAGCTGGGCAGCTATGCGGCGAAGACCTCGCGGGTGCGCAAGCTCGCCTCAGGCCTGGCCGGGCTGGTGCTGGAGCGCAAGTGCGAGTTGAATCCTGTGGCGCTGGATGAGGCTGCATCGTTGGCTAAGACGGATCTGACCAGTGAACTGGTAAAGGAATTTACCGAGTTGCAGGGAATCGTGGGCGGCCTGTACGCGCGGGCGCAAGGTTACGGCGTGGCGACTGCCGAGGCGATTTATGACCAGTACAAGCCGGTGTCGATGGAGGATTCAGTTCCGCGCACGGTGGAGGGTGCGGTGCTCGCGATTGCCGACAAGGCCGATACGATTGCCGGAATGTTCGGGTTGGGGAAGGAACCTACGGGCTCCAAAGATCCGTTTGCGTTGCGGCGGGCGGCGAACGGAATTGTAAAGATTCTTGCGGAGACGGCGGTGGCTTTGCCGCTGACATTGGCTGAGATTGCGGCGGCGGCCTGTGGGCAAAATGAGACATTGGCGGGGAAGGTTCGTGGGTTTCTCGCGGAGCGGCTGGAGTTCTATCTGCGCGAAGCTCGTGGTCATGCCTATGACGTAGTGAAAGCGGTGCTGGCAGTTGGAGCGGAGGATGTCCGGGATGCGGTGGCGCGGGCGGAGGCAGTGACGGCTGTGCGAGGTTCGGATGACTTTGCCGCTGTTTCGGCTGCTTTCAAGCGTATGAGGAACATTCTCGCGCAAGCGGCTGAGAAGGGGATTGCCCCGGCAGCGCGTGTTGAAGCGGTGCTGTTAACAGAGGCTACGGAGAAGGCTTTGGCGGAGCGGTCTTCGGAGCTGGCGGCGGATGTTCTGGCTTTGCGTGGAGAACGAAACCATAAAGCTGCACTGGAATCGATTGCCACGCTTCGACCGCAGGTAGATGCTTTCTTTGACGCTGTGATGGTGATGGCCCCGGACGTAGAGGTTCGAGCGAATCGCCTGGCGCTTCTCGGTCGAGTGCTGGGGGATTTCTCAGGGATCGCGGAGTTTTCGGAGATTGTAACGGCGGGTTGAATAGATAAAGTTCACGGTATATCGATGCGTAGAAGGATGTAACGCTTTACACAGCGAGAGATTTATCGTTTAGTGGTTGCTACTGTTTAGACGTGAATCATTCCTCCGGAAGATAGATTGGAGTATTCCTTGACTCGTCTCTCTCGCGCGGTAACCCTATTGGTCGTTTTGTGCGGCGCGTCTTTGTATTCGGTTGCCGACGATATACCTCGTCTGGAAAAAAAGGATGGGCGCTTCGCGCTTATCGTAGAGGGGAAGCCGTTTCTCATGCTCGGCGCTCAGATTAATAACTCCAGTTCGTGGGCGAGCGAACTGCCGAAGGTCTGGCCGGCTCTCGAAGATATGCACGTCAACACGGTTGAAGCGCCGGTCTATTGGGAGACGATGGAGCCGGAGCCGGGCAAGTTCGATTTTGCGAATGTCGATCTGCTGGTGAATGGGGCACGCGAACATCATCTGCGATTGGTACTTCTCTGGTTCGGCACATGGAAGAATGGCCAGGCGCATTATGTGCCGGAGTGGGTGAAGAGCAATCCCGAGAAGTATCCGCGAGAGATAAGTTCTTACGGAAAGATTCTCGACGTTTTGTCGCCGAACTCAGCCAACAATCTGGAAGCGGACAAGCATGCGTTCTCTGCGCTGATGCGCCATATCAAGGAAATAGACTCGGCCCAGCACACCGTAATCATGATCCAGGTGGAGAATGAGTCGGGATCGATCGGGTCGGTTCGCGATTTTTCCGGTGCGGGGCAAAAAGACTTTAATGCGCCGGTGCCATCGAGTCTCGTAAGTGCGCTTCATCTTTCTGCAGGGCCGTGGTCGAAGGCTTTCGGCGCGGATGCAGATGAGCGCTTCGCTGCGTACTCGACGGCGCACTACATCAATGAAGTCGCGCAGGCGGGCAAGGCGGAGTATCCGTTGCCCATGTACTGCAACGTGTGGATCACTTATCCGGTTGCGGCGCTCGAAAATCGCGATCGTCCAGTCCCGGGACAAGAGTATCCAAGCGGTGGTCCTCAACAGGGTAATATCGCGATCTGGAAGGCGGCTGCTCCGTCGATCGATATCCTCGCACCGGATTTTTATTCAGACGATGTCGATCTTTATCACAAGGTCATTGCTGCCTATCATCGCGATGACAACGCGCTGTTTATTCCGGAGACAGGGAGAACGGCGAACTTTGGCAGATATTTCTTTTATGCTCTCGGGCATGGTGCGATCGGCTTTTCTCCTTTCGGAGTGGACTATACCGGATGGTGGGGTGCCGAACAGAAGGTGCCTGAGGTGTTGTCCGAGAATTATGAGCTTGTAGGACCGATGGACCGGGAACTTGCGCAACTTAGCTTCGATGGGAAGCTGCAAACCGCCGTGGAACAAAAAGGAACGCCGCGCGAGGTGCTGCATTTTGGCAAGGTTGATGCTGTTGTTTCGTTTGGCTTTCCGCAACGCGACGGAGTGACGCCGCCGGGAACTTCCGACGAACATGGCCGGGCGATCGTAGCGCAGCTAGGGCCGCTTGAGTTTTTAGTAACGGGCTTCGATGCGAGCGTTAGCTTCAGACTCGCAGATGCAGCGGAAGCGACATCGAAGAAGGAACAAGTGGAGATTCTTCATGCCGATGAGGGACAGTATGTCGATGGAGTGTGGCAGACCTCCCGCATTTGGAATGGAGATCAGACTGATCGCGGACTGAATTTCAGAGGCGTAAACAAATCCGTCATTCGTATCCGGTTGCATACGCTTCCTCTCTATGACGAAAGCGCGCAAAGACAATAACGGCGCGGGGCCCGAGTAACGCAATCGCAAGATCTACTGGAGAAATTTTATGTTGAGACGCGACTTCATCAAAACTACGGGAACTCTTCTTGCTGCATCGACCCTCCCCAGCGCGACCGCATTGGCCTCATCGGACAGTAGAGAGGCACGCTCTGTTCTTCCGATCAATCGCAACTGGCGCTATCATCCGGCGAAGGTAGAGGGAGCGCAGGCTCCAGAGTTTGATGACTCGGCATTCGAGCGGGTTGTGGTGCCGCACACGAATGTGCATCTTCCCTGGCACAACTTCGACGATAAGGATTATGAGTTTGTCTCCACTTACCGACGTCGTTTTAAATATCCTGCGGATGCAAAAGGGAAGCGCGTATTTGTAGATTTTGAAGGCGTGATGACCGCATCCACCGTCTGGATCAATGGCGTCGCGCTCGGCGAATACAAAGGCGGCTTTACTCCATTTTCATTCGAGCTGACTCCTCATCTTCGTACCGACGCCGACAATGTGCTGGTGGTTCAGGTGGATTCGACGGAGCGCGCGGATATCCCGCCCTTCGGCTATGAGATCGACTACATGACCTTCGGTGGAATCTATCGCGAGGTCTCGCTGCGGATTGTTTCGCCCACGTACATCGACAATATTTTTGCTCATCCCAAAGACGTTCTGGGCAATTCGCCATCACTTGATGTGGATTGTTTTCTCGCTGGTTCCCAGCCGGAGGAAGGGCTTGCTCTTGAAGTTGAGTTGCGCGACGGTGATCGGGTCGTTGCCAAGGAGAGCCGACTTGTAAAGCAATATGTGCCAACCTCAGATGTCGCTTCGACGCTTGATCCTACGGCCAGTGCGCCGGCGTATGCCAGCGTGGAGACCACTTCCGATCCAGCGCTGCATACCGTTTCGTTGAGCCGTCTGGGCAAGGTGCAGTTGTGGGATCTTGATAAGCCGCATCTTTATAGCGTTCACGTGCGCCTGCTGCGGGCAGGTCAAGTGATTGACGAAGATGTTCGACGTATCGGCTTTCGCGAGGCGATGTTCACAGACGGCGGGTTCTCTCTAAACGGAAAGATCGTCAAGCTGCGCGGCCTCGACCGGCACCAGACCTTTCCGTTTGTGGGACAGGCGATGCCTGGGCGGGTTCAGCGTAAGGACGCTGAGATTCTGCGTAATGGGATGCATTGCAATATTGTCCGCACCTCACACTATCCGCAGTCGCGGCATTTTCTGGATCGTTGTGACGAGATTGGGCTGCTTGTTCTCGAAGAGATTCCGGGGTGGCAGCACATTGGGCCGGAGCCATGGAAGCTGATCTCCATCGACAATGTTGGTAGGATGATTCGCCGGGATTGGAACCATCCTTCGATCATCTTATGGGGCGTTCGTATCAACGAATCGAAAGATGACCACAGCTTTTATACGAGGACGAATGCGCTGGCTCACGCCCTCGATAAGACTCGTCAGACGGGCGGAATCCGCTACTTCCAGGAGTCGGAGTTTCTCGAAGATGTCTTCACGATGAATGATTTCGGCTTTCCGCTCAAGAAGCCGAACCATCCTAAATATCTCAACACCGAGTTTGTGGGACACACGTTTCCTACGAAGACGACCGATGACGATGAGCGGCAGCGTGAGCACACTCTGCGGCATGCGCGCATTCACAATCAGCTTGCATCGGACCCGCAATATGCTGGGGGGATTGGATGGTGCGCCTTCGACTACAACACCCACTCCAATTTTGGGGCTGGCGATCGCATCTGCTATCACGGCGTTGCGGATATGTTCCGCGAACCAAAGCCCGCGGCGGGCTTTTATAAGTCTCAGTGCGACCCAGCCGAGGAAGTGGTGCTTGAGCCTGCGTTCCATTGGGCGAAGAGCGATGAGTCGGTTGGTTTTTCGAAGGCAGTTGTCTGCTCGAACTGCGATCATCTGAAGTTTTACATTCGTGAGCGCAGCGTTGAGAGCAATCCATGGAAGCTCGCGGCGGAACTCGATCCCGACAAGGAAGAATTCGGGCACCTCACCTATGCTCCGTTTGTTCTCGAACTTTCGAAGATGGACATGAAGCAGTTCGAATTCGCCTGGGGTGATCTGCGCATCGACGGTTATTTGAAAGGCAAGAAAGTGATCTCCAAGTCGCTGTCGGGCCTCGGCGTCGATCGTGAATTTCATCTGCTTCCGGATGACAAAAGTCTTGCCGCCGATGGCGCGGACACCACTCGAGTAGTGCTTCGGGTAACGGATGAGTTCGGCGCTGTGCGCACCTATGCTGATGATCCGATTGTGTTCTCGCTGGAAGGGCCGGCAGAGCTGATCGGAGATAATCCGTTTTCACTGATTGGTGGAACCGGAGCGGTATGGGTTCGTGCCAAGGAGCAAGCTGGAACAGTGCGATTGACGGCAAAGCATCCGAGGCTTGGATCGAAGACGGTCGAGTTCAACCTGACGGCAGTTCCTTCCGAGTTGGTCTAGTCGGAAGTTCGAGGTGCGGGACCGGTCGATTGCCGCAGGATCAGTGTGGGTTGGATGTCGTAGTCCTCGCCATTCTGCGGTTTCTTCGTCTTCGATTGGAGCGAGTTGTAGAGCGCGTGAAAGGCAGCGGTCGCAATTTCGATGCGGGGCAGGCGCAGGGTGGTGAGTGATGGCTGCGTGTATGCGCTCAGTTGAATGTCGTCATAACCGACGATCGAGATGTCTTCAGGAATGCGGAGGCGGCGCTCGTGAATTGCTCCCATGGCGCCGATTGCCGTTAGATCGTTGGAGGCGACGATCGCAGTGGGCTTTGCGCCGGAATCGAGGATTCGCTGCATTGCCTTGTAACCGCCATCGGCGCGGTGGTTCGCTTCCTGGATGAGAGCAGGGTCGCGTTGAAGACCGTGCCGATCGAGGCTCTGAAGAAACGCCTGGAAGCGGGTGCGGGCGGAAAAGAGATCGAGCGGGCCGCTGATGAATGCGATCTTCCGATGGCCGAGACCGACGAGGTGGTCCATCGCCATTGCTACTCCGGCGGCATGGTCCACCCGGATTCGGCTTACGCCGGGGCCAGTTTCCCCTACGTCCATGAAGACGAGAGGAATGTTCCTGTGACTGAAGACTTTGATGAGCCGGTCTTCCATCTCTGAGGTCATGATGGCGACGCCATCCACTTTGCGCTGCATCATGCGGGTGACACAACTCTCCATGCGCGCAGGATCGTAGTTCGTATTGGCGACGAGGACTTCCTGCCCGTGCTCGACTGAGATATCCTCGAAGGACTTCACCAGCTCTGGAAAGAAGGGGTTAGTGATATCCGAGATGATCAGACCGTAAAGGCTGCTGCGTCCAGAGCCGAGCGAACGGGCGTTTGTGTCGGGATAAAATTGCAGCGCTTCCACAGCGCGACGAACTCGCTCCGCGGTCTTGGGCGTGACTTTGTCCGAGCCATTGATTGTGCGTGAAACAGTTGCGGTCGAAACTCCGGCTTTTCTGGCGACAGCTTTGATGTTCATATGTCCGTACCATCCTACGTTGCTAGTGCCGCATTTGGAGGATCCGCCGGAGCGTCACGCGATAACTCTAATCGTGTCAATACTATACTCTGGACACCCTTCCTTAGAGGCTTCCAACCTAGCCGACAGCCATAAATCGAACAGTTGAATTCAATAGGATGTCGAGCCGCCGCTTTCTACCAGCCTTCGGGATATCCGAATTCGTGTCCTATGGTGATTCACGACGGATGCTCTCCAGTGGGGGAGTTCGAGACTTTTGGGCCGGGGATGTTGGCAAACAAAGGTCGATTTGCGGTTGGGAATAAAAAGCTTGACTAGAGTGTTTCTGTTCAGGCCTAATTGCTATCGCATACAAAGACTCGTCAAAGACAAACGTTTGTCTTTGATCTCGAGGATAATATCCACGAGTCGACGAGCGTATCGAGCAACACTGCGGCAACATTTTTTGGAGGCAATTAGATGAAATTGAGATGGCCAGCTCTACTGCTTACCGTCGCCATGCTGGGCGCGGGGTATATCGGAATCGGGTTTGCACAGAGCACCAATTCGGGTGATATCCGCGGTACGGTAACCGATACCACAGGGGCGTCGCTGCCTGATGTAACCGTCAATATCGTCAACAACAACACCGGGGTAAGCAAAACTCTTACGACGAACAACGATGGTATCTACGATTCGTCGTCGATTGTCGTGGGCAACTACAAGCTCACCTTTATGAAAGATGGATTTTCGAAGTTGGAGCGGTCGTCTGTCACCGTGCAAGTTGGGACGATGACGGTGAACGCCAAACTGAAGGTCGGATCAGTCACCGAGGAAGTCGTGGTCAATACCGACGTTCCTCTTCTGGAGACGGATAACGGCGAGCAGTCCACCACGCTTGAGGCCAAGACGATGGCCCCGCTTCCCAACGTCGGCCAGGATTGGCAGAACTTCACAATTCTGCTGCCCGGTACATCGGGGACGGCCAAGGGCTCACAAGGAGCCAATAACCCTGGTCAGGAAGTCTCTACAAACGGCAATCTCCCCTATAGCAACGTGCTTGCTGATGGAGCTTCCACGACGTTGTCGCATAGCGCCAACTCCGACGTTTCAATCTTTGAGACCGTGCAGGAGGTTCAGATCTCCACGTCAGCGTTTTCGGCGCAGTATGGCGTTGGCGGTTTGATTATGAACCAGATCAGCAAGGGAGGCACGGGCCAGTTTCATGGATCGGCCTATGACTACTTTCAGAACAATGCATTGAATGCCGCACAGTATGGATTTGGGAACAAGGTGCCTGTTCCATTTCTCCGCTATAACGAATTCGGCGGATCCATTGGCGGCCCGATTCTGAAGAAGAAGATGTTCTTCTACTTCAACTACGATCAGACGATCAATCATGGTTCGGCGAGCAACGGAACGAACACGGTTCCGACCGAGGCCGTGAAGGCTGGCGACTTCTCCGGGCAGCCTCTTATTTATGATCCAACCACTCAGGTCATGGCGAAGGATTCAAAGGGCAATCCCTATCCGGTCAGAAAATCCTTCCTGAGCGAGTATGGGAGCAACGAAGTTCCGTCCTTCCTGGTTGATAAGGTTGCAGCAGCCTTCCAACAGTTCTACCCGACACCGTCGAACCATATTCCGGGAGGAAGATTTGTTCCAGGCACACTGAATTCAGTTGGACTGCTGCAAAACAATTTCTTCTCGAGCAATCCTCAATCCACTCCGTATAAAAAATATTTTGGACGGCTGGATTATGACATCACGCAGCACAACAGACTGACCATGTCGGATACGCAACGTGATACGCCGGTTATTTATCCGAGTGCCGTCACCGCTTGCCCCATCGGCTGCCAATCCGGCGACGTTGACAGCAATAACGCACAGATAACCGACGTGTGGACGATCAACGACACCACCATCAACGAAGCCCGGCTGGGTTATACCTACCAGGGTAATTTTTTCGCTGATCTGGCATTGGGTAAAGGCTATGCCTCCAAGCTGGGATGGCAATTTGCCAAGGCAGACGACTTTCCTGGGATTCAGTTCGGCCCCCCGTATCCATACGCCTGGATTCAGCCCAGTTCGAATGCTGTCTATAAGGAGCACGTCTTCGATCCAAGTGATGTTGTGACCATGATTCGTGGCAAGCACATCCTTCACTTTGGCGGCGAGTTCCTGATGTACCGGGACGATTCCACTGCTTGGGGTAACACGAACGCCGGAACTATGAATTTTTCGGGCCAGTACACGCAGCAATGGACGGTGGATTCTAACGGCGTAGCTTCGCCAAATACCTCAACCGGCTTGAACTATGCGGACTTCCTGCTGGGCCAGGCGCAGTCCTGGAACGCAGGCGTATCTCCTGAATACGGTGCCCGGCTGAAGAGTCCGCAGGTGTTCATTCAGGACGATTACAAGGTGCGTCCTAACCTGACCATCAACGTCGGCCTGCGCTATCAGATTCGGCATGGCTGGAAAGAAGTTCACCAGAACATGAGTACTTTTGACCCGACGGTGCCTAACCCCGGTACCGGCACTCTTGGCGCTATGTGGTACGGTTCCACCCACGCCAACGGGCGCGATTCTCTTCAGGCGGATTCTTACAACACGTTCCTACCCAGGGCCGGATTCTCATGGCTGATACATCCCGACACGACTCTCCGAGGTGGATTTGGGCTGTATGCCTATAACCTGAGCCTCGACACTTATGGCAGTGGAATGGGTGCCGAAATAAGTTCATCGGGCAATTCAACCGATCAGACCAACGGCATCACTCCTGTCGTGATTCTGTCCGGGACCGGATCAAACCTTCCCTATACTGCTGCTACAACCGATCCGGCTAAATTCAATGGCCAGAGTGTGAATTACAACCAATATCACACACCTACGCCGGAGATTTACCAATGGAACCTGTCCCTTCAGCATGAACTGGGTACAAACATGGTGGCAGAGCTTGCCTACGTGGCCAGTCACGGATTCAATCTCAATTTCCCTACCGACCTCAATCAGATACCCGAGAACAGGCTGTCACCCAATGACGCTCAGTTTCGGCCCTATTCAGGATTCCAATCCATTACTGGAAGCACTAACAACGCAATCTCCAATTACAACTCCTTGCAGGCATCGATCAGCAAACGGCTGACATCGGGAATCAGCTTTAACTTCAACTACACCTGGTCACATTTTCTGGACGATCAGGACTCTTCCGGTTGGGGCAGCCGTTCCGGAGATCAGAATTATCAAAATGCGTTTGATCCGTCAAAGAACTACAGCAACTCCAATTTTGACGTTCGCAATGCATTCAAGGGGAACATACTCTACGAACTGCCGTTCGGCAAAGGCAGAACGTTCCTGAACCATAACTGGCTATTGGACGAAGCGGTTGGCGGCTGGCAGATTGCCAGCACGATCGTCCTGTCCAGCGGCAATCCGTTCAGTGTCTATGCATCGGATGGATCAAGCTATGCGCTTGCAGGATCGCTATTCCCCAATTGGACGGGCGAGAGCATCATCCCCAAGGGCGGTCGGACTATCGACCATTGGTTCAATCCGGGGGCATTCTCTCGGCCGGCGCCTGGGACCTTCGGCAATGTAAGAAGGAACAGCGTATACGGTCCCGGGCTCGAAGAGGTAAACCTCTCGGCTGGCAAGAAATTCACCATCCGGGAGCAGGTCAAACTAGAGATCAGGGCAGATGCAAGCAATGCATTCAACCATCCCAGCTTTGGGGTGCCGAATCAGCAACTGACCACAAGTTCTCCGGGTACGGTTTCTTATACGGATGCCGCCTCGAATATTACCGGCACGACCATTGGAGGGCGAAGCGTGCAACTTGGCGCTCACCTGGAGTTCTAATCCTCAACGCATCTTTACCCGAAAAGGACGGCGGTTCCTCGCCGTCCTTTTCCTTCTTAAATGCGGGAGATTCATTTAACCCGATATGATTTGGTTGCTATGCGTGTAAAGAACAAACTCACCTCGCTGCTCCTGTTGGGCGTTGTTGCCCTTCCGGCTTTTTCGCAAGCCAGTTTGAGCCGCCAGCAGCAGATTGCGTCGCACTCTCGTCTGGCCCGCCAATACCTTATCGGACATCAGCCCAACCTCGCAGTGCCGGAGTTTCAGGCAATCATCGCGCTCGATCCGAAGAATGTGGATGCCCGAGCCAATCTCGGGGTGCTGTATTTCTTTCAGGGAGACTATGCCAAGGCTGTCCCGCAGCTTCAGGCCGCGTTGAAGCTGAAGGCTGGCCTGTGGAAGATACAGTCGCTACTTGGCATGTCTGAACGTCGGCTTGGAGATGATCGCGGTGGTCGTGCGGATCTTGAAGCAGCCTTTCCTCATGTGGAGGAAGCAGCGCTCAAGATTCAAGTTGGGCGAGATCTGATTGATAGCTACTCGTCAACAGGCGATCTGGACAGGGCAGCATCGATTGCATCGAGCTTGCTTAAGATTCAACCGACGGACCCGAGCCTTCTCTATACGGCGTATCGGCTTTATTCCGATCTGGCAGGTGAGGCGATGCTGGATTTGTCGGTGGCGGCGCCGGAGTCGGGCCAGATGCATCAAGCAATGGCGCATGAACTGGCCCGCGAGCGCGACATTGCGGGTGCGATTGCGAACTTTCGCAAGGCCGTTGCGATCGATCCGAATTTGCCAGGGATTCATTTTGAATTGGCGGAGGCGCTTCGCGCGTCGTCTGACCTGAAGCTGCGGGCCGAGGCCGAGCAGGAGTACAAGCTGGCCGTTGCGGCCAATGGACGGGATACTAAATCTTTGACGAAGCTTGGCGATATTGCAGTCGAGAAGGACGACTTCGCTGGCGCGGTAGCTTACTACACGCGGGCGCTCGCACTGGCTCCGGGCGATGCGGATGCGACGCTGGGACTGGCCCATGTCTATATTGAAAAGGATGAATCGGCATCGGCATTGCCGCTGCTGGAGCCGCTGGTCGCTGCCGACCCGACCAATGTCGTGGCGCATTATCGATTGAGCACGGCGTATCGCAAACTCAAGCGACCGGACGACGCCAAGCGTGAGTTAGAGGCCTATCAAAAATACAAGGACATCAAGGAAAAGATGCGGGCTGTCTATAAAGAGATGCGGCTCGATACACCGCAGGACAAGCCGGACAAGTAGATGGACATAAAGCTAGATGGAATGCGTCATTGGATAGCGCGCTGGGCAGCGCTTAGATCGTGCCTTGCGAGTCTATGCTGCGTTGTTTACCTGGTTCTGCTTGCGGGTATGATTCAGGCGCAAGGCAAGGCTGTGCCGAAATCTGCGAGCGAGCGAGTCCCGCAACTGGTGGACATTACTGCTTCGACTGGCATTCATTTCGAGCACCTCTCCAGTCCCGAACAGAAGTACATTGTCGAATCGATGAACGGTGGCGTTGCCCTGCTTGATTATGATGGCGATGGCTGGCTCGATATCTATTTCACAAACGCTCCCAGCGTTTCGATGGCGCTTGCAGGACAAAAAGCGAGAAGCGCGCTCTTCCATAACAATCACGACGGCACTTTTACCGATGTCACAGAGAAGGCCAGGGTGGGCTATCCATGCTGGGCGATGGGCGTTGCTGTGGGCGACTATAACAACGATGGCAAGCCCGACTTGATTGTCAGTTGCTTCGGCGGCGTGGTCCTCTATCGTAACAACGGCGATGGCACTTTTACGGATGTCACAAAGGCGGCAGGCCTCGACAAAGACACCGGTTGGGCAACTGGCGTGACGTTTGGAGACTACGACGGTGATGGAAATTCCGATCTGTTTGTACCGCACTATGTCGATCTGGACATGCATGACCTGCCGAAGTTCGGCTCAAGCAAAACCTGCGAATATCACGGTGTGGCTGTTCAGTGTGGACCTCGGGGATTGAAAGGTTCTCCCGATTCGCTCTATCACAACAATGGCGACGGCACCTTTACCGAGGTTGCGAAGCAGGCTGGGGTGGATGATCCTAACCATTTCTTTGGCCTTGGTGCGGTGTGGTCTGATTTCGACAACGATGGCAAGCTCGACCTCTTTGTCGGGAACGACGGCGAGCCGAACTATCTCTATCACAATGACGGCAACGGGCATTTCAAGGAGATGGCTTACGACGCTGGAGTTGCCGTGAGTGAAGACGGAACGGAGCAGGCAAACATGGGGCTTGCGCTCGGAGACTATTTGAACGTTGGTCGAATGAGCCTCGTTGTGACCCACTTCAGCGACGAGTATGCGGCGATGTTTCGCAACGACGGTGGAATGACCTTTTCTGACGTCTCGCGCTCTGCCGGGATTTCGCGTGCGAGTTCACCATATGTCGGCTGGGGCGATGCGTTTTTAGACCTCGATAACTCAGGCTGGAAGGATCTTATTTTAGTGAACGGCCACGTCTATCCACAGGTAGACAGCGTGAAGATGGGGACGAGATACAGGGAGCCCAAGCTTGTCTTCAAGAACCAGCATGATGGCACGTTCAAAGACGTGAGCGAGGAGTCGGGCGAAGCAGTGCGCGAGTTGCAGGTGAGCAGGGGGCTGGCGGTTGGGGATCTCTTCAATAACGGCAAGCTTGATGTTGTGGTGGAGAACCTGACAGGCGGACCCATGGTTCTTGCAGCCAAGAGCGATCCGGCGAACCACTGGATCAGCTTCGATCTGGAAGGCAGCCCGAAGAACCGGCTGGCGCTGAATGCTCGTGTATGGGTGACGACAGGTAAGACGCGGCAGATGGACGAGGTCCGAAGCGGTGGAAGCTATTTGTCGCAAAACGATCTGCGTTTGCACTTCGGGCTGGGGCGCGCTGAACGCATCGACAAGGTCGAAGTACTATGGCCGAATGGGGAACAGCAGGTATTTGAAAACGTTGCGGGGGATCGCTTTTATCACTTGAAGCAGGGTGGCGTTCTCATTCCGTCTGAAGAACCGAAGCGAGCTGCCTCTAATGACAAATGAACTTTTATTTTGCGGCAATGGGTCTTTTTGACGGCTTGCTTGCGCGTGCTGTAGATTCGCGAACGATCAGCTCTGGATCGACTCGAATTAGTTCGGGTGTAATCTCGTCTGCCAGCTTCTTCAACAACATTCTCGCGGCCGTGCTTCCCATCTCGTGCAGAGGCTGGCGGATGGTCGTAAGGCTTGGGACTTGATATTGCGAAGACTGAATGTCGTCGAACCCAAGGACCGAAACGTCGTTGGGCACGCGTAGACCGGCCTCGTGCAGCGCGCGGATCGTTCCCATCGCCGATACGTCGTTGAAGCAAAGAACCGCGGTAAACTGCCGCCTGCTCTGGATGAGCTGACGAATGCCGGGATAGCTGATCTCGGGCGAATGGGAATCCTTTTCCAGGTGAATCGTCAGGTCATCGCTTACAACGAGGCCTAGTTCGCGGGCCACGTGCAAGGTCGCAGCCCAGCGGGTATCGGAGTCGGAACTGAACGGCTGCCCCTGCATGAATGCGATCTTTCTATGACCAAGTTCGTGGAGGTGCCGCAACGCGAGTTCAGCAGCCCGCTCGTGGTTCAGAATTACGTTGGTTACGCCGGCAAGTTCCGTATGTCCTGCAACCAGAACTGTGGGCAGTGGAAGATGAGAGCCTTCCGGCAGGTGCGTATCGATTGCCAGGATGCCGTCCACACCGCGCGACCGTAGGAGTTCGGGATAGGCCGCGACCAGCTCCTTCTTGTGTCGGTGGTGGACCGTGAAATAGAAAAATCCCTCTCGTATGAGCAGGTCACCGACGCCACTGAGCACTTGGGAGTGGTATCCCTCGCCAAGCTCCGGCAGCAGGACCCCAATGGTCTGCATGCGTTTCCCCTGGAGAGTGCGGGCGATCATGCTGGGCTGGTAGTTGAACTTTGCCGCTGCGGCCTTGACACGCTGACGGGTGACCTCGGGGATGGATCGACCGGGTGCGTCGTTGAGAACGAACGATACCGTCGATGGACTGAGCCCAAGATATTCGGCCAGCATTTTGAGGCTGGTGCGGTGTGCTGTATGTGTGGGAGACGTGGGAGATTTCGACATGACAATGGACGGCTTAGTTCTCGGGTAAAGAGATTGTCTCTGTAAGAGAGTATCAACAGGATACAGACGGTCGGTATAAGATCGGTTCGGCAGGGAAAATAAGAGGGAATCGGAGCTGGAGTCGATTTCGTATGGACAATGGACAAACGTTTGTCTACACTTATCCATCTGCAGGATACGCTAATTTACCGCGGCGTTCATGGCGGAGCTTCAGCCCTGTCATCCTCTGGCTACGCCTTTTCATAACTAACTGTTGCAGGAGCTGCCAATGACGTTCCGTCTTACATCACGAACTTTGATATCCCAACTCACTATAAGCGGTTTGTCCCTTGCACTGCTTGGTGGATCATGTGCTCCCGCACTGCCGGCACAGATGCAGTCCTCCGTGAGATCCGACCGCGCCGCGAAGACAGGCGATACGGAGATGTCTCGTTTTGTGAACGATCTGCTGAGCAGGATGACTTTTGAGGAGAAGATTGGCCAGATGAGCCAGATTGCGCTGAACGAGCCGCAGGAGGTCTCGCCCGACCAACTCATCCTCAAAGGGCAGGTAGGCTCTTTTCTCTTTATCACCGATGCTAATGAGATTAATCGCCTCCAACACATTGCCGTAGATCGCAGTAGACTCCATATTCCGCTTATCTTCGGATTCGACGTGATTCATGGCTTTCGCACGATCTATCCGGTTCCGCTAGCTCTCTCGGCATCATGGGATCCGACCATGGTCGAGCACGTTCAGAGCATGGCGGCGAAAGAGGCCAGCGCCGTCGGCGTCGATTGGACGTTCGCACCCATGGTCGATATCGCGCGCGATCCACGATGGGGTCGCATCATGGAGGGCGCTGGCGAAGATCCATATCTCGGGTCCAAGATGGCAGCGGCCCAGGTCCGCGGTTTTCAGGGCGATACGCTGGGCAGCCCGAACCATATTCTTGCCTGCGTAAAACACTTTGCGGGTTATGGGGCGGCTGAGGGCGGACGCGACTACGACTCGTCCGATATCTCCGATGAGCAACTTTGGAACGTCTACCTTCCGCCGTTTGAGGCCGCGGTACACGCGGGCGCCGGTTCGCTGATGCCTGCATACATGGACCTGAACGGTGTGCCTGCGGCGGGCAATAAATTTTTGCTTCAGGATGTGCTCCGCGACAAATGGAAGTTCGATGGTTTTGTGGTGAGCGATTGGGATGCAGTGTTTAACCTGACCACGCATGGCTTTGCTTCTGGTCCTGAGGATGCGGCTGCGCGTGCCGTGAATGCCGGTGTGGATATGGAGATGACCAGCCACGTCTATCGCGACAATCTGGCGAAGGCAGTCAAAGATGGGCTGGTAAAGCAATCGACCATCGATGAGTCGGTGCGCCGCATTCTTACAACGAAGTATCGACTCGGCCTCTTCAGCCATCCCTACAGCGATCCTTCGCAGGTGGCAGCGCAATTGGTCTCCCCTGAACAGCGTGATGCAGCCAGGAAAGCGGCGGAACGAACTGCCGTCCTGCTGCGGAACGAGGGTGGTTTGCTTCCACTCAGCAAGTCGCTTAAATCGATTGCCGTGATCGGTCCCCTGGCGGATTCGAAGCCCGATATCATGGGGTCGTGGAGCCTTGCCGGCCATCCCGCGGACGCGGTCACGGTGCTTGAAGGAATCCGCAAACGTTTTGGTGCAGATGCTACGGTATCGTGGGCAAAGGGCGTCGAGATTGCACGAGGTCAGCCGTCGATCTTCGATAGCCAGTTTCCCAGCCCGCAGCCTACGCTGACAACTGATGCGGCGCGGGATGCGGAGTTTGCTCACGCTATCGATCTCATCAAGCAGTCCCAGGTTGCAGTGCTCGTCCTCGGAGAGGCGCAGAACATGAGTGGCGAGGCCGCCTCACGCTCCACCCTTACGCTTCCCGGGCGGCAGGAACAGCTTCTGGAAGCTGCAGTTGCAACTGGAAAACCGATAGTACTGGTGCTGCTCAA
Organism: Edaphobacter paludis; assembly: GCF_039993895.1. Lineage (NCBI taxonomy): Bacteria > Pseudomonadati > Acidobacteriota > Terriglobia > Terriglobales > Acidobacteriaceae > Edaphobacter > Edaphobacter paludis. Next base: position 1,131,905 of record NZ_CP121194.1, read on the forward strand.
TGGACGGCCGCTCAATATCACATGGGCATCGCAGCATGTGCCTGCCATCCTCGATGCGTGGTATCCCGGCACCGAGGGTGGTAATGCAATTGCCGACCTGCTCTTCGGCGACGCCAATCCCGGAGGCAAGCTGCCTGTCAGCTGGCCGCGCAGTGTGGGGCAGGTGCCTATCTTCTACGCGCACAACAACACGCAGAATACCGATGCGCACGACACTCGTTACTGGGATGGCTCGAGCGCGCCGCTCTATCCTTTCGGCTATGGACTCAGCTACACCAGCTTTAAGCTGGATGACCTTAAGCTGGCATCTTCCACTGTCAAATCCGGCTCGTCGCTGATGGTATCGATCAATGTGCAGAATACGGGATCGGTTGCGGGGGATGAAGTGGTGCAGCTTTATACTCACCAGCGATCCGGGAGTTCTTCCAGGCCGGTCCGCGAACTCAAAGGCTTTCGGCGCATAACTCTCAAGCGCGGTGATAAGCAAACAATCACGCTGCAACTCGACACACGCGACCTGGGTTTCTGGAGCCCGCAGACGCATCACTGGTCGATTGAGCCCGGCACGTTCGATCTCTGGGTAGGAACGGACTCTACCGCTACCAATCATGCCACTTTCACAGTTCTGCCACAGTAAGGACGGATAACCCATGTTGACTCGCCGAATCTTGTGCGTCGCTGCTTTTCTCTTTTGCCTATTGCCTCTGTGCGCCTCTGCTCAGTTTGCCCACACGCAGCAGAAGCAGATTGTCGACGCGAATGGTAAGCCCTTCCTGATTCGAGGAACAAACCTCGGTAACTGGTTTATGCCCGAGGGCTACATGTGGAACTTCGATGGAGGGCCGCAATCGGCTGGAGAGATCGAAGCGCTGGTGCGCGAACTTCTCGGGCCTGACAAGGCAACTGACTTCTGGCATCAATACAGGGAAGACTACATTACACGCGAGGACATCCATCTTCTTCATGAGGCTGGCCTCAATACCGTCCGCATCCCGATTCACTACAAGTTTTTTGAGACAGATAACTCTGAAGGCTTCATGCTGCTCAACCGGGTCATCCAGTGGTGCCACGAGGAGGGGCTTTACGTCATTATCGACATGCATGCCGCTCCCGGAGGACAGACCGGCGCGAACATCGACGATAGCGATGGGTATCCCTGGCTATACGATAGCCCACGCGAGCAGGCCCATCTGGCCGCAGTCTGGCAGCGAATTGCACGTCACTATAAAGATAATCCCACCGTGCTTGGGTACGATCTGCTCAACGAGCCAATCCCTCACTACCCAAGCCTGGCACCGCTGAATGCTAAGCTCGAACCGGTTTACAGGATGCTTACAAAGGCTATTCGACCGATCGACTCTCACCACATCCTCTTCCTTGGCGGAGCGCAGTGGGATAGTAACTTCTCAGTCTTCCATCAGCCATTCGACAACAATACCGCTTACACCTTTCATAAGTACTGGACCAAGACGGACGTTTCGGTCATCCAGCAATACCTCGACTTCCGCGACCGCTATAACGTTCCTATCTGGATGGGTGAGTCGGGAGAAAATACCGATGAGTGGATTACACAATTCGTCGCACTGTTGAATAAGAACGACATAGGCTGGACCTTCTGGCCGTATAAAAAGATGTCGAATACTTCAGCAATCGTTACCATTACCCCGCCTGAAGGATGGGATAAGATCGTCGCCTTCGCCAAACTGCCAAGCGGCACTGGCCATGTTGAAGAGCGTCTTAAAGCCAGACCCGATCAGGACACCATCAACCGTGCCTTCGCTGGACTGCTCGAAAACATCAAGCTAAAGAATTGCCATGTCAATCCTGGATATCTGAAGGCGCTAGGCATGAAGTCCGTATCAGTAAATTAAAGCCTGTAACGATGTCCAAGGGGAAGAAATGAGATCCAGAATCGGTAGTTGTCTACTGCTCGTCGCATTGGCGGTTATTCCGCAGACGTTGCGCGCCCAAAAAAAGGCTACCTACTGGCTGACAACTCCCGATAAGTCGTCTCTCTTGCAACTACAAAAGACGCCGCTGAATTTTACCGAGCCTTCAGGAAGTAATCCAACCATTAACGTCGATGACAAACAGACATTTCAGACCATGGATGGGTTTGGATTTGCACTCACTGGCGGCAGCGCGCAGTTGATCATGCGCATGGACCCGGCAAAACGGGCTGCGCTGCTTCAAGAGCTATTCACGGACAGCGGTAATAACATCAGCGTCAGCTATCTGCGTGTGAGCATTGGCTCGTCGGACATGAACGACCATGTCTATTCGTACGATGATCTACCGGAGGGCCAGACAGATCCCGATATGGCGAAGTTTAGTCTCGCGCCCGATCAGAAGGATGTTATTCCGGTGTTGAAGCAGATTCTAGCCATTAATCCAAGAATTAAAATTCTCGGATCGCCTTGGTCTGCTCCCCTATGGATGAAGACAACCGGTGTCGCAAAAGGGGGTGTCCTGAAGCCGGAGTGTTTTGCTGCCTATGCCACCTATTTTGTTAAGTACATTCAAGGGATGAAGGCAGAGGGCATTCCCATCGATGCCATAACTATTCAGAACGAACCGCTGAACGAAAAAAATACACCCAGCATGGTGATGCTCGCGCCCGAAGAGGCTGACTTCATTAAAAATGATCTGGGACCTGACTTCGCAAAGGCCGGAATCAAAACCAAGATTGTTTTATACGATCACAATCTCGACCACCCGGCCTATCCACTCTCCATTTTGAGAGATCCGGCCGCGAACAAATACGTCGATGGAACTGGATTTCATCTATACGGTGGCACTGTCGATGCGATGACCGAAGTGCACAATGCATTTCCAGATAAGAACTTGTACTTTACCGAGCAGTCGGTGACAGAGGACCGTGGTAGTGGGACCATGGATATAGCGGATCCAGTGGCCAAAATTATCATTGGGGTGAGCCGCAACTGGAGCAGGAATATTCTGCTCTGGAATCTAGCCGCCGATCCGCAGTTCGGTCCTCACACTAATGACGGCGGGTGCACCGGTTGCCAGGGAGCACTGACCATCGACGGCGATCATGTCGCTCGCGACCTTGCATACTACACGATTGCTCATGCATCGAAGTTTGTTCCTCCGGGATCAGTTCGAATAGGCTCCAGCGATCTTAATACCCTTCCGAATGTTGCGTTCAAAACTGCCGCGGGGAGAGAAGTGATCATCGTGGCGAATCCAGGCGATTCATCGCAGACCTTCAACGTTCAATATCACAATAGGGCATTTACCGCTGTTCTAAGCGCAGGCGCAGTTGCTACTTATATCTGGTAATTCCTTGAATAAGAGAAGGTCATGATGCGAAGGTAGCTTCAGGGATACAACTGTTCCTTGACCCACGCGCTATCTGCGCGCAAAAACAAGAAGCGATCATGGAGCCGTTCCGCACCATTCACCCAGAACTCGATTCGTTCTGGCCAAAGCACATAACCCCGCCAGAACTGGGGGCGGGGAACAGCGTCTGGATATCGTTCCTCTATTACTTGGACACGTTCCTCCAATGCCTCGCGGCTGCTCAGAGGTCTGCTCTGGCGCGAAGCTACTGCGCCAATCTGGCTGCCTCGCGAACGACTGTGGAAATAAGCGTCTGCCTCTGCATCCGGCAACTCCGAAACTAATCCTTCGATGCGCACCTGACGGCGTAACGACTTCCAGTGAAAACACATTGCAGCCCGAGGATTCTCCGCCAACTCCGCACCCTTCCGGCTCTCTGCATTGGTGTAGAAGGCAAACCCCCGCTCATCGAGGCTCTTCAGTAGCACCATGCGAACACTGGGCGCACCATCCGCGGTTGCAGTCGCCAGCGCCAGAGCATTCGGATCGTTTGGCTCCTTGGCCTCGGCATCAATCATCCACGCGCGAAACAGTGCAATGGGATCCACTGCGGCTCTTGCGCCAGTCACATCCGATTGCCATCCACCACGGAATCCAGAGTCGGCCATCTATTCAGCCAACCCGTCGAATAAATCCTTCTCAAGCCGTGCTGCTTGCGGCTCGTTCGCCGCCACCAACGTATAAAACTCCTCGGCACCATACTTCTCAAACAATTCCTTCGTCTGCTCCATCAGAGGAGCCTGCGAAGTATGTTGTCGAAACGCCTCCGTCTTGCGCGCTCGCACGGATTGAACATCCAGCGCAACCGTCCAGGGCATCGGCTTCGGCGCTTGTCTCTCGGGTATGAAGAAGTTCGTGCTGAGGTAAAAAAGCCGCTGCGGGCCATGCACCGGGCCGAGTTCTGGATATCTCTTGGCCTGCCCTGACCAGTGAAACGCCGCCGTGGTCAGCATCGACACCATCATGTGGTCGGGATGCGTATTCAGGCCGCCGTCGCCGCCAAATGTAAGTACGACGTCGGGACGAATCCGCCGCATTTTCTCTACCAGGCGCCCCGCAGTAAGGGAAAAATCGACAAACTCCAACCGCGCATCATGGTAGTCCAGCAACTCGTGCTGAGTTATGCCAAGCACCTTGCATGAAGCGTCAAATTCTTCCCGCCGCATCTTTCCCAGCGCTTCGCCCGAAGCGGCGTCGCCCCGGTTTATTGCTGCCTGTCCATCGGTCAGGCAGATAACGTATGTCTCAATTCCACGCTCCGCAGCCAACGCCAACGCTCCACCAAACGCGAAACACTCATCATCCGGATGCGCCACAACACACATTAACTTCAAGCCCACTCAGCCTCCTCTTCCATTTCGAAATCATCAAACAACAATTCATTCGCAACCTGTGCCTCGACTACCGCGTTGGGATCGACGGCTTGGACCGGCGCAAATGTCCGTCGGTGCAACGCACATGGCCCATGCTCCTTCAGTGCCCGCCGATGCTCCGGCGTGCCATAGCCCTTATGCGAAGCCAAACCATATCCCGGATGTGCCAGGTCCAACTCCCGCATCAATGCATCCCGATGCACCTTGGCAATAACCGAAGCGGCTGCAATCGAAAGGCTGAGCGAATCGCCGTAGATCAGCTTCGTCTGTTTGCAGGGATGGTCAAGCCGCATGGCGTCGATCAGCAGATGATCGGGAGCAACAGTCAAACCCTGGACGGCAGCGAGCATGGCGATCCGTGTTGCTTGATAGATATTCACGCGATCGATGGTCTCGGCATCCACCTCGGCAACGCAAAACGCAATCGCCATTCGCCGGATACGTTTGTTGAGGCTCTCGCGCTGCTCCCTCGTCAACTGTTTGGAATCCCTCAGCCCAGCCTTCGCTAAGCCGTTCAAGCGCTCAGGCAGAATTACAGCAGCGGCGACGACCGGTCCGAATAATGCTCCGCGGCCTACTTCGTCCACGCCCGCAATGCTGCTAAAGCCGTGATAACGCAAAGCCTGCTCTGGCGCGTCGCTGCACACAAGTTGCCTCAGCATCCGCTGCTTCGCAGTCGCGGCGGTAACTGTCTTCGAGATTCGGATCGACGCAACAGAGGCCATATGCTTCATCAACGAGTGTATAACCCGCCGCGGGGCAAAACGAAGCCACGACCGAAGTCGTGGCTCTTTGGAAACGAATAATGAAAAGCTTACTTGGCGCGCTCGACCTCGCGCAGACGGGCAGCCTTGCCACGCAGGCCGCGCAGATAGAACAGCTTGGAGCGGCGAACCTCATAGGAGCGAATCTTCTCGACCTTGTCGACAACCTTGGAGTTGTAGGGGAAGATGCGCTCGACGCCTTGGCCGAAGCTCATCTTGCGAACGGTAAAGGTGCCTTGAGCTCCCTTACGGCAGGCAATCACCATGCCTTCAAACGCCTGCAGACGCTCTTTCTCGCCCTCGCGGATCTTCACTTGAACGCGGACGGTATCGCCAGGGGCAAACTCGGGTAAATCGGTCCGCTCGAACTTGGCGGCCAGCTTCTGCATGATTGGATTGATCGACATGACAACTTTCCTGTGTTTGGACTCGAGTCTTTAGTGTACACGAATATCGCTTGCAAAATCGCTATTTAAGCCTCTTGTTCCGTATTCAGACGAAGCTTTGCCAGCGTCTCCCGATCTTCCTCGCTGATCTCAATCCGATCCAACAGGTCGGGCCGGTTGCGCAGCGTCTTTTCGAGCGCCATCCTTCGCCGCCAGCGCCGGATCGCTTCGTGATCTCCCCCTCGCAGTGCATCGGGAATTGCAATCCCACGAAACTCCGCTGGGCGCGTGTAGTGCGGATAGTCGAGCAGGCCGCCGGCCCCGTAGGTGCTACGCGGAGGTCCATCGGCCGAGTCGGTCTTCTTCGGCACATCCTCCACCCCAAAACTCTCAAACCGCGACGAGTCAGGATTTCCCAGCGCGCCCGGCAGCAGCCGGACCACGGCATCGATGATCACCGCAGCCGCCAATTCTCCCCCTGAAAGTACATAATCCCCAATCGAAATCTCGCGGTCGCAGAGCATCTCGTTCACGCGCTCGTCCACGCCTTCATAGCGCCCGCAGATAATCACTACCCGCTCTGTAGCAGCAAGCTCCTGCGCGACAGCCTGCGTAAATGGACGCCCTTGTGCTGACAGCAGGATGATCGTCTCCTTCTCCCGCTGGCGCTCGGCCTTGGGCAAGATCCCCAACGAAGCCACCGCGTCGTAGATCGGCTCCGGCTTCAACACCATGCCCTCGCCGCCGCCAAACGGACGATCGTCGACAGTGCGGTGCCGATCATGGGTAAAGCCGCGAAGGTCATGTGTGGCCACTTCCACTAACCCCGCCGTACGAGCGCGCTTTAGAATCCCGTAGTCCAATGGACTATCGAAGAAGCCAGGAAAGATCGTAATAATATCGAAGCGCATAGGAGTTCAGTCTAGAGCCTGCATCGTGCGGTATGGGGCAGGCTACTGCTTCGGCTCGTCGGGTGTCTCCGCATCCTCACCCACCCTGGTCGAACGGTTCACATCCACAAGCCCTTTCGGCAAGGCCATGTCGACCCGTTTCGCCTTGGGGTCTATGGACACAACAAACGCTTTCGCAAACGGAATCAGAATCTCCTCGCCCTCAGCAGAGGTAACCTCCAGCAGAGGGGCAGCCTCGTCCAGTCGCCGCGTACCGTCTGCCGTAGCAGGGAAGTGAACGTCGGCAATGACTCCAACTGCCGTCAAGCTGTCATATACCGTGCAGCCGATTAACTCGCTGACATATATCGAGTCGTCATCGAGCGGCATCCGCTCTTCGTCCGCGACAATGACCTCAAGACCGGCCAGCTTTTCAGCATCCGTAATCGACTCGATACCGGCAAACTGAAGCACGATGCGCCCCTCATTCTTGCCCATCGGAAGCCAGAACGCGACAACTTCCGCCGCTCGCGCCTGTACCGCCTCGCCCTCAAAGCCTGGGGGCGCAAGAAAGACCTGCTTTCGTTCTTCGAACCGCTCCGGAAAGTCGGTAAACAATTCCGCGAGCAGCTCTCCTTTACGACCCTGGGGTCGTAACAGGTGCGCCAGCGCGATCCACGAAGAACGGTTTGCCGTCATAAGTTTGCAACATGAGTCAGCGTTCTACGACGCTCTGGTCTCTTCCACAATATCAAGCGAAAAGCGGCGTTTCAGCTTCATGCTGGCCGCGCTCAGCACCGTCCGTATTGACCGCGCCGTGCGTCCCTGCTTGCCGATCACCTTGCCAACGTCGGTCTGTGCAACATGCAGACGCAACAGTGTCCCGTCGCCATCTTGAATGCTCTCGACGGAGACTTCTTCCGGTTTATCCACCAGCGCGCGAGCAAGTTCAGCGACAAGGTCGCTCATCTTTTTCGTAGAGTCGTTACCTGATGACAATTGCACAGCTTCATCCATTACACACACCTCTTGGGAGTCACGATGTGACACTCACGCTCAATCTTTCGTCTCATCTAATGCGAGATCTTCCAGGACTGTGCTACAACGAGCATCTCAACGGGTTCGTGGACAGCCTGGTTTGAACACACCAAAGCCTTCCCCACTTTTGCAATGTCAATCGATCGACATGCAATAGAGAAATTCTACGTGAGTAATGTGCCGGAAGCGAAACAACCAGCCATTCATTACGAAATCTTTGGGAACCTTACTTTTCGTTCCCAAAGATTCAGTAATTAGGTGACTTAAGCGGCAGACGCCGTCTCAGCCGCTGCGGGCGCCTGGGCCAACAGTTTTCCGACCCGGTCGGATAGCTGCGCGCCAGTGCCGACCCAATAGTCGATGCGGTCGCGCTTCAGGTCCACGGTCGCCGGGTTCGTGCGGGGATTATAGGTGCCCACAACTTCAACCGACCGGCCATTACGAGCACGGTCCTTTTCGATTACAACGACGCGATAGTGGGGCTGCTTACGCGCTCCAACGCGCGCCAAACGAATCATCAACACTAGGATTGCCTTTCAGAACAGAACTTTTGATTTTGAGCACAGGCCAAACGATCTTTCACGAGGATCAGACCGGTACAGCCCAACACCTAAGTATGGCCGAAAATGCAGCTTTTCGCAATGTGTAAGGCCTCCCGGAAGTGTGCGCTTGCACAGCATGTTGTTGACGACTGAGTCTGGATGGTTGAAAACGCCCGCCTAGCAGTATTGCGTTCCGTCCCTGGCTACGTTCCAGATTATGTAGGTATCTGGCATATTGAAGGTTGCTCCCATTCGAACTGAGCCACCTCCCCTTCTGATCCACCCCGGCCATGTATCTCGATACAATTGATTGAGTGAACCGCGAATATCACAAATGGTCATCACCTGCGCTTGGGCGGGAGATGGAATTACTCGTCTTCGGACACGCGGGCACTCCCGCACTCGCCTTTTCGACCTCCTGCGGACGGTTCTTCGATTTTGAGGACCGCGGCATGGTGGCCGCCGTTCAGGACAAGATCGAAGCTGGCCATCTGCAACTCTTCTGCGTTGATTCGGTCGACGCCGAAAGCTGGTACAACCGCACCGTTGTCCCTCGCGCTCGGCTTGCCCGCCATCTCCGCTTCGAGCGGTACCTTCTCGACGAGGTTATCCCGATGGTTCGATCACGGAGTGTTAGCGCAAGCCTTGCCGCCGTTGGGTGCAGCTTTGGTGGTTACCATGCGGTCAACATTGGTCTGCGCCATCCGGAGATCTTCACGGCAGTCCTTTCGATGGGCGGCGCGCTCGATCCATCCAGCTTCCTCTCCGGTTACTACGACCAGGACTGCTACCTCAACCTGCCCACCCATTACATGCCGAACATGCATGACAACTATTATTTCGATCACTATCGCCGGAACACCTATGTCCTCGCCACCTGCGCCAATGACCTCTGCCGCGAGATGAACCAGCAGTTAGCTCATATTCTCCACACCAAACAGATTCCCTGCTGTCTCGACATATGGGGCGAGGACGCAGGTCACGACTGGCCCACCTGGCAGCGCATGATGCAGATTTATCTGTAGTTAAAGAGGAGTATTTTGAAGAAGATTGGCGTTCTGTTCGGTATGGAGAACACCTTCCCCGGCGCTCTCGTCGACCGCATCAATTCGATGGAGCTCGAGGATATCCGCGCCGAGTTTGTCCATGTAGGAGGGGTTCAGATGGCCTCCCCCTCTGGCTACGAGGTCATCGTCGACCGTATCTCACACGAGATGCCCTTCTACCGCGCCTGGCTTAAGAACGCGGTGCTCACCGGCACGCAGGTCATTAACAATCCCTTCTGGTGGTCCGCCGACGACAAGTTCTTCAACTACGCCCTCGCCTCAAAATTGGGCGTCGCCGTCCCACGAACCATCCTGCTGCCGCACAAGCAGTTTCCGCCACAAATCAACAGCCGCTCAGTCCGCAATCTCGAATACCCGTTGGACTGGGACGGCATCTTCGATCACATCGGCTTTCCTGCTTTCCTTAAGCCTCACGATGGCGGCGGCTGGCGCGACGTCTTCCCCGTCCACAACCGCGAAGAGTTTTTCGCCGCTTACGACAAGACCCGCGACCTCTGCATGACCCTCCAGGCCGCCGTAAATTTCAAAGAATACTTCCGCTGCTTCGTGGTTGGCCAATCGGAGGTGCGTATCATGACCTACGATCCACGCCAGCCCTATGAGCACAGGTATGTCTGCGACCCGCCCGACTGCGACCCCCAGCTATTGCAGCGCGTCGAGCAGGATGCGCTCACCCTCTGCCGCGCTCTTGGCTACGATCTCAACACCGTTGAGTTCGCCGTAGAAGACGGCATTCCCTACGCGATTGATTTCATGAATCCTGTCCCCGACGCCGATCTCTACTCCGTAGGTCCGGCGAGTTTCGACTGGATCGTTGATGCGATGGCGAGGCTCGCAGTAAAGAAGGCACAAACTCCGGCTTCGATTGAGATTGTGCCGCAATCCCAGACGCACTGGTCTGTTTTCCTCTCCGGTATGCCCGCCAAAGCAGCCCGTCAGACTACCTTCAAAAAGAGGCAGGGAAAGCCGAAGGAATCCGCTCTATAAGACACACGCTGGATCTACCTCCTGAGCGGCGGAAATAAAAATATCGTACTCAATCGGATCTGTACGATAGACTCCTCTATGTCAGCCAGCGGACTGCGCGTGCGGCCGCGGCTAGCTGAAGGAGGACGTGTGAGCCAGCGGTCCAAGCCGAATGGAGACAATCCAGTTCGCAATGCAGTTCGTTTTCCTATGAGACTGGCTATTCACGTTTGTACCGAAGAGGGCGATATCGAAGCGGTGACGGAGAATATCTCCGCCAATGGGCTGCTGTTCGTCAGCGACCGACTTCCCGAGATCGACAGTAAAATTGAGTTCACCATCACAATGCCATCCGCGGTCATGGGATCTTCTACAGACGTCACCATTCACTGTAGAGGTCGCGTTGTGCGCCATGCTTTTGAAAATGGTGAGAAGAAGGCCGCTGCTGTGATCGACGAATACTTTTTAAAGGCCTGATTTATGACCGTTGTTCATTTTGACAAAACCCGGAGTGAAGACGACAGTCTGGAAGACAATGTTCTTGACGAGAAACAGGAGAACGCGAACGCGGCTGGAATTCGCGTGGTTCTGGCTGATTCGCAGGCGATTTATCGTGTTGGCATCCGCAAGATCTTCGCCCTTGAAGACGACATTCGCGTCGTCGCGCAGGTCGAGACCCTCAACAACCTTTATCTCGCGTTACAGCGCTATCCCACTGACGTCGTCGTCCTTGAAGGCCAGCTCATTGCAGGAACCATTGATGCCATCCCCGAACTGGTTCGCCAGGCCCCGGATGCAAAGTTGATCGTGCAGGTATCGGAAGCGGATGAGGCCAACACGGTCGAACTCTACCGCCGCGGCGTGCGCGGTGTGGTCCCGCGGTCCATCTCGCCCGATCTTCTGGTCAAGTGTGTTCGCAAGATCGCCGACGGCGAGACCTGGATCGACAATCAATCCATCAGTTGGGTTATCGAGGCATACCGCGCTCAGGCGACCTCTCTCACCGATCCCAAGGTCCAGCCAAAGCTGTCGAAAAAAGAGCTCGCGATCATCAGCTGCATCACTCGCGGTATGCGCAACAAAGAGATCGCCTATCAAATCGGCACGACCGAACAGGTCATCAAGAACTATCTTCGCAAGATCTACGACAAACTCGGCGTCTCCGACCGTCTTGAGCTTGCGCTTTACTGTTTGCATCACGAGCTGCTGAAGAAGTACACGCAGGAGCTCAACAGCGCAGGAGTAGCAACAGAACCATCGCAACCGCTCCGCGCCAAAATGTAAACGGATTCTATCTCAGCGAATCGGCTAGCGCAGCACGAACGTTGCCGGGATCTCCCCTTTTTCAAAGATGTGCAATGTGCGCGCATGTAGGGCTGCCTGCGCTTCGCAGGGGTCGAGACGACTCCATTCGGCGCACAGTTCCATTGCAATTGATTACAGGGTGCGCTTGAAAAGCGGCGTTGCGATCAGGAGGGTGCCAATTCCGAAGGCGAAGAGGAAGAGGATGTCGGGCCAGATGGCGGTGAAGCCTCCGTCCTTGAGCAGGATCGCTTTGAAGCCGTGAACGGCGTAGGTGAAGGGATCGACGTTAGCGATCGCGCGAAGCCACGGGGGAAGGCCGGAGACAGGCGAAATGGCTCCGCTGGGAAAGAAGAGCAATGTATTGAGGACGCCGAACATGGCGCGAGGGACGAGCGGGTCTTCGACACGCACCATCATCAGGAACATCATGCCATTGAATGCGACCGAGGTCGCGACAATGAGCAGCGAGAGTTGTACCAGCGCCATGGGGCTGAAGATGGCTCCAAGGCCTGCGAAGAGCGAGCCGATAACGGTGAGGCTGATGCCGGAAAGTATGGCTTTGATAGAGCCTGCGAGGTTGAGGCCCAGGACTAATTCTAGCCGCGTGATGGGAGTGACGAGGTAGCCCTCGTGGACGCCACGGGCCTTGTCGTCGATGTAGAGCATGCCGCCGCCGATCATGACAGCTACATACATGGCGAGGGAGATCGAACCTGCGAGGAGATACTTCATGTACTCGACGTAGGGGTAGAGCTCGACGATCTTGACAGCGATCTGCTGAACGACGAGGGGCTGGATGATGGGAGCGTTGAGAGAGTCGACGAGGGACTGCATCTCGGCTTCGAGAGCGCCGCTCATGGTCTGGTCCGTGTTGTCGACGACGAGACCGATGGCAGGAGAGTCGCCTGCGAGGACGCGCCGGGAGTACTGCTTGGGGATGATGACGGCGCCGTCTATCTTGCCGGTGCGGACGTCTTCTCGGGCTTGTACTTCATTGTCGTAGGGAACGGTGGTGAAGGTGCGGATGTTGGCCGCGATGGCGTCGAAGGCTTCGTGGATTTTGAGAGATTGAGCGCCATGGTCGTAATCGACGATGCCCATGCGCGCGTTGCGGATCTTGCCGCCGAAGGCGTGGCCGAGGATGAGCAATTGCACCAGCGGAAGGGTCATGGAGACCATCATGAGTGCGGGCGAGCGGAAGAACTTTCGCATCTCGCGTTCGACGATTGCGAGCATTCGGTTCATGGCTGCATACCTGGGCGCGGCGGCATGATGAAGCCAGCCGCTTTCACTTGTTCGTCGCGAAGCGCGCGTCCGGTGTAGTGGACGAAGACGTCGTCGAGGGTGGTGTTCTGTACGCTGAGGGATTTGATGGTTTCGCCTCGACTGGCGGTCATCTCCACTAACTGCATGGTGGTGAGAGAACCGCTGGAGGTGAGGATGCGATACATGCCTGCGCTCTGCGATTCGACGGACATGACGCCGGCGAGTTGCCTGAGGCGCTCGAGCCAGTCGGTGGACTCATTGGTGAACTGAGCTTCGACGACGTTGGTGCCGGGGACGTTGGCTTTGAGAGCCATGGGCGTGTCGAGGGCCACGAGCTTGCCGTGGTCGACGATGGCGATGCGGTCACAGAGTCGGTCAGCCTCGTCCATGTAATGGGTGGTGATGAGCATGGTGAGGTGATGCTTGTTCTTGAGATTATTGAGCATCTCCCAGACGGCGACGCGGGAGACGGGATCGAGCCCGGTGGTGGGCTCGTCGAGAAAGAAGATGCGCGGATTGTGGACGAGCCCGCGAGCAATTTCGAGGCGGCGGCGCATTCCGCCGGAGAGAGTTTTGGTCTGCGCGTTGCGCCACTTGGTGAGGTCTACGGCTTCGAGAAGTTCGTTGATGTTTTGTTCGCGTGTCGCTTTGGGAACGTCGTAGAGCTTGGCGTAGATGGAGAGGTTTTCTTCGACGGTGAGATCGATGTCGCTGGTGAGGGCTTGAGGAATGACGCCGATCATCCGGCGGACGGCGTCGGGCGCGCGGGAGACATCATAACCGGCGATGATGGCTTTTCCCGAAGTAACGGGAATGAGCGTCGTCATCATGCGGATGAGGGTGCTTTTGCCCGCGCCGTTGGGACCGAGCAGACCGAAGATTTCGCCGTCCGCTACGTCGAAGGTGACGCCTTTGACGGCCTCGAAGTCTCCGTAGCGCTTGATGATGTTCTGGACGGAGATGGCTGGCTGGGCCGTGTTTGTTTGGCTGACGCTCATTGGTTCACCAGCTTATCTTTGGGGACGTAGACTTCGGCGGTCATGCCGAGGGTGTACTTCATGCCGGGGTTTGGGATGAGAAGCTTGAGCTCGATGGTCTTGATGTCGCGCTTGCGGCGGCTGACGTCGCGTTGGGTGGCGAAGTCCGCTTCTGCGGACTTGTTGATGACTTTGCCCTGGATAGTTTCGCCGCTCGGCATAACTACGCGGAGACTGTCGCCGAGCTTCACGGAGTCGGCCTCGGTTTCGGGAAGGGGAGCGTAGACCCAGGTTTGCGTGAGGTCGGTGATGGTGACGATAGGAGTTCCGGCAGCCACGACTTCGCCTTGCCGGGCAGCGCGTACGTTGATCTTGCCGGAGATGGGAGCGAGGACGTTGGCGTAGTTAAGCTCAACCTGTGCCTGATTGAGCAGCGCCTTCGCGTTCTGCACGTCGCTGCGGGTGGCGGCCACGGTTTTGGCTGCGGCCTGCGCCTGGATGGTGTTGGCTATGGCGAGCTTGAGAGAGGCATTGGCCGCAGCCACGCTTTGCTTTGCGGAGTCTACGGCAGCTTGCAAGGCGCGCAGGGAGGTGGCAGCTTCTTCGCTCGCCTGCTGGCTCATGACGCCTTGTTTAGCGAGAGCGATGGTGCGATTGCTGTCGGCCTGTTGATGCTCGTATTGAGCCTGCGCTTGCAGAAGTGCGGCCTGCGCTACCTTTAATTGGGCTTCGGCGTTCGTTACCTGACTGGAGGTGCTGCCGCTGGTCTGGCGCTCGGTGTCCTGAGACTCCTGCAGCTTGAAGTGCTGGCTGGATGCTGCGGCCTCGGCAGCGTTGCGGGCGGCGGTTAGGTCGTCGCTTTGGATCGTGGCGATGAGTTCGCCTGCGGTGACGGTGTCGCCTTCGTCGACAGTGAGCTTTTGGATGCGGCCCGGAATGCGGGAGCTGACTACAACTTCGTTGGCATCGACGGTGCCGATTAACTGGAGGTCGGTCGAGCGATTTGTCGAAAACAGATACGAGCAAAGCGAAATGACCAGCAGGATGCCCAACAGGATCAGGATGCGGTTACGGGCGTTCATAGAGTTCTCTCCAGTCGGGAGGGATTGCCGATTGCAGGCATGGGCATTGCTGCGAGGACGCGGCGCGCCAGCTTCGCACCCTGCGCGCGATCGACGAAGAGGGCGTTGCCGAGAAAATTTATGGTGGCCTTACGGCGGGACTCGATGATAGCAGGATCGAAGGGCTCGAAAGACAGCGTGAGTCGCATCATAGGTGCGCTCATGAAATAAAAGACATTTGGGCCGAACGAGGAGTACATCACCTGCATCCAGTCGACCGAACATAGTTCGCCAGAGCGTATGCCCTCCTGTACGGTCGCCTGTATTTTTTTGAGCAGTGGTGAAAAAACTCTGGTCGCGAGCAGGGGCATCGAGGTGGTTTCGCCATGTTGGAAGCGCACCATCTCCTGCTGGATAAGGCTCTGGAACTCGTGTTGAGTAAGGATACGGTCGAAGTGATTGAGCGCGAGTCGCAGCAGGTGTTCGCCAGGTGTGCACTTAGTTTCGAGTACCGCATGAGTGTTCTTCAGAACGCTATCCAATACTTCTTCGAAGGCTGCGGCGTAAAGCGATTCCTTGTTTTTGAAGTAGTAGTAGAGCAGGGCCTTGTTGACCTTTGCGGATTCCGCAATCGCGTCGGTGCGCGCCCCGGCGAGACCATGAGCGCTGAATTCGTGGAGCGCGGCGCGGAGGATTCTCTCTCTTGTCTTGTCAGAGGAATCGGCGGCGGGCTGTTTGGAGGTCTTCATTATTTGATTAACCAGTTAGTCAAATAATACCCCCAATCGCCTACTGAACGAAATGGCAAAGAAATCAGTCGAGCAATGTGTCGATGAAGGTGCCGCTGTCGAAGGGGAGGATGTCTTCCATCTTTTCGCCTACGCCGGCGTAGAGGACGGGGAGCTTGAGTTCGGTGGCGATGGCCAGAACGATGCCGCCCTTGGCAGTGCCGTCGAGTTTGGTGAGGACGATGCCGGTGACGCGGGCAGCTTCGGTAAAGAGGCGGGCTTGCGTCAGGCCATTTTGACCTGTCGTTGCATCCATGACGAGGAGAGTCTGGTGTGGTGCGCCGGGCACAAGCTTTTCGGCGGTGCGGCGCATCTTGTCGAGTTCCTTCATCAGGTCGGTCTTGGTGTGAAGACGGCCTGCGGTATCTACGATGAGGACTTGCGTACCTCGAGCCTTGGCGGCGGAGCAGGCGTCGTAGAGGGCAGCACTCGGGTCTCCGCCCTGCTTTGTTTTGATGATGGGGACATCGGAGCGCTGCGCCCAGACCTCAAGTTGCTCAATGGCGGCGGCGCGGAAGGTATCAGCGGCACAGAGCAGGACAGTGCGGCCCTGCGAACTGAAGAGGGCGGCCAGTTTGCCGGAGGTGGTCGTTTTGCCAGTGCCATTAACGCCAACCATCATGATGACTTCGGGCGGCGTGGAAGGGTGACGGACGGGCTGCGATACGCCGTCGAGAATCTGCTTCAGCTCGGCTTTGAGCAGTTGCTTGAGCTCATTGCCGCCTTGAATGCCGGTGCGAAGGGCGCGCTGGCGTAGGTTTTCGAGGACGAGGGCTGTCGTGGTGCTGCCAATGTCGGCGGCCAGGAGGACGGGTTCGAGGCCGATGAGGGTGGACTCGTCGACCTCGCGGGTGAGCGCGATGACGGAGCCGATGGACTCGGTAAAGGACTCGCGAGTGCGGGTGACCGCCTGCTTCATGCGGTCGAAGAAGCCGCGTTTCTCCACTGGTTCTGGAGTGGACACAGCCGCTGGTGTGGCGGTGGGCTGGTCGGGTTGCTGCTCAGGTTTGTCGCGTTTGCCGAAGAGAGAGAATGCCATGCTGATGCTAGTTTAGCAATGGCTTTGGGGCAGCGGTTTCACGCTGCAGATAGCAGCCGTCAGGATTTGTCTGCTCGCCCGGCAAATTCTCCCGTTTCTGTGGCCACTTTGACCTTTTCTCCTTCTTTGATGAAGGGGGGAACACGGATTTCGAGACCGGTCTCCAACTTGGCCAGCTTGGTTCCGCTGCCGCTTGAGGAGTCGCCACGCGCCGCCGGTTCTGCGTAGGTGACGTTCAGCTCGACGAACATGGGCAGTTGCAGGCCGATGGGGTTGCCGTTGTACTTATGCAACTGGATCAATGCGCCCTCGGTCAGGAAGTCCAATGCATTGCCGATCATGCCCTCGTCGAGTGTGAGGGTCTCGTAGCTCTCCTGATCGAGGAAGTGAGAGCCCTCGCCGTCGCTGTAGAGATAGGAGGCGGGGACTAGCTGGAGGTCCGGCTCCTTGAACTTGTCGCTTGCCTTGAAGGTCTTTTCAAAGACCGCGCTGGTAAGGAGGTTGCGCATCTTCAGGCGCACCAGGGTCTGGCCGCCGCGAGCGGTTGGGGTGGTGATGTCTGAATCCAGACAGGCATAGGGAGCATTGTCAAGCTCGAACAAGGTCTTGCGCTTGATGTTGATCGCTTCAATCAATACGGCCATGAATTCCTCGGGGCAGGTGGCAATGGAAAGCCAGGGCACGCCTGCTTCAATTTCTGAACTTAAGTATAAGGTGCGGATGCCAGTGCGTTCCTGTATGCCGCGCTGCTAGAGTGGAAGATATGTTCGCTCCTGTTGCTCCTTCTGGACATTTCTTGTTTGCGCCTACGCAGCGGATCCACTTTATCGGGATCGGCGGGATTGGGATGAGTGGGATTGCTGAGATCTTGCTGACGATGGGCTATGCGGTCTCGGGCAGCGATCTCCGGCGCAGCGCGGTGACGGAGCGGCTGGTGGGACTTGGAGCAAGAGTATTTGAGGGCCATGCGGCGCTGAATGCGGCGGCCAGCGATGTGGTGGTTACCAGTTCGGCGGTGAGCAAGGACAATCCCGAGGTGGTTGAGGCGCGGGCTCGCAAGATTCCCGTGATTCAGCGGGCGGAGATGCTGGCGGAGTTGATGCGGTTGAAGTATGGGATCGCTGTGGCCGGCATGCATGGAAAAACGACGACGACATCGATGATTGCTGCGGTATTGGCGGGTGGCGGCCTTGATCCTACGGTGGTGGTTGGCGGGCGCGTGGATTCGCTGGGATCGAATGCCCGGCTGGGGAACTCGCATTATTTAGTGGCGGAGGCGGACGAGAGTGACCGGTCGTTCTTGAAGCTGTCGCCGGTGCTGGGCGTGGTGACGAATCTCGACCGCGAGCATATGGATTGCTATTCGGATATGGCGGACGTTGAAAGCGTGTTCGTCGAGTTCATGGATCGTGTGCCGTTTTATGGGGCGACTACGGCATGTATCGACAATGAACTGCTGCGGGCTGTGCTGCCTCGGGTGCGGCGAAAGGTCTATACCTACGGGGCGAGCGAGGACGCGGACTTTCGGTTGGAGAGGATGGAGAAGGAAGACACCTGTCACGCTCGGTTCGAGGTGAACTATAAGGGGCTGGTGATGGGACCGTTCCGGCTGCATGTTCCGGGAAAGCACAATGTGCTGAATGCGACGGCTGCGGTGGCAATTGGGGTGCAGTTGGGAGTGGCCCCGGAGCAGATTGCGGCGGGGTTGGACAGCTTTCGTGGGGTCGACAGGCGGTTTCAGGTGAAGGGCGTGGAGCGTGGAGTGACCGTGGTGGACGATTATGGTCATCATCCGACGGAGATTGTGGCCACCCTGCAGGCGGCGCAGGAGTGCGGGTATGGGCGAGTGCTGGTGCTGTTTCAGCCGCACCGGTTTACGCGAACGCGGGATCTGATGGAGGATTTTGCCGGGGCGTTTGGGGATGCGGACGTTGTGACTGTGCTGGATATCTATGCGGCGAGTGAGGAGCCGATTGCCGGTGTGGATGCCGGAGCGCTGGTGAAAGCGATTGCGGCTGCGGGTTCGGCCAGGGTGGAGTATGCCGCGTCGATTGCGGCGGCTGTAGAGGCTGTGGTGCGCGAGGCCCGGAAGGGGGATGTGGTGCTGACTCTGGGTGCGGGGAGTGTGTCGCAGGCGGGTACGATGATTCTGGAGGGTTTGAGGAATAGTTGATACCGATTTGCACCGATGAAGCATCGATTCGAAGCAGGCAACGGCACAAACTTAGTGCGAATCTGGATGAGTTCCTGAAAGGGTACATACGAAAGAAGATGGGTAAGGATGGGGTGGGGACGGGTTATATTCGGGGTGGCGATTCTCGCGGCCTTGCTCAGGCTTGCGATATAGCGATGGATCTTCGAAACGCGGTGCAGCGGTGCTAGAAGCGCCCGAGCAAGACTATGCCCGAGAAACGAGGGTGCCAAGACGGAAGTCTCCGGCGCCTGCGAGAAAGCTGCGCCGTGAACTGACCGAGGATTTTGCCGATGACTTTCCTGATGAAAGTGACGCTCCGGCGGGACGGCGGCAGAGGGGCGTGCAGCTACGGTTTCGCTGGGGACTGCCAAAGACGAAGTGGAGCAGGATAGCTGCTGGGGCTGCGCTGGCCCTGCTGGCCGGGCTTTGCTTTGGAGCCTTGCTGCTGGTGAGAGACAGCGTAATGCACGACCCGCGATTTTTTATCCAGTCTGCGTCTTCGATCGAGATTCAAGGCAATGTCCATCTGACGCGCGATGAACTGGTCAATATCTTTGGGGAAGACGTCGAGCGAAATATCTTTTACGTCTCGCTGGCCCAGCGACGCGCCCATTTGCAGCAGTTGCCCTGGGTGGAACATGCGACGGTGATGCGGCTGTTGCCAAACCGGCTGCGGGTGTCGATTGTGGAACGGACACCGGTGGCGTTTGTGCGCCAAGGCAGCCAAATTGGACTGGTCGACGCGAGTGGCGTGTTGCTGGATATGCCGCAGCATGGCGATGCGCACTACTCGTTTCCTGTGGTGACGGGAATTGCGGCGGCCGATCCGCTGTCGACCCGGGCTGCGAGGATGAAGATCTTTGAGCAGTTCACGTCGGATCTGGACAGTTCGGGGGAGAAGATCTCGCAGAAGTTGAGCGAGGTTGACTTATCGAATCCCGAAGATGTGAAGGCGCTGATTCCCGATGACGGGAAGGATGTGCTGGTCCATTTTGGAGACACCGATTTTCTGAACCGCTACCGGAAGTTCGAGGAGCATCTGGCCGAGTGGAGAACGCAGTACCCCACGTTGTCGTCGGTGGACATGCGGTATGAGCGGCAAGTGGTGTTGGAGATGCAACCTGGGACTTCGGGAGCTTCGGCTGCTTCAGTTCCCACGACGCCGGGTGCTGCGAATAGTGCTGACGTGTCGACTCCGACAACTGCTGCGAAGCCGGCGGTGAAGCCGCCCGCAAAAGCCCATATCAAGGCAGCGAAGAAGGCCCCGATTTCGAAGTGGAAGCCAGCGGCGAAGGCTAAGTCTCACAAGGTATCTGCGAAGGCTCACCCGCGAGTGGTACATCACGCAACCCAAGGTTCCCATTATCATTCTTCACAGGTGGTCCATCCGTGAATCAGAAGCAGGAAAACTTAATTACGGTAGTGGATGCGGGCAGCGCCAAGAGCTGCGTACTGGTTGCGGAGCTGCTGGATGGCGTGCTTCGTTACCGCGGACACGGCATTGAGCCGTCGCGTGGGATGCGGAAGGGTTTGATTGCAGAACTGGGTCCGGCAGCGGAGGCGATCAATCGCGCGGCGCTGACGGCGGAGCGCACAGCGAAAGCAGTGATTGAGACCGCAGTTGTAGGCATTGGCGGGACGCATGTTCGCGGGGTGAACTCGCGCGGCGGCATCAGCATGGGCAACCGGATGCGTGAGATTACGCGCGAGGAAGTACGCGCCGCTGTAGATCGCGCTCGAAGTGTGGCGCTGCCTCCTGACCGCGAGGTACTGCATCTGTTGCCGCAGGAGTTCATTCTCGATGATCAGGCGGGAATTCATGATCCGGTCGGAATGGTGGGGAATAAGCTCGAGGTGAATCTGCATCTGTCGACCTGTTCGGGCGGCGTGTCGCAGAGCGTGATTACTTGCGCGAACCGAGCCGGGCTTGAGGTATTGGATACGGTTTATGAGGGCATCGCCGCAGCTGAGTCGGTGCTGAGTGCCGATGAGAGGGAGCTTGGCGTTTGCATCGCTGACATCGGGTCGAGCACGACGGAGCTGGCGGTTTATTTTGAGGGCTCGATCGCGCATACGGCCGTGCTGCCGATTGGCGGCGACCACTTTACGAACGACCTTGCTGTGGGACTGCATGTGACCGTCGAAGAGGCCGAAGAGTTGAAGAAGATTTATGGGCACTGCGTGGTGACGGCGGTGCCGCAGTTGAATGAGATTGAGGTCGGCGGGAATCTGGCCTATTCGGGCGGACAACCGGCGCGGCTGGTGCGGCAGCGGTTTCTGGCGGAGATTCTGGAGCCTCGCGCGCGCGAGTTGTTCACCATGCTGCGCGACAATCTGCGTAACGGCGGCGTGCTCGAAGCGCTTGGCGCGGGCTGTGTGCTGACCGGCGGCGGCGCGAACCTGATCGGCCTGCTGGACAACGCGGAGAGCCTGTTGCGGGTCCCGGCGCGGATCGGGTTTCCGGTACCGCTCTCGCGTATGCCGGATGAACTGGCGAAGCCGGAGTTTGCGGCGGTAATCGGAATGCTGCTCTATACGCATCGGACGCAGGTGCGGAAGGCCAGCGAGGAACAGGGCCTGCGGTCAAAACTGAAGGCCATCTTTGCCGGAAGTTTCTAGCTGCTTCGGTCATGTTGCTTGCTCCTTTTGAGGTACCCCCCCTGTATTAAAAGTCCCAAAGTCTTCGAAACAAAGGATCTAAGTCTGGACTTCGGTATGGACTCCGTGGCAATAGAAAAGCCCCGGAGGTGGCCGGGGCATTCTTCTGCTCTGTCTCAATTATAGCGAATTGGAGAAACTAATTTGCACTGGCTATCTTGCTGAAATACAAAAGGTTATGGTGTTTTGGCGCTTGACAGGGTTTTTGTTGGTGTTTTTTGAGGATAGGTGAGGGTTTGATTGAGTTCACAGGATTTCCTCAGGGGCTAAAGCCCCATTGAGATTAGGCACTTGCGGCACGGCTAAAGCCGTGCCCTTAAGCAAAACAGGACTATTTCAGCGGACTGAAGTCTCGGCCTTTCACAACCAGGACGTAGATGGGATTTGCGGTTGGTGTGGAGGAAGGCAAACGCAGATTCCCTTCGGGAATGACAACCAAAAGGCATGACGGTCTCTGGGCTTCGGGAATGACGACCAAAAGGCATGACGGTCTCTGGGCTTCGGGAATGACGACCAAGAGGCACGACGATCTCTGGGCTTCGGGATGACAAGCAAATGGGCTGCGGGATAATTGCGAGGGTCACCGCAGGTCCTTCGATTGCGTTGCTCAGGATGAGAATTCTTCAGGCGGTGATTGTGTGTTTTTGGGGGGCTGAACCAGCGGTGGTACGTGCGGTGGAAAACGGGGGATGCGGGGTTGCGCTGTTGATGGGAGAATTAACACGTAACTTTGATCCGCCCAGATCCTTCCAGGAGTAACTGCTGCCATGTCCAATCTGCCCGACGACGATATCCGAATTCACTATCACGAAGAGATTCCGCGCGGGGCGAAGATCAAGGTGATTGGCGTGGGCGGCGGCGGCAATAATGCCGTAAACCGCATGATTGCGGCTAATGTCGAGGGTGTCGAATTTATTGCGGCGAATACGGATGTTCAGGCGCTGCAGTCGTCGAATGCAGCGGTGAAGTTGCAGTTGGGCGTGAAGCTGACCAGCGGGTTGGGTGCGGGGTCGAACCCGGATGTGGGGCGGCGGGCGGCGCTGGAGGATTCGGACAAGATCATCGAGTCGCTCGAAGGCGCGGACATGGTTTTCGTCACGGCGGGGCTGGGCGGAGGCACCGGAACAGGCGCTGCTCCGGTGATTGCTTCGCTGGCGAGCGAGATGGGTGCGCTGACGGTTGCCGTGGTGACGCGGCCGTTCGGGTTTGAAGGCAAGCGGCGCATGATGCAGGCTGAGCGCGGGATGCAGGAGCTTCTGGAGTCGGTCGATACGCTGATCGTGATTCCGAATGAGAAGCTGCTGGCAGTCGCGAAAGACGCCGGGTTTTTTGAGAGCTTCAGGATCGCCGACGATGTTTTGCGGCAGGCCGTGCAGGGGATCTCCGACATTATTACGATTCCGGGCGTGATTAATCGCGACTTTGCCGATGTAAAGACTACGATGGCTGGCATGGGTTATGCGGTCATGGGAACGGCGCAGCGAGCGGGCCAGAACCGGGCCATGGAGGCCGCGATGGCCGCGATGGCTTCGCCGCTGTTGGAGGCGGGAGCGATCGATGGAGCGCGAGGAATTTTGATCAACATCACCGGGTCGAGCAGCCTGAAGCTGAGCGAGGTGAATGAGGCATCGGGGATCATCCAGAGCGCGGCGCATGAGGACGCGAACATCATATTTGGCGCGGTGCAGGACGAGACGATGGGCGATGAGGTGAAGATTACGGTGATCGCAACCGGCTTCAAGCAGCAGGAGATGCCGCAGCGGCGGGAGCGGATGCTGGCCGAGGCGACGTTGCCGACGATGCGGTATGACGTGCCGATTCAGCCGCGGGTGTCCACGGTACGGGCGGCCACGTCGCGTTTTGCGAGCGAGGCGGAGTTTGAGGCGGGACCGGACATTGAGCCGGAGGATTCTTCGCGAGCGCAGCGGCCGGTAGCGAGAGTTGAATCGGGAGCGGCGCCGGAACTGGTTCCTGTGCCGGCTTCGGTCTTTGACGATGACTTTTTTCAGGGCGCCGGACATGGAGAGGGTGCCGATGGGGACGAAGTTTCGGAGCGTAGCCGGGAGGCAAGTCACTCTTTCACGCCAGGGCGCGTCCAACAACAGGAGAATGTTCGAGTTGTGATGGCGGAACCGGGAGAGGCAGCGGCGTCGGCGGAGTCGGATGAACTGGATATTCCCGCATTTCTGCGGCGCGGAAACTGACGCTATTTGGTGATATCGATACGAGTGATATTGTCCTAAGGTGTAGTGAGCAGGAATGGCACATTGATTGCAGTTGAAGAAGCAGGGTTGGTTATGTCGAGATTGATAAAGTCGTTTTGCGCTATTCTTTTATGCCTTGGCTTGTGCGCCGGAGCGTATGCGAAGCCGACGACCAGGCTTGCGAAACGTCATAGCGCGGGAACGATCCATACTTCGACCAGAGCAACGCATGCGAGACGCGGTCACGCGACGGCCAGGAATGCGCATGTTCGGACACGGAGCAAAACTCATTCGGTAGCGGCGACGAAAGTTTCGGGGCACACGCGCCGACGCAATGGGCGTACCGTGCTCGCGGTCCGGCGGACGCGGCACAGATCTTACGAACGCTTCACGGCCAGCTCTTATGCGGACAATCTGACTCTGGGGGATGTGACGACGGGCGAGGATCCAGTGGTTCGCGCGGCGGCGATTGAAGCGCTGGGCAATATGAATGGAACTGCGGTGGCGATCAATCCGGACAACGGGCGGATACTTGCCATGGTGAACCAGAAGCTGGCGCTGTCGCGGGGCGCGGAACCGTGCTCTACGATCAAGCTGTCGGTGGCGCTGGCGGCACTGGAGGAAGGCATCATCACCAAGGACACTCCGGTGAACCTTGGGCATGGCTACAAGGTGAATCTGACTTACGCTTTGGCGAAGTCGATCAACCCTTACTTCGAGGTGTTGGGGCGCACGCTCGGTTTCGAGCGGGTCAAGCATTATGCGAACCAGTTTGGGCTGGGCGAACTGGCGGGGTATCACATTCAGGGAGAGCAGTTGGGGGTCTATCCGGACGAGCCGTTGCCGGAGAAGCTGGGAGGCGTAGGCCGGATGTGCTCGTTTGGCGAGAGCATCTCGATGACTCCGTTGCAGCTTGGTGCGATCGTTTCGGCGATTGCGAACGGCGGGACGCTCTACTATTTGCAGCATCCGGAGACGCCGCAAGAGGTGGCGGACTTTACGCCGAAGGTGAAGCGGACGTTGAATATTGCGCCGATTATTCCTGAGATTATTCCGGGGATGGCGGGGGCGGTGGGTAGCTCGTATGGGACCGCAAGGTCGCTACGGACGAGCTTCAGTGAGTTTCCAGTGATGGGAAAGACCGGGACCTGCTCGAACGATGGGACGCGGTTTGGGTGGTTTGCCTCGTACGCGAATACGCCGAACGGACGGATTGTGACGGTCTTCTTTCTGGAGGGCGGTCGTCCTACGTTCGGGCCGAAGGCGGCTGAGCTGACCGGGCAGTTTTACCGGGCGCTTTGGGACAACAGCTACTTTCAGCCGAAGGTTGGAGTGGTGGCCGAAACGAACGGGACGGGCGGGGGGCAGTGACGGAGAGTTCCTCCGCTGCGCAGAATCCTCAGAGCTATCTGGCCGCAGAACGAACCTTTCTGGCCTGGATCAGGACCGGGCTGGCGTTAATGGGCTTCGGGTTTGTGGTGGCGCGGTTTGGGCTGTTTCTGCGGGAGGCGCAGAGATTCATTCATGCAGGGAGCGCCGAGTCATCGGTTTTCTCGTTGTGGAGCGGGACAGGGCTGGTGCTGCTGGGTGTTGTCGTCCTTGTGGTGTCGGTGGTGCGTTATAGGGATAACATTTTGCGACTGCAACGGGGGGATATACCGCAGACCTCTCCATCGCGCGTAGCGATGGGTACAGCGGTTGTGCTGGCAGTTCTGGGATTGGCGATTGCCGGCTATCTGCTGTACTTCCGATAGGTCGAGTTAGCGCTTCGCAGGTACTTCAGATAAAACCGTAGTATGAAGATTTTGACGGCAGCGGCGATGGGGGCGGTCGATCGGCGGACGGTAGAAGAGTTTGGGGTTCCGCTGGAAACCTTGATGGAAGCGGCTGGCAGTGCTGTGGCTGCCTTTTGCCTGCGGCAATATCCGGCGGTGACTCGGATTTCGGTGCTTTGCGGGAGAGGGAATAATGGTGGTGACGGGTTGGTCGCGGCTCGGGTCCTTGCGGCAGCGGGGAAGTCGGTGCGGGTGGTCCTGCTGGGACATCAGGATGAACTGAAAGGTGAGGCTGCGGGTGCTCTTGAGCGGCTGCGGTCGGAAGCGTCTGGGGTTGCGCTCAGAGAAGCAGTGGACGAGGCGGGACTGGCGGAAGCATTCGATGGAGCGGAGTTGTTGATCGATGCTGTTGTAGGGACAGGATTCAAGCCGCCTTTGCGAGGGATCGCGGCTTCGGTGCGGGATTTGGTTGCTGGGTTGAATGTGCCGGTAGTTGCGGTGGATCTGCCTTCGGGGTGGGATGCGGATTCGATGGAGCAGACGGTGGAGGGGGCGTTTCGGGCTGACGCCGTGGTCACATTTACGGCCCCGAAGCTGGCGCATGTGTTCGGCCATATGACGGCTGCGACGTTTGGGCCGGTCGTGGTCGCGGGAATTGGGTCGCCTGATACCGCCGTGCAGTCGGAGACCGGGTTGACCTGGACGGGAAGCTCTAAAACTCTCGCGGAGAAGCCTCGGGGGATGAACTCCAACAAGGGCAAATTTGGACATGTGCTGGTAGTGGGTGGGAGTTGGGGAAAGGCTGGTGCGCCGTCGATGGCTTCACTTGCCGGGCTGCGGGCGGGGGCTGGATTGGTGACGGCAGGAGTGGTGGAGAGCATTGTGGGGATCGTGGCGGGAGTGGCTCCGGAGTTGATGATTTCTCCGTTGATGGAGAAGACTAAATTGCTGGCTAACCTTGAGGGGAAGAAGTTCGAAAGGCTGATGAAGGGGATTACTGTTCTGGCGGTGGGGCCGGGACTGGGAACGGATGGGGATGCTCCGGAGTTTGCGCGGCAGTTGGTGGCGAAGACGACGGTGCCGGTGGTGATCGATGCTGACGGGTTGAATGCGTTTGCGGAAAAGACAGAGTTGCTGAAGGGTGCAGGACGGACGATGGTGTTGACGCCGCACCCGGGGGAGATGGCGCGGCTGGCAGGGATGACGGTGAAGGAGGTCGAAGCGGACCGTGTGGGGCTGGCTCGGCGGTTTGCGACCGAGCACGGAGTGACGCTGGTATTGAAAGGATGGCGGACGCTGGTGGCGCATCCGGATGGAAGCGTAGCGGTGAATACGACCGGGAATCCTTCGATGGCGAAGGGCGGGAGCGGAGATATCCTGACCGGGATTGTGGCAGCGATGCTGGCGCAGTTTCCCGATGACGTGGCGCGGGCGGTGGAGGCGGCGGTTTATCTGCATGGACTGGCAGGCGACTTTGCTGCTCATGCGATGGATGAACATACGGTACTTGCAACTGATACGGTGATTCATCTGTCGGATGCGTTTCGCTATCGGGTGAAGGATGTTGATGGGCTAACGTGGATTTGCGGGTTGAATGAGCAGAAGTATAAAGAGCATGGGATGGCACAATGAACACGACGAAAGAGAAGTTGCGGGAGAAGCGGTTCAGGACGCGGTCGGTGGCGGGTACGCTGGCTCTGGGTGAGACGCTGGCAGAGATGTTGCGGCCTCCGAAGCTGGTGATACTGCGGGGCGAGGTAGGAGCGGGGAAGACGACGCTGGTAAAGGGCATCGCAGCGGCACTGGGCGCGGCGTATGAGGAGGACGTAACCAGTCCGACGTTTACGCTGGTGCACGAGTATGACGGGCCGAAGGTGCACTTATTTCATCTGGACCTGTACCGCCTGGAGACGGAGGAGCAGATCGCAGTGCTGGGGTTGGAAGAGATGATTGCCGAGCCGAATGCGCTGGTATTAGTGGAGTGGGGCGAGCGGTTTGAAAGCGTGGTGAAGCTGGCCGATGGTGAGATCGCCATGGAGCATGGCGAGGGCGATGAACGGGGCTTGATCGTGCGCTGGCGCGAGTAGAGGTAATGTCTGCGATGGTGTGGCACCCCAAACGCAGATTCCTCCGCTTCGCTGCGGAATGACACAAAAAAGGGCTCTACACTGAACTATTGAAAATGCCTTACTGCGATGGCATGTGAAGTCCGAGGGCGGTGACGATTGCGGGATCGGGTGAGGTTGTGCCGTTGGCTTTGGTGACCAGGCCGAAGTTCGTCTGATAGTCCCACATCGCCCAGCCTATGTTGTATTTCTCGAAAGCAACCCGCATGTCGTGGGTCCATTGCGCACGCATGGCGGGAGGCGCGAAGTAGCGGAGGGCGCCAAACTCTCCGCAGTACACGGGCGCATGGTGAAGCTGTGACCAGCGGGCTGCGAAGGCGATCGTGGAGTCGATGCGTGCAGCATCCCATCGGCCCAGGCCATAATCTTCGAGGAATAGCTGGCTGTGGAGATCGGGCTCCTGCTGGAGCAATGGGGCGATGTCTTCGGGGCTGGAAGGATAGGGAATGCCGCGCAGGGGCCGGACTTCGGGAGAGGTCCAGGTTGCTCCCTGATGGGTGAAGGGAAAGGGCTCGTAATCGTGGAAGGTGTAGATGACGTTGGGCTGGGAGATGGGTTGTAACTGCATGAGGTCATCGAGGCCGGAGTAGTGCGCCCCGGCGGCGATGATGGTGTTGTTCGGCGCGACCTGACGGATCGCGGCGGCGACGGTGGACTCGATGCCCTGCCAGCGGAAGGGATCGTCCTGTTCCGGCTCGTTCATGATCTCGAAGAAGACGTGCTCGGGATCGAGATTCGCGTAGTGTGCAGCAAGCGCTCGCCATAAAGAAGTGAACTGTTGCACCGACGCGGTGCCGTGCAGCAAAGGAGCTTTGTAGCTGCTTTCGGGATGGATGTCGATGATGACGGAGAGATGGTGCGCGAGGATGGTGTGAATGGTCTTGTCCAGCTCGGCCATGAAGGGAGTGACGGTGCCGGGTTCACGGAGCCAGGGTAAAAGCGGCTCGGGGTCGATGCTGAGGCGCACATGATCGAGGCCGAGCTTCTCCATGAACGCGATGTCGTTGGCGGTGGTGAAGGTCTCAAGCCGATGGACGGTGTAGTCCTGCGGAGACTGCGCGAACCAGATACTCGCGTTGATGCCACGCTGAAGATTTTTAGCGCGATGGAAGGCGAGGTCTGTGTCTGGCGTCTGTGAAAACGCAGCGGGAAGAATCAGTGTGGCGCAGATGAGGGCCAGCGTGAGGGTAAGGACGAATCGTTGGGGCCAGCGTGGCATGAATCTTTATAACAGCGTCGTGGATGTCAGAGAGCTTCCGCAGCGGTGAAATATTCAACGGCCGGTGTAGCGATAGATGGCGCATTCTTCGTCGCCGGTGGAACCGTACTCTTCCTGCTGGGCGATGGCAGCGAGATCGGCGGCGTGGTCTTCGGGAGACATGGCGACGGGGCCGCTGAAGAGCCGAGTGAAGGCTGGATGCTTGTCGAGAATGGTACGGCACTCGGCGTTGACGTAGAGGATGTCGAGGGTGCCGGGGCGTTTGGCGAACTGGGTTTCGATGCGGCGGAGGAGCTGCTTGAGCACAGGGGCTTCGAAGGGGTGGAAGAGAAAGATCAAACTGGGAGTAGAGGGAAAGTCGAAGGTGAGGGCATCCTGTTCGAGGAGCTGGATCGGGGTGAGGCGGGGAGCAGTGGCGTCGGTTGTGTGGGACTGGTGCCAGTGAGCGAGATTTCGCCGGGCGGCTTCTGCCATGGTCGGGTTGAGTTCGATGCCGATGACCTGACGGAAGGCGAGTTCGCTGGCGACGAGCATCGCTCGACCCTTGCCTGCGCCGATGTCGATGAAGGTGTAGCTGTGGATGGGTTCGGGTGGCGGCGTTTCGCGCCAGAGGTCGATGAGGGTGCGGAGAATACTGGGAGCGACGCCGTAGTAGGCGGTGACGTGCTCGTCGTTGGGGTGTCCGGTGATGAGGTTGGCCGCGGGGACGAGGCCGCTGGTTTCTACTCCGTGGATCTGGTCGAAGGGGTGGATGGGCGTGGAGGTCGCCTTGAGCAGGTCGCGAGGACGGATGGGAGTGGGCTTTTTGCTCATGGCCTAGCGGATCTGGATGAGTTGAGGGTTGCCGTCGAGGCCGAGGGCTTTGCGTCCAGCGGGGGTGATGTTGCCGGGAGTCCACGCAGGGGTGGAGAGGATGGTGATGGTTGTTCGACTGACAGCCTCGAGACCGGCGAGGCGGTTGGCGATTTGCGCGCGGGTCTGGGCTTCGGCGGCTTCGCCTGGATTGGTAAGGATGAGATCGATGTGGACGTGGTGCTTTTGCGGAACGCCGGGAATGCTGGCGCCGGGGGCGTCGTGGTCGGGCGTGATGGTGACGGCGCGGACAAGGCCGAGATCGACGACGTTGCAGGGAAGTTCGGGGTCGTAGCAGTCGCGGAGGGCGGTGATGATTTCGGACTCGGTGAGCATTTAGTGTGTGCGCTCGACCAGGTAGTTGGCGAGTGACTTCAGTGGATTGGCGGCGGGGCCGAAGGGTGCGAGGGCGGCGAAGGCGTCGGCGATGAGCTCGCGGGCGTCGTGGAGGGAGCGCTCGATGCCGTAGATGGCGGGCCATGTGGCCTTGATGCTGGCAGTGTCCTTGCCGGCGGTCTTGCCTAGTTGCGCCGAGTTCTGCGTCATGTCGAGGACGTCGTCGACGATCTGGAAGGCGAGGCCAGCCTTTTCGCCGAAAGTGCGGAGGCGGGTGATGGTGTCGCTGGAGGGTTTGGTTTGGGAGCCGTAGAGGCCACCGGCCACTATGCTGACGGTGATGAGCGCACCGGTTTTGGCGCGGTGAATGGACTCGACCAGCTCGGCGGTGGGAGGCTTGCCCTCGGATTCAATGTCGACGACCTGGCCGCCGATCATGCCTGGGGGGAGCGGGCTGTTCGCTCCTACACCGGTGCCTACGGCGAGAGCGACTTCGCTGAGGATGGCCACGGTGGTGGCAGGCGGCGAGGCGAGCGATGCGATGGTCTGAAAGGCGAGGGTCTGGAGAGCGTCACCGGCGAGAATGGCGATGGCGTCGCCGAAGAGAACGTGGCAGGTGGGCTTGCCGCGGCGAAGGTCGTCGTTGTCGAGGGCGGGGAGGTCGTCGTGGATGAGGGAGTAGGTGTGCAGCATCTCCAGCGCGGCGCCGAGGTCGGCTGCGCCTTCGGGGATGCCGGGTTCGCCGCTGACCATGCGTGCAGCTTCCATGCAGAGGATGGGGCGAAGGCGTTTGCCACCGGCGAAGGTGCTGTGCCGCATGGCGCGATGGATGGAGTGGGGAAGGGTATCGGGCGACGGCAGGAGGCGTTCGAGGGCGGCATCGGTGAGCTCGACGCCGGATTGAAGCAGGGATTGTACCGTGAGGTTCATTGAGGTTTGATGATAAATCAGAGGACAGACTTAGGGATTAGGGCGGCGTTTGCGGCGGAGGATGAGAAGGAGAATGGCAAGCGAGAAGAGGGTGAGGATGTCGCCGACGGTTTGGTCGCGGGTGCGGAGGTAAGTAATGGCGATGTGGTTGAGCCCGGCGGGAATGGGAAGGGCGATGAGGCCGTCGCTGCGATGGAGCCGCGTGGGGAGGATCGTCTGGTTGAGGGTGATGCGCCATGCGGGGTAGTCGCGAAGGTTGAGGACGAGGATCTGGGGGGTGGCGGAGTTCAGCGTAAGGCTGGTGGGGGCTGGGCCGGGAGTGGCGTTGGCTGGGGCGGGGGTGTTGGCGTCGTCCTGGCGGTTTGGAAGCAGCCAGAAGGGTGGATTGGTTTGGTCCAGCGATTGGTTGTCGGCGCCGATAGGAGTGTATTCACCATTTGGCGCGGTCCCGATGTTCGAGCGAAAGAGTGTGAGGGTGGACGGTGCGGTGTCCTCCGGGTAGCAATATTGGTGGAAGAGATGGTAGCCGGTAAAGGCGAGGGCTGCGGCGACGGAAAGGGATAAAGCTGCAGCGGAGATGGTTTTGAGTCTTAGCGGCGGGAGCGCGAGAGCGAGAGCAAGGCCGAGGACTGCCGCGAGGATGGCGAGCAGACGCCAGGGGAACTGTAGAAAGGGAAGTTCGGGAACGTGCTGCCAAATGGGGTTCGAAAGAGGGGTAAGGAGGAAGGCTACAACGATGGTGAGGATGGCGAGTGGAAGGATTGGGATTTGAGGCAAACGGGCTTTTGGGGTTGGGAAAGAAGAGCGGATGGCTGTAATGGTGATAGCAATAGCGGTGATGGCGAGCAGGACCACAGCGATGGTAGAGGCCGTGTTGAGGACGGCGTTGTGGTTGGGGCTGGCGGTGTGGTGGAAGAGAAAGTTGTTCTGGACGTTGGAGCCGGGGGCAAGCGCTGCGGTGATTTGAACGTAGCGGCGTTCGTAGGCGGCGGGGAGGATGTAGAAAGCTGCGAGACCCAGGCCGAGCAGGGTTCCGGCTGTGGTTTTGACGGCGAATTGGAGCGGGGTGTCTGCCTGGGGTTCTGAATTTCTGTGAAAGAGGCGGATAAGGGTGAGCAGCGCAAGAGCGTAGCAGCCCATGACGGCGGCGGGGTCGTTGGTGAGCCAGAGGAGGGCTATGGGAATGGCGATGCCGACGATGGTGATTCTTTTGCGAAGAATGGCGAGAAGCAGAAGCGGAATCCAGGCGGCGGCGAGAAGCTCGGCGTAGGCGGTGCGTTCGTAGGCAGTGAAGAGAGTGTAGGGATTGACGAGATAGAAGGCTGCGGCGAGGAGCGCGGCGTTGCGTGTGGTGAATTCGCGGCCGAGGCAATAGAGGGCAAGACTGGCGGCGGTGAGGCAGAGCCAGGTGTAGACGATGGGGGTCCACGTCCAGGGCATCAGGAGGCCGAGGATGGCTCCGATGGTCCAGGAGAGGGGTGGATAGAAGACGAAGCGCGGCTCTCCGGCGTTGTAGGCGGGGCTGAAGATCCAGTGGGGATGCAGGTTGCCGTGAGTGAACTGGCGAGCGGCCTCCATCCAGTTAAGCAGGTGGAAGTTGAAGTCGTGGCCGCAGGAACAGCCGTTCAGGATGAGGGGAAGGACGGCGATGAAGGCGGCAAGAGGAAGGATGACGAGGTGGATTGAAAATCTGCGATTCCATCTCTTTCCACCCACTGGCGAAGCTGGCGGGGATCCAGGTTTGCGATGAAGCCGCGAACGATGGGGCACCCGGAGATTTCTATTTGGGGGAACGGGCGTCATTGTGGAGTGAGAGTGAGTGTATGCGTTGCGGCGGCGTCTGTGGCGATTTTGCTGAAGGGCAGATTGAAGGTTGTGCCTTTGTACCAGGCAGGCCATTGGTCCATGAACCACGGACTTGTCAGGTTGCCGGATTGGCCGAGAACGATGTTAAGCGTGGAGTCGTCGAAGTTGGAGAGGTCGGCGGTGAAGCGCTCGGACGGCCCGAAGGAGCGGCCTACCTGTTTGATGGTGGTGGTATCTCCGCTTTGCGGTTGCGGTTTGGTTCCGGTTGGGATGCCGACTAGACGCTGTAGCAGCCGGGACTGCGCGAAGATGGGGTGTTCGATATTTACGACGTGAGATTGGCCGTATTGCCATTTGGTCAAGTTGAAGGGAGCGTGGGATTCAATGAGGCCCTGGGCTACGGCTGCGGTGAGAAGCTCATCCCAGTTGGCGTAGGTGGGAGGAAGCCAGCGGGCGGGTGTGTGCATGATGAGCTGCTCTTCGGCGTAGGGCTTTTCGCTCCAGGTGTAGAGCGCTGCGCTGCCGCCGGGGTGGGGGCCGAGGTGGGGATTGAGCAGCAGCGGCCAGAGTGCGGCGCGAGTGGCGTCCACGATGGCAGGCGCGGCGGCGGTGACGTCGACGTTGCCGTTCCATTTACGCAGGATGTCGGCGGCCTGGCGAATGCGTTTGTCTTTGGTTTGCGAATGATCGATGGCGTAGGCCAATCGTTGCGCGATGACATGGTCGAGGTCGGAGTAGACATCGGTTTGCAGGGCGAGCATGTCGGCTGGCGTCAGATGGTCGCGCGAGCTGAGGACCTTCCAGATGCGCTCGTTGCGGTAGGGCGCGGCCCAGTTGAGGGTGATGGGGAAGGGATAGCCGTCGGCGGTGACCCGTGCGTTGGCGGTGGCAAGTACGCCGCCGGGAGGATCGAAGGACTGGGGGAGTTGGTCGAAGGGGATATATCCGGCCCATTCGTGGGTGGGGTCAAGTGCGTCGGTGGGAACGGGACTGAGCGCGGTGGGCTGCGTGAGGCTGCCGCGAATGGGAATCCTGCCAGCAGCGTGGTAGCCGATATTGCCGTGGTCGTCGGCGTAGACGACGTTTTGAGCGGGGCCGCCGAAGGTAGAGAAGGCCGCCGTGAAGGAGGGCCAGTCGATGGCGGAATCGATGCTCAGGAAGGAGGGGGTGATATTGGACGGATCGTAGATGGTCCAACGGAGAGAGAGGGAGCGGGTTTCTCTGGGGAAGAGATTGGAGATGAGGGGAGTGGCTACGCCGCCGTGTTGGGTGGCGGCGACGTCGAGAATGACATCGCTGTGGTGGAGGACGTGGATGACTTCGCGCTGGTGAAGAATGGGATGCCAGTTGCTATCGGACGACTCGTACTCAGCTGCGCTGCCGGTGCCGCGAGTGTGTTCGATGTAGATGTCCTGCACGTCGGCACCGAGGTTGGTGAATCCCCAGGCGATGTGGTCATTGTGGCCGACGATGACGAAGGGGTAGCCGGGGAGGGTGACTCCGGCTACGTGAAAGCTGCCGCTGGCGGATTGGAGATCGGCCTCGTACCAGACGCCGGGAACGCTGTGGTTGAGGTGCATGTCGTTCGAGAGGAGCGGCTTGCCGGAGGCGGTGCGGGTTCCGGAGACGACCCAGTTGTTAGAACCGGCGGTGCAGCCTTCGCAGTGAGAGGCGGCGAGGATTTTTTGCAGGGCCAGGAGATCTCCGGTTGAGGTCGTGCGTTTGGATGAACCCACATCTGGCGATGAGACTGCCAGATATGGGGCACCGGTTTTTGTGGCTGGTTTCGTTGTAGGGATGTTGAGCTTGCTTTGGGATTCGTCGAGCGGGATTTCGTTGAAGTCGGCTGGTGGGTTGGTCAGGTCGAGGACTGGCTGCGTAGGCGGGTGGTCGCGCCAGGAGCCTACGGGGTAGAGATCGCCAAGGAGTTCGGGCGGCAGCTTGGCTGAGAGAGCTTCGCGGTCGAGCTTCTGCGGGAAGGAGTTGGTGAGGTCCTGAAACATTGCCAGACCGACGAGGATGGAGTCGCGCGGCGTCCACTGCGAGGGTTGGTAGCGGAGGATGCGGAATTCGATGGGGAGATGCGGGCGCTGAACCTCGATGGAGTCGTTGACGCCGCGGGCATAGAGCTGAAGCCAGTGGAGTTGATCGGGTGGAAGTGTGGCGATGGCGCGGTCGGCGGCGGCGCGGACCTGGAGGATGCGCTGGGCGCGGTCGTGGGGCACGAGACTGGGGCCGAGGACTTCGGCGAGTTCTCCGGCGGCGTGGCGGCGCAGGATATCCATCTGCCAGAGGCGGTCCTGCGCGGTGACGAAGCCCTGCGCGACGATGAGGTCGTCGAGTGTGGCAGCGTGGATGTGAGGGACGCCATGGGCATCGCGCTGGACGGTGACGGGAGCGGAGAGTCCGGGAATCGAGAGCGTACCGTCGATCTGCGGCAAGGAGGCACGCAGGGCGTGGCGTGTCCAGTAGCGGCCTGCGACGAACGCAGTGGCAGGGAGGATGAGGGCGAGGGCGACGAGGATGGCGATGGTGCGAAGCAGGATGGGGCGGAGGGGGGAGTTGAGGCGGCTCTTTCCGCGGGGGCTCTCGTCTTGATTCTCGATGGGGAAGCGGCGGGCAAGCAGGGTGGGCTCAAATGGATCTGGATCGTAGGAGTTCATGTGCTGATTCAAAGTCTAAATGGAGCGTTAGACGGGGCTGTCGAGCGCAATGAGTCACTGTTATTCTCGGATGTACTTGAGGAGCACGAGGCGGATATTTCACTGAGTTGAGGAAAGGAGATTGGGATGCCGTCAGGGGCGGGACTTCATGCGTTAGAGACGGTGATCCTGCTGCTGCTGATTATGGTGGCGGTGTTTGCGGTGATCGCGCACCGGCTGAAGGTGCCTTATCCGATTGTGCTGGTGCTGGCGGGACTGGCGATCAGTTTTGTTCCGCATATGCCACGGATTCCGCTGGACCCCAGCCTGGTTTTTTTGATCTTTCTGCCGCCGCTGCTCTACTCGGCTGCGTGGACGACCTCGTGGAGGGAGTTTCGCCACAATCTTGTGCTGATTTCGCTGCTGGCGGTGGGACTGGTGGGCTTTACGGTCTGGGGCGTGGCGGTGGTCTCCGAACACTTCATTACGGCGCTGGACTGGAAGGCTGGATTCCTGCTGGGCGCGGTGGTGGCGACGACAGACGCGATTGCGGCGACGTCGATTGCGCGATCGGTTGGGCTGCCGCGAAGGATCGTAGACATTCTGGAGGGCGAGAGCCTGCTGAACGATGCGACGGGCCTGCTGGCGCTGGAACTTGGGCTAAGCATCATCATGCGAGGGCAGACACCGACGATCGGCAGCGGGATACTGCGGCTGCTTTATTTGATCGTGGGTGGTGTTGGGATCGGGCTGCTGATTGGTGTGGTCGTGGGGTGGCTGGAGAATTTTATCGACGACGGCCCGGTGGAGATTGTGGTGAGCCTGGTTGTGCCGTATGCGGCGTATCTGGCTGGAGAGCATGTTCATGCTTCGGGCGTGCTGGCGGTTGTGGCATGTGGGCTTTATCTGAGCCGAAAGAGTGCGACGTTCTTCTCGCCCGGAGTGCGATTGCAGGTCGTGGGAGTATGGGATGCGTTGACCTTTATTCTGAATGGCCTGGTGTTTGTGCTGATCGGGCTGCAACTGCCTTACGTGTTGGCCGGGATTCGCGGAGCCTATGGCCTGACGACGCTGCTGGAGTATGGCGCGGTATTCAGCGTCATACTGATCGCACTGCGAATGATCTGGGTGTTTCCCGCTGTGAAGATGGCATTCCTGCTGCGGCGGTGGACGGGACATGCGGAGAAAAAACCGGGAGCGCGTAACGTTTTTGTGATTGGGTGGACGGGGATGCGGGGCGTCATTGCGCTGGCGGCGGCGATCTCGGTTCCGGAGACGCTGGCGAACGGAACGCAATTCGGGCCGAGAAATCTCATCGTTTTTCTGGCGTTCTGCGTAATTCTGGTGACGTTGGTGCTACAGGGACTGACTCTGCCTTCACTGATCCGTGCGCTTGGATTGGCCGGGGCAACGGGCATGAGCACGGAGGAGCGAGAGGCGCGGAAGGTCGCGCTCGAAGAGGCGATTGCGCATCTGGAAGAGGGACGGAAGAATTGCGGAAGCGCCTACTTTCACGCGTTCGATGATCTCCTTGACCGCTACCAGCACCGGTTGGCGGAGGTTGAGTCGGGTCATCAGGACAACGCCGACGAACATGGCGCCCATACCTACAGGCAGGTCGTTGAAGCAGCCGAAGGCGCGGTGCAGGCAGAGCGGAGGGCGATCATCCGGCTACGGGACGAGGGGCGCATCAGCGACGACGTATTGCGGACGATGGAGCGCGAACTGGACCTGGAGGAGAGCAGGTACCAGGTGGCAAAGCTTTAGCGGGCTAGCAGGTCAACGAATTAGACTTAGAGCTTTACAGGAGATGCTGCTTGAATTGCCGGATTTTTTATCACGATAAATGTTTTGACGGGGCTTGCTCTGCGTCCGTGTTTACACGGTTTCATAAAGAGTGTGTCGGTGGCGTGGATGGGTATGACTATCACGGGCTGATGCATCGGGCGGGGGCGCTGTTCGAGGAGCAGGATTTTATCGATGGCGATAATGCGATTGTCGATTTCAAATATTCGGCTTCGCCCAAGGTGACGTGGTGGTTCGATCACCATCTGAGCGCGTTTTTAACGCCGGAAGACCAGAAGGACTTTGAGCGGGGGCAGGCGGACGGCTCGCAGCGGATGCGAAAGTTTTACGACGCCAACTATGTCTCATGTACCAGCCTGATCGCCGATACCGCGCGGATCAACTTTGGTTTTGATACAGCGCCGCTGATGGAGTTGATCAAGTGGGCGGACATTGTGGATGGAGCGAGGTACGAGAGCGCACAGGCTGCGGTCGAGATGGCTGCTCCGGCGATGAAGCTGACGATGGTGATCGAGAGCTCTGCGGATGACAGCCTGGTGCCGAAGCTGATTCCGCTGCTGACCGAGATGCCACTGCAGGAGGTTCTCGATCAGGCGTTTGTGCAGGAGCTGCTGGGGCCGCTGATGGAGCGGCACAGAGCTGCAATTGAGCTGATTCGCTCGCGGGCGGCGGTGGATCGTGGCGTGATTACGTTTGATATCACCGACCAGCCAACGGAGGGCTACAACAAATTCATTCCCTACTATCTGAATCCCGAGGGGACTTACAACGTGGGGTTGAGTAAGTCATCGTTCAGAACGAAGGTCGCAGTAGGAACGAATCCGTGGACTACACTTCCGGCTGACAAGCTGGTGAATCTCGCGGCGATTTGTGAACGCTATGGCGGCGGCGGCCATGCCCGGGTAGGTGCGATCAGCTTTCCTCCGGACCGGGAGGATGAGGCACGGAAGGCTGCGGGGGAGATTGTGGCGGAGTTGCAGGCTTCGGCATAAAGATGATTCGCGTGAATATTGCGGCTCGCGAGAGCCAGATTGAGGCGATTGATTGGTGGCGAGGAAGAGGACGTGACCAGATCGGCTTATATGGTGCAGTCTTGGGTGCGAAGTGGTGACCCAGGCTCCAAGCGGACGGAGTCCATGTACTCGATGATGAGGGTGGGAACGCCTTCTTTGGCGGATTTGAGAAAAGACCCGTCGTAGTTTCCGGGGCAACCATTAACCCGGAGAGAACCTGCGAACTTTTGCACTCTGGCGGTCACGATTAGGAAATCTTTATCAGTCGTTTGACGGATTGGAGCAAAAAAGCCAATAAAAAATGGGCTTTGCTGCGGTCGTATGGTGCTTCTGGAATTGGTCGTCTGATTGCTTCTCTGTTAGTGGAACATCGGAGCATTGATGTCGGAATCACTTCGGGAAGGATGACATCATGCAACTCCAAGAGGCGGTTATTTTCGGGATAGCCGCGATGGCCCTTCACGAAATGGGTCACGTGGCTGCTGCCCGGGCGCTCAAGGTGAAGGTTCATCAGGTAGGCATTAATTGGAAAGGGCCATACATTCGGCGGGCATGCGGGACAACTACTCAAAATCTTGCCATCACCCTAGCGGGCCCGGGCATGAATCTATGGCTCGCATTTATGTTTTACCGCGTTAGTCCGAATTTTGCCCTTAGCAATCTGCTCATTGGCGTTATCAATTTACTGCCAATTCCTGCGTCGGACGGATCGAGAGTTTTGCAGCTTATGAGGAAATTAATCAGCCTTTCGGACGGGACGGTCGCCACGACTGCGACTCCCATCACCGGCGGTGCTGAGGTGAAATGAACAAAATTGTTGGAGGGCTCAGGCCATGAGGTGGACGGCCTGAGTCTTTGACTATTTGTAGCACTCATCCTAGAGTTCCATGGCGAATTGGTGGGAGGGCTCGTAGGGGGTAGGTTTGGGTTCGGTTGAGAGGTCTAGGATGAGGCGCTCGAGGACCAGCAGTTTGTTGGCGGGGCTACTGCGGAGTTCGAGGTCGGCGCGGGCTACGAGGCGGATGGCGCGGGTGAGGTCGCGGCGGGATTTGTAGCGGCGGGCTTGCTTGATGAGGTCTTCGGCGGCGAAGGGAGGCATGCGGAAGCCCTGCCATAGCGCCTGCCAGATGGCTCGGCTGTCGCGTACGTTCTTCTCCGAGATGATAAGCATCTGGCGGAAGGTGCGGGCCAGCATATAGAGGTGTCCGATGGCTGCGTCTTCGCCGCCGTCGGAGGCGTTGAGCAGGCCGTGGAGCAGGAGGAGGGCGCGGGGGCGGTCCTTGGCGGAGATGGCGTCAGTCAGTTCGTAGAGGCTGCGCTGTTTGGCGGCGAGGACCATCGTTTCTACATCGCCGAGGGTGACTCGGTTTTTGGCTATATCTGAGCCGCGGGCGCTAACGTAGAGGAGAAGCTTTTCGAACTCGCTGGCGATGAGCAGCATGTCGGCGCCGAGGGCGTCGACCAGTTCGCGGGCGGCGTCGGGATCGAACTTTACGCCGCGCGACTCGGCGGTGGTGGTGACCCATTTGATGGCGTCGATATCTTCGACACGGGCCAGTTCGACGAAACCGCACCAGTCGCCGAGGGTCTCGCGGATTTTTTCGTAGCGCTCTTTGTCCTGGTAGTCCATCTTGCGCAGGTCGGTGGGGATGCGGAGATGGTCGGCGACGAAGAGGATGACCGCCGAGGGGTTGGGCGAGCGGAAGTAAGCGTCGATGGCGGCGAACTCTTCTTTTTTGCTGCCGCGTCCGTAGAGAGCCTTGAGGCCGCGGACGAAGAGGACCTGGAAGGGTGCCATGAGCGAGGGGGTCTGGGCGCGGTCGAGGACCTCGAAGATGCTGGTTTCGGCGAGGTCGAGATCGTGGAGGCAGAAGTCGCGGGTCTCTGCGGGCGCGAGGGTCGCGAGAACGGCTTTGCGGCAGCGATCGTAGAGGAAGATCTCGTCCCCGATGAGGACGTAGCCGGGGCGCAGGGTCGCGGGATCGGCGATCTCGGCGATGAAGCGGTCGGTGGAGGCGAAGCTGCGAAGTGAGGTGGGCATCGTTAGGGAAAGACCGACCGCGGATTGCGCGGGTAATACGGATTACTGCAAAGGCCTGACACCGATTTTACCCATCTCAAAAACGATAAGGGCGGGTGAGGCAAAAACAAAGGCAAATGGTGCTGGAAGTACAAGAGGCGATACTAGCAAGTTCGGCTGGCAACGCTGGCTAGAAGGATTCGAGTATGTCGCTGACGAGGGCCTGGGCGAAGTCGCGGGAGACCCGGTTGACGGCGGCGGTGTCCTCCTGGATGAAGCCGTTGAGGTCTTGGGTGGACTGGTACTGCTCGTGGAATGTGACGGCGTCGTTGCGATAGAGGATGCGGCCGTCGTGGGCGGTGAGCAGGACTTTGGCGGTGATGGTGACGAGGTAGCTGGAGGACTCGCCGCTGGTGGCGTCGTATGTGAGAGGGGCGACAGTCTGCGTCAGGATGGTGCCGCGGAGGGTGGCGTCGGCGTCAGGGGAGTCGGTGTTGAGAATGCGGTATCGGGTGCGGGTGTTGAGTTCGCGGATTGTGGCCTGGGTGAAGGCCATTTCGGTGTGGAAGGTCTGCGCGTGGGTAGCGAAGATGGGCACGGCGAGAGTACTGACGTTGCCGGGGATGTGCGTGGCGGAGCCGGCGGTGTGGTAGCCGCATCCGGCGAGAGGGAGGAGGAGGAGCAGCGTGAGGGTGCAGAGGCGCATTCGTCTTTACCTATTGTCGCATTGGCCAAGGTTACTGGACGGCGGGGATACGGCATCGTACAGAGAGTACGCTGCACGCAAATTCAATGAGTATGAGGTTGTACCCTATGTATCACCATATTAAAAAGCTGATGTACACGGTAAATATCGGGGAGCCGGATGTCCGGTTTGGAAACATGTTGCTGGAGCAGTTTGGGGGCGCCAATGGGGAGCTGGCGGCTGCCATGCAGTACACAATTCAGGGATGGAACTGCGTTGACGATCTTGGGCGCCGGGACTTGCTGCTGGATATCGGGACGGAGGAGCTAAGCCATCTGGAGGTGGTGGGCGCGCTGATTCGGATGCATTTGGCACCCCTCAAGACGAACCGTGAGGCGGCCGACGCCGAACCGCTGGTGACGATTGCTGGTGGTGGCGGGGTGAATCTGTGCGACTCGATGGGCAATGCGTGGACTTCGACTTACCTGAAGATTACAGGCGAGCTGGATGTGGACTTACGCAGCAATATTGCAGCGGAGGCGCGGGCCAAGATTGTGTATGAACGGCTGATCGACCATACCGACGATCCGGGATCGATCGATACGCTTCAGTTCCTGATGACGCGGGAGATTACGCACATGAAGGCGTTTCAGGCGGCGCTGGAGAGTCTGGAGAAGAAGCCATTCTCGATTGGAATGCTCAAACCCACGCCGGGAATCGTGGATGAATATTTCAATGGTTCTACCGGCGATGGCGACGAAGGCGATACGGACATGCGTGGACCGTGGACGTCTTCCTACGGGCTGCATCTGGTCGATTCGAAACTGAATGGCGGCAAGGGGCTTTCGGTCGGGGACGTCAATGGAAAGATCGAGGGCGAGGACCGCGGGAAGCAGGACGAGGCTCAGAAGGCGACCACTTCCCCGGGAAATGAGGCAATTGGGAAGAAGTCTTCGGGTAAGACAAAGGATAAGAGCGGAAAAGGAAAGCATATGGCGTAATTGATGTGGGATAGCTCTATGAAGAGGCAGCCCTTGATGGGCTGCCCCTTCATTGGAAGCTGCGGGAGGTTTCAGATGTGCTGGAGGTGTGTGTCTTTGAAGAAGGTGGGATATTTGAGACCGTAGCCGAGAAGACGATCGAAGGTGATGTGGGCGATCCAGATGAGAGCCACGGCAGGGACTGTAGGCGAGTGCAGGAGATAACCGGCGAACAGAAGGGCGATAGGGAGCCAGAGCGTATGGACGAGGTTATACATTGCTGAGCCGAGGTGCAGGTTGATCAGGTAGCCGACCATGAATAGGTCGGGGACGAGGAAGAGGATTGCGAAGAGCAACCAGCTAAAGTGCCGGTAATGGTAGAGGAACACGACGGCGGCGAGAAGGAAGGCTTCTTCGATGCGGAGCAAGATAGATAGACTGGTAAGCATGGGGGTGGCCCTGATTCTAGCGTGGGGGCAAAAGAAAAGGGCAGCCTGATCAGGCTGCCCTTTCTTTGTTTGGTTTGAGGCTATGCCGGTGAGGTATGGCCCTCGCCAAAGCCGGGCTTGCGTCCGGACTCGGGCTTGAGCACCTTCTGGGCCTCGCCGCCGTTGCCGGGGTCTACGCCGGAGAGCGCAGAGCGGACGGCGGGGAGTTCCTTGCCTTCGATGATGAGTTTGATCTCGGCTGCGTCCAGAGTCTCACGCTCGAGCAGGGCGGTGGCCATGCGGTGCATGATGTCCTGATTGGAATCGAGGATGGTGTAGGCGGATTTATAGCCAGCGTCCACGAAGCTGCGGACTTCTGCGTCGATCTGCTTGGCGGTGTCGTCGGAGAAGTCGCGGGACTGGCCGATCTCGCGGCCAAGGAAGACTTCCTGCTCCTTCTTGCCGAAGGTCATCGGGCCCATGCGGGACATGCCAAACTCGCAGACCATCTTGCGCGCGAGTTCCGTTGCGCGCTCGATGTCGTTGCCGGCCCCGGTGGTCATCTGCTTGAGGAAGATCTCTTCGGCGCAGCGTCCGCCCATGAGGGTGGCCATGCGGGTTTCAAGATAGTCCTTGGTGACGGTGTGCTGGTCCTCTTCGGGCAGATAAACCGTGACACCGAGAGCCATGCCACGGGGAATGATGGTGACCTTGTGCAGCGGGTCGGAGTGCTCGCGCAGGGCGGAGACCAAGGTGTGACCGGCCTCGTGGTAGGCGGTGACACGCTTTTCTTCGTCGGTGA
Source organism: Edaphobacter paludis (assembly GCF_039993895.1). Lineage (NCBI taxonomy): Bacteria > Pseudomonadati > Acidobacteriota > Terriglobia > Terriglobales > Acidobacteriaceae > Edaphobacter > Edaphobacter paludis. Next base: position 1,175,206 of record NZ_CP121194.1, read on the forward strand.
GGAGCATGGACTTGCGCTCGGCACCCATCATGACCTTATCCTTGGCCACTTCGAAGTCGTACATGTGAACCGACTTGCGATTGAAGCGGGCGGCGGTGAGAGCGGCCTCGTTGACCATGTTGGCGAGGTCAGCACCGGAGAAGCCTGGGGTTCCGCGAGCCAGGATGTTGAGGTTGACATCCTCAGCCATGGGAACCTTGCGGGAGTGGACCTTGAGGATCTCTTCGCGGCCGCGGATGTCGGGACGATCAACGATGACACGGCGATCGAAGCGGCCGGGGCGGAGAAGTGCGGGGTCGAGAACGTCGGGACGGTTAGTGGCCGCGACCAGGATGACGCCGTCGTTGGCCTCGAAGCCGTCCATCTCGACGAGAAGCTGATTAAGGGTCTGTTCGCGCTCGTCGTGTCCGCCGCCGAGGCCTGCGCCGCGGTGACGGCCTACAGCGTCGATTTCGTCGATGAAGATGATGCACGGGGCGTTCTTCTTGCCTTGCTCGAAGAGGTCGCGGACTCGTGAGGCGCCGACGCCGACAAACATCTCAACGAAGTCCGAACCAGAGATGGAGAAGAAGGGAACGTTGGCTTCGCCGGCTACTGCGCGGGCAAGCAGGGTCTTGCCGGTGCCCGGAGGCCCGACGAGCAGGACGCCCTTGGGAATGCGGCCGCCGAGGCGCTGGAACTTCTGCGACTCGCGGAGGAACTCGATGATCTCCTTGAGTTCTTCCTTGGCTTCATCTACCCCAGCTACGTCCTTGAACGTGATCTTTTTCTGTTGCATGGAGAGCAGGCGCGCTTTGCTCTTCCCAAAGCTCATGGCCTTGTTACCGCCGGACTGCATCTGGCGAATCATGAAGAACCAGAGGCCGAGCAGCAGGGCGAACGGGGCCAGATTGATGAGGAGGCTTAGCCAGGTATTGCCGCTGGTGTCCTTGACCGTGATGTTGACGCCGTGGTCGCGCAGCGTCTTGTACATGTCAGGATAGTTGCCCGGAATGACGGTGTGGAACTGGTTCTTCGCGTCGTCGCGATAGTGGCCGATCACCTCGGAACCGTTGACCGAGACATCGGCGATCTTGCCTGCGTCGGCGTCGTTGAGAAGTTGAGTGAGGCTGATGCTCTTGTCCTGACCCGCGCCTGTGTTTTTGACGACGAACTGCCAGACGAAGATCAGGCAGGTGATCATGAAGACCCAGATCAGAATTTGTTTGACAGTCGAGTTCAAGGCGAATTTCCTCATTTTCCGGTCTTTGCAGCAACCTTGGGACGCGCTGGCGCTTGCTGGACCCGGCTGCCGGGACGGAAAATAGCCCCGAGAGCCCACATCGTTAGACGACAACGGCAGGGGAAAGTGCTGGAGGGAGGAGGTAAGGCCCAGCCCTCGGTTACCGTCCTACCGAGTCAAGTAGTTAGATTCTACTCTTTGGTTGAGGATTCGGGGGTGTTGAATTCGGAATGTTATGTGACCAAAGAGATGTAGAGAAATGTTGGCGGGATCAGCTTATTTCTGGAGGAAGAGGCGAAGTTCGCGGTGGGAACGCTCGGCGCGGAGCTGGTTGGAGAGGTGGAGGGTGGCGCCGGTGCGGGCGGCAACGGTGGGCAGCGTGAGAAATCCACAGAGCGCGAGCAGGCGGGAGGTCTCATCGAAGCTGAGCCGGGCGCCTAACTGGCGGGCAGCGGCGCGGAGGACCCGGCGGCGAAGAGCGGGATCGAGGGCGCGGAGGCGGTCAAGCTCGATGGCCAGGGCGGACTGGCCGGGAGCGGTGCTGACGGAGCGGCCTCCGCCGCGAACGGGCTTGCCGGGGAGGAGGATCTGGGGCAGGAGACGGCTCAGTTCGAGCTGCCAGCGGGCCTCTTCCTCACGGGCGAGTTCGGCGAGGTTGCTGAGGGTCTGGTCGAGGCTGGGGTTGTATTCGCGGAGCTGGGGAAGGAGCTCGTGACGGATGCGGTTGCGGGTGTAGGCGGTGTCGGTGTTGGTGGAGTCTTCACGCCAGGGCTGGTTGATTTGGTTGAGAAAGTCTTCGATCTCGGCGCGGCGGGTGTTCAGGAAGGGGCGAAGAATCTTTCCGGTGCGGGTTGGAGTATTGACGAGCACTACAGGGTGAATGGCGCTGAGGCCCTCGGTCCAGGCCCCGCGGAGGAGCTTCATGAGGACGGTTTCGGCTTGGTCATCGAGGGTGTGGGCGGTGAGGATGGCGTCGGCTTCGTTAGCGGCGATAAGCGAGCGGAAGAAGTCGTAGCGCACGGCGCGGGCGGCCTCTTCGATGGTTTCGCCGGTTTGCGCGACGCGCTCGGGGATGCTGGTGTGATGGAGATGGAGCGGAATGTCAAGGCGGGCGCAGAGGGCTTCGACAAACTGCTGGTCGGCGTCAGACTCTTCGCCTGGGCGGATGCCGTGGTGGACGTGGGCGGCGCTGAGGCCGATGCCGAGAGCGTCGCGCTTTACGGTATTGGCGGCGTGGAGGGTGAGCAGCAGGGCTACAGAGTCTGCTCCGCCGGAGATGGCAACACAGATGCGGTCGCCGGGCTTGATGTTGGTACGGTCGAAGGAAAGTGCTGGAGGCGGCATCAGGTTCATGTTAACTGCTGCTACTTATACTGAATTAATGTTTGAGACCAGATTAGCTACAGCGGCGGATGCGGAGTTGATTGGGCAGCAGCGGAACATGATGTTTATCGACGCGGGGCAGGCTGACGAGGTGCTGACGCAGAAGGTATTTGCGAAGTTTGTTCCGTGGGTGCGCCCGAAGCTGGAGGACGGGAGCTATGTGGGCTGGCTGGTCTCGAAGGATGGTGTTGTGGTGGCGGGCGCGGGAATGCTGCTGATGGATTTTCCGCCGCACTGGATGGATCCCGAGCCTGTGCGTGCGTATCTGCTGAATTTCTATGTCAATCCTGAATTTCGTGGGCATGGACTGGCGTATCGACTGCTAAAGATTGCGGTCGCAGAGGCGCGACGGCGAGGGATCAAGGTAATTTCGCTGCATGCATCGAAGTTCGGCAAGCCACTGTATGAGCGCAACGGATTCAAGGCGACGAATGAGATGTTTCTGGTGGAGTAAAGAAGATGTGGCGGAGGCCGGGTATTCCGCCACATCGGCTTTGCCGCTATTGTTCGGGGGCGCTGCGGCGGCGGCGTCCGCTGATGAGGTAGACGGCGGCGCGCAGCTCGAGCAGGGGGTCGTCTGATGGTTCGATTCCATCCACCCGCGGGATGGGATCGAAGATGATGTGCTGCTGTTCGTGGGCGTTGTCGGCGACCGGTTTGGTGAGGCTAAGAGTACCGAGTTCAAGCTGGGTGCGGTCCTCGGGCCAATGGATCGTGGCGTCGTCGGTGGCGTCTCCCGCGTTGGCGAGTTGGACCAGGATGCGGAATTTGATGGGGCCTTTGGCTACTCTTTCGGCGATCTCGTCGAAGAGGTAGTTGGCACTCCTCGCTGCGGCTGCTGCGTCGTCTAGGAAGTCGTTGCCTGCTTCAGGAATGATGCGATAGCGCCCGTAGCGGCGAACGCCCTCCCGGTTGGTGAATCGCATGGCGCTGACGCCGAAGTAGGATTCGCGGGCGAAGCTGGAGGGGTTGGGCTTGGCTGCCTGCACAAAGGCTAGGGCGGCGGGGTGGGTGCCGAGGAAGGTCTCAATGGGTGTGGGGTGCGCGGCGGAGGGCCCGCTGGCGGCGACGGCGCGAAGAAATTCCAGAAACTCCTCCCCGGTGTGAGTGGGGAAGCCGTCGGTGGAGTGACTGATGATGTCGGTATGGGTGTGCTCGGCGAGGTGGAAGCGGATGGCGAGGCCGTGCGGGCTGGCGTTGGGGTCGTTGTCGGGGATCAGCGGGAGGCCGGTGGAGTTGGAGAATCGCACGGTGATTGGGGTGGAAGAGCGCAGTATATGGGGAGCGCGGCTGAGGGAGGCGGCGCTGGATGAGGGCGTAAATGTGCCCGTCAGCATGGTGCCTTTAGCATGGGCGGGGCGGAAGCCGGGATGTTCGCCGAAGATGGTTTCAAACTGCTTGAGCAGATCGTTGCTGAGGGCTAGAAGTTTTTCGTCGTTGGGAAGCGGCATGATGGATCTCCTTCATGAATGTTGCTGAAGTAAAGGGAGCCCCTGGGTCTGTTCATTATGCACGCGGAACGGAAGCTGAAGTGTGAATATCAGACCTTGAGGCCAATCAATCGCATTAGTTCCACTCCATTGCTTTTAGTGACGACGCCGTCGCGCAGCTTGAAGTCGAACTTCATCTTGCCGTCTTCGATCTCGTCCTGCAGGTGCATGTTTTGCAGGCGACCTTCGCCCAAATGGTGCATGTCGGTGAGGGCGAGGTCGTGCGTGCTGACGATGCCGATTGCGCCGCTGTCGATCAATTCGCGCACGACGGCCTGGGCGCCGATGAGGCGGTCTTTGGAGTTGGTGCCCTGGAGGAGTTCGTCGAGAAGGAAGAGGACGGGTGGGTGCTGCTCGGCGAGGTCGCAGATGTGGCGCAGGCGGCGGATCTCGGCGTAGAAGCGGGAACTGCCTTCCTGGAGCGAGTCGTTGACGAGGATGCTTGCGCCTACGTGGAGAGGCGTCAGTTGCAGGCGCCGAGCGCGGACGGGTGCACCCGCCATGGCGAGGACGGTGTTTATGCCGACGGTGCGCATGAGCGTGCTCTTGCCGGACATATTGGAGCCGCTGATCAGTAGCGCTCGCGTTTTTCCGCTGATGCTGACGGTATTGCGGACGCACTTTGCAGCCGGGATGAGAGGATGTCCAAGCTCTTCGGCGTGGAAGGAGGGCGACCCTTCGAGGAATTCGGGGAAGGGGTCTGTGGGGTGCTCGTAGCTGTAGGTGGCGATGGAGAGGAGTGCTTCGATTTCGCCGACGGCGCTTAGCCATGAGCCGACTGCCTTGCCGTGGGCATTGCGCCATGCTTCTGCGGCAAAGGCGACTTGCACGGAGTACATGAGAGGGACGTCGAGCAGACGGACGAAGAAGTTGTCGCGTGATTCGATGTACTGGACGATTGTTTTGAGGTGCGCGATCGCCTTTGAGCCGAAGATGGTGTGCGAGGAGAGGTCCTGTTTGAGGGCTTGCAGCCGGGGAGAGTGGAATGGTTCGCGTTCGATACGAGCCAATAGGGAGGATAGAAGTTGCAGGTCTGCGAGGGCGCGGTCGGTTCCGCTGAAGACTTTGTTCAGTTGTGCTTTGAGCGAAAAGGCGATGAATGCCTCGATGACGAGAACGAGGAAGAATGGCGTCTTGATTCCTGTCTCGCCCCAGACGATGGCTCCGGCGATTGCGAGTATGGCGAGTAGGAGAGCAGTCCAGCGCAGGCTTTGTTGCTTCAACTGAATTGGCTGTTCAGCCCAATGCAGAAGGGCCTTGGGGTGGACCCCGGTCTTCAGCTTTTCGCCGTCTTCACCGAGAACGGCGATGTCTTCGCGGAGATCGAGGCGGCTGCGAAGTTCGGCAATGGCGGCATGGCGCTCGCGGATTTCGCCAACCGGAGACGGAGAGAGGAGCCAATGCGTGAGCGTGTCTTCGCCCATGCAGGTGCGGGCCTGGGAGAGAAGCTCGAACAGACTGTCTTCTCCAAAGAGATCAAGGTCAGTTGCGTAGAGGCTGGTGGCAGCTTCGGCACGGGGGGCCTGCTGGCCGGTGCCGATCCAGCGGTCTTCGATGCGCGCTATTCCCTTGCGGTAGACGTCGGCGGCGCGCTGGGCCTGCGATTGTCTGCGAAGTATCTTTGCATGATAGGCGGCGACGGCGACGAACGCTGCGGCTGGGAGGAGAAGACACCACGCGGAGACAGCGTGCCGATAGAGGGACCACCAGGCGAGAAACAGTGCGGCCATGACGAGGAGAAGACGGAGATTTCCGAGCGAGCGGTGCACCTTTTCAAAGTGCACGACGGCGGCTTCGCGGGCCTGCTGACGTTGGCTATATTCTTCTGACGGCGAGGAGGCGATGGGAGCGGGCACAGTGGTTATTATCACTTACGGGTGTGCTCTATCTTGTATACTCCGTTGGTTATGCGAGTTTTTGTGATTCTTCCGGCAGCAGGTATAGGGACGCGGATGGCCGCGCATGGAGCGATGGCCGTTGCGCCGAAGCAGTTTCTCGAGATTAGCGGCGTGCCGGTACTGGTGCGTTCGGTGCAGGCGTTTCTTGCGGTACCGAAGGTGGACGCGGTCTATGTCGCGGTGCGGGCGCAGGAGAAGGATCGCCTGGAGGCCCAGATGAAGGAGTACAAGCTGGGCGATCGGGTGCATATGGTCGAGGGTGGCAACAATCGGCAGGAGTCGGTGGGCAATGCACTGGCGGCGCTGGAGTGCGCCGAGGACGATGTGGTGCTGGTGCATGACGCGGTGCGTCCGCTGATTGATCCGGCGACGATTGAGAGGACGATTGAAGCGGTGGTGAAGCACGGCGCGGCGATTGTAGGATTGCCCGCGGTGGACACGATCAAGCAGGTAGAGCGGACGGCCGATGGGGCGATTGTGACGTCGACCATTCCTCGGGAGCGCGTGGTGCTGGCGCAGACTCCGCAGGGAGCTCGTTTTGGCCTGTTGCGCCGGGCTTTTAAGGAAGCCGAGGCGGATGGATTTGCCGGAACCGACGAGGCAAGTGTGTTGGAGCGGGCTAGGATTGAGGTCGCCGTGGTGGCTGGCTCGGCGCGGAATTTTAAAATTACGCAGCCGGGGGACATTGAGCTGGCGGAGTTTTATCTGCGCGGCCACAGTGATTTGCGTGGATAAAAGGCGGCATCCCTTGAATATTTGTTTGGATGCAGTGGGACTTTGAATTTGACCCCCGTTAGAGTTCAAACAGTTCATACTTGAAGATGACAAACGAAATCCGCATTGATTCGTGTGAATCCGTGGTCGATGCGTCGAGGAATCGCGAATGGGTATGAGAATTGGATATGGGTTTGACTCGCACGCGTTCAAGGCGGGCGTACCGCTTGTGATTGGCGGGTTGGCAATCGAGCATAGCGAAGGGCTGGCCGGCCACTCGGACGGTGATGTGCTGCTTCATGCCATTACGGATGCGCTACTGGGTGCGGTTTCGGCGGGCGATATCGGAACGTTCTTTCCTCCGAGCGATCCCCGCTGGAAGGGCGCAGCTTCGAGCGTGTTTTTGAAGACTGCTCTCGAAGAGGTGGCCACGTCGGGATACCGCATCGTCAATATCGACACGGTACTGGTGATGGCGCGGCCCAAGATTGTACCCATTGCAGGCGAGCTGCGGGAGTCCGTGGCGGGGTTGCTGGGGGTGCAGCCGGGCGAGGTGGGCATCAAGGCCAAAACTCCCGAGGGCTTGAATCAGGACCACGTCGCCGTGGCCCATGCGATGGTTCTGCTGGAGAGCCTGTCTGTTCCTGAGCCGGTGAAGAAGTTGTCCGCTACGGCGGATGTCGATGAGGTCAATCAGGTGGTCGAGAGTCTGGTGGAGGGAGTTCGGGATACGTCCGCGCTAGGGCGGAAGAGACCCGCCTTCGATGCAGATGATCTGACTTAGGACTGCGAGAAACTTAATACCGATCGGCACCGATCACACGGATTTCTAGGATGGCGGATTTGTTTTCTTTCATGCGGCTGTCAGCGTTGGTTTTGTGTTTGGGATCGGTCGGTGCTGTGGCGCAGACGGTGGCGGATAGCAGTCTTCAGCCGCGTGCGGCTACTGCCTGCGTGCCGAGTGGGGATGCGACGTGGCTGACTCCGGCGGAGAAGAGTTGCTATGCCACCACACCCGACTATGACGACACGATGGCATATCTGCGGCGGGTGCAGGCGGCGGCTCCGGGGCAGGTGAAGATCGAGGGCTTTGGTAAGACGGGTGAGGGGCGCGAGCTAAATATTGTGATCGCCTCCCGCGACGGGATTTTTGATCCGGCGGCGATTCATGCGGCGAAGCGGCCAATCGTGCTGGTGCAAAATTCGATCCATGCGGGAGAGATGGATGGCAAGGATGCCTGTCTAGCCTTGTTTCGCGATATGGTGATCAACAAGACCAAGGCCGCGCTGTTGGACCGGGCGGTCTTCGTCTTTATCCCGATGTACAACGCCGACGGGCATGAGCGGCGCAGCCCGTACAACCGTATCAATCAGGATGGTCCAGCTGAGATGGGCTGGCGCGGAAATGGGACGAACCTGAATCTGAACCGCGATTACCTGAAGGCGGATACGCCGGAGACGCGGGCGTTTATGGCGATGTTTCATCACTGGCTGCCGGATTTTTTTGTCGATGACCATGTGACCGACGGGGCGGATTATCAATACGATGTGACCTTCACGATCGACGATGGGCCGAACCTGCCACAAGGCACGGTGACGTGGGTGGATGACGTTGCGACGCCTGCGCTGGAGAAATATGTAGACGCTCATGGTCATCTGGCTTTTCCGACCTATATCAACCTGGTGAATGACAACGATCCCGCGCAGGGATTGGGGTTCAATGACGATCCGCCGCGCTTTTCTACCGGATACATGGTGCTGGAGGGGCGGCCAGGGATGCTGGTCGAGCTGCATATGTTGAAGGACTACAAGACGCGAGTGACAGGGAACTACGAGATTCTCGCGGGCCTGATGGAGTTGATGAACCGTGATGCCGACAAGGTGATTGCGCTGAATGCGGCGGCGGATCAACAGGCCGATAGCTTGGGTGCGCACCCGCTGAGCAATACGAAGTTTCCGCTGGCCTTGGCATGGGGTGGGCAGACGACTCCGGTGCTGTTTCGCGGGTACAAGTACACGCGCGAGTTGAGCGCGGTCTCAGGAGCGATGTGGGTGAAGTATTCGCATGAGCCGTGGAACGTCTCTCTGCCGATGCAGACAGGGTATAAGGTGACGGCGGAGGCAGCTCCTCCGGCGGCCTATATCATTCCGGCGCAGTGGACGGACGTGATTGGTGTGCTGGCGGCTCACCAGGTAGAGATGAAGCGCACGACCAAGGCTTGGACGGGCAACGTCGAGACGTACCAGTGCACGGGGATGACGTGGCAGGAGCCTCCGTTTGAGGGACGGCATCCGACGTTCAATGGCGAGGCCGCGCACGATCCGGGCAAATTTGGGAGCTGCGTAATGATCCAGCAGAAGATGAGTTACCCGGCTGGCTCGGCGGTGGTGCGGCTGAATCAGCGGCTGTCGAGGGTGGTGATGGAGTGGCTGGAACCTGTGGCTCCGGATTCAGCATTGCAGTGGGGATTCTTCGACTCGATCTTTGAGCAGAAGGAGTATGGCGAGGCCTATGTGCTGGAGTCGCTGGCGCGGGAGATGATGGCAAAAGATCCGAAGCTGAAAGAAGAGTTTGAGAAGAAGGTGTCGAGCGATCCGGCGTTTGCCGGAGATGCCAAGGCGCGGCTGGAGTTTTTCTATGATCGCTCGCCGTGGTTCGCATCGAACCGTGTGGGACTATATCCGGTGGGCCGATTGAATGATGTAGAACAGCTTGGGGATTTCAAATGAGTGCAGGAGTGAGCGTGGAGTTTGCGGCTGTTGTAGTGGATATTCGCGAGGAATCGCGCGTGGCGGGGCGGCAGCGGTGGCAGATGGCGCTGGACCGAACGGAATTCCGTGCGGGCGATATGGGTGCGCTCGAAGCGGTTGCCCCGAGCGGCACAAAGCTCACGGTCCCGGTGCTTGGGGTCGTGGTGGACGCTGACGGCGAGGTATGGCATGTGGTGGAAAAGCCGCTGGCAGCAGGTACTGCAGTGACAGGTCGCGTGGACACGGTTTGAGCTTTGAGCGGTGGGCTGCTTGCTGATACACTCGGAGATGTCGTTTGACAGTGCGCGCGCCCGCGAAGGCGGATTGCGATGCGCATCTGGTGGGGGGCTGTAGCTCAGCTGGGAGAGCGCCTCGTTCGCAACGAGGAGGTCAGCGGTTCGATCCCGCTCAGCTCCACCAAAATATCGCCTGGATGGATGGGCGGGAGTAGTTCAGTGGCAGAACGTCAGCTTCCCAAGCTGAATGTCGCCGGTTCGATCCCGGTCTCCCGCTCCAAAGCTCGATATCCGACAAGCCTTAAAAATATGAGCACTAAAGCAAAATGCATCGACTGGAGTCGATGCGTTTTGCTTTGGATGGAACTGTTGCTAGCGGTTGGCCAGCGTCGTTTTTTGCGATGCCGCAAGGTGATCTTCGAGCGCCTGTGCCTGGGGCAGGAAAGTGATTGCCTTGGCTATCTGTGGGTCCCAGTCAGCGCGCACCTTCAGGCCTTCGAGCTCCCCGAACTGCGAGGTGAAGAGTTCGCTCTTAATGCTTTCCTTCACCCAGTCCAGTACACCGTTGATGTCGGCATCGGTGTACGGGATCGGCTCAGGTTGGGACTTGAGGAAGTTCTTGAAGTCCTGCAGGACGGCGTCATCAACCACGAAGTCTTTGCTGACGGTATGCGTCGCAAGATAGTGCTTGCTGAAGTTGAAGAAGGCGTAGTGCTGGAGAAGGCTTCCCTGGAAGTCGTTCGCTTTAACATCCGGGATAGCATCGTCCGGCGTGATGCCGCCGCCGCCGTAGACGGTGCGGCCGGAGTCGGTGAGCTTGACCTCGAGATTGCTCTTGTCGGGCTTGGCAGCGTCGTCGCGGACGTAATAGTAGTCATAGAGTGAGACGCCGTTATAGTTGCGCTGAATCAAGCGGCCCGAAGGTGTGTAGTAGTGATAGGTGGTCAGCAGAAGTCCCGTGTTTTCGCTGAGTTGGAAGACCGTTTGGACGAGGCCTTTGCCGAAGGTGGTTTCACCGACGATCAGCGCGCGGTCGTGGTCCTGCAACGCGCCTGAGACAATCTCAGCCGCCGAGGCGGTGTTGCGATTAACGAGAACCACGATGGGATACTTCTTACCCTCTTCGCCGTGGGAGACGCGATAGACCTGGTCGGGGAAGGCGCGACCCTTTTGCGAGACGACGATCTGTCCCTTTTCGAGGAACTTGTCCGCCATGCCGACAGCCTCGTTCAGCAGGCCTCCTGGATTGCCGCGCAGGTCGATGACGAGACCGTTGATGTCGCCGAGCTTATCCAGAGCATCGCCAACCTCACGGCTGGTCGTCTCCATGAAGTTGGTGACGTGAATGTAGCCGATGCCGGGACGGATCATGAAGGCAAGATCAACCGACGGGCGTGAGACCTCTTCGCGGACCAGGTCGAAGACGAGCGGCTTGGGGCTGCCTTCGCGGCTCATGGTGACGGAAACATGGGTGTTGCGAGGCCCTTTGAGGAGGGAAGCGACGGCTGCCGAGTCCATGCCTTCGGTAGATTTTCCATCGACGTTCACAATCACGTCACCTGGACGAATGCCAGCTTTATAAGCTGGCGCGCCTTCGAAGGGGGCGAGAACTACGATCTTCAATCCGTTCTTCGCGGTGGGATCGGGCTGCGGCTGGATCGACATGCCGACGCCGTAATATTTTCCATGCTGGTCTTCGCGCATCTGGGCGAAGGCTTTGGGGTCCTGGAAGCTGGAGTGTGGATCAAGCGTATGCAGCATCCCCGGGATGGCGCCATCGTAAATGGCCTTGTCGATCTTGTCGGAGTCAAGATGCTCGGCGTAGTTCTGTTCGACGAGAGCATAGACATTCGTAAAGTCATGGAGGGAGTCGCGGAGCGTGGATTCGTCCGTCGCCGACTGGGCATCGACCTTCTGGTTGATAAATGTGCCGAGCACGGCGCAACTGGCCAGGAAGAGGGTGGCAATAAAGAGTGCGCGACGGGTGCGGGGAGCCATTTGCTTGATTTACCTCAAAAAAGCGGGAAACAGTGCTCAATTTCTACGCAGGAAATGCGTATCATGGGCGCGCCCTCTTTGGACGGAGTATAGCATCGGGAGGTGAGCGCTTGCTGGGGGTAGAGGGGATTCGCTAGATAAGTGCAGGGCAGTTAGAATGGTGAATCGGATACCGTCTATTGCTGCCGGCAGTCAAATAACCAGCAAGGTGGTTCCGCGCGACGGCGACCAAGTCGCAGAAGTTAATTGAAGATAACGAGTGACGATGACCTTTAGAATTTCGCAGTTTGCGGTGGTATTGGGACTTAGTGTGCTGGCATTGCCGGGAGTGGCGCAGGCGCCACGGTATCAGAGTCCTTTGAACGTACCGACGGCACCTGAGCCGCAACTGTCGCTGCCGACTCCGGCTCCTATTACGCCGAACGCCACGGTGGTGGAGGATGTGGTCGCTCGCGTGAACGACCAGATCATCAACCGCAGCGACGTGGAACGCGCGCAGCAGGAACTCGCCCGCGAAGACCAGCAGTCCAACGCCACTCCGGCTGAGGCCGCCCAGCGGCAAAGAGATCTATTGCGCGACATGATTGACAAGCAGTTGCTGCTGTCCAAAGGCAAGGAACTGGGCCTGAACGCAGATGCTGAGGTCATTCGCAGGCTGGACGAGATTCGCAAGCAGAACCACCTCGATTCCATGGAGGCGCTTGAAAAGGCCGCAGCAGCGCAGGGCGTTTCGTTTGAAGATTTCAAGGCGAATATCCGTGACAGCGTCATCACCCAGCAGGTAGTGCGCGACGAAGTTGGACGGCGCCTGCAAATGACGCAAGGGCAGGAGCAGGCCTATTACGACGCTCATAAGCAAGACTTCGCCGTTCCCGAGCAGGTTCGTCTGAGCGAGATCCTGATTCCTACAGCCGCTGACGCAAATGACGCTGCGCTGGCGCAGGCCAAGGCGAAGGCCGACGATGTCGAAGCGAAGATCAAGGCGGGCGATAAATTCGACGAGTTGGCGAAGACCTACTCCAGTGGGTCGACGGCTGCTCAGGGCGGCGACCTGGGTCTGTACAAACGTGGCGCGTTGCCCAAAGTTCTGGAAGACCAGACCTTCGATCTACAGCCCGGCCAGGTAACTGCTCCTATCCGAACCCGTCAGGGCTTTGTCATCCTGAAGGTGACCGAGCATCAGGCTGCGGGAACTCCACCTCTCAAAGAAGTCGAGCCGCAGGTTCAGGAAGCGATGTACATGGAGCAGTTGCAGCCTGCACTGCGGGCTTATCTTACGAAGTTGCGCGAGGATGCCTTCATCGACCTTGCTCCGGGATTCGTAGACTCCGGTGCGAGCGCCAATGAGACGAAGCCCCAATTTACGGCCTATGCTCCACCCGTCTCCAAGAAAATGAAGAAGGTCCAGAAAAAGGAACGGTTCGACCGAAGCAATGGCAGTGGTCGGTTTGCGGCACAGGGCAAGCGGTCGAGTGCTCCGCCTGCAACGGCTGTCGCGACTTCGGTAGCGTCGGTTGCGCCTGCAGCCAATGGCAAGCAGAAGAAGACGAAGAAGATCAAACGCGAGAAGGTCCGCTTCGGACAGGCTCCTCGCAATCCTTTGCCCGCCGGACCGCAGGAGACAGCGGTGGGCGGCGACGTCGGTGCCGGAGCTGCATCCGCTTCGGCCATCACTGCCGCTCCGGGCGCAGCCATGACGAACAGCGAAGAGAGCGCCTCCCAGGCGGCCGATGTCAATCCGCTTACGCCAGTCGCACCCCAGCCCACCACGAAGACCCGGTTCGCCTCTCGCGAGAAGATCGTAATCGCAGAAAAGAAGGCAGCCCGAAGGCGAAAGGCCAAAGAAAAGGCGGCAGCGACGCCGGAAGGACCAACTGCCCTGGAAAGTGCGGACCGGACGACGCAGTCCGCTCCTCTAGGTCTAAATGGTGATACGGCAAAGAAGAAGAAAAAGGTGAAGGTCAAGGGAGCAAAGAAGGAACGGCTGGAGAATAAGCCGAAGCCTTCGACGGCACCCCCTCCGCCGCCCGCGCCGACGGTGAATCCGTCGCTTGGCGAAGGTCTGGGAACGGCTCCGGCGGCTGCGCAACCAAGCACGCCACCCGCGTCCACAACGCCGAACTAGCTGTAACCCAATCTGCAACAGCGCGAGGGCTCCGGCTCTCGCGCTGTTGTTTGTGGGGCAGGGTTTTATTTGGTCATGGCGCGTTATTCTGAGGTACATGAAAGACTTCTTTATTGCCGACGCGGCGAAGTTCGATAACGTCATGGTGACTTCCTATTTCGCACTGTCCTCACTGTCGGTGCGGGAGAAAAAGCAGGGCGGCCAGTATCTTGCGCTTACCCTGACCGACAAGACCGGAACGATGGAAGCCCGCATGTGGGACGAGGTTGCCGATGCGCTGGCGAGTTGCTCAGAGGGCTGCTATGTCAAGGTGCAGGGGCAGGTCAGCAAGTATCAGGGTAAGTTTCAGATCACTCTGCAGAAGATGCGTAACGCTGCTGAGAGCGAGGTTGACCCGGCTGATTACCTTCCCGCAACGCGCTTCGACGTCGATGAGATGTGGGCGGAACTCCGGGGGTATGTCTCGCAATTTACGAACGCCGACCTCAAGCGGCTGGTCTTTTCCTTCCTCGATGACGAGGCAATCGCGGCAGCGTACCGCAGTGCGCCAGCGGCCAAGCGCCTGCACCACGCCTGGCTGGGAGGCCTGCTTGAGCACGTTGTTACATTGGTGCGTGTCTGCCTGGCCACCGCACCTTTTTATGCCGAAGTAGATCCGGACCTGCTCGTCACCGGGGCGATCCTGCATGACATCGGCAAGACCCGCGAGCTCCACTGGCAAAAGAGCTTCGGTTATACGCTCGAAGGCCAGCTGATCGGCCACATCAGCATTGCCCAGGGAATGCTGGTTGAAAAGGTGAAGGAGCTGGCACCGTTTCCCGAAAAGCTGCGCGTACTGGTAGAACACATGATTCTGAGCCACCACGGCAAGTATGAGTTCGGCTCGCCCAAACTACCCATGACTCCCGAGGCGCTGCTGCTAAACGTGCTCGACGATCTGGAAGCGAAGATGCAGGTGCTACGAAACGAATTTGCAGCCGCCACAGCGAGCGGAAGATCCAGCGAAGAGATGACGGAGTGGGTTCGCAGCATGGACCGCCCGCTGCTCGACTCACGCGGCTACCTGAACGATTGAAGGCAGTCTTGCGACGTCCCTTTTCAGCATCGGGTCCAATCGAAACCGCATCGAAGTGAGTATTATTGGGTTAGTTTGGGATTTGATCATTCGGGAGGACGTTATGCCGACGGCCACCAAAGCTGATGCCCTATCTCATAAACTTTATGCCGGACTGACCCATGAACTTGAGGCTTATCATGGCCCCTCGTTTGAGTTGCGGCTGTGGGACGATACCTGCGCCACCTACGGGTCCGCCCTGCCCGAGTTCACCATAATCGTCAAATCGCTGAACGTCCTCAAGGCCCTCCTGTGGAACCCCACGGAACTCACACTAGGAGATGCCTTTGTGAAAGGCGATCTTGAAGTTGAAGGCGACATCTTCGCGATGTTCGAGTTCGCTGATTTTGTCTTTAGCGGGAAGCATAGTATAGAAAGTCCTTTATCCGCGCGTCGCATCGCTATCCTGGCAACCAAGGCCTTGAAGCGACTCCAATACGCCTTCAACGACCTCTTTGTGCATACGCTGCGCCGCGACAGGCAAGCCATCTCGTTTCACTATGACAAGCCACCCGAGTTCTTCGCGCCCTGGCTTGGACCTACCATGGTGTATTCCTGCGCCTACTTCTGCCGCAACTCCGAGAGCCTCGAAGAGGCGCAGCGCAACAAGCTTGACCTTATCTGCAAAAAGCTGCGCCTCCATCCCGGAGACCAGATGCTGGACATCGGCTGTGGCTGGGGCAGCCTCATCCTCCATGCAGCCAAGTACTACGGTGTCCACGCCACCGGCATTACGCTCAGCGAGCAGCAGTTTGCTTTCGCACGGCGGCGTATCGCCGACGAAGGCCTGGACTCCGAATGCGAGGTCCGCCTCTGCGACTACCGGGAGCTCGACCACGGCGTTCCCACCTTCGACAAGATCGCCAGCGTCGGGATGTTCGAGCACGTCGGCTGGCAAAACCTCGGCACGTACTTCGAAACCGTCAAGAAATTGTTGAAACCTGGTGGCGCCTTCCTGAACCATGGCATCGTCTCTTCGCTGGACGAGTATAAAAAACATGGGCCATCGTTCATTCGCAAATATGTCTTTCCCGATACGGAGTTAGCGACGCTACCTATTGTGACGACCGAGGCGGAGCAGGCGGGCTTCGAACTCCGCGACGTCGAGTGTCTTCGCGAACATTATGAGCGCACCCTGCACGGCTGGGTCGATCGGCTGGAACAGTGCAAGCGCGATCTGCTCAACTACGCCGATCCAGAGACCTATCGCATCTGGCAGCTCTACATGGCCGGCTCCGCCGAGGCGTTCAGAAAAGCGAAGATCAGTATCTATCAGATGCTGTTCTCGAAACCTGGCAGTGAAGAATATTGTGAGCCGAGCACGCGCGCCGACTGGCTCATAGAGCCGCAGGGCCGATTTGCGGACGCAAACTGAGCGCTGTGGCGCGATGCTGAAACGTTCGCGCCCAACATCGTCAGCCGGATTGTTACAATCAGAATTACGGCGTTGGTGCGCCTCTGCGACGCTTAAGTGAGGGAAATGCTTCGATTTTCGACAGCAGGAGAGAGCCACGGCGAAAGTCTCGTGGCCATGGTCAGTGGAATGCCGGCAGGCATTCCGGTTGATCTTGAATTTGTGAATCGCGAGCTGTGGCGCCGCCAGAAGGGCTATGGCCGCGGAGGCCGCATGCGTATCGAGCGCGATACGGCGCATGTGCTCAGCGGTGTTCGCCACGGCAAGACCATCGGTTCGCCCATCGCCATGACGCTGGCGAATAACGACTGGAAGAATTGGACCGAGATTCTTCCTGTGGAAGAGGGTGACCCGGAAAAGCACAAGGCCGTCGCCTCGCCGCGGCCGGGACATGCCGATCTCGCCGGTGCCCTCAAGTACGACTTTAAGGATGCTCGCTATGTGCTGGAGCGAGCCAGCGCCCGCGAGAGCGCAGCCCGCGTAGCCTCGGGAGCCTTTGCCAAGCTGCTGCTCAAAGAGTTCGGCGTCGGTGTTGCCAGCCACGTCATCCGCGTAGGTAAGGCTGAGCTTTCACGCCCGGCGCAATGGGAGGAAATTGTTGCGCTGCAAGCCAAGGATGAAGTTCTGCTGAACTGTGTTGACCCCGAAAGCGAAGCCGCAATGAAGGCGGAGGTAGACTCCGTTCTTCGCACCGGCGACACCATCGGCGGCGTATTCGAAGTCGTCGTTCACGGCCTCCCTCCCGGCGTTGGTACACACGCTAATTGGGACGAGCGCATGGACGGCCTGCTCGCCCAGGCAGTGATGAGCCTGCAAGCGGTAAAGGCAGTTGAAATCGGGCGTGGAGTTACTGCGGCAGAGTCTCTTGGCTCTGCGGTGCATGATGCTATCGGCTACGAAGGCGAGAGCGGTTTTACAAAGTTTTCTCGCGAGCAGAACAACGCCGGCGGCATCGAGGGTGGCATCTCCAACGGCGAGGACATCGTGGTGCGCGGTTATCTCAAGCCCATCTCGACGTTACGCCGCCCGCTTGCTTCGGTCAGCTTCGAGACCCGCGAACCGGTCAAGGCTGCCTACGAGCGCAGCGATGTCTGCGTCGTTCCCGCCGCTGGTGTAGCGGCAGAGGCGATGGTGGCACTGGCCATCGCGCGCCTGGTGATAGAAAAGTTTGGCGGCGATTCGTTGCGCGAGATGCAGCGAAACTTCAACGGCTATTGTGAGCAGATTCGAGCATATTAAGTGAGCCAGACAGCAGAAAAATCGGTGAATCAATCAGTGGGCAAAATACATGAGGTTGTAAAGTGGCCAGCGCCCGTGCTGGCAAAGCGCGGAGAAGAGGTCACGGTATTCGACGCGAAGCTGAAGAAGCTCGTCGAGGAGATGTTCGAGTCGATGTATGCGGCGCAGGGCATCGGTCTGGCCGCGCCGCAGATCAACATTTCGAAGCGCATTACAGTCATCGATTGCAGCTTCAAAAAGAATCCTGACGAGAAGGTCATTCTCATCAATCCGGAGATTATCGAGCGCAAGGGCAAGCAGATCGAAGAAGAAGGCTGCCTCAGCCTGCCCGAAATTCGGGAGAAGGTATCGCGCGCCGCATGGGTGAAGGTGCGCGCGCAGGACGTAAACGGAGATTCCATCGAAGTCGAGGGTGAAGAACTGCTGGCCCGCGCCATGCAGCACGAGATCGATCATCTGGACGGCATCTTATTCATCGACAGGCTAAGTCGCCTGAAGCGCGACCTCATCATCCGCAAGATCAAGAAGCTGCAAAAGAACGGCGAGTGGTAATGGCTGTCTCTGTCGTCGCTTGTATTTGATCGGTGCCCCTCGGTGTAAAGCCGTCACCAGAAGTGAGAACCCACTTTGAAACTAGTCTTCTGCGGCACACCACAATTCGCTGTTCCTACCCTCGAAGCGGTCATCGCAGCGGACCACGACGTAGCTCTTGTGGTGACGCAGCCCGACCGCGCCGCTGGCCGGGGCATGGAGATGCAGCCTCCTCCGGTAAAGCGCGTGGCGCTGGAGCGCGGAATCCTGATAGCCCAGCCGGAGAAGATCAAGAACAACTTCGAGTTCCGCACCCAACTGGAAGATATCCGTCCCGAGGCGATTCTGGTCGTGGCCTATGGGCGCATCATTCCGCAGTGGATGCTGGACCTGCCGCCGCTCGGCTGCATCAATCTGCACGGATCGCTGCTGCCAAAGTATCGTGGAGCCGCGCCGATTCAATGGGCAATCGCCAACGGGGAAAATGTCACCGGTGTGACGACGATGCGACTTGACGCAGGGCTCGACACCGGAGACATGCTGTTGGCCAAGGTTGTTCCCATCGGACAGGAGGAGACGGCGGTCGATGTCTATGAGTGCCTCGCCGCGGTTGGAGCGGAATTGATGGTGGAGACGCTATGCGGGCTGGCCGACAAGTCTATCTTCTGCCAGCCTCAAGATCATTCGCTGGCAACCCTGGCGCCGATTCTGAAGCGCGAGGATGGCCTCATCGACTGCACGCGAATCGCACAGAGTGTTTACGATCGCTGGCGCGGTTTTCAGCCGTGGCCGGGAGCGCACACGACTTTGCGCGGTAAAAAGTTGATCGTTCACAAGATGCATGTGACAGCACACCCGACCGGCGGCGAACCCGGAACGCTTTTTGTGCAGGACAATGCGATGCTGCTGGTCTGCGCTAACGACACCGCGGTCTGTCTGGACGAGGTGCAGATGGAAGGCAAGCGGCGAATGAGCGCAGCCGAATTTCTAAACGGCTACCAGATAAAAAGCGGCGAACGGCTGCAAATATGAAGAACAAACCAGTCTTACAGAAACCATCGCAGATAAATCGAGCCGCTGCCATAAAGCGGCCAGCCTCTGCCGGACCAACTGCTTCTGCCGAAGCTGCGATTGGCAAAATCGCACCAGCCAGGCTGGCGGCGTTCGAGATTCTGACGCTGGTCGGCGAAGGCAAAGGTCACAGCGACGAGCTTTTGCACTCTCCCCGTATGGAGGTACTCTCACCTGAAGATAGAAACCTCACTACGGCGCTGGTGATGGGAGTCCTGCGTTGGCAGATTGCTCTGGACGCGCGAGTGCGTGGTCTACTGCAACGGCCAGAGCAGAGACTTGCAGAGCCGGTTGCGCTGGCCTTGAGGATAGGCGCATTTCAACTGCTGCATCTCGACCGCATTCCTGCTCATGCGGCGCTGGGCGAAAGCGTCGAGCTGTGCCGTGCCGCAGGACAGCCTCATGCAACGGGAATGGTTAACGCCGTGCTGCGTAAACTCGCAGCGGCGCAGAAGCCCGGACAGCGAGTCTTCGAGTCCGTCGCGGCGTTCTCCGAGCGCCTCGGCCACCCGCAATGGCTGGTAGAGCGATGGGTGGCGGCGTATGGCCGCGAGGCGGCGCTGAAGATCTGTGAGGCCGACCAGAAAGAGCCGGCCCAGGGTTCGTTGTTCCGTGAGACCGGCGGAGATCTTCCGCAAATGGACGATGGTTCGCGGCTAGTGGCGGAGCTTGCGGCAGTGGCGATGCCTGCAGCGAAGACCGTCTGGGATTGCTGTGCCGCTCCGGGTGGCAAGACGCTGATTCTGGCCCATCGGCTGGCCTCGGCAGAGATCACGGCAACCGATATAAGCGCAAAGCGGCTGGCCCAGACGGAAGCCCGCTTTCGGCGTTATGCCTATGCTGAGCGGATCCGCTGCGCGATCGCAGACGCCACCACGCCGTCGGGAGACCAGACCTTTGATCTGATCCTCTGCGATGTTCCTTGCAGCGGAACTGGAACGCTGGCCGGAAATCCGGAGATTCGCCACCGCCTGAAACCGGAGGAGTTTACGCGTCAGGCAGCCCGGCAGAGAGCAATCCTGAGCGCGGCGTTGAAGCGCCTCGCTCCCGGAGGGCGGCTGATCTACTCAACCTGCTCGCTGGAGCCGGAGGAGTGTGAGCGGGTGGTCGAGAATGTAATTGCAGGCACGGACACCCACCAAGTTCAGCTTGAAGATTCGCTTCTCAAGCTGGCTGCGTCTGGCACGCTAAAGGAAGGCGCAGATTTGACGGCAGCCGTGCGCGATGGCTGCCTGCGGACGCTGCCTGGGCTTCAGAACTGCGACGGCTTCTTCGCAACTGTTCTCGAAGCAGGAAAATAAACGCCAGAAAATCCGCTTAGTGAGTCAGCGTAATGTGGACCGACTCGCCCTTGACGACGCGGTAGCCCGCTAGTGGACTCTGGTCAACCACTGTTCCCGGCGGCACGGCTGCTGTCGTCGGTGCAGGCGCTACGGGAGCCGCAGCGGCGCCGCCCGGCGCCGTGGGCGCTGGCAGGTTAACGTCCTCGATGCTGGCGATATGCACGCCCGCCGCAGCCGCGCGATAGGCGGCAGTGGCGAGGGTTAAGCCGGTGAGGGACGGCATCACGTACGCAGTGTAATCAGGATCTTCCGGTGCGCTGAGTAGCAGGCTGACACGCGGACGATCAATGCCGGAGGCGTTGGGAGTAGGACTCTGTGCCAGAACGACGCCCGGCTCGCCGTCCGCGGGCAGTTGCGCGACAGTACCCCGCTCGAGCGCGAGGCGGCGCATCAGGATGGAAGCCGGACGCTCCGTTTGGCCGATGAGGTCGGGTACAGAGACCTTTTGCGGCCCGAGACTCTCAGTGACACGCACGGTCCATTCGCGACGGACAGTCGCTCCCGACGCGGGCGATTGAGCCAGAACATGGCCGGGAGCAATATCGTTCGAGTAGAAGCGGTTTTCGACATTGAGGCTAAGACCCTTTGAACTGGCCGCGTGGCTGGCTTCCGAAATCGTGAGACCGGCGAGGTTGGGGACCTCGACCTCGCGGCCATGGATGGCGAGACGCATCGAGAGGAACGCAGAGATCAGCGCGACCGCAAGCATCGCCATGGCACCGAAGAGAATATTGAAGAAGCGCTTCATGCTCAGGTTCAGGATACAGGGTTCGAGGGTTGATCAACCGCGGTTATCGGTGGCAGGTTCCGGATGGATCAGCAGGCGGCTGACCTCGGGAGCGTCGAGTTTGAAGGCTCCTTCGAGTGCGGTGATCACGGCGTGGACCTGGGCCATGGGCAGATCGTCGGGCAGAGTGCAGTGACAGCTGACCTGGAGGCGGTCGACTCCATTGGTGTGGGCGCGGGTGACGAAGACCTCGTGGATGTCGAGTATCTCGGGAAATGCTGCGGCGGCGCGGCGGAGGCGGACCTCGAGCTGGCGGTCGCGTTCGAGCGATACAGGGCGCTCAATGGTGGCAGGTTCGCTCTCGATGTGGGTGAGGATCATAGCGATGGCGGGGATCTCGCGGCGCATGTCGGCTTCGAGCCGCGTGGCCAGGGCATGAGCGTCGCGCAGAGACATGGTTTCGTCGACTTCGAGATGTTGTTCGACGTGGAGACGATGGTTGTACTCCTGCACGCTCACGTCGTGGATGGTGAGGTTGGAGCGGGCGGCTACAGCGCGGATGCGGTCGTGGACGCTCTCGGCGACGGAGGCCGTGGGGACAGAGTGGACGACGACATCGGCACCGGGAAGGTGGCGCTGGACGGCTGTGGTGGCTGCGGCGGTGATCTGTTCGGAGCGCTGGAAGGTGAGCTTGCGGGGCATGCCCAGGGTGACATCGGCAAAGTAATTTGAGCCGGAGCGGCGGGTGCGGACGCGGTCGACGGAGATTACGCCGTCGATGGCACTCAGGTCGCGGATGAGGTCGCGTCGCGTCTGAGCGCGGGTCTCGGCAGGCGTGGCGTCGAGCAGGGCGTCGATGGTGCGGCGTGCGAGCTTCCAACTGACGCGCAGGATGATGCCGGAGACGATGATGGCCGCGAGGGGGTCGGCGAGCTCGAGCAAGGGAAGGTGCCAGTGTTTGCCGGAGTAGGTTGCGGCAAGACCTAGGAGGACGGCGAAGGAGGACCAGATGTCGGTGCGGAAGTGGATGGCGTCGGCTTCGAGGGCTTCGCTGTTGTGCTGAACGGCGACGCGGTGGAGAGTACGGGAGCGGGAGTAATCGACGGTAATGGAGAGCAAAAGGACGGCGAAGGGCCAGATGGAGAAGGTGAGTGCCAGGTCCTGATGGAAAAGAATGCGGCGAATGGCCTCGGTGAGAATCCAGACGCAGGAGGCGAGCATGAGGCCGGTCTCGAC
This sequence comes from Edaphobacter paludis, assembly GCF_039993895.1. Taxonomy (NCBI): domain Bacteria; kingdom Pseudomonadati; phylum Acidobacteriota; class Terriglobia; order Terriglobales; family Acidobacteriaceae; genus Edaphobacter; species Edaphobacter paludis. Next base: position 1,197,698 of record NZ_CP121194.1, read on the forward strand.
AAAGGCCGAGAGGCTTTCGATCTTTCCGTGGCCGTAGTTGTGCTCTTCGTCAGGGGGGCGGTCGGAGACTTGTACGGAGAAGAAGGTGATAGCTGCTGCAACGAGATCGATGCCAGAGTGGGCAGCTTCAGAAAGCATGCCGAGGGAACCGGTGAAGATGCCGGTGATTAACTTGAGCAGCGTGATGATAAGCGCGGCGAAGACAGACAGGAGCGCGGCGGAACGCTTGGCGGCGTGCGTATGCGCTGCTTCTTCGGGCGTTGTAACAGGGGTCATGGGAAAGATGCTACATGGTTTAGGGCTTGGTAGCGCGGTAGAGGCCGGCGGTGCCGAATGTGTAGCTGGTCCAGGTGGCGTTGGTGAACCCGGCCTGGGTGATGAGCTCGATCATGCGAGGTGGGCGGGGGAAGCGGGCCACGGAGTCAGGGAGATAGGTGTAGGCTGCGGGGTCTCCTGAGATAAGTCCGCCGAAGCGGGGCAGGATCTGCTTGAAGTAGAGGTTGTAGAGCGCCCCGGTGAGGCCGGTGGGCTGGTTGAAGTCGAGGATGCCGATCTGGCCGCCCGGGCGAAGGATGCGGTGGAGTTCGGCGAGGCCTGCTTCGTAGTTGCTCAGATTGCGGAAGCCGAAGGCCGAGGTGACGAGGTCGATGGAGTTGTCGGCGAGCGGGAGGTGTAGGGCATCGGCTTCGATGGGGATGATGTTGTGGGGAGCGAATTTTTCGGCTCCGCGGGAGAGCATCTGGTGGGAGAAGTCTACGGCGAGGATGGGGGCTTCATTGCCGGTCTTTGGACGGTGCTTGAGTAAAGCAAGGGTCATGTCGCCGGTGCCGCAGCAGAGGTCGAGGGCTATGGCTTCGGGGCGCTGGAGGATAGAGCGGAAGGTGCGGGCGGCGCGTGACCACCACCAGCGGTCGATGCCGACCGAGAGGACGTGGTTGAGCAGATCGTACTTCGGCGCGATGGTGTCGAACATCTGCTGGACGTTCGCGGCGGCGTCCTGATCGGTGGTGGTACCGGTGGGACGGGCTCCGGTGGTGTGTTGGTGCTTAGGAAGGATTTTGGGGGACATGGTCAGTAGTATTTCTTGAGGTCGCATTTTTCAGCTATTAGTCGCAGGACTAGGGAAAAATATGTTTCTGCAAATGACAAAGGCCAGCAGTTCGAACCACGTCGCTCCAAACCAAACTGGCCTGATCTTTTCTAAGTGCGTAAAGAGGATCATAAGTGCAGCACAATGCGTTGTTAGGAGAAAAAGCATTAAGATCCAAAATGGCCTTCTTTCCCATAACCTACGACTGTCAGCTATGAAATACCAAAAAACGAGCAAAGTTGAAACTGCAAAGTAGAGCCATTTAGAGAATCTATTCCAGTTCACACCTGCTTCGGAAACAACAACTATTACACCTATAACAGTCGCGCTAATTACCACATACCAAATGAAATCTCTTATATGTTTATTGCGATGCATGTGCATGATTGAGTCTCATCGAACTAGATTCTGTACGTAGTTCTAGCAGTTTGGAAACTGGTATCAATACTGTCTGTCATGCCATTCAACATCGAGGATTCACGGCTGTCCGGTTCCGGCACGCATGAGGGCGAGCATAGATTCGGTGGCGGCGAGGAGTTCGGGTTGGGTGACGTCGCGAACGATCTGCACGGTGCCGATCCCGGTGGGCAGGATGAAGGAGAGGGTGCCGCTGCGGTTCTTCTTGTCGCCGGAGGTTAGGGCTACCAGTTTTGCGGCTGTCGCCTTGAAGGGGGAGAGTGGGCCGTAGCGGAGGATGAGCGCGATGATGCGGTCGGACTGTGCCTGTGTGATGAGCTTCCGTGAGAGGCCGAGGTGAGTGGCGGCGATGGAGCCCCAGCCTACGGCTTCGCCGTGGAGGAGTTGCTTGTAGCTGGTGGCGGCTTCGATGGCGTGGCCGATGGTGTGGCCGTAGTTGAGGATCATGCGCAGGCCGGATTCGCGCTCGTCGTTGGCGACGACGTCGGCCTTGACGCGGACGCTGGCGGTGACGACGTGGGTGAGGGCTTTGGCGTCTCCCTTGAGGATGGCGTCGGCGTTCTGCTCCATGTATTTGAAGAGCTTTGGGTCGCGGATGATTCCGGCTTTGATGGACTCCTGTAGTCCGGCGCGGAGCTGCTCCGGCGGCAAAGTGGCGAGGATGTCGGTGTCGGCGAGGACGGCGAGAGGATGGTTGAAGCTGCCGACGAGATTTTTTCCGGCGACGAGGTTGACTCCGGTTTTGCCGCCGATGGAGGAGTCGACCTGCGCGAGCAGTGTGGTTGGGATTTGCACGTAGGGAATGCCGCGCATGTAGATGGCGGCGAGGAAGCCGGTGACATCGCCGATGACGCCGCCGCCGAAGGCGATGAGCAGCGAGTCGCGGTCGGCCCCGGCGGTGGCGAGCTGCTGCGCGAGGGATTCAACGCTGGAGAGGCGCTTGTGGGCTTCGCCTGATGGCAGGAAGAGGACGGTGGGCGCCTGTTTGAACGACGCGAGGACTTGTTTGTGCCAGAGGCCCCAGATCTCGGGCGAGGTGACGATGAAGGGGCGGCCTTTGGCCAGTTTGTTGAGGCGCGGCGCCAGGGTGCGCAGCAGCCCGGAGGCAATGGTGATGTCGTAGGCGGCAGAGGGCGTCTTGAGAGAGATGACGGGCACGGTATCTCCATCGTATCGCAGGCAGAGTTAACTCTTGTGTGTTCTCAATAGTCAGTGGATGCGCTGGGACATCGAGAACAGAAAACTGAGAACTGGCAACTGTATTGCTAGTAGCATCGAGAGATGGAACAAGTTGATTTTCTTGTCATCGGTGCGGGAATTGCAGGCCTGAGCGCGGCGATCTGTCTGGCAGAAGTGGGCAAGGTGATGGTGGTCACCAAGGAAGAGCTGGCGGAGTCGAACACGGCTTATGCGCAGGGCGGCATCGCGGTGGCGATGGGCGGTGAGGAAGACGTTGCGCTGCATTTGGAAGACACGATGAGCGCAGGCGATGGGCTGGTGAATCGCGAGGCGGCGGCGGTGCTGGTGGAACAGGGACCGCGCCGGGTGGAAGAGTTGCTGGCGTGGGGCACGAAGTTCGATCGCGAGAATGGCGAACTGATGCGGACGCGCGAGGGGGCGCATAGCCGGTCGCGGATTCTGCATGCGAATGGAGATGCCACTGGGAAAGAGATCGCCGTGTCGCTGCTGCGGCATGTGCGGCAGATGAATTCGATTGAGTTGATGGAGTGGACAACCGGGGTCGATCTGATGGTTGAAGACGGACGCGTGGTGGGGGCTACGCTGCTGGACGGTGAGGGTGGCGTGCGTGCGGTGCGGGCAAAGGCGGTGTTGCTGGCCAGCGGTGGTGCAGGGCAGGTTTATAGCGATACGACGAATCCGGCGGTGGCGACCGGAGACGGCATTGCGATGGCTTACCGGGCCGGCGCCGAGGTAAGCGACATGGAGTTTTATCAGTTTCACCCTACGGCGTTTAGTATGCCGGGTGCGCCACGATTTCTGATGAGCGAGGCGTTGCGGGGCGAGGGTGCGTATCTCGTCAATGCCAAGGGTGAGCGGTTTATGGAGCGATATCATCCGCTGCTGGAACTGGCTCCGAGGGACGTAGTGGCGCGGGCGATTACGCGCGAGGGGATGGATGGCGAGGTCTATCTGGACATGCGCCATGTAAAGAAGGACCTGCATGCGCGGTTTCCGGGGATCTCGAAGTTTCTGGCAAAGTACCAGATGGATCTGGGGAGGGACTTGATCCCGGTGCGTCCCGCGGCGCACTACCTGATGGGTGGGGTGAGGACGGATGTGCATGGGCGGACTTCGCTGCCGGGACTTTATGCGGCGGGCGAGGCTGCGTGTACAGGGGTGCATGGAGCGAACCGGCTGGCCAGCAATTCTCTGCTGGAGGGGCTGGTGTTCGGAGTGCTGGCCGCAGAAGCGATGGTTGCCGACCACAGGGAACAGGGAATTAAGATCACGGATAAAGCGGCGGATGTGGTGACTTCTGCTGGAGGTGGAACCACTGGAGAGGCGGCCACGGAACGGTGGATTGCGGAGCTGCGGGATTTGATGTGGAAGAATGCGGGACTGCTGCGGGATGCCGCGGGGTTGCGGCAGGCGCAACGGGGGCTGGATGCGCTGGCAGTGACCATGCCGAGAGGCATGTTCCGGCGAGCGCTGGAGGCTCGCAATCTACATTTGGTCGCCGGGTTGATTGTGACAGCCGCGATGGGGCGGGAGGAGAGCCGGGGAGCGCACTATCGGAATGATTTTCCGGAGCGGCAGGCGGTTGCTCGGCACTCGGTAATGGCGGCTGGGCGGTTGGAGTTTGTGCGTTAAAGTTTCCAGCCCAGCGAACGAGTGTGCTCACTGGGCTGGGTATGGGTGGCGAGTGCGTTAGAAGCGGAAGTAGAAGCCGACGCCTGGCTCGAAGGTAGAGGTGTGGTGCAGAATGGTCAGGTAGTTCTGGCCGAAGTCTGGGGCGAGAAAGAAGACCTGGCGGAACTGGGCGCGGAAGCCGAAGTGGGGTGAGATCGCGTCCTCGGCTCCGATGGAGTAGTAATACGCCGCACGAGCCTGTTCGCGGAGGGACTGACCTCCGTAGGTGGTTGGGCGGAAGGCGATGGTGCCAGCGCCGGCGGAGACGAATGGCTGCAACGTCAATAGCTTCGGGGTGTGGGCTACGTAACCCAGAGTGTACTCGGAGGCGTTGGCCTGGACGCCTGCACTTGGAAGGCCACCTGTGGTGGGCGAGCCGAAGGGCGAAAAGGTCTCCGTGTAACGCGCATAGGTGTAGTTGCCTTCAAAGCCAACGAAGGGGGACTTGATGTAACGGACCGTTACCAAGGCTCCGAGAGTGTTGCCGGTCGAGAGATGAACGGTGAGGGGATTTCCATTCTGGTCGACCGGGCCGCTCTTGGGAGTGCCGCTGCCGGTGCCATTGAATTCGCCGATGCCGTTGACGCTGAAGTCGATGCGATCAAGCTGTTTAGAGAGACCAGAAGACTGAGCTTTTGCGGTGGGCGCCGCCAGGGTTGCGAGCAGGCAAAACAAAACACTCCAGACACAGGACAGGCGGGACACATTCAACATCGAGACGAGACTCCCTTGGTTGTTACATCTAGACAATACTTAAGTGCGGATTGACACTGATTTCAGTTTACCCCGGTTGCAGCGGCGGTGCGCCTCAGGAGGGCAGGGAATCTCCGGCGGGTTCGACGATGAGGGTGAGGCCGTCGACGCTGCGGACGAGGACGGAAGACCCCGCCGGTAGAGAGGACTGGCCGCGGAGAGAGGCTTGCCAGAGTTCGCCACGGATCGCGACCTGACCGTTCGGCGTGAGCGGCGTTTGCGTCACCGCGATGGCGCCGAGCATGGCTTGTGGACCGGTGAGTACCTTGCCGCGGCGGGCCCGGAGAGCGATCCAGGCGAGGCCGAAAGAGATGGCTCCGAAGCCAATGCCCGCTCCGATCGCGGTGCCAGTGTGCACCTGCATCTCGGGGACGCTGGAGTTGACCAGGGTGGCGAGGCCGAAGACCAGCGAGATGGTTCCGGCGAGGGCCAGCATACCGTGGCTGGCAAATTTAGTTTCGAGCACCATTAAAACCACGGCTGCGATAAGTAGAAGAATGGCCGTGTGACGGATCGGAAGCAGATTCAGGCCGAAGAGACTGAGTAGGATGAGAAGCGTTCCGAGGGAGCCGGGGATGATGGTGCCGGGAACATTGAATTCGAGATAGATGAGTAGACCTCCGAGGACAAGCAGGAGGACGGCAAGATTGGGGTCGGTCAGGCGAGTGAGAAGACGCTCGCGTACAGAGGGCGGGAATGCGGTGATGGCTGCTCCGTTGAGGTGCAGGGTCACGGTGCGGCCGTCGAAGCGTTTGATCTGGCGGCCATCGAGGGAGGAAAGAAGCGATTGGTCGCTGGTAGCGACGAGGTCGATCAGCTTGAGGTTGAGGGCCTCTTCGTCGCTGTAGGATTTCGAGTTGCGAACGGCGTCTTCGGCGGCCTGTACGTTGCGTCCGCGACGGGAGACGAAGGAGCGGAGGAACGCAGCGGCGTCGTTTTCGATCTTCTGCTTGAGGATGGCGTCGGGCTCGCGGCCTTCAGTGACGGGGTGGGAGGCACCGGCGTTAGTCCCCGGCGCCATGGCTGCAACGTCTGCTGATTCGAGCAGGAAGAAGCCCGCTGAACCGGCGCGGCTGCCGGTGGGGGAGATATAGACGATGACGGGGACGGGAGATTTCTCGATGGATTCGACCATGACCCGGGTTGAGTCCAGTAGCCCGCCCGGAGTGCCGAGGGAGACAATAACTGCACTGGCGTGGAGGCGGTCTGCTTCATCGAGGCCGCGCTGGAGATAGTCGGCGGTGATGGGCTGGACGGTATCGTGGATGGTCAGCTTGACGACGATGGGCTTTGCGGCGTCGGCTCGGGCGGCTTTGGACAGGAGACAGAAGAGTGCGATGAAGAGGGCGAAGACGAATTTCAGCGAGGTCTTCATGGGATGCGTTGTCCGCGCGCCAGCAGGGCCTGCCGCATGGCCAGAGCCGAGGGATCTTTTGGATTGATCTTGAGGGCATTGCTTACATCGGAGGCTGACGCTTCCATTTGCTTCGCCTGCAATTCGATCTTGGCCAGGACCAGATAGGCCGCGACGCTGGGATGGAGCTTGAGCGAGGTCTGCGCTTCGTTGCGAGCATCGTCGATATTGCCGGTGTGTTCGCGCACCTGGGCGAGGCCAGTGTGGGCGTCCGCGCTGGAGGGATCGGCAGTGATGGCCGCCTCGAACTCCTGTTCGGCTTCGGGGATGAGGCCTTGCGCCAGGTAATCGTTGCCGGACTGACTGTACTCGGCGGCCTGTTTCGCGGGGGGCAGGTCGGCGAGACGCATGGCGCGCATCTGGTCGAGTTGGAAGGCCGCTTGCCGGAAGGACGCTTCGGAATAAGTCCTGCGGATACGTTCGAGCGGTTCGAAGTCGGAGTCGTCGGCGGAGGGCGCGGCTGCTTTGGCGCCGTCGGCCTTGGGGGCGGTTGCGGGAGTGGGCTTGAGGCTTCGACCAGAGTGGATGCGGGCCTTCAGCAACACCGCCTCGTTGTCGGTGGGACGGAGTTTCAGGGTTTCATCGATCTCCCGCTCGGCTCCGGCGAAATCGCCCTGACGAAGTAGGGACACGGCGAGGTTATAGTGGTAGTCGGGATCGTTCGGGTCGGCGGTGGAGGCGCGCTGAAAGAGAGGAACGGCGTTGTGGCCCTGACGGCTGGCGGCGACGCCCTGATTGTTGACGACCTCGGGCAGGGGAAGACGGCTGGCGACGAAGGCAAAGGCGGCCTCGGCCTCGGCATATTTGCCAGAGTTGAAACGAGCGAGGCCGAGATAGAAGCCAGCCTCAAGTGCGCGACGGTCGCTGTGGGGGACCTTTGCGAGCGTTGCGGCGGCATGGTCGTAGTCGCGCTGGGTGAACTGCACCTTGCCTAGTGCGAGCAGAGCGGCAGGATAGTTCGGTGTTAGGCCGATGGCCATCTGCAGGCGCTTGATCTGCTCTTTCGGCGAGGCGGCGCTGATGCCGCGGATGTAATTCTCGAAGGAACTGAGGGGAACACCTCCGGCGGCACTGAGGAAGGTCTGCTGGGCAACGTTGAAGTGGGGATCGAGGTGCTTTGCGATGGTCCACGCGATAGAGTTTTCGACATCGAAGAGGCGTGGCAGATCGCTTGAATCGGCGAGCGGTTGCGACAGACTCAGTTTGTCGACGTTGAGCACCTGCGCCTGGACGTTGATGCGGCCCTTGGTGACGGTGTAGCTGCCGACGATGACGAAGTTGGCATCAAGGGTCTGGGCGATGCGGATCGTGGTGGCGCGGGTGGGCTTGAAGTCCACGGGGAGGCCGAGATGGTCGAGCGCAAACTGACGGTCGTCGGTGGAGATGGTAAAGAACCCGGCTGAGGTGAGGCGCTGATTCAGCGTATCGGGGAACGAGTCGCCGATCCAATCGAGATTAGGCTGGCCGGAGCGGTTGTCGAAGGGAAGGACAAGCACGACGCGGCCCATGGCCTGCGGTGGCTCGGCGCTTTGTGCCGCTTGTGCGTAGCTGGGAGTGGCCGGAAGGCAGCACAGAATGAGTGCTATGGGTAGCCATTGTTTTACGAGGATCGAGCGCAGGTTTAACGGTCTCAGCACAGCTATGAGTATAGAGCTTGAGAGTTAGCGCGGCAGGGCAAGTGATGCATCGACGATGCGGGGAAAGCGGAGGACGGCGACCCACTCGCCTTTGCGGTGCGCCTGCCAGACGACCTCTCCATGCAGCAGGGCTGCGGCTGCGGCGGGGTGCATGTCTTGATGGAAGTCGAAGAATTTAGTGTCGGCTGATTCGTTTCGTTTGCCGAGATTCACCGCCCCGGGTGGCGGCTCCCACTTGGTGGAGAAGATGAAGGCGGTGTCGTAGGCTCCGGGATCGGCCGCGGCCTTTTGCATCTGCTCGGCGGAAAAGTTCGAAATTCCTATGGTTTTGATGGGGTGGTGAGTGTAGCCGATCTCGGGGCGCGACAGTTCGGATGTTGCTGGCCATGCGGTAAGGACTGTTGCCTGGGGATAATTTTGTTCGATGAAGTGGATGGCCTGCTGGTGCAGGACGATCATGTCGCGGTAGGTGAGGTTGTCTTCGGGGGCGAAGGCGTAGGGCGGATTGATCCAGATAGCTGAGAGGAAGGCCGCTGCGCTGAGCGCAGCAATGAGCCACCATCGGCGGAGATGGCGACGCCACGTCGAGACGCAGATCAGCAGGACCAGCGGATACATCGGCAGGAGATAGCGGGTGAGCAGCGCTCCACCAAGCACCGAGAAGGCCATCCAGTTGGCGAGAAGGACGACTGCGATGGCTTTGAGGGCTGACTTGCGAATGTTCTGTGGTGCGGTCGCCGACGTTACAGGTATGAGAAACACAGCTACCGTGGCGACGACAGGAACGAACATGTTCATGTGTGTCGTCAGGTGGAGGAAGCGGTGCCAGAGGCAGAGCGCGATGCGGTAGGCGCTGAGGTTTGCGGTGGCGTTGTAGCGGAGGAACTCGGGATTGCCGAAGACGAAGCCAGTGCGGTGGTAGTGATAGGCGTACCAGGCCGCGAGAGGTGCAATGGGGGAGAGGAGCGCGGCCATCCACCTTAGGGTGTCGCGCTTTTTGCGGTTCTGGAGATAGAGGACAGCCTCCCACAGCGCGAGGGCTATGGGGGTGATGATCGCAGTCTCCTTGGAGAGCGCGGAGAGCGAGAACATGATCGCTGCGAGGATCTGGTTCTTAGCGGTGCTTTGATTTGCGGCGTCGCGGTCGAAGTAAAACGCCAATCCCCAGAGGGTGAAGGCGGCGGCGAAGATATCGGCGTGGGCAAGCGTGCTCTGCGCGTACCAGATGGGATAGACGGCGGTGAGAAAGGCGACCACCGCGGCTGCGGCGGCTCCGGCTAGAGTTCTGGTGAGTTTGTAGACGCCGAGCAGTGCCGAGGCGCTTACGATGCAGACGAGCGTGCGCGTGCCGCTGACCACGAATCCGGAGAGATGCCACCACCCTGCGAGAAGGATGGAAGGCAGCGGCGGATGGGCGTTGGTGACGGTGGTCTGCGGGATGAGACTGCCGGTGCGGAAGAAGTCCCACGCGGCAGGGATGTAGTAGCCGCCTTCGTCCCAGAAGTAGGGCAGACGAAGTAGGGTCAGGTGCGATAGATAAACGACGGCGAAGAAGAGTGGGAAGAGCATCCAGAGGGGGATGTCCCCGGATGCGGAGTTGGTAGGTTTCTCGAGGGTGCGCACGCTCTTAGTGGACGGGGCCGTTGGGCTGCGGGGGAACCTGCTCCAGTGTGATCTGGCCGAAGGCCTGCTCGTACTGAGCGAGGTTGTGGCCGAGGATGTTCCAGAGGGCTTTGGCCTGCTGCGGGCTGAGGTAGATGCCCTCGAAGTTCTTTACATGAAGTTCATCGGGGCTGTCCTGGGTCATGGTGCCGAAGACGAGAAAGAAGTCCCAGACGCTCATGCGGACCTGAACACTGTTGGCGTAGTCTTCGCGGTAGTTCTCCGTGTTGGTAAGTCGGAGTACGGGCGGTTCGGTCGGCTGGCTGGGCTGGCTCATTTGGATCGCTTTCAGGCTTACATGGTGGGACGGTGGTAAAAGAATTTGGTGCGAAAGGGGGGACTTGAACCCCCACGGATTGCTCCGCCAGATCCTAAGTCTGGTGCGTCTGCCAATTTCGCCACTTTCGCATGTTGTATAGCTTGTTCATTTTTAAGTGCTGCTTTATGCCTGCGTGATTGCATGTCTCATCGTGATCGGCTCAACTATCAACCAGCCTACTGGTTAAGGTGGGGCGAATGCAATGGGAGCGATCGTTCAAGTTGCCAGAGTTCGGTAGTCAACAGACCGGCGAGCGAATGGTGATGGCCGATGCGAGTGAGTCCGGCTTGGATGAGAGGCGCTGCGTGGTCGGGCAGGTGAGTCGTGCGGAGGCCGGTGAGGAGACGGAAGGCGAGATACAGGGTGCGCACGATGATCCGGCCAGGGAGGCGCATGGAGCCAGATGGGATGCGGAAGTCGGAGATGAGCCAAAGGGCTCCGGGTGAGAGGGTGGGGGCGATGCGGTTGACGAGGGCTTCGAGATCGGGCTGGGCGAGGCAGTCGAGGAAGAAGTGGGTGACGACGAGGTCGTAGGGGCCAGTGGGCGCAAAGGTGAGGGCGCTGGTGTTGTGAATTTGGAGGCGGGTGGTGCTGCCTTTGCAACGTTTGCTCAGGAGTTCAAGCATGGTGGCGCTGGTGTCAACGGCGTCGACCTGGATGTGGTGATTGGCGGCCATGAGGCTGGCGAGGAAGCGGCCGTCTCCGTCTCCTATGACGAGAGCTCGCTTTTGATCGAGAAGAAGCGGGAGGAAGTGCAGGCGGCAGCGCTCGAGGGCGCGGCCCAGCGTGAGGTATTCGAGCCAGCGATAAGGACGGGCTATGGAGTTGAAGTTGGGCTCCAGGTTCATCGGTGAAGGAAGGGGATGAGGAGGAGGGGCGTAAGCAGCACGAGGTCCGCCGCGGCTCGCAGGGTGAGTGGGGCTATATAGTGGCGGCGAGCGTGCAGCAGGAGCAGCATCATGGCGGAAAGGACAGCCGCAAAGGCGATTAGCCAAGGCGCGCTGTGATCCAGAAGAGCGAGGATGGGTCCGGTGAGGATGATGATTGTGGCCAGGCCGGGTAGATGGAGGAGAGCGAAGCGCGTGCTGGCGTGGGTCGGGTGGTCGGCAAGGACAGACGGGCGTTGCGGATCATGCTCCCAGGCATAGATAAAGAGGCAGTTGAGACTGCAAAGCGTAGCCAGGAGAAGTGCGGCCGGGAGCAGCGAGAGGCGTAGTTCGGGCTGGCGGGCGACGGTGGGGATAAAGGTGGCGGCGGCGAAGAAGATGCCGACGGCGATCTCTTTGGGGAAGCGGTGGGCGCTGCGGGTGGCGTGGATCAGGATGAAATAGCCGAAGAGAAGGCCGCCGAGGATGAGATAGAGATGGATGGCTTCGGTGGAGAGGCGCAGCAGGAGCGGGGCCAGGGCTACTGAAGCGAGCAGGATTCCTGCGAGGAATGCAGTGCGATGGCGGTGGTGGAAGTAGTGGCGGGCTTCGAGGGGTTGCTCCTGCTGGGATTGGCTGTCGAGCAGGCGAGTGTCGAGGAGGCGGTCTGCAGCGTAGAGCATCCAGACGGCGATGAACATGGCGAAGATGGACGAGAGGGGGAGTCGGATATGGTTGGCGGCAGCGATAAACCAGATCCAGAGGGAAGCTACCGTCGGTGCATCGAGAGAGAGGAGATGCCAGAGGCCGAGGAGAGAGCGGCGATCTTTGAAAGTGGACTTTGGGAAAGGGGACTTTGGGGCAGCCGTCAGTGTTGATTGGGTCGAGGTTGGCGATGCGAGAGCCACAATCTTTATTTTAGGCGCGAAAAAGGAGCAGATCTGGAGGAGAGCTGCTCCTTTTTCGTCACACGACTGTTTATGCGGTCGCGGCGTCTATTGCTTGGGCTGTGGTTGCTTCGGCAGGGATTCTTTTCGAGTCTGTTCCACGGACCTGGTGGGCTCCGGCTACCCAGAGGCCGGGGTCGATATCAGGGAAGACGCTGTCACGGAGTTCGATCTCCGCCAGGCGCGCTTCCTGAGCCGGGGTAATCGCATTTGTGGATTCGAAGGTCTGCCAGATAGCTTTGATGTCGTTGAACTGATCGTTGTGGGTGAGGAAGCGAATCTCTGCGTAGTCGCGTGCCGCCCCGGTGGTGATGAGGAACTGCCAGTCGGAGGATTCGAGCAGGAGAAGCTCACGGCAGAGTTGCTGCATGATGCGCCTGCCCATTGCGGAGTCGCGCCATTGACCGGCGGTGCACACCTCTCGCGTATAGAGTTCGGCGGGATAGATGTGAGTGTAGGTCCAGGAGGTATCCGGGTTCATCCAGACATGATTGTTGCCCTCCGCTCCCCAGGAGCCCTCGTGCATGGCGATGAACCCCGCGCGCGGATAGCGGTCGAGGTATTCGGCGCAACTGATGAGTTCGATGCCGGTATTGTGGTCGTGAATGGTTCGGGCCACTGCTTCGAGCCAGAGAATGCCCTCAAACCACCAGTGGCCAAAGAGTTCGGCGTCGAACGGTGAGCAGAGGATGGGCGGAATAGCGTCATTGAAGCCGGACTGCAGCGCCTCCCATACGAGGTGGACGTAGTTGGCGGCGTGCGATTTGACGCGCTCTGCGGCTTCGTGCGGATAGTAGGGTTGCTTGGCGCCCATATCGACCTTGGGTCCGGTGACGCGCCAGTAGCGATGCCCCCCTGGCCAGCGTTTTTTGTGGAAGTCTAGGTAGGCGCCGTCGCCGGGATAGCCGCTGTCGCCGGACCAGACCTGAACCCCGGTGCGAGGGTCGCGGGGAAAGATTGTGGCCGCGTGAGTTTTGGCGTAGGGACCGTCGACGTAGTAGGGCTGGTAGAGTCGGCGATAGTCGCGACGCGTCATCTCGTCAGTCTGTTCGTCGGTAGGGACTACCCCGTTGAGCAGTTGGTAAGGAGAAGGAACGCGGTTCGACTCTTCGACGAGATGAGTATCGACGAAGAAGAACTCGATGTCGGACTCGGCGAGCGCCTGCTCGACGCCGATGCGGTCGAACCCGGGAGGCGTTGGCGTGCCATCAGCGTTGGCGACGGGGTAGTTCCAGAATCCTGCAGGACGGTACCCGCACTCTGGGGCCCAGATGCCTTTGGGGCGCTTTCCGATGTGGCGAATATGAGTCGCAACGGCGGTACGAATCTGGGCGCGGACACTCTCATCCGTGCCTAAGAGCGGCATATAGCCGTGGGTGGCTCCGCAGGTAATGATGTCGATCAGGCCGATGTCGTTGAAGTGACGGAACCCTTTGATGATGTTCTGGTCGAGGTGGTTGAAATCCTCCAGTGCCTGCGAAAAGAAGCGGTGCCAGAAGCGCGCAGTTTCTGCGTAGTGGGCCTCGCCGGCCTGGGTGAAATAGGCCTCGTCTTCCTGGGCGGCGACGATCTTCCGCGTCAGATAGTGGGGGAACTCTGCGATAAAAACCGGGTGCGAGAGCTGCTCCAGCAGGATCGGGGAAAGATTGAGATTGCAGTTGAAGCGGATATTGTCGCGCTCAAGATTATTGAGGACGCGGAGCAGGGGCAAATAGGTCTCAGCGGCAGCCTCGTGGAGCCACTCCATGCCATGCGGCCAGGTGCCATGATTGACGACGTAAGGCAGATGGGCGTGCAGAGTGAACGTGAGGAAGCCTTTAGGCTTGCCCTTGGGGGTTGCCGCGAATTTGGGCGATGCCTTCGTCAAGACGAGTACCTCAAAGAAATGACTTTCTTTCGGCAAAAGCAGCATCGTATACGGGTGCAACGCCCCGTTGATACCGAGTTTACACGAGGAAAATAGGAAGATTTGGTCTCCGAATGCGGCGGCAGATCTGCGTGAATCTGCCGCCACCTGGAGACGATGATGGTGATGAACCTGCGGCTAGGTGCGGGCACTATCTCTGCTGATTGTCGGGCCGCTGCTGCAGATTGGGATTGGCGACCGCATCCCTCGTGGTGCGTGTGGAGGTGCGAAGGGAAAGGGAGTTCGTGAGGTGGAAGCGAATGAGGCTTTCCGACGGAATCTGCACCTGCTCGCCGCGGGTGATGGCGTTCGATCCGGCTCCGAGGCCCCCTCCCGTTGCGGCTCCGATGGCAGCGCCTTTGCCGCCGCCGAAGATGCCGCCGAGGATGGCTCCCACGGCTGCCCCACCGCCTGTTTTGATGGCCGTGTTTTTGCCGCGTCCCTTACCGGCAACGCTGTAGGGTTCAGTCGAGAGGGCCACGCTTTCGCCGTGGTGCTTCAAGCCGGTCAATTCGATGGTGAGCAGCGAATTCCCTTTGAAGTGGGCGGCTTCCTGCACAACGTCGACCCGTCCAGAGACAGGGGTGCCTTGGGGAATGACGACGAGACCGTCAATGACGATATCGCTTGCGACTGTACCACTGAAACTTTCGCCTTGCTGTGTCGTGGCGCTGTCGAGAGTCTGGGTAATGCGGATGGGAAGCGTTGTACCCGCAGGGACGGCAATATCTCGAAAGGCGGGAGGTGCCGGTTGCGATGGCGGCGGAGGCGGAGGTGGTGGTGTCGCCTGAGCTTGTTGCACCGGGGGCACCCGCTCGATTGGAGCGGAAGAGTGTTCAGCTTCTTCCCGTGTCTCCCGGCGCTCCCTTCTTTCCAGTTCCTTGCGGGTAGCTGCTGGTGGGGGCGCTACGGCGGTTGCGGCCAGAGGTGCGGGCTGCTGGTTCGACTGCGGAGCGGGCTGTTGAACGGTAAGGTTGTTGACCACGGTTTTGAGACCCGCAACCTGGGCGGCGTCTGCTGCGGCCAGAGACCGAGCGGCTTCGTTGCTGACCGTGCCGTTCAGCGTAGCCACACCATTCTGGACGGAGGCCTGAATTGGTTCGGATTGGAGAGCACTGTCGCCGGTGAGGCGCGCCTGCACAGCGGAGCTTAGAGCGGCGTCATCGGGTGGGGGCGTGGCCTTTTGACAGCCGGCAAAGCTGAGGGACAAAGCGAAAGCAGCTGCTAACGTCAAGGCGCGCGGAAACGGGATCGGGCGTAGAACGTACATTCAACCTCTTTAGTGGAGAGAACTATCCAAACACTGTAACTCACTCCATCATTATGGGATGCTTCGGCGTGGCGCTGGGCTGTATAGAAGAAACCTGTCGCCGAAGCCCAGTGTTGGTTAGACGGATGTGACGACGCGAGAGTGAGTGCCGGAGGAGGAGGGGAAGATGTAACCAGCTGCGATAGATCGCGCAACCTATTCCATGGAGAGGGCATCTTTCCCTACAAGCTACCAGCGTCTGCGACGCTTCATTGACGAGAGAAGGTATGCTTGATGTTCGTACGAACCGGAGTTTATCCCGTCGGTCGAAGTTATGAAGGCGGGGAGCGGATTTAGCAGTTCGAAGGAACCTACTTAGAATTCAGAAAGACAGGAGAAGAATAATGGCAGACAACGACAGCAGCGTAGGTGGATTGGGTTGGTTTTTGGCGGGTCTGGGCGTAGGTGCGCTGGTCGGAGTGCTGTATGCGCCGAAGGCTGGTAAGGAGACTCGCGACGATATCGTGGCAAGCGCTCTGGACGCGAAGGAAAAGGCTGCGTCCCTGGCCCAGCAAGGTAAGGAGCGGGCCGCCGATCTGGCCGCCCAGGGCAAACAGCAGGTCGGCGAATATGTCGATCGCGGCAAAGAGTATTATGACCGGGGTCGTACTCAGTTTGCTGAGTATGTCGAAAAAGGTAAGGGCCTTGTGCACGAGCAGCAGGAGAAGGTGTCGTCTGCCATCGATGCGGGCAAGGATGCATATGCGAGCGCTACAAAGGACTTGGGCAAGGCGTAGTCGGGGCCGGGACCTGATCTCTCGTTGATGGAGGTCAGGCCCGAATTTTCTGGAATTGAAAGAGAGGCTGCATGATAGCGGCACAATTTATTATGTCGGGAATGTGGCTGCAGGATTCCGGTTCGATTTCGTCGGGCAACTCGACATTGCTGATGGTTTTTGTCGGCTTGGTGGCGCTCGCGTTGATCGTGCAGGCAATTGCTCTGGTCACGATAGCTATGGGCGCGGCCAAAGCCCGGAAACGCGTGCTGGTAATTGCGGAGGAGCTTCGTGCGAAGGCGATTCCGGTGCTGGATAGCACTGGCGATTTCATGAAGAGCACTGCTCCGAAGATGATAGTCCTCGCTGAGAACCTCGTAGAAACGAGCAATTTAATTCGTCACACGGCAACGGGGCTTAACGCCACTCTTAATGATGTGAATAGCAAAGCTCGCGTGCAAGCGGCGCGTGCGGATGAAATTGTCACCACGATCCTGATGGGAACCGCAGAGGTTGTCGACTCGGTTCAAGCGGGAATTCGGGTTCCGGTGCGCGAGTTCAACGGACTGGTGAGTGGATTCAAAGCCGGGCTGGATGTTTTGGTGGGACGCAGCAAGAGT
This sequence comes from Edaphobacter paludis, assembly GCF_039993895.1. Lineage (NCBI taxonomy): Bacteria > Pseudomonadati > Acidobacteriota > Terriglobia > Terriglobales > Acidobacteriaceae > Edaphobacter > Edaphobacter paludis. The sequence continues at coordinate 1,214,225 of NZ_CP121194.1, forward strand.
TTCGGAAACGGCCGCAACGTGCGGAGTTACCGGGATAGCAATGATATCGATTTGTAAATAGGCTCTCTAAAAAATCCAACCACCCCCGACCACCTCGTCTTGCTGATAGAAGACGGCGGCTTGGCCGGGGGTGATTGCGCGTTGGGGCTCGTCGAAGATCGCGGTAACTGTATTGTTAGCGGCTCGGCTTAGAGTGGCCGCGGCGGGAGTGTGACGGTGGCGGATCTTGATGGTGACGCGGATGTCTTCAGTTAGCTCGGGAATGGAGATCCAGTTAAGCCGATTGGCGCGGAGATCGCGGGACATGAGTTCCGCGTCGGCGCCGACGGTGACTTGATGGCTGTCAGGGTGGATTGACAGCACGTAGAGCGGGTTGACCGAGGTAAGTCCGAGGCCTTTGCGCTGGCCGACGGTGAAGCTCTGAATGCCTTCGTGATGGCCGACGACTTCGCCGGACGTTGTGACGAGTTCGCCGGAGGAGTCGGGAAGTTCTTCGCCCTGCTCGTCGAGGTAAGCCTTGAGGAAGGCGCTGTAATCGCCGCCGGGAATGAAGCAGATCTCCTGCGAGTCGGGTTTGGCGGCCACGTTGAGACCGGCTTCAGAAGCCATCTCGCGAACGGCTGGCTTCTGCATCTCGCCGAGCGGGAAGAGGGTGCGCGAGAGCTGTTCCTGTGTCAGGCCAAAGAGAAAATAGGTCTGATCCTTTGAGTGGTCGGCGGGGCGGGAGAGTATCCAGCGGTTGCGGGCCGGGTCGAAGTGGTTGCGGGCGTAGTGGCCGGTGGCGATGCGGTCGGCGCCGATCTGGCGGGCGGTGACGAGGAGTTGGTCGAACTTCAGGTGGTTGTTGCAGAGGGTGCACGGAATGGGAGTGCGTCCGGCGAGGTATTCGGCTACGAAGGGCTTGACTACGTCGGCCTCGAAGCGGTCCTGCTGATTCACCACGTAGTAGGGAATATCGAGCTGTTCGGCTACGTGACGGGCATCGTAGACATCGTCGATGGAGCAGCAGCGGCCCTGAACTGCCTCGGGCATTCCTTCGTGTCCACTGAGGCGGCGCTGGTTCCAGAGCTGAAGGGTGAGGCCGACGAGCGTATGACCCTGAGCGCGCAGGAGTGCGGCGACGGCGGAGGAGTCAACTCCTCCGGACATTGCTACGGCAATGGTTTCCTGCTCGGGCATACTGCTTCTATTTTCGCAGATTTGGCGAAGATGGGGGTTATGACCGCTCTGCGAGGTCTTTGCGGAAGAAGCCGTCCAGCTCGGCGAAGCTCACTGCGTTGTCCAATCCTGCCATGCTGTTTTCCTGAGCCATCTCACGGGCGGCGCGGATGAATCCTGTCCAGGCGGCGCGGGCGAGGGCTGAGCCTACGCTGATGCGCCTTACGCCGATTTCAGCCAGTTCGGGAGTTTTGAGTCCGGCGCTGGAGGTGAGCAGGACGTTGACGGGTTTGGGGTGGACTGCCTTTACGATGGCCTCGATGTCCGCGCGTTTGGCTGCGCCGGGAGCGTAGAGCACGTCCGCTCCTGCTTCGGCGAAGGCTTCGAGGCGGCGGAGAGCTTCGTTCAGCGGATCGGGGTGGCCGACGAGATAGCACTCGGCTCTGGCGACCAGCAGCACATCTGCTCCGGTGGCTTTGATTGCTGCCTTTGCTGCCTTGATTCTTTCGACGGCGACGGGCAGGTCGTAGAGCGGCTCTTCGTGATCACCGGTGGCGTCTTCGATGGAGAGTCCGGCGACTCCCGTTTCGACGCAGCGGCGGACGTTTTCGGCCACTCCCTCGGGCTTATGGGAGTAGCCGGATTGGAAGTCGGCGTTGACGGGGAGGTCGATTGAGGCGACGATCTGGGCGATGTGCTCGAGGACGGTGTCGAGAGGGACGGCCGAGTCTGAGTCGGGCCGGCCGGTAGAGAAGGCAAAGCCGGCGCTGGTGCTGGCGAGCGCCTTGAAGCCGAGGCTGCGGAGATATCGCGCCGAACCTACATCCCATGGGTTGGGGAGGAGGAAACAGCCGCTCTCGTGGAGCTTCCGGAATGCGGCTCGGCGTGCGGTGAAATCGGTCATCGACTAGCTCTCCCGGAGGTACCCCCCCCTGTACTTTAAGTCCTAAAGTCTTCGAAAGAAAGGACCTAAGTCCGGACTTCGGTTTGGACTTACCCAACGAGAAAGCCCGGCTTTGGGCCGGGCTTCTCATTCTTTCTTCTGAGTTAATTATAGCGGGGGTGTCAAGGACTGGCCGCCCTGCCGCCTTCGTTGGAGACTAGTCTGCCGCTATGGCTACGGGCTCGTCGGTGAGGGCGCGGCCTCCGGCGCCGACCCATGTCCTGGTCCAGCGGCGGGAGACGATGAGCAGCATTATGAGGATTAGCGAGGCTATTGCGGCGTAGGCGATGAAGCCTGCGGCGTAAGAACCGGTGTGCTGCTTGGACTGGCCGAGGAGGTTGGGCAGGACGCCGCCGCCGAGCGCGCCGATCTCGCCGATCATGCCGCCAGCGACCGCGGTGGTGATGGGCCAGCGGAGAGGGACGAGTTGGAAGGTGGCTCCGTTGCCTGCGCCGAGGGCGGCGAAGCAGAGCATGAAGAGCAGCGTGGTGACGAGAAGCGACGGCGATGCGATGAGGCCGAAGAGTCCGGCGATGACGATGAGGAAGACGACGGAGAGAGTGGTGATGCCGCCGATGCGGTCGGCGAACCAGCCGCCGAGGACGCGGGTGGCGCTGCCGGTGAGGGTGGCGAGGACGGTGAGGCTTCCGGCCTGAATTTTGGTTACGTGGAATTGTTTGACAAAGAACGAAGGCAGAAAGGTGGCGAGGCCGATGAAGCCGCCGAAGGTGATGATGTAGACGAGGTTGAAGGCCCAGCCATCTTTTTCCCAGAGGCATTTGAGGTGATCGCGGAGACTCTGGTGCTCGATGTCTGGCGGTTCTTTGGCGAAGACGATCATGACGATGAGGGGGAGCAGCATCATTGCCGCCGCGAAGCCGTAGACGTGCTGCCAGCCGTAGTGGGTGGCGAGGCGTGGCGCGAAGAGCGCGGCAACGGCGGTGCCGCTGTTGCCTGCTCCGGCGATGCCCATGGCGAGGCCTTTGTATTGTTTGGGGAACCAGCCTGAGCCGAGGGAAAGTGCAACGCCGAAGCTGGCTCCGGCGATGCCGAGCAGGACGCCCATGGCGAGGACGTCGTGAAAGGTTTTGACGAAGAAGAAGCCGTAGAGAAGCGCGATGACGATGGCCGACATCTCGATGATGGCGGCCATTTTTCTGCCGATGTACTGCGAGACGACGCCGAGCGGGAAGCGCATGAAGGCTCCGGCGAGCGTGGGGACGGAGACCATGAGGCCGACCTGACCCTGAGAGAGGTGGAACTGCTCGGAGATGAATGGGCCCATGGCTCCGTTGAGAACCCAGACGGCGAAGCTGAAGTCGAAGTAGAGGAAGGCCGCGAGCAGGGTTGGTGGATGTCCGGACTTCATGAATGCTTTGAGATTTGCCATGGATAGCTCCCCTGAAGAGATGAGTTTCAATTTGGTTCATCTGGTGCGAGGTGAACGTCGGGGTTCGACCGTGGTATTCGTCTGGCATTCGGCGGCTTGGCCGAGTTTTTACTTCAATGTCTTGAAATACTTTTCTACGCGGACGGCGCACTGTTTGAAGTTGGGCTCGCGCGAAATGGGATCGAAGGCTCCCAGGGTGACGAGGTTGGAGTTGGTCTCGGCGAAGTGGAAGGGCATGAAGACCTGACCGGGTGCGACGATGCCGGTGATGCGCAGCTCGATATTGCGGACGGTGCTGCGACGGGAGAGAACGTTGACGCGGTCGTGGGGGCGGAGTTCGAGTTTGGCGGCGTCGATGGGGTTCATCTCGAGCCAGGCGTTTGGAACCATGCTGTCGAGCATTTCAACCTCGGCGGTTTTGGTGCGAGTGTGCCAGTGTTCGACGGTGCGGCCGGTGTTGAAGATGAAGTTGTATTCTTCGTTGGGCTGCTCGACGAAGGGCAGGCAGGGGACGCTGTAGAGGACGGCTTTGCCGGTGGCGGTGGGGAAGATGCCGTCGGCGTAGAGGCGGTCGCCGCCCCATTGTGCGCCGCCTTCGTCTTCAAGCTGCTGCCATGTGAAGTTGCTGTAGTCGCACATGCGTCCTGCGGAGACGCGCTGCCATTCTTTGAAGGCGTCGTGGGTGGTTTGCCAGTTGGGGAATAGCTCGTCGCGGACGCCGAGGCGTTGGGCGATATCGAGGAAGATGTCGAAGTCGGAGCGGGCGAGACCGGGAGGCGTGACGACGGGATTTACTTTGCTGACGCGGCGCTCGGAGTTGGTGTAGGTGCCTTCTTTTTCTCCCCAGATGGCGGCGGGGAGGACGAGGTCTGCGAATTCGCTGGTGGGCGTGGGGTGGAAGCCATCCTGCACGATGAGGAAGTCGACGCTTTCGAGGGCTTGCTTGAGCAGAGCGTAGTTGGGGAAAGAGACGGCGGGGTTGGTGGCGATGAACCAGAGAGCTTTGACTTTGCCGGCGACGGCGGCCTCGATGATGTCGGGGTAGGCGAGGCCGCGTGATGTGGGGATGCGGTCGGCGTCGATGTTCCAGATGCGGGCGAGGTCTTCGCGGTCTTGCGCCTTCTCGAATTTGCGGTAGCCGGGGAGAGCGGTGGTGAAGCTGGTTTCGCGGCTGCCCATGGCGTTGCACTGGCCGGTGATGGAGAACGGTGCGGCTCCGGCGCGACCTATGTTGCCAGTGATGAGCGCGAGATTGTTGATAGCGGTGACGGTGGCTGCGCCCTGCGTGGAGTGATTGACGCCCATGGTCCAGCCGATGAACGCGGCTTTCGCTTTGCCGTAGAGGTGGGCGGTGTTGACGATGGTTTCTTCACTGAGGCCGGTGACTTCGGCTACGTGTTGTGGTGTGAAGTCGGCGACGAAGCTTGCGAACTCTTCGAAGCCGGTAGTGTGCTGGTGGATGTAGTCGCGGTCGATGAGGCCGTCGCGGATGAGGATGTGCGCGATGCCGTTGAGCAGGGCGATGTCGCCGCGCGGCTTGATGGGGAGATGGATGTCGGCCATCATGGCAGTCTTGGTGACGCGTGGGTCGACCACGATGACGGTGGAGTTTTGGTTGCACTGGCGATTGCGTTCAATGCGCTGGCAGAGGATGGGGTGGTTGTCGGCGATGTTGGCGCCAATGAGGAGGATGAGGTCGGCGGTCTCCATGTCGGCGTAGGAGCCGGGTGGGCCGTCGCTGCCGAAGGTGAGCTTGTAGCCGGAGACGGCGGAGGCCATGCAGAGGGTGGTGTTGCCGTCGTAGTTGCGGCTGCCGAAGCCGAGCTGGATGAGCTTGCCCAGAGTGTAGAACTCTTCGGTGACGAGTTGGCCAGTGCTGATGACGCCGAGGGAATCGCTGCCGTATTTTTGCTGGACGGCGGAGATTTTTTCGAGCATGACGGTGAGGGCTTCGTCCCAGGAGACGGGGACGAGCTTGCCATCTTTGCGTAGGAGCGGCTGCTTGGCGCGGCCGGGGGCGTTGAGGATGTGATGCTCGCTGAGACCTTTGGGGCAGAGCTTGCCAAGGTTGACGGGGTGGTCGGGATTGCCGCGGACGGTGACGGCTTTGTTGTCTTTGACGCCGACGAGCATGCCGCAGCCGACGGAGCAGTAGCCGCAGGTGGTTTTGACCCAGGTGTCGGCTACGCGGGCGGTGGCGATGTGACCGAAACGCGGGTCGCGCTGGAAGGTGTATTCGGATTGGCGGGTGTCGATGCCGAGAGCGCGGCGGATTCGTTTCAACATTAGTATGTGCCTCCGCGAGTGAAGGTGAGCGCCATGTTGAGCGGAACGACGGAGACGAAGAAGAGATAGCGCGCGATGATAACTGCGGCGAAGGTGGCGAGCGTGGCGAAGGCGAAGGCTCCGCAGAAGGAGAGCAGGCCTGCGGCGGCGGCGAGAGCGAAGGTGACAATGACGGCGGGACGGAAGTTTTGCGTGCCGAGAAGCTCGGCGGTGGCGCGTTCTTCAAAGAGGCTGGAGCGATTGAGACGGATGAGACGGATGGCGTGGTTGGCGATCCATGGAATCGCTGCGAGGCCCGTGAGCCATGCGGGAAAGGCACTGATGGTTTGCAGATGGAGCGGTTGCAGCAGCGTGATGTGGTTGAGCGTTTTGACGATCCAGTTGAGAGTGACTGGAAGCGTGGAGCCGATGAGGAGGCTGCTGAGGAGGAAGTCGATGGGGGTGTGGACCATGTTCCATGCGGGACGCGCGGGAACGAGATAGATGAAGGCGCTGGCGATGGTGCCGGCCACGCCGAGGATAGCGGCTGCGCAGCCGATGGTTGTGAGGAATTGTGCGACGAACGGGAGCGTTTGCATGTGCCGCAACAGTGAGCTGTGCAGGATGGATGCGGTGGATGGCGTGAGCAGCCAGGTGGCGAAGGTGAAGGTGGCGATGGCACCGAAGAAGAGGCCGAAGAGGAGAACCTCGCGGCTGAGCCAGGAGCGGCGCCACATCTTCAAGGCTCGCCATGCGTAGGCGGGACGGCCGAGATGGAAGACGGAGATGTTGAGCGCGATGCTGGTGATGACGAGCAGGATGGTGAGCAGCATGGGCGGGGCTGCGTGGAAGAGCAGCGCGAAGATGAGTGAGCCGGTTACGGACTGGATGAGCGTCGTCATGAAGACGAGGGAGAGATGGGCGTGTTCGGGCTGGATGCGTCCTATGTCTACGCGCTCGAGTTTGGTGGTTGTGTTGGGGGGAAGCGTGATGCGCGTGGTCGAGATGGTGTGCCCCGCCGCGGGCATGCCGGGAGATTCGGCACTGGCGTAGTCGACGCGCCATGCGGTGGTGTTGACGATTTCGATCTCGATGGCGGCTTCTGGGCAGGCGTTGACGCAGGCGGGTTCGAGGCCGTCGGTGAGGCGGCCGTGGCACATGTCGCATTTGCCGACGACTCCCCGCTCGGCGTTGAACTGAGGGACGGAGTAAGGGCAGTTCCAGACGCAATACTGGCAGCCGATGCAGGCGTCGGCGGAGTGGAGGACGATGCCGGTAATGGGATCTTTGGTGTAGGCATCGACTGGGCAGCCTTTGACACATTCGGCGTCGAGGCAGTGGTTGCAGCCCATGGAGAGGTAGTGGCGAAGCGTGTCGGGGTAGGTGCCGCCTTCGATCTCGCCGATGCGCCGCCAGCGAATGTCGGCGGGGTTGCCGTTCTGCTCGTTGCAGGCGATCTCGCAGGAGCGGCAGCCGATGCATTTGGTCATATCGAAGTGAAAGCGGTATTGTTCTCCGGCTTCGAGCGCGCGTGTGGGGATGAGCGACGTGACGACGGTTGCCGCTGGTACGGAGGGCTGGCCGAGGTCGGCGAAGGTCATGCGCACGATGGAGTCTTCGGTGGCGGATTGTGCGAGTTCCTGTAGGGGTAGAGACACTGGTGCCCTCCTTTCGTGAGGTGCTTATGGATCGATTGCCGGCGTGGGCGTTTAGTAAACGTCGCGGTGGTAGCGGTGATCGTCTTTCAAGGTCTGCACGTATTCGGTTGCTGCTTCGGCGTTGAGGTTGCCTTGTTTGGCGACGATGCTGTGGAGTGTGGCGTCGACATCTTTAGCCATACGGGCGGCGTCGCCGCAGACGTAGATGCTGGCTCCGTCCTCGAGCCATGACCAGAAGCGCGGGGCTTGCTCGAGCATCTTGTCCTGCACGTAGACCTTGTGCTCCTGGTCGCGGGAGAAGGCGAGATCGAGATGGGTGAGGTGCTTGTCCTTGAGCATCGATTCGAGCTCGTCGCGGTAGAGGAAGTCGGTTGCGGCACTGCGCTCACCGAAGAAGAGCCAGTTCTTTCCGGTGGCGGATAGAGCGCGGCGCTGGTGCAGGAAGGCGCGGAAGGGCGCGATTCCAGTGCCGGGGCCGATCATGATGATGGGCGCGTCGGACTGCTGGGGCAGGCGGAATTTTTTGTTGGGCTGGATGTAGATGGCCCGGCGTTCGCCTGTGTTGGTGCGGTCGGCGAGCAGGGTGGAGCAGACGCCGCCGCGCTCGCGGTTATGGGCGCGATAGCGGACGACGGCGATGGTGGTGTGAATCTCGCCGGTGTGCGCGTAGGGGCTGGAGGAGATGGAGTAGAGGCGCGGCGCGAGTTTGGGCAGCATGGCGACAAGGTCTGCGGGATCGTGGAGGACGCCGGGGTAGTCGTGGAGGAGATCGATGAGGCCGCGGTCGTAGGTATATTTTTCGAGGTGCGCCTGCTGCTCGGGAATGAGCAGACCGAAGAGCGGCTTGCAGTTGCCGATGGTGGCGTAGGCTTCAATCATCCTGCGGGTGAGGCGGGTGATCTGCAGGTGATTTGTGAGGGCGTCGACGAGCGTTGTGGTGCCGGATTTGGGGAGCTGCACCGGGGCCTGGGCGCTGAAGTTCAGCATGGTGATGATGTCTGCGACAAGCTGGTGGTCGTTTTGCGGGACGACACCGCAAGCATCTCCGGCTTCGTACTTGAGGTTCGAGTCGGCGATAGAGAAGGCCATGTGCATGGTGAGTTTGCTGGAGACTTCGCGGGTGAGTGGGTGCTTGTCAACTACAGGCGCGAGAAAGGGATTTTCGCGCGTGTAGGAAGAGGCACCGGTGCTGCTTGCTGCAGGCTTCGCTGCAGGCGCTGCGGTTTTGATGGAGGCTGACGGCGCGTTCTTGGCCGGGCGTGTGGAGACGATGGATTCGAGGCGAGAGTAGAGGCCCTGCTTCCAGCTTGCGAAGGCATCGTCCAGATCGATATCGCAGTCGACGCGATTGTGGAGACGGACTGCGCCGAGGGAGTCGAGCTTATTGTCGAGGTCGATGCCGAATTTGCAGAAGTGCTCGTAGTGCGAATCGCCGAGGGCGAGCACAGCGTAGGAGAGATCCTGATAGCGGGGGAAGTGTTCGATGCAGAGCTTCTCGTAGAAGGGCTTGACTGCATCGGGGGCGTCGCCGTCGCCGTAGGTGCTGGCGATGAGAATGGCGTAGCGCTCTTCGGCGAGCGCAGCGGGCGTATAGCCTTCGAGCGAGATGAGCGAGGCGATGTGTCCTTTGGATTTGAGGTCCTTCACGACTTTACGAGCGAGGCCCTCAGCGGTGCCGGACTGTGAGGCGTAGAGCACGGCGATCTTGAGCGCAGGCGGAGCTTCGGTGACTGCGGCGGGCTGCGTCGAGGAGAAGATTCCGGCGAGGAAGCCGTTGAGCCACGCGCGCTGATCATCGCTGAAGGGCGCGTTATCTGGGATGAAGGGAACGAGTGTAGGGAGGCCGGTAGTTTGCATGGTCATACGAGCTCCTGAGTTGCGCAGAAGGATTGCAGTTCGGTGATGGAGTGGCGGCGCGTGAAGTCGAGAAAGGACTCTTCCGGGTTACGTTGCGTGGTGTAGGTGCGGAAGAGCTGCTCCATGACTGGCGGCAGATCGCTGAACTTGATGGCGGGGATCAGCTCGCGAGCGATGCTTTGATCCTGGTCGGAGCCTCCGCCGACGACGACCTGGTAGCCTTCTTCGCCGCCGACCTTGACGCCCATGAGGCCGATGTCGCCGATGTAGTGCTGGGCGCAGGAGTGGGGGCAGCCGGTGACGTGCAGATTGACGGGCTGCATGATGTTGAAGCGGCTGTCGAGCATGTTGGCGAGCGCGACGGCGTGGGCTTTCGTATCGGTTGCGGCGAAGCGGCATCCCTTGTTGCCTGTGCAGGCTACGGTGCCGCTGAGGACGGTGCCTGCTTCGAAGGCGAGACCTGCGGCGAGAATTGCTGCCTTTGCGGCTTCGAGCTTTGCCGTGGGGATGTTGGGGATGATGAGGTTCTGCCAGACAGTGAGGCGCAGTTGGCCGGTGCCGCAGGTCTCGGCGATGTTGGCGAGACCGAGCATTTGATCTACTGGCAGGCGTCCGACGGGAACGGAGACGCCGATGTAGTGCAGGCCGGGCTGCGACTGTGCATGCACGCCGATGTGTCCGGCGCGGTCGATGGGCTTGCGCGGTTCGCAGGCGGATGCGGGAACGCGGATGAGCGGGAAGGCGAGAAGCTTCTCGGTTTTGGTGATGAACTTTTCGACGCCCCATTTGTCGATGAGGTATTTGAGGCGGGCCTTCTTGCGGTCGGTGCGGTCACCGCGTTCGGCGAAGACGCGAATCATGGCGGCGGCTACGGCGACGGTCTGGTCGGGGCGAAGGAGAAGGCCGCAGTCTGTCGCGAACTGCTTGTGGCCGGTGATGCCGCAGAGCAGCACGCGGAAGTAGACGCCGGCGGGGATGCCGTGGCCTTCCTTGACCTCGACGGCGATGAAGCCGATGTCGTTGGTGTCGGCGACGACGCTGATGGCGCCGCCGTTGTCGAAGGCGACGTTGAACTTGCGTGGCAGGCCGTACATGTCGCGAGAGTTGAGGATGTAGCGGTTGAGCGCGTCGGCGAGCGGCGCTACGTCATAAAGCTCTTCCGGGTCAATGCCGGTGATGGGCGATGCGGTGATGTTGCGGATGTTGTCGGCGCCTGATCCGCGGGAGGTCATGCCGAGGTCTTGAACTTTGCCAAGGACGCGGACGATGTCTTTAGGTTGGAACTCGCGTATCTGGAGGTTGCTGCGCGTGGTGAGGTCGGCGCGGCCGGAGCCCCAGTCGGCGGCCATCTGCGCGAGGCCGCGAAGCTGGTGCGCGCTGAGGATGCCGCCCGGCACGCGCATACGCAGCATGAAAGAGTCCTGCGCTGGAGCGACGTAGAAGAGTCCGTGAAATTTGAAGCGGAAGAGATCGTCGGGCGCGGGGGCCTTGTCTTCGTTAGCGTGTGCGACGAGTTTGTCCCAGATGTCGAGCGCGTTTTCTTCCTGCTTCCAGCGCTCTTCTTTGCAGAGGTCGGAGAGGGGCGTGCCAAACCACATTGGCTCGGCTTCTTCGGCAGCCTGATTGACGAGGCCAGAGGCGGGATCATTGGTGATGTGGCCGCTGAAGGTTTGGCCAACGAAAGGCATGACTCCGCGCTGGGCCACGCCGGCGAAGAAGCCTTGCAGATATTGCTGCTGCGCGATGGAGAACCCTGGAGCGTCGATGAGGGTGGTGCCGGTTTGCTGTTCCATGCTGAATCTCCTTTACGGTTTCCGGCGGTTGAAGCCGGAAGGTCGCAGGGCGCGATCTGGATTGGGTGCAGCCAGATGCGGGGCCAGATAAACATCGCGTTGAGAGAACTCAATTGCGATGATTCAAGGCTCGTCAGGGAGCATGAAAACTATGGAGGAGAGTGGGAGCCGGGACACAGCAGGGTGCCGGGCTGAACTTCTTCGGCTATCCAGATCGGGCTGGATAGCATTCGATGAACTGATAGTACTGCGGGATTTGCTGCGCGGCAAGAGGGAAGCTTTGAATCGCGAGCTGTAAACAAAGATTGAATGAGGCGTAGAAGTTTTTGTTATACGGCGGCTGTTTTGTTGTTCCGCGTGCACGGCGATGTTACAAAACTGGTAACAGCTTCCATCGCCAGGACACCTTGATGTGTCAACTCATCCTGAATCAGTTCTGATTCTTCTGCTCTACGTCTGAGCAAACCAATACCAAGCCTCGTATCAGACCACGACCATTGGGCCAATGCGCCAGTGTTTTACCGATGCATCACTGTTTTTCTAAATCGGCAAGCAATGGTTGAGGACTTGATATCTGCCACGCATTTGGTGGAAGAGGACAACGATTCACTTTGAACTAACTAACAGACCATGGCATTTACAGGAGGAGCTATGAAGCGCTTAATTTTGGCGGTTCTTTTCGCGACGCAGGCGGTTTCCGGGTCGTTGATGGTTGCGCAGGATAACTTTTTTACGAAATGGGAGGACCGGGTGCAGAAGACCTCTGCCCAGCAACCGGGATGGGTGGTGCCTGTTGTGACTCCGTCATCCGGTATTGTGCAGCTGGCGCGTGTCGATGTGCTGCATCAATGGACTTCGACGCGTACTTCGACGTGGAACTATGGGAATAGCAAGGGGTTCAACTTTATTCCGTACTACAAGACGGAGATAGATGTGAATCTTCCTCCGTATGTTGAGCACAATACTCCGAAGGCGGTGGATGGCGCAGGAGACTTCTCGATGGTGGTGAAGTATCGTCCGTTTGCTGGGGGCGCGGAGAGTGGGAATTACTCGACAGCATTTCAGATTGCGGCTACGGGCGCGACGGGAAGTTACAAGAATGGAACTGCGAGAACTACGATCAATCCGACGTTGATTCTGGGTAAGGGATTTGGACGTTTCGATGTTCAGTCGAGTCTGGGAGGCACTTTGCCGGTGGGCTCGATCCATACGATTGGAAGAACGATCGTATGGAACACAGTCGCGCAGTACCAGGCGGGAAAGATCTTCTGGCCTGAGGTCGAGGTCAATTCGAGCTATTTTCATCTGGGACCGAATAATGGGAAGAACCAGACCTTTGTAACTCCTGGACTGATGGCGGGCAGGATCAAGCTGCGAAATGAGCCGGGGGACAGGCTGGGACTGGTGTTTGGCGGAGGAATGCAGATAGCTACCTCGACTTATCATGCTTATAACCATGGCCTTGTGCTGACGGGGCGGCTTACTTTCTAAGTAAGAAGAAGCGATTTTATCGACGGCTCTGTGATTGTCGATGCAGAGCCGCTAGAATTGGGATTAACAGCCAGCCGGTTTTAATTGCATGGCGGCGTGGCTGAGGGAGATGAATGACTCACGCGAGCTTTGATGGATTGCGGGTTCTGTCGCTTGAATCGCGGCGCGCAAAAGAGGTCGCGAAGTTGATCCGCACTTACGGCGGAGAGCCCTTTGTTGTGCCCGCGATGCGCGAAGCACCGCTTGAATCGAACAAGCAGGCGCTTGAGTTCGCCGATGGGCTGCTGCGTGGGAAGTTCGATCTCGTGATCTTTCTGACCGGCGTGGGTATTCGGGCTTTGCTGGATATTGCGCAGACGAAATATAAGCGCGAAGAGTTGATTGAGGCCCTGCGCGGCGTCAAGATTGGAGCGCGCGGACCGAAACCGGCCGCCGCTTTGAGGGAACTACAGATTCCAGTTACGGCGACGGCGCCTGAACCGAATACGTGGCGCGAGATGATGCATGCGCTGGAGTCGGAGTTTGGCGACAAGTTAGGTGGGATGCGGGTGGCGGTGCAGGAGTATGGTGCGTCGAACCCCGAGTTTCTTTCCGAACTGACGGTGAAGTGCGGTGAGGTGACGAAGGTCCCGGTTTATCAGTGGACGCTGCCTGAAGACCTGGGGCCGCTGCGGGAATGCGTGCTGGGCGTTGCGAATGGAAGTGTCGACGTGGTGCTGTTTATGACAGCGGTGCAGGTGATTCATCTCTTCCAGGTTGCCGAAGAGATGGGGCTTCGCGAAGATCTGCGCGCCGGGTTGATGTCGATGGTGGTGGTTTCGATTGGGCCGACGACTTCGGAAGAACTGGCTCACTATGGAATCACGCCTGACTTTGAACCATCGCATCCGAAGATGGGCTTTCTGGTGAATGAGGCCGCGCAATACTCCGGCAAGATTCTGGAGCGGAAGCGGAAGCGAGGCGCAGATGCTGCTACTGCGATTGCGCCAACGGTGGACGATGGCGACAAGCCGATGCAAAAGCCGAAATCCGTGGTGCGCCGGGTTGCTGCTTCGACGCCGACGATGGCGGGGTTTCGCGACGGGCTTACGTCGATCGATTTTCTACATGAGATCAGCAGCCGGCTGGCATCGGCGGACTCGTTTCATGTGGTGCTGGGCAGCATCGTCGATTTCGTGACGACTGTAATTCCGTGCGACTCGTGCTTCATCTACGTGCTGGAGAACGAGAAGCTGGTGCTGCGGGCATCGAAGAACCCCCATGTCGATCTTGTGGACCATTTGGGCATGTCGCTGGGGCAGGGAATTACGGGCTGGGTGGCAGAGCATCGCGAGCCGGTAGCAATTGCATCTGGCGCGTCGAACGATCCGCGTTTTGTCATGTTTCGCAACCTGCCGGAAGACCATTTTGAGGCAATCCTGTGCACCCCGATTCTTTGCGCGAGCAAGGTGGTTGGGGTTATCAACCTGCAGCACCAGATGAGCTATCAGCACACGGCGAACGAGATCAGGCTGCTCTCGATGCTTGGCTTTCTTGTGGGCGCTGAGATTGAGCGCACCCGGCTGGAGACGGAAAATCTGCAACTGGCGGGGCGGCTGGAGACGCGCAAAGCTGTGGACAGAGCAAAGGGGATTTTGCAGCGCGACCTGGGGATGAGCGAAGACGAGGCCTATAGAACGATGCAACGGGAGAGCCGCCAGCGGCGGATCTCGATGCGCGAGATTGCGGATGCCATCGTGCTGGGGGACGACCTGAAGAAGACGCAGGCGGCTGATAGCTCTCGTGCCTAAAGCTTGTTAAGACTGTATCGGTCTATAGCGATCAAGTAAGACACCGACGAAGGCGAAATACGAGGGTATTTTCCACAGAGGCGGCAGTGCGATGCCTTCGGTCGAGATGACGTGAGTTTTTAGCGGTTTGGGGAACGGCTTCAGACGATGAGTACCTGGATATGCTGACGGCGGAATTGCTCGGCCAGTTCGGGATCGATGCTGTCGTCGGTGATGATGGTGTGGATCTGAGAGGGCTCGCAGACCTTGTTGGTGCTGATCATACCGAGTTTGCTGGCATCGGCTACTGCGATAACCTGACGGGCGTGTTTGGCCATCTCGGCGAGAATCAGTGCTTCGTCTGACTCGATGACAGTCAATCCATATTCCGGGTGGATGCCGGTGGCACCCATGAAGACCTTATCAAAGTAGAGCTTCTGGATGGAGTGGAATGCTGTGGCTCCAACCATGGAGAAGGAGCCTGGCCAGCGGATGGAGCCGCCGGTCAGGGTGACCTTTGCGTTGGGCTGGCTGGAAAGCTCCATGCCGATATTGACCGCGCTGGTGACGAGGTGAATGCCTTCGCGGTGGCGCAGGCTGCGGGCTACCTGGGTGGTAGTGGTGCCGGGAGAGAGAGCGATGGTCTCGCCATCCGCGACCATCGCGGCGGCGGCGATTGCGATGCGGCGCTTTTCATCGGCGAAGCGTTCTTCGCGGAGAGGGAAGGCTGCGTCGAAGCGGAAGGGCTCGTACGTCAGTTTGCCGGCGAGTTCGACGCCCCCATGCGTGCGATGGACCAGGCCCCGGTGCTCTAGTTTGATGAGGTCCCGGCGGACGCTTGCCGAGGAAGCGTCAACCGTGGCGGCGAGGTCCTCGACGCTGCTGGTGCCCTTCTGCAGGAGCAAGTGAAGGATCTGATTAGCTCGATCATGCGTCTTTGCAGCCACTTGGACCAATCCTTTCTAGTGCCCACCTAATGATAACGGGAATGTCGAGATTAGCTGGTGCAGTTATCGAACCAAAAAGCTGACCATTTGAATAGTTTATTTGCATAATAATGAAAAAATTAGTTGACATTCATCTATCTACCTTTCTATGCTCAACGCCACAAGCCTTCGGAAGGCAAAGTTTCAAAAGAGGCGGGCACCGGACTGAAATGGGTGCGACCGGCTCTGGTTTCTTCTTTTCCTGCATAATGCAGCTAATTTAGCCAGTACCACGGAGTGAGAATCGTATGAGAACGAAAATATTTCAATACCTTGCCGGATGTGCACTGACGGCTCTGCTGTGCGTGTCTCCCGCTTTTGCGCAGACGGTGACGGGATCGATTACGGGAGTCGTGAGTGATTCCAGCGGTGCTGTTGTCCCGGGTGCTCATGTGACCGCACTGAATACCGGAACCGGCGTGAAGACAGAGGTACAGACGAACAGTTCGGGTGCGTATACGATTCGGTTTCTGCCGATCGGTCCTTATACGGTGAGCGTGACGGCTCAGGGTTTCTCGACGCAGACGGTTCCACAGTTCAGCCTGGAGATTAATCAGACGGCTAAGGTGAATGCGAGTCTGACCGTGGGTGCGAGCGATACCAAGGTAGAGGTAGAAGGCAGTGTTGCGCCGATCTTGAACACAAATGACGCTTCGCTGGGTATCACGCTGTCAACGAATGAGATTGCGAACATTCCGCTGAACGGCAGGAATTTCTCTTCGGTGACGCTGTTTCAGCCGGGTGCGGTGGCGACTGATCCGCAGGGTATGACGGGATCGAATGCAATTGAGCGCAGCACCTATAACAATGGCATTGCTTCGATCAATGGAAACCGTAACCAGGCGAATAACTATACGTTGGATGGCGCGGATCAGAATGAGCCGCAGAACAACTTGATTGCCTATAACCCTGCGCCGGACTCGCTACAGGAAGTTCGCGTGATTTCGGCGAATGCTCCTGCTTCCTATGGCAATGCAAATGGCGGCGCGGTGGTCTCCATTCTGAAGTCGGGCACGAACCAGTTTCATGGGTCGGCTTATGCCTATCTGGAGAATGCCAACCTCGATGCGAACACATGGGGTAATAAGCACCAGACGCCGATTGTGCCCAGGAATCCGTATACGCAGAGTATCTTTGGCGGCACGATTGGCGGCCCGATCCTCCACAACAAGCTGTTCTTCTTTGCCGACTACGAGGGCGTGAGACAACATACCGGCGGTCTGCAGATTGCCAGCGTTCTTCCTGCGGCAATGCGGACTGGAGATTTCAGCGCGCTGCTGAATCCGCCCAAGAACGCAGACGGCTCATTTGTCTATCAGCCGATTCAGCTCTATAACACGCAGAATAACTTCACTCCTTATGCGAACAACCAGGTTCCGGTGGTGAATCCTGTAGCGCAGTTTCTGTTTGCGCATCCAGAGATCTATCCGTTGCCGAACGCCGCGCCTACGGATGGATTGCTGGCGAACAACTTCCAGGGGCCGCAACGCACCTTCCGCGTCAACAATCAGGGTGATGTGAAGATCGAGTGGGACCCGGGCAATGCGAACAAGTTCACTGCGTTCTATGCACAGTCGAACGCCAATGATTCATCGTCAGTTCTTATTCCGGTATTTTTCCCTTCGGCGAATGTATATCCCACCAAGCTTGGCGGCGGCAGCTGGATTCATACCTTCTCGTCTGCTGTCGTGAATGAAGCGCGCGTAGGATTCACGCGCGTTCGCTGGGACAATAGCATTCCTACTGACCCTTCCGGGCTGTTTGGCCTGACCGGTAATGAGAAAGTTGGCATTCCCTTTGGGAAGCAACTTTATCCTGGGTTTTCCGGCCAGAGCTTTGGTGCGAGCTATGTGGGGACAAGTGCCAATACCCAGATTCTTCGCGACAATACCTTCAACTACTACGACAATCTCACCTGGCAGCGCGGGAAGCATCTGCTCTCGTTTGGCGTGCAGGCGACTCGCTATCAGCAGAACTATCTGAATGCTTCCAACTTTGGCTTTCTTGGAGAATTCGATTATTCGGGTATCTTTACAAGCAATCCGAATGTGACGGCGGGCGGCGGTGGTTATAGCCCTGCGGACTTTATTCTGGATCGCGTTGCGGAGAACAAGCTTGGATCAACCCTTGGCATCGTCGGCAATCGCCAATGGCGCGTAGCCGGATATGTGCAGGACGACTTCAAAGCAACGTCGCGGCTGACGCTCAACTTCGGACTGCGGTATGAGTACGATCAACCGTGGTATGAGGCGCACAATAAGACTGCCAACGTGCTGCTGAGTACAGGAACGGTAGAGTATGCGGGTTCTGTTCCTGCCGACGCCGCTCCGGGCTCGATTGTTTGCAAGACGCGTGCGTGCTACAACGCCAACTATAAGCAATTTATGCCGCGCGTTGGATTTGCATTCCAGGCTGCGCCGCGATTTGTCATTCGCGGTGGCTATGGCGCTACGAGCTTCTTTGAAGGGGATGCATTCAACCAGCGTCTGACGTCGAGTCCGCCATTTGCTCTTGGCAGCGACTTACATGCAACAACTCCGACGAATAC
This sequence comes from Edaphobacter paludis, assembly GCF_039993895.1. Taxonomy (NCBI): domain Bacteria; kingdom Pseudomonadati; phylum Acidobacteriota; class Terriglobia; order Terriglobales; family Acidobacteriaceae; genus Edaphobacter; species Edaphobacter paludis. Next base: position 1,232,083 of record NZ_CP121194.1, read on the forward strand.
GACTCCGGGTACGCCGTTCCGGATCGAGGATGGTTTCACACCGCAGTTCAGCGCTACGAGCCAGTACTCGGTGTGGCCGCAGAATCAACAGCCTGCCTATATTCAGCAGTACAGTCTCACCACGGAATATGAGCTGACGAACAAGATGTCGCTGAGTGTGGGATATCTGGGTGAGACGGGGCAGCACCTTGCGGACTATCGCAATGCCAATCAGCTTACGCTGGCGCAGGCTGCGATCGTCACCAATCTTCCCTCTGGCGCACCGATCCCTCCTTCGGCTGTAGCACCCTATACAGCGCTCGTGGGTCAGAATGGCAACCTGCTGGTGACTGAATCCGGCGCCATGATGAATTACAACGGTGGCCAGGTTACGTTTCGCGATCGCGGTACACACAACCTTGAGTACACGATCAACTACACGTTTGCGAAGTCGATGACGAACTCGTCGGGCAACTATGGCCAGCCGGGCATCAATGGATCGAACGGTGCGTATCAGGATGGCTACAATGGCCATGCTGACTATGGCCCATCGGGACAGGATATTCGCCACAATCTTAATGCCGTTGGCGTTTATACTTTGCCCTTTGGTCGCGGACAGACGTACGGCGGCCACATGAACCGCTTCCTCGATCTTGTTGCCGGCGGCTGGAAGGCGTCAGGTTCGCTGATCGATTACTCGGGGCTTCCCATTACGATCAATGGGCCGGGCAGCAGCAATACGAACAGCTTTGGCCAGTCTCGCGCGAACCATTATCGCAAGCTGGTCATCAAGAACAGAAATATCGATCACTGGTTTGGGACTGATCCTTCCGCGGTTGGATGCTCTGCCGGTGGCGATAACGGCGTCTGCGCGTATGGCGCATCCGCTCCGCTAACGTTCGGCACCGCAGCCATCGATACGGAGCGCGCTCCGGGATATCTGCAGATCGATGGCTCGGCTTTCAAGGACTTTCATATTACTGAGGGGCAGGCAGTAGGATTTCGCGTCGACTTCTTCAACCTCTTCAACATTGCCAGCTATGGCAATCCTGACAATAGCGTAACGGATTCCAACTTCGGTCAAATCAGCAGCGTTCGTTCTGGGCCGCGGCAGATCCAGTTGAGCGCGCATTACACGTTCTAGTGCCTGAATGAACGGCTATCCGTTAGTCTTGTCTCATTCCACAGAGAGAAGCGGTGTGCTGTGTAGTGACTGCTGGCGGCGGCTCAGAGCTTTGAGTCGCTGCCAGCTTCTTCACTGATTTCCATAAGGAAGCGTTATGTTCATGTACGAATTGGTGTATTTCTGATGCGCGAGATTGTCTTTGAATTGTGCGCCGAGAGTATCGATGCGTGCCTCGTCGCGCGTGATGGCGGAGCAGACCGCATCGAGCTTTGCAGCGCACTCAGTGAAGGCGGGTTGACGCCAAGCCATGGCCTGATTCGTGAAGCCGTGACGCGCAGTGGGTTGCCGGTGCATGTGTTGCTGCGCCCTCGCGGCGGCGACTTTGTGTATACGGACGCGGAGTTCGAAGTCATATGCGAGGACCTGAAACATCTGCGCCTGCTTGGGGCAAGCGGGGTAGTGCTGGGGGTGTTGTGTGCTGATGGTTCTGTCGATGTCGAGCGCACTCGCGAGCTGGTGAAACTGGCTGGGCCGCTTGAGGTGACGTTTAATCGCGCCTTCGACCATACAGCTTCGCTTGAGGCGGCGTTAGAGGATGTAATTGCAGCTGGTTGTCGACGTATTTTGACATCGGGCGGCGAGCGCGACGTTGTGAGCGGAGGAAAATCGCTTGCCCGGCTGATTGGACAGGCTGCAGGCAGAATTGATATCGCGGTGGGCGGCGGGTTGCGCGTGAAGAATGCCGCCGCCGTAGCGCGTACGACTGGAGCGCAACACTTTCATGGCTCCATACGCCGCATCGTTGCGGGGCCGCGACACTATGACGGTCACGACGTGCAGATTGAAGGCGGGGCTTCTGCTCAGTCCCGGTTTATCGTCGATAGCAACGATGTGCGCGCAATGATCAAGAATCTGACTGACGCATAAAGTCGCGGTTTCTGCCGCCTGAAGAAGTGGCAAGCACGTTATCCGATCAGTCGAAGTTATTTGCGATCTGGAAGAACGCTCCAGATTGCGGGGTCTTCTTCGCCGAGTACCCAGGCGCAGATTCCCTGAAGGTGTTGCTCTTGGGCTAGGTTGTAGCGGTCGGCGAAGCCGCGCTTCTCGGTGTAGAAGATCCACTCCCGCATCTGGTCGCGATAGAAGTAGAACCAGGCGGTGTGGTCCTGCGGGTCCCATTGCTCTTGTCCGCCGTAGGTGTCACGAAAGAACTGGGCATTGGGGGCGCTGATGTACTCGGCGGTGATGTTGGGCTTCTGCACTTTTTCGTTGACGCCGGGATCGCCGGTGAACCAGTGATATCCATAGAGTGCGATGCCGAGGGAGAGCTTGTCTTTCGGCACTGACTTCAGTGCATCGTCGAGATTTTCATTGGTCCACATCCAGCCGCCGACGGGGCCTGGCGTCGTCCAGCGGGTGTGCTGGTCGTAGGTCATGAGGCAGAGCAGATCGACGGACTCGCCGAGGGCTTTGAGGTCGAAGGCCCCACGCCAGTCGGAGAAGATCCATTTGCTGAATGGCGTGTGTCCGGGATAGCCGGGGGCGTTGGGGACGACTGCGATCTGAAGCTGAAGATGTTGTTGGTGAAAGGCGTTGGCGATTCGTTTGACCGTGGTGGAGAGCATGTCGCGATCATTCCAACTGATGTTCTCAAAGTCGAGCTGGAAGCCGTTGTAGCCGTTTTGCTTGCAGGCAGCGATGAGAGAGTCGATCATCGCTGTCTGAGCCTTATCGCTCGACATCAGGGTGTGAATCTTTACTTTGTCGAAGAGCGCGACGATAGGGAAGAGGGCGATGTGGCGATGCTTGACGACGAGCATGACGTTGGGGTCAGGCTCGCCGTAGACGAGGCCGGTCTCATCTACGCTATACCAGGTGGGGACGATGATGTCGATCTTTGATGAATGCTCCATGAAGTCGCGGACCGACTGCGGCTGATCTGTCATGTAGAAGAGAGTCTTTGTCTGGGCAAAGACAGTGCTCGCTGCAAACAGGAGACAGACGATCAGGGACTTCATGGAGCCTCATCCTTTCTTTTTCGTCTACGCGCTTTCGAGCTGGAACGAGGGTGGAATGTCCTCGGCCTTGGTGCCGAATTCGAGGTTGGGCTGGCTGCCCAGCGTGAACTCGATTTTGGCCCCGTCGACGATCTCGCGGTGGTTGAACCAGGAGCGAGTGTAAGGTTTGCCATTGAAGGTGACGGACTGGATGTACTGGTCCGAGGGTGCGCTACGATGGGCAACGATCTCAAGCTGCTTGCCCTTGCCGAGCTGCAGCGTGACGTGGTCGAACAGCGGCGTGCCGAAGATGTAATTTCCGCTAACCGGATCGACGGGGTAGAAGCCCATGGAACTCATGATGTACCAGGATGACATCTGGCCTACGTCTTCATTACCTTGCAGACCGTCGGGAAGGGCGGCGTACATCGTCTCCATCAACATACGGATACGCTGTTGGGTCTTGTGCGGCTGGCCGGCGTAGACGTAGAGATAGGCGATATGGTGCGACGGCTCGTTGCCCTGAGCGTATTGACCGACGAGGCCGGCGATATCGGGTGGAGCATCGGGAGGCAGCGTGGAGGGTTGATCGAACAACTCATCGAGCTTGGCGAGAAATGCCTTCTGGCCGCCGAGGGTTTCGATGAGGCCCGCGGCGTCATGCTGAATGCCGAAGGTAGTCTGCCAGGAGTTCGACTCGGTGAAGTCCCGCCATTTTTTTGACGTGCCCATCGCGAGTGGATCGAAGCCAGGAGCCCATTCACCATTCGCGAGTTTAGGACGGGCGAAGTTGATCTTGCGATCGTAATAGTTGCGGTAGTTCAGCGAGCGGTCTGCAAGCATCTTTGCATCGTCTGCGTGGCCGAGCTTCTTTGCGACGTGCGCGATGGACCAGTCGTCGTAGCAATATTCGAAGCCCTTGCTGACGGACTCTTCTTCGAGGTCGCAGGGGATGTAATGCTTCGAGCGGTAATAGCCCAGGCCACGATAGTCGTCGACCATGGCGCGCTGCATCATGCATTTGTAGGCGCGCTCGTAGTCGATGCCGGTGAAGCCCTTGTTGCAGGCTTCCGCCATGACGGCGGCGGAATGGTAGCCGGTCATGGTGCCGGTCTCCGTGCCTTGAAGCGGCCAGACGGGCATTCCGGCAGGGCTTTGCTCGGCCATCAGGATGAGAGCGTTGACGAAGTCGGGCACATGCTCGGCATTGATGAGCGTGTAGAGCGGATGGGTGGCGCGGTAGGTGTCCCAGAGGGAGAACGTTGTGTAGTTGCGCTGTCCGGGGTTGAGCTTGTGGATCTGCTTATCCATGCCGCGATAGCTGCCGTCGGCGTCGTCGAAGAGCGAAGGGCCGATGGAGGCATGGTAAAGCGCGGCGTAGAAGATGCGGCGATGCTTCTCGTTATTTGTGGTGACGTTGATGCGAGAGAGTTGCTTGTTCCACTTTTCGCGGGCGCTGCGGCGGACGTGCTCGAAGTCCCAACCGGGCAGCTCTGCCTTCAGATTATTGGCTGCGGACTCCGCGCTGACGCCGGATATGCCCGTTTTTACGAAGATGACAGGATTCCGCGTGAGGTCGAAGAAGGCCACGCACTTGAGAGATTTGCCGGTCAGAGGCTCTGTGCCAGCCGGGACCTCGGCGTCATCTTTGTAGAAGACGATGCGCGTAGGCTTCTGCGAGAACTGCATGGTGAAGTAAGCTTCGCGGCCATCGCCCCAGGACTTGGTGGTGCGGCCTCCGGCGAGCGTGTCGGGTGCGGGGCTGTGGAGTGATGCGGAGATGACGTTCGACGGACCATAACTATGCTTTAGATCGACGATGATGTGCCCGCTCTTTGCTGCCTTGGCGTCGCGAGGAAAGGTGTAGCGGTGCAGGCCAGTGCGCTCGGTGGCAGTCAGCTCGGCGTGAATGCCGTAGTCCTTGAGAAGGACCGAGTAATAGCCGGGCTCGGCGTGCTCGTCCTTGTGGTCGAAGCGCGATCGGTAGCCTTCGTCGGGGTTGCTGCGCGAGCCGGGTACAATCTTCGACTCGCCGGTACCGGGCATGACGAGGAAGTCGAGGAGATCGCCGCAACCGGTTCCGCTGAGATGGGTGTGGCTGAAGCCCATGATAGAGGTGTCGGAGATGTGGTAGCCGGAGCACCAGTCCCAACCATCGGTGAAGGTATCGGGGCTGAGTTGAACAGCACCGAAGGGGACGACTGCACCGGGGAAGCAATGGCCGTGGCCGCCGGTACCGATCGTGATATCGACCAGCGAGGCAGGATCATTTGCTGCACTGGATGATTCAGGGCGAGATATCATTCTAGCGAAAGCTGTGCTTCTGGTAGCGCTAACAGTGCAGGCGGCAGAGACTCCACCGAGAAAAGACCTTCTTGAAATCATGTGAACTCCATCAATATTGAGGTGCTGTAGGGGTAGGACGAATCTGCAATGAAAAGGGTGCTTGGAAATGCTTCTTGCCGTATCGGTTTCGAGTCTACACCGGCGGTGATTTCGCTGTCAGCGGCTTGCGTAAAAATAAGCGCGAGCGTGCGGGCCTTTTCCGCGTTATTGTCTCGAAGTGGATCTTCCGTCGAAGAGTTGAAACTCGCGGATCGCGGCAGTTCCAGAGGTCGATATGAGATTGAGCCGGACCCGCTGCGTCGTACAGGCAGGGAAGATGTCGATCTTTTTGTGGCCGATTGCCTGAGCGCGAGCCAAGGGTTTCCATGCGCCGTTCTGCCAGGCTTCGATGGCGTACTCCTCTACATGTTGTCCGTCGTCGAGCCTCTCCATGGTCACGGCGCGGTCGAAGGTAACGGGTTTATCGAAATGTACCTCGAGCGTGCCGTGCAGCGGTGGCGCGACCCAGAAGGTGTCAGGGTTGTTATCGAGCGCTTCGTGCTCGGCAGTAGCACTTATGCCGACAGCGTGGCCTTGCTCCGCGGCGAGGTTGTGGCCATAGATGCGGTGGAGAGCTGCGCCGAACTCATGTAGCCGCTTGACGTCGGCTGCGGGTAGCTGACCAGTGTTGTCTGGCGCGAGGCCAAGCATGAGCTGGGCTCCGCGGCCGACTGTATTGGTGTAGATATCCAGCAGGTCGTCCACCGAGCGAAGTGTCGACTCATCGTTGGCATGCCAGAACCAATGGCCGCGATGCAGCGGAGTATCTGATTCGACTGGACGCCAACGCAAAAAACCGGAACGGTCGATGACGTTCCAGTTCTCGAAGAGAACCTTTCCGTCTTCGTTGCCGACCCAGCGGAGATCTGCGTTTTTATAGAGCGCAACGTCAGCGAAGACCATCGTGTTTGGCTGGTAGGTGCGCAGCTCGGTGATGATGCTATCGAAGTCGTAGGTGCGTCCCGTGCTGCCTGCGCCATCGAGCCAGAACTCGGTCAGCGGGCCGTAGTGTGTAGCGAGTTCGTCGAGTTGGGCGAGGTAATACTTGTCGTAGGCTTTGGGGTCCGGATAGCGTTTGTCGTGCCGGTCCCACGGAGAAAGATAGACGCCAAAGCCGAGGCCTGCTTTGTGCGCGGAGTCGGACGCCATGCGAACCAGATCCCCTTTGCTGTCGAGCCATGGGCTGTTTTTGACGCTGTAATCTGTCTGCTCCGTGGGCCAGAGAGCAAAGCCATCGTGGTGTTTTGCCACCAGGACGGCATACCTGGCGCCTGCGGATTTGGCGGCATCCATCCACTGGTCGGTATCGACGTGAGTGGGATTGAAGACCGATGGGGAGGCGGTCCCATCGCCCCATTCGCGATTGAGGAAGGTGTTCGTACCGAAGTGAAAGATGACACCAATCTCAAGATCCTGCCATTGCACCTGAGCCGGGCTTGGTTTGAGGTCAACAAAGTTCTGTGCAATGGCAGAGGAGAGTGGAGCGAGGCAGACCAGGGCAGCGATCGTGCGATAGAGGATGGATTGGCTGCCACGCGATTTGCTGCGTTTCAGAACGCCGGGGTTGTCTATCTCAGATCGAATGGCAGCAAACATTGTTCCTCTATTCCTGTACCGCGTTGACCAACAAGTTGAGCGAATCGATGAAGGTGAAGCGAACGATAGCAGAAGGCTTTTTCGCGGCCTCGATCTGCGCCAGCTTGCTTGCCTTCCAGCCGACGGAGGCATGCGTTCCGGAGGAGATGAAGTGGATAGCGTCCATTGCAGTCTTTGCAAGGTCTGGAAGCTGCTGGGCGCGCTGCTGTACTTCGGCGAGTCGCGGGGAGTGCTGCATCTGCTTCTCGACTGTCGGAACCGAGTTGGCTACCGTCTCGAACCAGTGAGTCAGCGCAGCCTGATCTGCCGAGTCGGATTGCGGCGACTTGAGGAAGGTTTCGGTGAGGCGTGCGATCTTGTAGCGCGACGGTGGATCCGGACGGACTGCATCCACAAAACTGTTGAGGACGGTGAGCTGCGAAGTCTTCTGTTCGTGGTATCGCTCGCCAAAGCTGACCGGCTCCAATGCGGAGGCGAAGATGCGGAGCTGATCGATATTTTGCGTTCCCGCGAGTTCGCGAAGGCTGGCGTCTTCCTGGGTCAGATGATGGAGGCCGAGGCCTTCGAGCTGGATCGAGATGACGTTCAGCCGCCGATACATGTCATCTACGTCGGTGATGTTTTCCGGAGACCAGAAGCGCTCGGCGATGGCCGCCGACCGGGGCCACACGCGAGAATCGATGGTGCCTGCATAAAGCTGCTCGGCCCACATGCAGATCTCTCCGCCAAGGACAAGCTTGCGCTGCTGAGGTTGGAGGGAAGAGCTCGATGGCAGCGGGTCGGCTAGATAATGTGTGCCCGCGGGTTTCATTGCGTCCAGGTAGTACGGTGCCGAAAGGATGCCCTGATAGCCCTGCTCCGCACCTTGAGCCAGCGAAGCCTCGCCGCGCCATGACTGAATGACTACATCCTTTGGAAGTGCGGGGTTGAGAATCTCGTCCCAACCGACCATATGTTTATGGAGGCCAGTGAGAATCTTCAGCACCCGAGTGTTGAAGTAAGCCTGCAGAGCTGCGTTGTCCTTGAGATGGTGCGCATGCATGAAGGCAACGATGCGGGGATTCGTCTTCCAGTCGGGCGCGGGCGTCTCGTCGCCACCGATGTGCATGTAGGGGTCAGGAAAGATGGTGGCCATCTCGCCAAGGAAGCGCGCGATGAACTGATAGGTCTCCTCACGCGTTGGATCGAGCTCGTAGTCCGCCACGCCGAAGTCGCGGCGGATCGAGGTGGGAGGATTGCCGCTGGCGAGTTTGGGATAGGCAACCTGCCACGCAGTACTGTGACCCGGCATTTCAAATTCAGGGACGACGCGGATGCCGCGCGCCCGTGCATAGCTGACAAGTTCCCTGGCATCCTGTTGGGTGTAGTAGAGGCCGTCGGAACCAACAGCGGTGAGTCGCGGATAGAGCTTGCTCTCTATACGGAACCCCTGGTCCTCCGTAAGGTGCCAGTGAAAGACGTTAAGCTTGACGGCGGCCATTCCATCGAGGGTACGCTTGAGCACGTCCATCGGTTCGAAGTGACGTCCGCAGTCGATCATTAGTCCGCGCCATGGGAAGCGAGGTGAGTCGTGGATCGAGACTAAGGGAAGGATATAGTCGCTGCCGGAAGGTTGTACAAGCTGGACCAGCGTCTCCAGGCCATGCATGGCCCCGACGACCGTAGCGGCTTCAATGTGTGCGCCGGCAGGAGTGACAGAGAGGGTGTAAGATTCGTTCTCGTCGATGGACTGTATCGCTTCGCCCGCACCCTGCACTTCGATCGTCAAGGGAGCCTCAGCGGACGCAGTGGCCTCAAGGGACAACGGAAGGCCGGTCTTCTGCCTCAATTGCTGCACAGTGCGGTGGATGGCGCCATCGAGCCGGGAGTTATCAAAGTGGGTTGTAACCGCACGAAACTGGGAGGTAAGCACAAAACCACCGGCAGATGCTTGCAGACTGGCCGGCTGTGGCATCAGATTATTAATGAAGATCACGCTGGACGGTACCGTTTGGCTGTACGAAATAGAAGAAGTCAGAAGTATGGTCGCAAAAAAGAGAAAAGACTTAGTCCAGAAACAGATCTTCATGAATGAATCCTTTTGGAGCTCGACGCCAGGTTGTAACTCGTAGCCAAGCCTAACGTATCTTTTTAGAACTTAATCTATCTTTTTTGAAAAATGTTCGCCAACGTCCGTCAGCTAAGCATGCTGGACATGAATGAATGAACGAAGCTCTATCGGAACGCCGCGCATTTTAAGCGCTCTGTACATCATGAGGACCACAAATTCATTTCACGGGACTTTTATATGGAGTGGCGATTAGGGCATTAAATTTCGAGGCATTGCTGTTGCGTGGCTATTCAAAGCGATCTTCGACCGATATTCGATAGATGTTTGCTTCCCCTGTTTCTTCTGGAGTATCGTGGTCTTACATAAGCTTTAAAACGCATTTAACCCGGCAACTTAGGATGTGCGCAGGTGTTTCCATGCGCCAGTAAAAAGCAATGAGAGGACAAGACGCGCGTGGCTCGCAGAGCATCACAAATCGGCTTTCTAGTCAGTAGTTGCTTTTTTATGCTGGTTCCTTCTGCGTTTGGATTATCTTCCGCTGAAGGTCCTCTTCATCGGTTCGCTGCGGCTGGGATGTTTATACATTCTCCGTCCTATTTCGCACAAAGCTCGACCAGCATCTTCTCCCCCGCCGCAACGCCCTCGCACTGGATTTTCACGCTTTCCATGTTTGTCCTGAGCATTACAGGGCTGATTTTTCTGATCGTCGCGGGCTTGTTGACTTATGCGCTCATCCGCTACCGGCACCGCAATCTGCTGACTTACAACGAACCGACGCAGATCTACGGCAGCAATCAGATCGAACTTGCCTGGACGGTTATTCCCGCACTGATCGTCGTGATGCTCTTTCTCACCACATCCCGTGTGATCTTAGCGACCCAGGATGCAAAGAAGCCTGCGGATGCAGTCGATGTGGTGGTAGTGGGCCATCAGTTCTGGTGGGAGTTTCGCTATCCTAAACTGGGCATCGTTACTGCGAATGAACTGCACGTCCCGGTGAGCGATCCTGCACATCCGACGCCGACTTATCTTGAAATGTCGTCCGCCGATCTTGATCACAGTTTCTGGGTGCCTCGTCTTGCAGGCAAAATGGACCTGATTCCGAACCGCGTCAACACCATGTGGATCGACCCTGAGACCGCTGGCCTCTACCTGGGACAATGCGCGCAATATTGTGGCGTGCAGCACGCGAAGATGCTGCTGCGAGTCTATGCGGACAGTCCCAAGGATTTTGCCGCCTGGGTAGCGCAACAGCAGAAGCCCGCGGTAGAAGACCCCACGGTTGCCGAGGGTCGCGAGGTGTTTCTGCATAATGCCTGCGTCAACTGCCACACTGTCTCGGGCACTATGGCCAATGGACGATTTGGTCCTGACCTGACGCACGTGGCCAGCCGCGACACGATTGCTTCGGGAGCGGTCGAAAATAACGCTTATAACCTGAAGAAATGGATCGATAATCCGGACTCGTTAAAGCCCGGTGCCTTGATGCCTCCTATGCATTTGAACGATCACGATCTGAACGCGATCACAGCGTACCTGACGACGCTTCATTAATCGGCAGATCACCCAGGCCAGGATATTGACTGTTCGCCTGATGGACTGAAGAGAGGAAACGATGGCTGATTCCGTGACTAGCCTCACATCGGTGGAAGCAATTGACGTGACACCGGTGCAAAAACCGCGGCAATTATTTCTTGAAGTGTTGTACGACTGGATCACCACGGTCGATCACAAGAAGATCGGTTTGATGTATATCGCCTACTCGCTGGTTTTTCTGATCGTGGGCGGTATCGAAGCCATCATTATGCGGATTCAGCTTGCCGTGCCGCATGGAACATTTGTCTCTCCGCAGGTCTTCAACAGGATGTTTACGCTGCATGGGACCACGATGGTCTTCTTCGTGGGCATGCCGATCCTCTTTGGATTTGGAAACTATCTTGTCCCGCTGATGATCGGCGCGCGCGACATGGCGTTTCCACGCTTGAATGCCTTTAGTTTCTGGATCTCCGCACTGGGCGGGATCTTGTTGTACTACAGTTTTATCGGTGGGGTAGGGCTTTATGGCGCAGGCAGCGCTCCTGACGTTGGATGGTTTGCATACGCACCCCTGACCGCGAAGGTCTTCTCGCCGGGACACAGCACGGACTACTGGACGCTGAGTATTTTATTGAGCGGTATCGGAAGTATTGGCACAGCGCTCAATATTGTCACCACCATTATCTGCATGCGTTGCCCCGGAATGAAGCTCAACCGAATGCCGCTATTGTCGTGGCTTTATCTGGTGACCTCGAGCATGGTTTTCATCGCGATCAGCCCGCTGACCGCTGCGCAGATCATGTTGCTGCTCGACCGCTATATCGGTTCCCATTTCTTCGATACGCAGGCCGGCGGTTCGGCCGTGCTCTGGATGCACTTCTTCTGGATCTTCGGACATCCTGAGGTTTATATCCTCGTGCTGCCTGCGTTTGCCTTTGCCAACGAGATTATCCCTGTCTTCTCGCGTAAGGCGGTCTTCGGTTATCCAGCCATGGTGGCGGCATCCGTAGGCATCGGCTTTATCAGCATGAGCGTGTGGGCGCACCACATGTTCGCCGTGGGTATGGGCGCAGGAGCCAACGTTTTCTTTGTCTTTTCAACCATGATCATCTCGGTGCCGACGGGTATCAAGATCTTCAATTGGCTAGCCACAATCTGGGGCGGCAAGATACGCTTTGCCAGTCCCATGCTGTTCAGCGTTGGGTTCCTGTTTCAGTTCCTCATCGCTGGACTGACCGGCATTATGCTCTCGGTCGCACCGTTCGATTGGCAGCTTACCGGCTCTTATTTTGTGGTGGCTCACTTCCATTACGTGTTGGTCGGCGCCATTCTGTTCATGATCTTCGCCGCCTTCTACTACTGGTACCCGAAGGTGACAGGCCGCATGATGAGCGAGCGCCTGGGCAAATGGCACTTCTGGCTTATGGTCATTGGGTTCCACATGACCTTCGACTTTATGCATATCCCAGGTCTGCTTGGCATGCCGCGCCGTATCTATACCTATGAACCCGGCCGCGGATGGGAGATTTGGAATCTGATCGTCAGCATCGGCGCTATCGTTCAGGCGGTCGCGACTCTCATCTTTGTCTATAACCTGATCCACTCCTACTACAAGGGAGAGGTGGCGGGCAACGATCCCTGGGACGCATGGACGCTGGAATGGTCTACTGCTTCGCCGCCTCCGGTCTACAACTTCGCCACGACGCCGGTTGTCCATAGCCGCCGTCCACTCTGGGATATCAAGCATCCGGAAGACCCCGACTGGAACTACGAATGAGAGATTTGAGAGAGTATCGATGAGCACGATTCCAATCACTCCCGACGCAGCCGACGAACCCTGGGTTCTGCCAGACCGTGGTACGGTGGGCATGGCCTGCCTGATCATGGCGGAGTCCGCGATCTTCGTCATCTTCGTGGTCGCCTATATCTTTTACATGGGCCAGAGCCTCAGCGGGCCAACGCCGCGGCAGGTGCTCGAACTTCCAATCTTCACCACGATCTGCCTGCTTTCCAGCAGCTTCACACTGCACTGGGCTGTTGCGGCCCTGCGAAAGAGCAAGATGGGTGCCTTTACGGCGTGGCTTGCAACGACGGTAGCTCTGGGCGCCATCTTCATTATCGGAACAGGCATGGAGTGGTACCACCTGATCTATGTCGATGGTTTGACGATTCGGACGAACTTATTTGGCACTACCTTCTATTCGCTCGTCGGTCTTCATGCAACCCACGTCATCGTCGGTTTGCTGATGCTTCTGGCTGCGCTGATCTTTGCCCTGACCGGCCATGTGACCGAAAAACATGCGCATCGCATGGATGTGCTTTCGCTCTACTGGCACTTCGTTGATGCGGTATGGGTCGTGGTGTTCACTGTTGTTTACGTCCTCGGACGGTAAAGGTTGTGCACATGTTGAATAACGCTCGAAAGGTACTCGATGTCAGTCTCTGAATCGGAACACGGACAAGACCATAAGGGAGTGGTGCATCTGCCCACGCCTACCTCATGGCCTATCGTTCTCTCGCTCGGCATTACGCTGCTGCTTGCGGGACTCGTGACGAGTTGGGTCATCAGCGTGCTTGGTGTAGTGCTGATCGTGCCATCGACTATTGGCTGGTTTCGTCAGGTATTGCCGCATGAGCAACACGAGGCAGTGCCGGTCATCACGCGGGTCGAAGCTATTACCTCCCGGCGCATTAATGTCATCCGTATCCCTCTTAGCGAAGACCATAGGCAGGTGCTGCCTTATGAGACCTACACCATTCTGGCTGGGGTAAAGGGCGGCATTGCCGGCGGTATCGCCATGATTGTGCCGGCGACACTCTACGGTCTTATCCGCTACCACAGCATCTGGTATTCAATGAATCTACTGGCTGCGGGAGGCTTTGTAAGCTGGGCCAATGCGAGCAATGCCTTTCTGTCGGCCTTTCATCCGGAGGGATTTCTCGCTGCGTTGGCCATTCACGTTGTTACCTCGCTGCTGGTGGGGTTACTTTACGGCGCAATGCTCCCCATGTTTCCCTGGAAGCCGATCTTCACTGCGGGTTTCGCCGCTCCGTTTCTCTGGACAGGAATTCTTTACAGCGCACTTGGCGTCATAAGCCCGATTCTCGATCAACGCATCGACTGGCTATGGTTCGTCCTTTCGCAGATTACCTTCGGCCTGGTGTGCGGCTTCGTCGTGAATCTGCAGGTGCGCGTGCGAACCGACCAGTTTCGCTCCTTGCCATTCAGTGTTAGAGCCGGCCTCGAAGGCGCTCACAAGAGAGATGGGGAGGACGAATAATGAAAGCGAATTCTCTCTTGTCTCTCGTTGCAGTTTCGCTGTTGACCTTCGCTAGCTTCGGTTGCAATAGCGCTCCTGGACGTCCAAAGGCTGAACCCGAGATTCCTCGCCCTGAAGAGGTCCACGATTTCGCCACCCTCTATAAGCAGAATTGCGCGGCATGTCATGGGGAAAACGGCAAACAGGGCGCAGCCATTTCCCTGGCGAACGCCGAATATCTGTCAGTGGCTGGAGAAGACACGCTGCTTCGCATCACAGCAAAGGGTGTGCCCGGTACGCTGATGCCTCCATTTGCGAAGAGCGCAGGCGGCATGCTGACCGATCAGCAGATTCGGGATCTCGTTGACGGCATGATGCATCAGTGGGGTAAGCCTGACGCCATCACCGGCCAGAACGCTCCTTCCTATGCGGCAACCGGTGCGGGAGACGTTCAGCAGGGGCAGCAGGTCTTCACCACTTACTGCGCTAGCTGCCATGGTGCCGATGGCACAGGGCTGACAACTAAAGATGCAGGCGCGAAAGTCAGTCATGGCTCCATCGTTGATCCTTCTTATCTTGCTCTTGTAAGTGATCAGAGTTTACGCACGACCACGATTGTGGGCCTGCCCAGCCAGGGAATGCCGGACTGGCGCGGCGATGTTCCGTCCCATGCCATGACCGACAAAGAAGTAACAGACGTAGTCGCATGGCTGGCTTCGCATCGGACGCAGTTTCCCGGCCAGCCCTATCCGAATCCGACAGTCCCAGCAGCACCGCATCAGCAGTAATGGCAACATGGAGACATTGATGAACGAACACCATAGTGATCGCCTGACTGGCGATTTGAGCCCGGAAGAGAACAAGTTGCAGAGTGAGCCGAAGAGCGGACCCAAAGATCATTCCCGACGGGTCTTCCTCTTCAAATTGTCCTTGCTGCTCAATGGCGCCGTGGGCGTGGTGCTCGCCGTACCCATCGTCCGCTACCTGCTTGGTCCGATGGTCGAAAAGAAGAGTGCCTATCATTCCTGGATTGCGTTGGGGAACGTCGATGATTTCCCCGAAGGTGAAACGCGGTTGGCCGACTATCGCAATCCAACGACCACGCCATGGGACGGTGATACCGGCAAGGTTGCCTGCTGGGTGCGCCGTTTGTCGGGAAATCAGTTTCAGGTTTTTGCCATCAACTGCGCGCATCTCGGATGCCCGGTGCGATGGTTCGCCGAATCGAAGCTCTTCCTTTGCCCCTGCCATGGGGGTGCCTACTATCAGGATGGATCGCGCGCAGCCGGGCCGCCGGAACGTGGTCTCTTTGAATACAAATACAGAGTGGCTGGAGCCAAACTCATGATTAACGCTGGCGAATTGCCAACGCTTTCAACCCCAGCCAGCGCGAAGAATGCCAACTTCGTTCCATTGGATAAAGTCGGGTGCGCATCATGGCAGAGCTAAAGAAGAACGGGCTCCAGAAGACCGGTATTGAAGTATACGAATGGTTTGAGCATCGTCTCGGCCTCGCCAAGCCAGCTTTAGAAGCTGCGGCGCATCCGATTCCGGCGAGCAGTGCAAGCTGGTGGTATGTCTTCGGAAGTGCGGCAACTGTGCTGTTTGTGTTGCAGATCATGACCGGCATCCTGCTGGCGCTGGTCTACACGCCGTCGGCAAACCATGCGTGGAGCAGCCTGCAGTTCCTCAACAACAATGTCGAGCTGGGCTGGTTCCTGCGCGCGTTGCATGGGTGGGGATCGGACTTCATGATCGCCATTGTGCTCATCCACATGGTGCAGGTTTTCATGTTCGGGGCGTACAAGTTTCCCCGCGAGCTTACATGGATCATTGGAGTGTTTCTTCTGCTCCTGACCCTTGGCATGGCCTTCACGGGACAGGTCCTGCGCTTCGATCAGGATGCCTATTGGGGTCTCGGCATCGGCGCTTCCATCATGAGCCGTGTGCCGATTATCGGCGCTCCTCTTGTGCACTTCATGCTGGGCGGTCCCATCATTGGCAGCGCGACGCTCTCGCGCTTCTTTACGCTGCATGTCTTCGTCATTCCGGGTCTCTTGCTGGCTGGCGTCGCGCTCCATCTTCTGATGGTGCTGCGGCTCGGAATCAACGAGTGGCCGATGCCCGGCCGAATCGTTCGCAAGGCCACGTATGAGGCGGAATACCATAAGCTCACCGAGAAAGATGGAATCCCCTTTGTACCGGATGGGGCATGGAAAGACGCCATCTTTGCCGCAGCCATTATCCTGGCGGTTATGGCTTGTGCCTTCTTCTTCGGCCCCTTCGGCCCAACCGGCCAGCCTGACCCCACCATCATCCAGACGACACCGAAGCCGGATGCTCCGTTCCTTTGGCTCTTTGCCATTCTCTCCCTTCTGCCGCCGAGCATGGAGACGCCGGTTATCCTGATTGCGCCAGTGCTGATCATCGGAGCCATGCTTCTGCTTCCACTGGTAGCAGGCGAAGGCGAAAAACACTGGAGCCGCCGCCCGGTCGCCGTGCTGATGGTCTCAGTCATCGCGGTCTCGCTAGGTATCTTCACCCGTCTTGGCACCACGACTCCATGGAGCCCGGTGATGAATGCGTGGAGCAGCGATGCGGTCCCTACGAAGTATCTCCATGAGCGGACACCGCTGGAGCGGCAGGGTGCTCTCGTCTTTCAGGACAAGCAGTGCCGCAATTGCCACGAGGTTGGTGGTGAGGGTGGAAGGAGAGGCCCCGAACTCGATTCCGTTGCAACCCGTTTGACGGAAGACCAGTTGGTGCGTCAGGTACTGCAGGGAGGCGGCAACATGCCTGCTTACGGCAATGCTCTCAGTCCTGCGGAGACCACGGCGCTCGTCGCCTTCCTGAAGACCTTGAACGGCAACGACCTCAGGCCTGCGCAGGATGCCTCGCGCGTTCTGACTGGTGAGAACCCTCCGAATGCGACCGTTCCCGGTGAGAAGAGACCATCGGGTCAATCACACCTGTCGAAGGAAGTTCCCGCGCAGGGGAAACCGTAGAAATGCCGTTGTATGGCCGCTGATATCCAGTCCACCTTCGATTCCTGGGAGCCGTCCTACTGGCTTTCGACAATGGTAGTGGTTACTGCCATTGTGTACTTTCGGGGATGGCTGGCGATCCGCAAGACGAGGCCAACGCAATTTCCTCCGTGGAGGCTCGGCATATTTCTGTCGTCCTTGGCAGTTTTATGGCTGGCCATTGGGTCGCCCATGGACGAATTTGCCGATGCGATGCTCAGTGCGCACATGATCGAGCATCTGCTGCTGATGTCGGTCGTGCCGCCGCTTGCGTTGCTGGGTAATCCGACGGTGCCACTGCTGCGCGGGCTGCCGCGCTGGGTGCTCAAGTATTTGATCGGCCCGCTGCTACGTATTCGGAGTCTACGGAAGTTTACCCACTGGCTAACCCGGCTGCGAGTGGCATGGCTCATTATGAACGTCATCTTTCTGGCGTGGCATGTGCCAGCCGCTTACGACTTTGCCCTTGAGCATGAAGGCTGGCACATCGTCGAGCACATGTGTTTTCTCTCTGCATCCCTCATCTTCTGGTGGCCGATTATCCGGCCATGGCCTACAGGCAGACGCGTCTACACCTGGGGACTGATTCTCTACCTCTTGTCAGCAGACGTAGTTAACACCGGGCTGTCTGCCTTCCTCGCCTTCTGCACCCGTCCCATGTATCCGTATTACCTGGCGGAGCCAAACCCGTTTCACATGAGCCCGCTTGCAGACCAAGTACTCGGAGCCGTCATCATGTGGGTCATGGGCTCTCTCTTCTTTCTTGTTCCCGCCATGTACATCACGCTTAAGCTCATCAAGCCGGAGCGCGCTCGTACGCGCTACAGCGAATACGGGATATAGCGTTCAGTTCAACACAGGCAACACGGCATTGTCTGACGCTTCCGGCGATGTTTCATCGAAGTGCTTGCGAATCCGTTCAGCGGTCGCAGCATTCACCACCGCCGTCAATGCATCCGGTCCTGCCTGCCTGATTCCGCGCACGCTGCCGAAGTGTTCGATCAGGCGCTGTCGCGTCCTCGGCCCCACACCGGGAATCGCCAGGAGTTCGCTATCGCGGTCGCGCATCTCTCTGCGCTTGCGATGATAGGTAACTGCAAACCGGTGGCTCTCATCGCGGATCTTCTGCATCAGGTGCAGCACCGGCGAGCGGCGGTCCAATACCACCGGCTCATTCTCCTGTCCATAGACATAAATAATCTCTTCGCGCTTCGCAATCGACGCCAGTGGCTGAAGCGTGATGCCAATCTCCTCCAGCGCTGCATACGCCGCATGAAGTTGTCCAAGGCCGCCATCAATCAGAATGAGAGAAGGGAAGGGCTTCTTGTCCTCCTGCAATCGCTTATAGCGCCGCTGGATCACCTCGCGCATACTCGCGAAGTCATCGACACCAACGACTGTCTTCACCTGAAACTTGCGGTAGTCGGACTTCTTCATAGCTCCGTCCTCCCACACCACCATGGAGGCCACCGTCTCCGCGCCCTGAATGTGCGAGATGTCGAAGCACTCGATGCGCCGCGGCAACTCTTCCAGCGTCAGCGCGTCCTGCAACGCCTCCTGAATCGCCTTCATACCGGGTTGCAGCACACGAAAACGTTGATCGTACGACTGCTTCGCATTCTGGCATACCAAGTCGACCAACGACCGCTTTTCACCACGCTGCGGTACCAAGATCTCAACACGCTTTCGCGTACGTTCCGACAGCATCTCGGCAAGAACCGTGCGGTCGGGGAACTCGACCGGCGCCAGAACGGATCGCGGCACATAATTCTGATCGAGATAAAGCTGCTTCAAAAACGCAGAGAAGAAGACTGACGCATTGAACGCAGCGCCCAACTCCGATACAGGGGCGTACTGCACGAGCTCCGCCCCCTCACCAATCTCCGGCGCCGTTACCGAAGGATCCGGTTCAATTCGCGGCGATGCTTCAACCTCATCCTTTTCCGCGGTCAACTCATTCAGCGTCTCTGACAGAAACTCCGGCAGGTCTTCCCAGAAGAAATCGCGGCGGTCGACGATCTTTCCATTGCGCATATGGAAGAGGTTCACAGCGAGCATTTCATTCTCGTAGTGATAGCCGAAGACATCGGCGTCTTCGTTGTCGGTGGTTGCGATTCTCTGCTTGTCGTTCATCTGATGAACAGTCACAATCTGGTCGCGCAACCGTCCCGCCAGCTCGAATTGTTCTGCTTCGGCTGCTTCCTCCATGCGTTGCGTCAGCGATCGCTCCAGCTCATCCGTCCTCCCTTCGAGAAAGAGTTGCACATCGCGGATCGTTTCTTTGTAAATCTCCGGGGTTGTTAATCCTTCAACGCAGGGCCCAAGGCACCGCTTGATGTAGTACTGCAGGCACGCTCGCGGGTGATAACGCGACAAGTCAACCTTGCAACTAGGAATAAGAAAGCTGCGATGAATCAGGTCCACCAGGCGGTAAGCCAGGTTTCCCGGAAAGTAAGGTCCAAAGTAAGCGGAGCCATCCTTCTTCAATCGCCGCGTTACGAAGACCTTCGGATAACGATCATGCAGCGTCAGCTTGATATACGGATAGGTCTTGTCGTCGCGCAGCAGAATATTGAATCTCGGCTTCTTCTGCTTGATGAGATTGTTTTCGAGCGCGAGCGCCTCATGCTCGTTGGCGACCGTGATGTACTCCACATCCACGGCCTCGCGCATCAGGGAGCCGGTCTTCGCATTCGCCTGCGAGGCCTCCAGAAAGTAAGACCGCACCCGCGCCCGCAGGTTCTTCGCCTTGCCGACGTAGATGACCTCACCCTCGGCGTTCTTATAGAGGTAGCAACCCGGCTGGGTGGGAATCGTCCGAATTTTCTGGTAGAGGTCCATGCTTAATGCAGCTTCGTATCCCGGTTGCCAGACGTCTTAACTTTACTCGCCAGCACTAGCCAGTGCGACGACCTAGCCTCCATGGGTTAATCCTGCCCGTCGCTTATAAACGCAACAGTTTCTCTTATCGCATCGGACTCCAACCCATCGTAGACCGACTCGGATGCGCAAATGGCGCCGAGTACATTTGACGCGTTTCTCTGTCAAAAGTTCCCGGCTTTTCGGGCTTACGACACCGGCCGCGATCGGAGGCGGGTTCAAATAGTTGAAAACAAATTGGTTATCGTTACCTCGATTTGGCAGATGAATTGCAATGATGTATGTGTTGAGGATTGTCACAAATCAACAGGAGATGAAACCAATGAGCTCCAATATGGGATCACCTAGTACCGAAGCAAAGATCAAATCTGCCTGTACGGTTTTTCTCGCCAGCGCCTTTATTGTTGCCTGCACAGTCGGATGCTCCAGCAAGAACTACGTTCGCTCCCAAGCGGCCCCGATCGTCCAGCAAACCAACGAACTTGACGCCAAAACCGCTGCCGACCATCGCAACATTGTCGACACCGACGAGCGCGCCCAAAAGGGCATTGCCGGGGCTCAGACCGCTGCCGAGACTGCCGATCAGCATGCTGTTGCTGCTGGTCAAGCCGCCAGCACGGCTAATCAGTCCGCGCAGGAAGCCTACAACCGCGTCGATAGCCTCAGCGGCGTCGTCGCAAATCTAGACAACTACAAGCCTCTCTCGGATGTAGATGTCACCTTTCGCTTCGACAAGGCTGTGCTTACTTCGTCGGACAAAAAGAAGCTCGATGATTTTGCGGCGAATCTAACCAGCGCTCGCGGCTACATCCTGGAGGTAACTGGAGGCACCGACTCTACCGGTGATGCCAACTACAACTACCAGCTCAGCCAGCGCCGCGCAGATGCCGTCGTGAACTATTTGGCATCGAAGTACAACATCCCGCCGCATAAGTTCTATCTGATCGGGATTGGTAAGGACCAGGCAGTTGCCAGCAACCGCACCGCCGCAGGACGTGCACAGAACCGCCGCGTCAATATCAAGCTGATGTCGAACATGGCTAACCAGCCGACCAGCGCTGCTGCTCCCGCACAGCCGAATGGTCAGTTGTAAGGAAGTAACAAGTTGGTGGTGTAATCCTGCAAATAAGATCAAGCGCCTGCCCGAACAGCAGGCGCTTGATCTTTTTATTCTTTGAATTTCCAATACACAACGCCCAGCAATGCAGACGCTGCGATGACCCACGCAAACTGGTACCAGTAGAAAAAAGGAAATCCCCACAGCGCAGGTGTAGCGCGCGCGTACATCTGCGGAAAGCACAGTCCCAGATAAGGTAGTACAAGCAACAGCAGCCACCATCTGCGCTGCTTCGGCTGAGCTTTCAATTCACCGCGTTCTTCCATATGCTGCAAAGCATAACGCATAATTTGCGTACAAGAAACTGCGCATAAATCAAGTAAAGTGAAGCCATGGACGAGCACACCGCAGAACTAATCCACGACCAACCGGCTCCATCCAGCGCAGAAGCTATGGCCGAAGCAATCTCTATCATGGCGCGTCTGCGTGGCCCAAATGGCTGCCCCTGGGACCGTGAGCAGACCTTCGATTCCATCAAGCGGCACACGCTGGAGGAGACCTACGAGGTCTTCGACGCGATCGAGCGCCGCGCATGGCCCGACCTGAAGGACGAGCTTGGGGACCTGCTCCTGCAAGTCCTCTTTTACGCTCAGATGGCCTCAGAAGCTGGCCACTTCACCATCGCCGATGTTGCGGCCAATCTCAACGCCAAGCTCATTCGCCGTCACCCGCATATCTTCGGCGACGTGCAGGCTGCCGACTCCGACACTGTCCTTCGCAACTGGGAGCAAATTAAGCGCGCAGAGAAAGCGGCATCGTCCAGCACACAGTCCCCCATCCCATCGTCATTGATGGACAATATTCCGCGCACTATGCCCGCGATGCTGGAGGCCACCAAACTCGGTTCACGCGCTGCCAAAGTTGGCTTCGATTGGCCCAACGTAGACGGACTCTTCGACAAACTGCAGGAGGAGATTGCCGAGCTTCATGCCGAACTGCCAACCACCCCTGAACAGCCCGTATCTCCGGCAGTCGAGGAAGAGTTGGGCGATCTCCTCTTCACCGCTGTCAACCTTGCTCGTCATCTCAAGGTCGATCCGGAATCGGCTCTTCGCTCCTCGAACGCCAAATTTCGCCGACGCTTTGCCGCGATGGAGTGCGCAGCAGGCAGCGCGGATGCACTGGCAGATATGACACCAACGCAACTCGAAGAACGATGGAGCCACGCAAAGAACGCCACAACCACGTCGCCAGAGCCATGAATACGAGCATGCATACCGATATCCGCATTGCACCGCTCACGCGCCTTGAGGACTTTGAGCGCTGCGTCGTGGTACAACTGGAAACCTGGGGTTACGGCGACGGCGATGTCGTCCCTCGCCGTATCTTTATGGTCGCGCAGCGCATCGGTGGACAGGTGATCGGAGCCTTCGATGGAGACACTATCATCGGCTTCGTTATGTCGTTGCCCGGCTATCGTGATGGCCAACCTTATCTGCACTCCCACATGCTGGCCGTCCTTCCTGCCTATCGCGACGGAGGTTTGGGGCGCCGGCTCAAACTCGCCCAGCGCGACGATGCCATCGCCAGGGGCTTCAATCTCATAGAGTGGACCTTCGATCCGTTGGAGATTAAGAATGCATATCTCAACATCGCGCGGCTCGGCGCGATCGTGCGGCGTTACGAACCGGACTTCTACGGCCCATCATCTTCCCCGTTGCAAGGTGGCTTGCCAACGGATAGGCTATACGCGGAGTGGTGGCTTCGATCTCCCCGAGTAACCGGTCTGCTGCGCGGAGAGCCAGAGACGCTACAAATCCTCGAGCGCGTAATCGTCCCGCACACCATCTACCAGTGGAAGCAGGATGAGCAGCAGCGAAGCCTGGCACACGCGCTGCAAAGGCGAAACAGGGAGGCGCTTCAATCCGCATTCCATCGTGGGCTCACAGTCATCGGCTATGAACGGGATAGGGACGGTAATGGCTCGTTTCTTCTTGGAGCATGGAACGAACCTGATGAAGCTTGAAAAATTGTTTGTAAATTAACCTTCCCAAAGCGATCACGCAACATCCACTCACATCAAAATCTGCGAAAGACAGGAATCACATGTTCAAGATCGATGCCATCCATCTGCGTGAGATCAACTTGCCGCTCGCTCATCCGTTCGAGACCAGCTTCGGCCTCACCACCGGCCGCCGCATCTTGTTGGTTGAACTTGAATCTGACGGACTGACAGCATGGGGTGAATGTGTCGCTGGCGAGCATCCTTATTTCAGCGACGAGATGATCGACACAGCGTGGATCATTACTGAGTCGGAACTGGCACCACGCCTTCTGGATGCAGAGTTGGAGGGTGGTGGAAGTTGTCCGGAGATCTTCCGGCAAGTCCGCGGTCATCGCATGGCCAAGGCTGCGCTCGAAAATGCCGTCTGGGATTTAGAAGCCCAAAGCGAACGAGTACCGCTGGCACAGCTTCTTGGCGGTACGCGCACGGTCATCGCCTGCGGAGTTTCGATCGGCATTCAGCCGTCCATCGAACAACTGATGGACAACATCGCCACTGAACTCGCCGCGGGCTATCAGCGCATCAAGCTCAAGTGCAAACCTGGTTGGGACACCCGCGTCTTTGAAGCGGTGCGTGCACGCTGGCCTGAGATCACATTGAGCTGCGACGCCAACTCCGCCTATCGGATGAGAGACTTCGACCACATCGCCAGTTGGGATCAGTTCGACCTGCTCATGATTGAGCAGCCTCTCTGGTACGACGACTTCTACTTCCACTCCATGCTGCAGAAGCGCCTCGAGACTGATCTCTGCCTTGACGAATCCATCCGCAATCGCCGTGATGCTCTCGCCGCGATCGACATGGAGTCCTGCCGCATTATCAACATCAAGGTGGGCCGTGTAGGCGGTTTCAGCGAAGCCATTGCCGTGCATAATGCCGCAGCCGAGCGCGGCATTCCTGTCTGGTGCGGCGGGATGCTGGAGACAGGCATCGGGCGCGCCCACAACATTGCACTCTCTTCGCTCTCCAACTTTTCGCTCCCCGGCGACGTGTCCTCCTCCAGTCGCTACTGGTCGCAGGACATCATCGAGCCGGAAGTTACAGTCAACAAAAAGGGAGAGATTGTCGTTCCAACCTCAACAGGCAGCGGCTACAACATACATCGCGAGCGAATCGAGGCGCTGACGGTTCGTCGGCAAACGTTGCGGGCAAAGGCCCGCGTGCTCGCCTGAGTTAATTTCATTTCGTTGGCAGCGGAGTGTCCAGCAGCATCCGCACGGCGTCCTGATAGCCTAGCGGGCCTGCCAGCGTCTGGAATGAGCCCGCGTCGACATTGGTATGAACGTGGATGGTCTTCACCATCAGGGCACGCACGCTGAGGTCCTCTTTGAACTGCGTAAAAATCCACCGATTGCCACCGGCAATTGCCTGCTCCAGAAGAAGGTGGCCATCAGGATAGATATGCGCCAGCATTCCCCACCCAAAATTGACTGCACGAAAAATAGTCCCTTCCATGCGAACGACCTGACGGCTCTTCGCATCGATCCACACGCGCCCTTCTAGGCCCGTCAGCGCCTGCGCGGGTGTGCTGGGCGGTGAAAACTTTGGATTGGGCTTGCAGTCGAGCACAATCTCCACCCCGACGCCATTCCTGCTCGTCTGCGGTTGCCCCGGCGTATAGGTGTAGATCATAGCGTCAGGCATCAACCGAATTAGCTGATCGGCAAGCTTCCTTCCTTCCTCCTCGTTTTTAACGTGTTTAAAATAACTCGATGGCGATGCGATCATGTCGTTCAGACGCTGCCGTTCTGCCTTGTCATCGTCCTCGGTTAACGGTCGGCCGTCTTTCAAAATCAATCGTGCGACAGACCCATCTTTACTTTCAATGACATCGCGGACCTGGTCTCCCTTCGCGTCGATTACATGCATTCGATACCGCAGGTACGAGTTTGAATGATGAAGGTCCTTCAATTCGTTCGCGGCCGCATCGACCGCCCAGGAACGTGGCGACGCCGCCAACGGGGTCCCCGCCATGCCGAGCATGCTTTCAGACGCGCTTTGGGCGGCGGCCACCGACACAGTCAGGCAGGCGCAGAATCCCAATAACGCCACCCTAGCCCAGTTCCGCTTCGACAAATGCCCTCCAATGGCCCGCGGCATCAACGGATGAAACGAAACATCGTCACTCTCGCCCACTGCATCGCTCGTCAACTCTACTCCCCATTTCGCCGCCACCCATTAATGGTGTCCTAAGTCAGACGTGTGAAGCCGGTGCAAAGTTTACTCAGTTTGCCTCATAACATAGGCTTGGGTATAGTTCGGGCAAGACCTACTTGCAGCAGACAGCATCCCTCAGGAGAGCAAAGTCGAATGAATCCACCAGAAAATTCCACAGTGATCGGTAAGTCGGTCGTAGTTCGCGGAGATATCTCCGGCAAAGAAGATCTTTTTCTGGACGGCGACATTCAGGGTAATATCAACCTGTCTGAAAATAGGTTGACCCTCGGACCAGACGCGCTCATCGTCGCCGACGTTACCGTCCGCGACCTCGTCGTCTTCGGCAAGCTTACCGGAAATATTTATGCCACGGGACGTGTCGATCTGCGCCAATCCGCATCCGTTATAGGAGACATTACTGCTGGCCGACTCTCCATCGAAGAGAGCGCCATGCTCAAAGGACACGTTGAGTTAAAAGCCGTTGAGGCACAGCCAACTGCTGTCTCACAGAGGACTTCTCCTGTCGCTTCATCTAAACCTCTCGTCCTGCAGCCGAAGTCCTAAACAGAAAGGGAAGCGGGCGTATGCGCAACCTCTTCAGCAGCGATAGTACAAGCGGCGCCAAGGGCACTGGCGGCAACCGTGTGCCGCGTCATTCCAGCGGATGGAAGGAGCTGCTCAAGCATCTGAGTACGCAGGAATCGCTGCGTGTTCTCGATATCGGCCCCACTTCGTCAACGAACATCAACTACATCACCAGCCTCGGCCACAGCATCTATATGGCGAATTTAGTCGAAGAGGCCGCCAAGCCAGAGTGGATCATCCCCGCTGAAGGCGACAAGGCTGCCAGCTTCGACGTCGAAGGATTTCTCAAGTCCAACCTCAATTTTTCCGGTCGGATGTTCGACGTTGTCATTCTCTGGGACACGGCGGATTACCTGCCTGAATCTCTGCTGGTCCCTGTATTCTCGCGCATTCACGATGTATTGCAGCCCGGCGGCCTGATGCTCGCGTTCTTCCACGCGTCGCCCGACGCTGAGGCAGCGTTCAATCGTTACCATCTCACCGAGACCGATGTTATCGAGATGCAGCGTGCAGGAAGTTATCCTCTGCTCAACGTCTATAGCAATCGAAAGATCGAGAATCTGTTGAGCGGCTTTAGTAACTTTCGTTTCTTCCTCGCGAAGGACAGTTTGCGCGAAGTTATTATTACCCGCTAATCCATTACGCAAAGAAGAAGCGCAAGCACTCGAATCACTGTGATTGCGCTTCTTCCATCAATTTCAGGTAGTTACCCCTTTGGGTTTTGCTTCCGGCGTTCTGCCCAGCGCTTTTTCATAGCATCCGCGATCCGCTTGCGGCCTTCAGGGCTCAGCTTGCGTTTCCGTGGAGTTACGGTCTTCGTAGCTGCCACTGCAGTCTTGACGGCGGCCTTACGTCCCTTGGGGCGGCCTGGACCCTTCGATGCAGTCTGTGCCGTTCCCGCGAGCAGCGTGCGTGCCTGCTGTAACTTTGATATCTGCGCGTCTATCTCAGCAATAATTCGGCTTACTTCCACTTGTTACCTCCTCTGGGCATCGAATCAATCCAATCACTCGGTCCAGTGGTATCTATAACTCGAATGTCTGCAATGCCACCTTCGACGATACAGAAGTAGCTATTGGCTTGCAAATAATTTGTAAGTGCATTTCATTTTTTACACATGCTGCGAAGGCACTCAATGTAGACAACATCTTCCGCCACGACAGTCCGCGGGCAATCGTGCGATCACGCGCGAGAATGTCTAAACGTATTCCAGCAGCATTCTGTTTTGGTCGTATAAAAAAGCCGGGATGCTAGACTTCATCTGCGATGCGACAAATCCCTCTGCGGCTGTGGCTTATGGCCGCACTTTCCGGCGTTCTTCAGGTCCTGCCATTTCCTATTGCTGGACCGACCCCACTCTGGCGAACTGCTTTCTGCTGGTTCGCGCTTCTTCCACTTCTCTGGGCGCTCCTTGGTAATAGCAAGGCGAGAAGCGCCCTCAACTTAAGACAGGGAGCAGCCCTTGGTTATCTCTGCGGCTTCGTCTGGTATCTCGGTAACTGCTATTGGATTTATCAGACGATGTACCTCTACGGTGGTCTGGCCAAACCCATCGCCGCGGGCATCCTTGTGCTCTTCTGCTTGTATCTCGGTCTCTATCACGCGCTCTTCGCTACACTCATCGCCGCCTGCCGTCAGCGTTTCGGTCGCCAGGCCACACTCGTTCTAGTGCCCTTCGCCTGGGTCGCGGTGGAATTAGCGCGCGCACGAATCACCGGATTTCCCTGGGACCAACTCGGCATGACTCAGGTGGATAACTCCCTGCTCACGCGGCTCGCTCCAATCACCGGAGTCTACGGATTATCTTTCATCATTGCCGCAGTGAATGCGCTCTGGCTTGTACGTATTCGCATTCGAGAGCAACGATTCACCCGCCCGGTCCTCACCGCCACCGGGGTAGTTATCATCCTTCTCTACATCGCAGCGCTGCACTACTTTCACACTCCTACTTACTCCGCAACAAACGCCAAAGCCACGTTGATACAAGAAAATCTTGCCGTAGGCGCGGACAGAACCGGCCCCGAGCCAAGCGTCCCGCAACTTATCGATTCCTTCTCTCAACTTAGCCTGCATCCTCCACGTTCGCGCTGCAACGGAATTCCGGAGCTCTCCACTACCACCTGCATCGTCTTCACAACTCCGCCACAGTCTGTTCAGGAAGCCAGCGACCCTACACCAACGAACGTCGTCATATGGCCCGAATCTCCCGCGCCATTTGCCGAAGACGATCCGCAGTTCCGTTCCGGGATGTCCTCGCTGGCACGCGCTGTACACGCGCCTTTGATCGTCGACGACATCGGGATCAGCAGCAACTCGAACGCTGCCGACTCCAAGCCATTCGATCGTTTCAATTCCGCATCTTTTATTACGCCAGACGGTAATTTCGCCGCCCGCTATGACAAGATGCACCTTGTCCCATTCGGCGAATACGTCCCGTTCAAGTCCCTTTTCTTCTTTGCCGGCAGCCTTCTCGCCGAAGCGGGCGACTTATCGTCCGGGAATCACCGCACCGTATTTGCCTACGATGGCCATCACTACGGCACCTTCATCTGTTAT
The DNA here is from genome assembly GCF_039993895.1 of Edaphobacter paludis. Taxonomy (NCBI): domain Bacteria; kingdom Pseudomonadati; phylum Acidobacteriota; class Terriglobia; order Terriglobales; family Acidobacteriaceae; genus Edaphobacter; species Edaphobacter paludis. The sequence goes on from NZ_CP121194.1 coordinate 1,260,335, forward strand.
GAATCCACATTCGCAGACGAGGTCCGCCTCTTTGTTCTCAAGGGCGCCGACGTTCTAGTCAACATCTCTGACGACGGATGGTACGGCGACACCAGCGCTCCCTGGCAGCACCTCGACATGGTGCGGATGCGGGCGATTGAAAACCATCGCTGGGTTCTTCGCGCCACTAACACAGGAGTTACCGCCGCCATCGATCCTCATGGCAGAGTCACCGCCGCCGCTCCCCGCCATATCCGCACGGCCCTTCATGTCGGCTTCGCGTACGAGCACGACATCACCTTCTACACCGCTCACGGCGACATCTTCGCCTACATCTGTGCCATCATCACCGCACTGGCCCTCGTCTTCAACCTGAAGCCGCGAATGAACTAAACTGAATACATCATGTTGAGCGACTTAGAATTCACCTACAACCCAGTTCGCGACAAAGTCCGCGACCTGCGGGAGTATCTTTGACTCGGCCCGCCTGCGCCGTGAACTAGCCACCATCGAAGAAAAAACTGCCGACCCCACCATTTGGGCTGACGCCGCGCGTTCGCAGCCGCTGATGCGCGAACGCAAGCGCCTCGAAACTCTCCTCGCCGACGATGCCGAGTTAGCACGCCGCTCCGATGACATTGAGGCCTACTTCGAACTCGCCAAAGAGGGCGAAGACACCGAGCCTGATCTCACCCGCGAGATCCCCGCTCTTATCGACTTCGCCGATAAGCTCGAATCCAAAACCATGCTCTCCGGCGAGACCGATGCACTCAACGCCATCGTCGTCGTTCACCCCGGCGCGGGTGGCACCGAATCGCAGGACTGGGCCGAGATGCTCATGCGCATGTACATCCGCTGGGCCGAGCGCCAGAATTTCAAGGTCGAGATCAACGAAGTTCAGGACGGCGACGAAGCCGGCATCAAATCGGCCACCTTCACCATCTCGGGCGACTTCGCCTTCGGGCTTCTCTCTGGTGAAACGGGAGTTCATCGGCTGGTTCGCATCTCTCCCTTTGACTCCGCAAAGCGCCGCCACACCAGCTTTGCCAGCGTCTTCGTCTCGCCGGAGATCGACGACACCATCGTCATCGACATCAAGCCAGACGACCTTCGCATCGACACTTATCGTTCCGGTGGCAAGGGCGGCCAGCACGTCAACACCACTGACTCCGCAGTCCGTATCACCCATCTTCCCACCGGCCTTGTGGCAGGTTGCCAGAACGAACGCAGCCAACACAAGAACAAGGAAAGGGCGATGAAGCTCCTTCGCTCGCGTCTCTACGAGTACGAACTCGACAAGAAGAAAGCCGTCAGCCGAAAGCTTGAAGACTCCAAGCTCGACATCAAGTTCGGCTCGCAGATTCGCAGCTATGTCCTTCAGCCCTACCGTATGGCTAAGGATCTTCGCACCCGCGTAGAAGTAGGCGATGTCGATAAAGTTCTCGACGGCGACCTCGAACCTTTCATCCGCGGCTATCTCCGTATGAGACGCGAAGGTAATTTCCCAGCCGAGATCGCTGAGGAGGAAGAAGTTTAAAAGCTCTGATTCGAGGGCCGGTGCTGGCGCATCCAATTTTGAAAGCACCAAGCGGAGGAGCCGAAGCGTATGACGAAATCCAGCGACACGCCCGATGTTCACCAGGCTTTACGCAAGCAGCTTGTAACCCTGATTCAGGGCGGGGAAGCTCATGCCACCTTCGAAGATGCGATAAAGGACTTTCCTGCTGAACTTCGTGGCAAGGTTCCAGCCCATCTCCCCTACTCTGCCTGGCAACTCCTCGAACACCTGCGCATTGCCCAGCGCGACATCCTCGACTTCAGCGCCCCTCCGACCGGTGGCTATCAGCCGCTCGAATGGCCCGATGCCTATTGGCCCAAATCACCCGAGCCGCCTTCAGCACACGCATGGGACCACTCCATTGCCGCGATCCGCAAAGATCGAGAGCACTTCGAGGCGCTCATCCAGAAGCCGGATGCTGATCTCTTCAAGCCCTTCCGCTGGGGCAACGGCCAGAACCTTCTACGTGAAGCGCTCCTCATCGCCGATCACACGGCATACCATCTCGGCGAATTCATCGTCCTTCGCCGCCTGCTCGGTGTCTGGAATAAATAAGGGGAGAGGTGCAGTGAATCAACCCGAAATCATCCGAGCCATGCTCGGCAACCCTGCTGCGAAGCCGGTCGTCATAGCAGTCATCGGCCTGTCGCCGCACCCCGACAAACCCAGCCACTTCGTTCCGGCCTACATGCAGCAGCACGGCTACCGCATCCTGCCCGTCAACCCGACGGTAGACAGCGTCCTCGGAGAGAAGTCTTACGCCTCGCTCGCCGACCTGCCCATCAAGCCCGACATCGTCAACGTCTTCCGCCTACCGCGATATATTTCTGCCATCGTCGACGAGATGCTCCAACTCGGCCTCCAGAGTCTCTGGGTTCAATCGGGCATCATCAACCTCGAAGCCGCCGCTAAAGCCGAGGCAGGCGGCATCCATGTCGTCATGGACCACTGCATCATGGTCGAGCACCGGCGAGTTCTTCCACTTTCAGCCTACAATCTAGCTAAATGAGAATTCGCTACTCCCTGCTCGCTGCGGTCTGCATTCTCTTTCCCATCCTGACTGCTCACGCGCAGCTCCCGGTAGCGGGCGACGGCGGCCCCGGCCCTGTAAAAGCCCAGCATTTGACGGCGGAACTAGTCTCAGCTTCCTCCACCATCGCTCCTGGCGGAACCGTTCAGGCCGGTCTCGTCCTCACGCTTGATCCCCATTGGCACGTCTATTGGATCAACGCAGGAGACTCCGGCGAACCGCCGAAGATCACCTGGACGCTGCCCGCCGGAGTCACTGCCAGTCCCATGCAGTTTCCGGTCCCCAGCCGCCTCCCTCTCGGCCCGCTGATGGACTTCGGCTACGAGAACGTAGCAGCCTTTCCCGTTCAACTCACCGCCGCAAAATCAGTGAAGCCGGGCAATATCCACCTCGACGCCAAGATCAGCTGGCTGGTCTGCCGTGAGGTCTGCATCCCCGGGAAGGCGCACCTCGGGCTCAATCTCACGGTGGCCCAGGACGCTGCCTCAGTTCCGCCTACGGGCGTGTTGGGAGAAGCTCTCAACCTGATCCCACGGCCGCCTCCGGCTGACGTGAAGTTCACGGTCATTGGCGGCAAATCTGATTTCGTCGTTACCATGATCAATGGTCACAGGGAGACCAGCGCAGAATTTTATCCCTTTGATGAGGACCAGATTCTGAATGCCGCGCCGCAGACAGTGGAGTCTCTGCCGAACGGCGTTCGTCTACGCGTCAAGCGGGCCGAAGATCTCGCCAAACTCCCAGCCGAGCTTCACGGCCTCGTTAAACTAAGCGCCACAAAGGCGTACGACGTGACTGCTCCAGTCACGCCAGGCGAAGTGGCTCCGGCTGTTGGCTCCAAGTCGCCGAACAGCAGCAGCGGGATCACTATCGTCACCGCAATTGGCCTCGCCTTCCTCGGCGGAATCATTCTCAATCTGATGCCGTGCGTCTTTCCCGTGCTCTTCCTCAAGGGGCTGGCGCTGGTGCAGTCCTCTGGCGAAGAACGCAGCCGCTTGCGCAGCCATGGCCTTGTCTACACGCTCGGCATCCTGGTGTCGTTCTGGATCATCGTGGCGGTCTTACTCGGGCTGCGGGCGGGCGGCGCGCAGGCTGGATGGGGCTTCCAGCTTCAGTCGCCGGTCTTCATCGCAGTGCTTGCGCTCGGGTTGTTCTTCTTCGCTCTCTCTCTTGCGGGACAGTTCGAGCTTGGCCTTTCGCTGACAAGCGTCGGCGGTGAACTGGCGCAGAAGCAGGGCTTTGCCGGCAGCTTCTTTACCGGAGTCTTGGCCACGATCGTTGCTACGCCATGCACCGCTCCGTTAATGGGAGCGGCGATCGGCTTTGCGCTCGCTCAACCGGCAGGAATTACCTTTGCCGTCTTTACCGCGCTCGGCCTCGGGCTCGCGACGCCGTATCTACTACTCAGTTTTCAGCCTGCGTGGACTCGCATTTTGCCGCGTCCAGGTCGATGGATGGAGACGCTCAAGCAACTCACCGCCGTGCCGCTATTTGCCACGGTAATCTGGCTGGCGTGGCTCTTTGGACGGCTTTACGGCCCGTCCGGCTCGCTGGATCACATGTCTTTTCTGCTGGGCGGCTTTCTTCTTGTAGCGATTGCCGGATGGATGCTGGCTCGTTGGCCTGCACGCTGGGCCTCGGCGATTGCTGCCGTCGTACTTGGTGCGCTGGCGCTTGCTACATCGCTCTATTCTCCGAAGGACACAACGCTGGTCTGGCAGCCCTACACGCAGCAGACTTTGGATCAGGCTCGTGCCGGTGGACATCCGGTTTTCATCGACTTCACGGCTGCGTGGTGCCTGAGCTGCCAGGTCAACGAACGGCTGGTGCTGCGTTCGGCGGATGTGCAGCGGCAACTTGCGGACCACAAACTGACTCTGTTGAAGGCTGATTGGACGCAGTACGACCCGGAGATTACCAAAGAGCTTGCTTCACTGAACCGGAGCGGTGTTCCTACTTACGTCATCTATCCGACTAGCCAGGCAGCTCCCGCAGATGTTCTGCCGGAGCTGCTGACCAAGGATGTAGTGCTGACTGCTATCGACCGCGACGCCCGCTAGAATAGCCGCGCGTTAGGCCTTTTTGAGGGCAATGTGGGCGGCGCGGACGTCGGTTGCGGTGTAGACGGAGAGGAAGGGTGCTCCGGCTGCGGCGGCCTCGATATGGGCTCGGCCACCTTGTTCCCGGTCGACCAGGCAGAGGACTCCCGCTACGTTCATTCCGGCTTCGCGAGCGGCTTCGATGGCCGTGATCGTTGAGCCTCCGGTTGTGCAGACATCGTCGACGATTACGACCTGCGCGCCTTGCTTGAGGAAGCCTTCGATGCGGCGTCCGGTGCCATGAGATTTCTCAGCTTTGCGGACGAGGAAGCCGTGGATGAGGGTGGGGGCTGGGTCGGAGCCGGTTTCGAGTTCCAGTTCGCTGGAGAGTTCGAGAATCTCGGCGTGATCAGCCAGAGCCCAGGCGCTGGCGCTCGCGGTGTTGGAGACGAGGGGATCAGCGCCCATGGTCAGGCCGCCTACGGCCTCGGCCTGCGGGATGTGCTGGCGGATGAGGTCATAGAGGACGAGGCCCGAGAGGCGTCCGCCTTCGGCGTGGAGCGTGGTGGTGCGGCAGTCGATGTAGTAATCGGACTTCTGGCCGCTGGCCAGGGTGAAGTCACCAAGTTTGAAGGAGAGTGTGGCGATCAGATTGAGGAGGTCAGCGCGGGCATCGTTTGGCATGGTCTTCTCGATTGTAGATGGTATCCTCCCCCCCTACTATTTTGTCGCAAAGTCTTCCATTATTGAGACTTAAGTCCGGACTTCAATTCAAAGTCTCGATTTAGCTTGCCGAGCTGCTGCAAAGTCTTCTAAATGAAGGGGTTGTTAAACAAAAAGTCCCGGTTTGAGCCGGGCGTGCTATTTAAGTTGTGTATTAAGCATAGCAAATAGGCGGAAACTCTTTTGCAGGTGAGATGTGGTTTGGTTTCAATGGATTAGATGGTGTTGGGACTTGACAGGATTTTTGCGGCATTCCTGCCCACCTTAGCGACGATAAAGCTGCCGCGAAGGTGGGGCACCCGGCTTGTGCGGTCACTGCATGGGCGAAGAGCGACGGTGTTGGTCAGTGGCCGATGCGGTCGAGGTGGCGATAGCCGCCGGTGACGATGAACAGGGCGATAAAGACCGAGAGGTTGTAGCAGGCATGCACTAGCGCGGAGCAGGCCACCGACTGGGTGCGGATGCGGACCAGGGTGAGGATGAGGGAGACGACGAAGAGGACGATGAGCGCTCCCCAGGCGTGGGCGAGCTGCTCGGCGTGAAGGAGGGCGAAGAGAAGGCTGGAGAGGATCGCGGAGAAGAGCAGACCGGCGGTGCTGAGGTTGGTCGTGGTCTGCCAGCGCTGGTGGGCGACCGGCGTACGAGGCAGGCTGAGCCAGTCGTAGGCGATGGCGAAGGCGGGCAGAAGGAAGCCGCGGAAGCAGATCTCCTCGAAGGCCGGGGCGAGCAGGGTGCCGAAGGCGGTGACCAGCCAGACGTCGGAGGGGGTGTGGAAGAAGCTGTCCATGGGGATGGACTTGGGCATGGGGATAAGGCTGGAGATGGCCTGGACGGTCCAGCCGAGGACCAGACCGAGGCCGATGAGCTTAAACGCGTTGCGGCGGACGGCGCTAAAGTTCCATTGCAGGCCGTCGGGGAACGAGCGATGCCAGAGGAGGGGGAAGAAGAACCAGGAGATGAGCAGGGTCGTGAGATAAGTCACGGCCATGGCGGCGACCAGGAGTTTGGGCTGCTGGGCGGCTGCGGCGAGCTTTTGCGCGGTGTGGATGGTGAAGAAGCCCAGAAGGGTGGCCTGTGAGATCAGCAGGACAAGTCCGGCAAAGGAGACGAAGAGGAAGGCGTGACCGAGGTGGGGGATGCGGCGGGGCGTGTAGTCCGACGAGTCGTTGGGAGTTTCTGGGAGGAACATCGTCGTCTCGTCCTCTGCTCCGGTGGGGCCGAAGGAGGGGATGGCGGGTGCCTCGGGGGAGGGTTGGTCGATGAAGGCGGAGGTGTCGAGTGGCTGTTCGCTCATGCTTTTTTCTTGCGGGGCGCTGGCTTGGACTTTGGCGCTTTCTTGGGTTTCGGCTCTGGTTTTGGAGCGCCAGCTAAGGGTACCCCGGTTTTCTTTGGTGGAACGATGAATTTGCCGCGTGCATCTTTCTTGCGGTCGGCAGCGGCGACAATATTGAGCGCCTGAGGGCCTGCATGGCTGTCGCCGTTGCGGCTGGCGAGAGCTTCTGGCGAGAGGTTGTAGTGGCGGGCAAGGAAGTTGCCGGTGAACGAGTCTGCGACGGTGGCGATCTGCTCCGGGGTGCCGTGAGCGATGATCCGTCCGCCGCCCTCACCGCCTTCGGGGCCCAGGTCGAGGATGTAATCGGCGTTGCGGATGATGTCGAGGTTGTGCTCGATGATGATGACGGTATTGCCGAGGTCGGTGAGGCGGTGGAGAACTTCGAGCAGCTTACGCACGTCATCGAAGTGGAGGCCGGTGGTCGGCTCGTCGAGCAGGTAGAGGGTGCGGCCGGTCTGCCGTTTGGATAGCTCGCGGGCGAGCTTCATGCGCTGGGCCTCGCCGCCCGAGAGCGTGGTGGCGGACTGGCCGAGATGGATGTAGCCGAGGCCAACATCGACGAGGGTTTGCAGCTTGACGTTGACGGTGGGGATGTCTTTGAGGATCGGCACGGCGTCCTCGATGGGCAGATCAAGGAGGTCGGCGATGCTATAGCCGTTGAACTTGACCGAGAGGGTCTCCTGATTGTAACGACGGCCGTTACACACCTCGCAGAGGACGTAGACGTCGGGCAGGAAGTTCATCTCGATGCGGCGCTGGCCTTCGCCCTGGCAGGCTTCGCAGCGGCCTCCCTGCACGTTGAAGCTGAAACGTCCCGGCTTGTAGCCACGCTCACGTGACTCGGGCAGCATGGCGAAGAGGTCGCGCATCGCGGTGAAGACGCCGGTGTAGGTGGCGGGGTTCGAGCGCGGCGTGCGGCCTATGGGGGACTGGTCGATCTGGATGACTTTATCGAGCTGGTCGATGCCGACGACGCGACCATGCTGGCCGGGTTCTTCGCGGCTCCCGTATAGATTTTTAGCTAACGCCCGGTAGAGAATGTCGTTGACGAGGGTGGATTTGCCCGAGCCGCTGACTCCGGTGATGACGGTCATGACGCCGAGAGGGAAGTGGGCGGTGACGTTTTGCAGGTTGTGGGAGTGGGCGTCTTCCACAGTGATCCAGTTGCCGGTAAGCTCGCGAGGCTGGGCGCGGGCGACGATTTCGATCTTTCCGGCGAGGTACTGGCCGGTGATGGACGCCGGGTTGTCCATGATCTGCTGCGGGGTACCGTCGGCGATGAGGTGGCCGCCGTTCTTGCCGGCTCCGGGGCCGAGGTCGAGGACGTAGTCGGCCTTACGGATGGTGTCTTCGTCGTGCTCGACGACGAGAACGGTGTTGCCGAGGTCGCGGAGGTTTTCGAGCGCGGTGATGAGGCGCTGGTTGTCGCGCTGGTGCAGGCCGATGCTGGGCTCGTCGAGCACGTAGAGGACGCCGCGGAGGCGAGAGCCGATCTGCGTGGCGAGGCGGATGCGCTGGCCTTCGCCGCCAGAGAGGGTGGCGGCGCTGCGGTTCAGCGCAAGGTAGCTGAGGCCGACGGCGTTGAGGAATTCGAGGCGCTCGATGATCTCGCGCTGAAGGCGGTCGGCGATGATGCGGTCGCGTCCGGTGAAGTGCATGGCGCGGGCGTGACTGAGGGCGCGGTCGAGTGGAAGGGCGGTGAAGTCGGCGATGGAGAGACCGTGGCGCTGGTCATTTGTCACCCCACTCGTTGCAGGATGAGACCCTGCGATGAATGGGGCACCCGATGTGGTGGCGGGGACGGGGATGGTAACGGCGAGGGACTCCGGGCGCAGGCGTTTGCCGTGGCAGCGCGGGCAGAGGGTCGCCGACATGTACTGCATCATGTACTCGCGGTAGCCCTCGGATTTGGTGTCTTCGAGGTTGCGGCGGAGGTAGTCGAAGATGCCGTGGAAGCCGGTGCGGCTGGCTTCGGCTTTTGGGGGGCCGTAGAGGAAGAGGTTCTGCTGCTCGGCGGTGAGGTCTTCGAAGGGAAGCTTGAGGCTGATCTTGTATTTTTCGGCGGCGAGCTTGATAAGGCGCAGGAGATAGGCGGAGCCGCTGCCGGGGCCCATGGCTCCGTCGAGCAGGGGCTTGGACCAATCGGTGATGGTCTTGGCGGGGTCGAAGTCGTAGATGCTGCCGAGGCCGTGGCACTCGGGGCAGGCGCCGTAGTTGGAGTTGAAGGAGAAGCTGCGGGGCTCGAGACGGGGGACGTTGATGCCGCAGTCGGGGCAGGCCATCGAGGAGGAGTAGAGCGTTTCGTCCATGCCCTGAATGCCGATGAGGACGAGGCCGTTGGCCATCTGCAGAGCTTTGAGGACGCTGGTTTCGAGGCGGCGCGTGTCGAACTTGGTTTCGCCGGGGATGTGTTTGAGAATGATGCGGTCTACGACGGCTTCGATGGTGTGGTTCTTGCGCTTTTCGAGGCGCATTCCGTCAGTGAGCTCGGTCATCTCGCCGTCGATGCGGGCGCGGAAGCCCTGCTGGTCGAGGGCTTCGAGCTCTTCACGGAATTCGCCTTTGCGGCCACGAACGATGGGAGCGTAGACGGTGATGCGTTCGCCGGGGGAGAGAGAGGCGATGCGTTCGACGATCTGCTCGGCGGACTGGCGGGTGATGGGACGGTGGCAGTTGGGGCAGTGGGGCTGGCCTACGCTGGCGTAGAGGAGGCGGAGGTAGTCGTAGATCTCGGTGATGGTGCCGACGGTGGAGCGGGGGCTGCGGCTGGTGGTCTTCTGCTCGATGGAGATGGCAGGGGAGAGGCCGTCGATGGCGTCGACGTCGGGGCGCTCCATCTGGTCGAGAAACTGGCGGGCGTAGGCGGAGAGGGTTTCGACGTAGCGGCGCTGACCCTCGGCGTAGATGGTGTCGAAGGCGAGCGAGGACTTGCCCGAGCCAGAGAGGCCGGTGACGACCGTGAGCGTATTGCGCGGGATGCTGACGTTGACGTTGCGCAGGTTGTGCTGGCGCGCTCCGCGGACGGTGATGTGCGTGATACCCATGGATGATTGTGGCCGGTGTGGGCCAAGTCTCTAGGATACGGCATTTGGAGGGAGGGCGTGGCGCAGGGGCGGCAACCCGAAACGGGAAAAACGTATCCGAAGGAGCAATAGGGTTTGCGTTCGGGTTATTGTAATTGCCGCCGGATTTGTAACAATAGCAACGTTGAACCATTGCTGTGACGTGTCTGGATCCGTTTCTTGGGGCTCGCGGTCGGGTTGAATCAGGAGTAATTTGTGTATTCGTCGATTATGTTGATTTGCGCGGTGCTGGCTTCCCTGGCAATTGGCGTTCTGGCCGCTTATGGCGTTTGTATTGCGATGTTCAATATCTTCCGCATCCATGCGCGGCAGGTGGCGGTGAAGTCGGCCCGCGGAGTGGCTCCGGCACGGGTGGTTCAAGGCTAGATTTCCCCCCTGGCTTTATTTAGTGCGAACTTCCATCTATTTTTATTGTGGGTTTGACTGGCGCTGTTGCTGCTGCTGGCGCATGCGTTCAAGCTGCTCGTAGATCTGCTGCGGGGTCTTGACTCCGTTGGGGGCTTCTTGCGCTGGTGCGGCTGCGGTTGGTGCGGGAGCCGCATTTTCTTCGGGCTGGTTGGCTATGGGATACTGCGGGCGAACGGGCTCGGAGACGGGAGCTTCGCTGTAGCCTTCGGGATTGGGTGGCGTGGGGCCGCCGTGGCGCGGGGTCAGGATGAGTTCGGCCGGCGCGGCGGCTGTGGCCTGCATGAGCAGCATGTTGCTTTCGGTGCCGTCAAGAAGTTCGCCCAGGATTTTTGATGGGGTGGCTGGTCCGTATTGGCCGAAGACACGCTCGTCGGTGACGCCTCCGGTGATCTTCATTCCGGTTTCGTGAGCAATGTCGCGCAGAATCTGATTGAGGCTGGAGTTGTTCGCGGCGACGGTGAGTTCGCCGTTGGCGTAAGTGACCTGGGCGTGCTGCGGTGCCTGCTGCGGGGCCTGGGCTCGCAACAGCGGGGCGAAGGCAAGCGCGGCGGTGAGGATGAAGCGGAATTTGGTGGAGGACTGCATCTTGATTTGGAAGTCGTGTTGATAGGACGTGCTGGAACGATAGAGGTTACTGCTTCTGGGAATCAGTCTATCGCGTGGCCATGAGGTATGGTGGGCTAACGGTGGCGAAGGCAGGTTGTACTAGACTGTCAAAGGAATCCGCGGGCTCGTGCGAGGCTGCATGGTGAAGATGATGATGAGATGCAAGGTTGCTTTGCTGGCGGCGGGGATTCTGTTTTCCGGAATAGCGTCGGCCGAGGTGTGCACCACGCAATCGCAGATGACGTCCGCTGATCGCGATGCGCTGGCGGCGGCAGGACGCAATCTGGCGACGAAGGTGCAGGCGGACGATGTAAAGGGCCTGCAGGCGGCGACAGTGGCGGAGTATGCGAAGGATTTCAGCGGCATCGGCGATGTGGTGGGCACGACTTCGGCGAAGCTGAAGGGCGGCACGATCGCGGTGGAGCAGGTTTATCTGCTGGATGGCACGCAGTTGAAGAAGAATGCGGATGGGTCGGCTCCGGATGCCCAGTTTTTTTGTTCGCTGAACAAGTCTGTAGACGAGGCGGATTTTTTGATTCCGGGGCTGCTGCCGGGACAGTATGGATTTGTGATCGTGAATGTTCAGAGTGCATCTCCCTGGCAGCTCTCGTTTCTGCTGCGGCACGATCAGGGACAGTGGGCGATGGCCGGCTTCTATCCCAAAGCGTTGACGGCGGCGGGGCATGATGGTCTCTGGTATTGGACGCAGGCACGGGCAATGGCAGCGCGCAAGGAACATTGGAATGCGTGGCTCTACTACCAGCAGGCCCAGGCGTTATTGCAGCCTGCGGGATTTGTGCAGAGCAGCCATCTGGAGAAGTTGAAGAGCGAGCAGACTGCGGTTGCCCCTCCCGCGTTGTCCGATGGGATCAATCCGAATACTCCGTTGGTGGTGAAGGGCACGGACGGCACGGAGTACCGATTTATTGGATTAGGAGTGGATGATTCGCTGAGCGCGGCGAAGATCGATGTTGTGGCGCACCTGAAGGTAGACCAGATAGGCGACGCGGCTACAGCGAAGAAGCGTAATTCGGATGCTGCGAGTGCGTTGCTTGCGGCGTATCCGGAATTGCGTAAGGCTTTTCATGGAGTGTGGGTATTTGCCGAAACTTCGGGCCAGAATCCTTATGCAACCGAAGAGTCAATGAGCGAGATTCATTAAGCCTTCAGTGAATTTTCAGGCCCGTCACAGCGGGTGCTATCTTGGAAGTCGTTTTTGCAGAATGATTTGATTGTCCCGGGCCAGAATTGGCAGGCTAAAACTGGCATCTTATGAGCTATTAGTAGATAGAACAGGAAAAAGTCACAATGGCAGAGATCAAAAAGACCTTGAGCGAGGCGATCGAAGGCAGACGGGCGACGCCCAGCTTCGATGGCGAGCCGATTCCGGCAGAAGATCTGCAACAGATTCTGGATGCTGGCCTCCATGCTCCCAGTGGATACAACATGCAGCCGTGGCGATTTATTGTGGTGCAGTCGCCGGAGCAAAAGAAGCGGCTGCGGGCGGCGAGTTATAACCAGGGCAAAGTAGAAGAGGCGTCCGCGGTGATCGTGGCCTGCGGCGATGCGGACGGGTGGAGAAAAGACATCGACCTGATGCTGCAGCAGGGGCGCGAAGGCGGGATGCCGGAGAGCTATGCGGCGCAGGCGCGGAGCAGTGTGACCAACTATCTGTCCAGCTTCAGCAGCGACGAGATGCATGGCTGGCTGAACAAGATGGTGATGATTGCCTTCACGCACATGATGTTGATGGCTGAGGTGATTGGCTATGATACGGCGCCGATGGAAGGTTTTGAGCAGGAGAAGGTGCATGAGGTGTTGCGGCTTCCGCTGAGCTACTGGGTAGTGGCGCTGCTGGGAGTTGGCCATCTGAAGGGCGATGATAAGTTCAACGGCGGCCGGTTTGACATGGCACATACCGTTTTTGGCGAAGAGTTCGGCAAGCCTCTCAAATAAAGAAATGAAGCGGGGAGCGACAGAACGATGAGGCGTGGACTTCGGGTTGTCGCTCTTCTGCTTTTACTTTGTGTTGTTGCGGGAGGCGTGGTTTATTGCTTTCCGCTTCAACTGGCAGACCAGATGGTTCGCTTCCATCTGTGGCGCGCCGGCGTGCAGAGCAGATATGTCCAGGCGGGCGGTTACAGGATGCACTTCTTCGAGGCGAAGCCTTCGGGCGGGGCCGAGGGCACACCGCTGTTGCTGGTGCATGGGCTGGGAGCGCGTGGCGAGGACTGGGCGCCGATGATTCCCGCGCTGACAGCAAAAGGCTTCCATGTGTACGCGCCTGACCTGCTGGGCTATGGGCGGTCGGCGCATCCCGATACGAGCTACTCGATTTCGATGGAGGAAGCGGCGATTGTGCAGTTTATGCAGTCCGTCCATCTGAAGCGCGCAGATGTTGGTGGGTGGTCGATGGGCGGTTGGGTTACGTTGAAGTTGGCGCTGGATCATCCTGAGATGGTGGATCGCCTGGTGGTCTATGACAGTGCGGGCCTTTATTTCCCGGCGACGTTCAGCCCGGACCTGTTTATGCCGACGGATGTAGCCGAGGTGCGGCGGCTGGCGGCCACACTGACGCCAAAACCGCTCGATATGCCGGGTTTTGTGGCGAGGGCTGCGCTGCGGAAGCTGGAAGGAAACGCCTGGGTGATTCGCCGCAGCATGACCGCGATGACTAACGGATACGATCTGCTGGATTTTCGGCTGAACAATATGCAGCGCCCTGTACTGATTGTGTGGGGAGCGCAGGACGCGCTGATTCCGCTCTCTGTCGGCGAGACGATGCACCGGGATATTCCGGACTCTGTTCTGAATGTGATGGAGGGCTGCGGGCATCTCGCCCCGGCGGTGTGCTGGAAGCCGGTGGTGCGGAGTACGGTAGATTTTTTGCGAGCGGAACCGCCGATGCAGGGTGGAGAGAAGACCTTTCCGGCGGAGCAGTAGGTAGATTTCAGTCAGGTCGCCATTGATAGGCATCTGGCTGGGGGAGACCGATGTGGCTGAGGACTCGGTTGATGAACTGGCGAGCCATCTCGGTGGTGTTCTGCGGGTGGTTGTAGAGCGTGGGAATGACGGGGAAGATAACCGCTCCGGCGTCGGATGCGAGCTGCATGTTGCGAAGATGAATGCGGTTGAGCGGAGTTTCGCGGACGCACAGCAGCAGCGGGCGGCGCTCTTTGAGGCAAACGTCGGCGGCGCGCTGGATCAGGTTTGCGGCGAGGCCATTGGCGACGGCGGCGAGGGTTCCCATGGAGCAGGGAAGGATGATCATGGCGTCGGTGGGATAGCTGCCGCTGGCGATGTTGGCGCCGATGTCGGTTTCGGGATGCTGCTGGACTTTGGCTGAGGGTGCGCCGAGGAGTTTTTCCGTGAGGCCATTGCGGCCGCTGAGCTGCATCTCTTCGGCGAAGACACGGAGAGCGCTGTCTGAGACGACGAAGTTGACCTTGGCCACGCGGATATCAGCGGCGAGCGCACGCAGGATCTCGGCGGCGTAAATGGAGCCGCTGGCTCCGGTAACGGCTAGCGTGATGTTGCGGGCGTTAGGCACTGGATGATTATCGCCTACGCGCCTCGAAGTGCGTAGGCGATGAGGGTTTGGCCGTGGAGGCCGTGCGCAGTGTTGTAGGCCTCGTTGCTGGCCTCTTCCTGCGCGGGGATGTTGGGATCAAGCTCGCAGGCGGCGATCTCTTCGGTGCTGGCGTGGATGTAGCAGAGCTCGCAGGTGGCGAGGTTGTCCTCAGCGGTTCGCATGGGCGGCCCGAAGGTGCGGCAGAGGATGGGGCGATGCTCGTAGAGATCGCACGTGCCATGGTCGAGGTCGAGCACGGGACAGGGCTCGTCGTTGGCGAACTCTTCGAAGAGAATGGCGGCTTCGTAGTCTTCGTTGAGGATGCCGGTGTGCAGGTCGCCGGGAAACCAGGGATCGAGGCGGGTCAGGGACTCTTGGACGCGGGCGTTGACGCGGGCGGCTTTGGCAGGGTCGGTTTGGGTGAGGGCTTCGAGGCCTTCGCGGAGCCGCGCAGCGTCTTCGTGGGCGATGGGGAAGACTCCGATGCAGCACTGGGAGCAGCCGGGTTTGCAGACGAGGTGGTGGCCACTGCGGAGTGTGGCAGAGGCGAGGGCTGCGTCTACGATTTGAATGAGGGGCTGCTGCATCGTGCCTTGGTGCCCATTACTTGCCTGTGGCGAAGTTCGGAACAGACGGCTCCAGATGTCTCAGGATAAACTCCCTTGCGAGATTTCCGATAGCGGTTGTGGCTAAGGTTACGCCGACGGTTTGAAAGGTGAGTCCCGCCCCTCTGCTCGACTCCGGATGATAGGTGTTCGCGATTGCACCTGCCGCCATATTTCCGAGGACACGGGAGTAGTTAAATTGCGACTTGCCATTGTCTCCGCGGGTGATCAGCGTGGAACTGATCGCATGCCAGGTTCGCGAGGGGATACTTCCCGAGCCCTGGTAGAAATATCGTGGATCCTGATGCAGCACGGAGGGCAGGATGGCGCTCCCGATGATTCGGCTGGAGACCGAGTCCGCAAGGGCTGCCCCATAGCGCTTTCCGTATCCTTCAATTCCGGGGCCATAGCCTGGATAGGTGTTGTTGTACTGCTCCGCACCCGCCACTCCTGCGAGGATGACGAACGTGGTGGGATCGCCCATGGTGCGGAACGCCAGCTTGTACTTCTGTTTGGCGGTCATCGGTTCGGCCTTCCAGATGTAGCTTGTATAAAAATTCTGAAAGACACCAAAGACGCGCTGCTTTTCCTGCTCCTGAATTTGCGCCTGAGCGACTTGCTCGGGCGACGCGAAGACGGTCGTCGAGGAGGTTGTGGCGATGTTCAGAGCGATTTTCGGGGCCTGGATCGTCTCGCCTGGTCGCACGAAAAACTCCGGAGAGGCAAAGTTCGCATGATCGGGCGCTGTGACGATGAGCCGAAACTTACCGGCAGGCACTGCGGTAAAAGAGAAAGTTCCGTCGCTGGCTGGGGTCGCCGTCCTGTCGCCCAGAATGCCGGGCGCGTCCAGGGTGACACTCGCTGCGGGGACGGGGTTGCCTTGCGCATCGAGAACGACGCCGGTGACCTGGGCCGTACCCTGCGCTTCGCCGGTTTGATTGGGGGCCGGAGCTGACTGGCTCGCCATGTCGGGAGCATCCGGCAAATTCTCGTTGCTTGCCAATGTCTGGCTTATTCCCCGATATGAGCAAACTGCCAGCAACAAAACCACAGCAGTACGATATCCAAAACTATTCATCTACCCTCTATTTCACAACATCGGCAATTAGAACTACCCACGCTTAAGTGAGATGCAATGCAATCCTGCCAAAAAGAGAGAGATTTGTAACAAAATCCCGGAAACCGCAGGCAACCATACGGCTGCAGGTAAGGTACGCCTGCCGGTCGCGGTGGTCACAAGTTGCGCGTCTGGATAGGGTGATTGCCCATCAATTACTGCAGAATCCTTCCCTTCGTGCGGGATGACAAGAAGGAGATGTGCTGTCCTATGGAATGATTCGCCGTTGGCGAAGTGTGGTGAAGAGGTCGAAGAAGCTGTCGTCGGTGGCCTGATAGTCGAGGAAGCCGAGTTTGCGGCTCTTGCTCATGTCGGTGACGACTTCGATGGGTCGACCGAGGTCGGCGTCCGTGTGCCATGGCGAGATGAGTTTGGAGAGATCAGGCTCAAGGAGATTGTTGGCTTGGGCGATCCTTCGCCAAAGGGGAGCGGCGTCGGCGAGCTGCTGCTCGAGTGGAGTGATCTCAGGACTGAAAGGGGCGGGCGAGATGCCAAACCATTCCGCGAGGCGAGACCACATCCAACTCCAGCGGAAGACGTCGCCATTGACGACGTTGAAGGCCTGATCGCGTCCGGCGGGGGTGGTACAGGCCCACAGGAGATGGCGGGCGAGGAGCCGGGCGTCGGTCATATCTGTGAGGCTGATCCACTGTGCGGCTGAACCGGGAAAGAGGAAGGGAAGGCCGGTTTCGCGGCAGATAGTGGCGTAGACCGCAAGGGTGACGCCCATGTTCATGGCATTGCCCAGGGCGTAGCCGATGATTGTGTGAGGACGGTGGATGCTCCAGGTGAAGTGGTCCCGCGCTGCCGCTGCGAAGACTTCATCTTCCTGTGCGTAATAGAAGTTCTCGATGTCGAGACGGCCCTGCTCCTCGCGGAAGGGCGTGGCAGGCAGCTTGCCTTTGCCGTAGGCCTCGAAGGGACCGAGGTAGTGCTTGAGGCCAGTGACCAAAGCGACGTGTTGGACTGACTTGGCGGGTGAGACGGCGTCGAGCAGGTTGCGCACCATGGAGGAGTTGACGCGGATATTTTCGGCCTCGGTGGATTGACGAAGCCAAGTAGTCAGAAAGACGTGGGTAGGCTGGAGGCCTGACAGCGCGGATTGGACGGAAGCAGCATCAAGGAGGTCGGCAGCGATGGGTTGTACCCCATCCAAATCAGAGGAGGGGTGGCGAGCGAGACCGAGCACCTGCCATCCTTTGGAGGTAAGATGCGTCGCCAGGTTGTTGCCGACGATTCCGGTGACTCCTGCGATGAGTGCGGTGGGTGGCATTTTTCCCTTCGAACAGACTCTTCCTATTGGATGAGAGGCGCCACGGTTTGATGCCTGGCCCGTTGAATTTCAAACGACGTGGGCGCGGAGCGGCAAACAAAATCGGAATATAGAGGCTAGTTGGAATCCCCCAGCACGCGGGCAAAGATAGCGTCTACGTTAGCTAGCTGGCGATTATAGTCGAAGGCGCGGGTTAGCTTTTCGGGGGAGAGGCGGGCGGTGATCTCGGGGACTTTGGCTACTTCGTCGCGGAAGATGAGGTCGTTCTTCCACGAGTTCATGGCATGGCCCTGGACGAGGCGGTAGGCGTCTTCGCGGCTCATGCCGGATTCGGTGAGGTCGAGTAGAAGTTGACCCGAGAAGATGAGGCCGCCGGTGGATTCGAGGTTCTTCAACATGCGCGCGGGGTACACGAGCAGCTTGTCGATGAGGTTCGTGGTCTTTGCAAGCAGGTAGTCGGCGAGGATGGTGGAATCGGGCAGAATGACGCGCTCGGCGGAGGAGTGAGATATGTCGCGCTCGTGCCAGAGGGCTACGTTTTCAAACGCCGTCTGCGCGTTGGAGCGGACGACGCGGGCGAGACCGCTGATCTGTTCGGAGACGATGGGGTTGCGCTTATGCGGCATCGCGCTTGAGCCCTTCTGCTTCTCGGAGAAGAACTCCTCGGCTTCGCGTACTTCAGTGCGCTGCAGGTGGCGAACCTCGGTGGCGATCTTGTCTAAAGAGCTTGCTAGAACCGCAAGGGTCGCAACATAGGCGGCGTGGAGGTCGCGCTGGACTACCTGAGTTGCGATGGCTACGGGCTTGAGGCCCAGGGCGGCGCAGATGGCCTCTTCGTGCTCGGGCTTGAGATGGCCGAAGGTGCCGACTGCTCCGGAGAGCTTGCCGACGCGGAGGTCTTCGGCGGCGGCGTCGAAGCGGGTGAGGTTGCGCTGGACTTCGGCGTACCAGAGGAGGAGCTTGAGCCCGAAGGTGGAGGGCTCGGCGTGGACGCCGTGAGTGCGGCCGATGATAGGCGTGTGCTGGAACTCAATGGCGCGGCGCTTGAGGACTTCGGCGAGCGCGACGATGCCGGTGCGGATGATGGCGGAGGCTTCCTTGAGCTGAAGCGCCTGCGCGGTGTCGACGACATCGGTGGAGGTGAGACCGTAGTGCAGCCAGCGGGAATGCTCGGGGTTGTTGATGTGCTCGGCAACGGTGGTGGTGAAGGCGATGACGTCGTGACGGACTTCGGCCTCGATCTCGTCGATGCGGGCTACGGTGAAGTTGCCCTTGTCGCGGATGGCGTCGGCGGCGGCCTGCGGAACGAGGCCGAACTTCGCGAGGGCCTGTGAGGCAGCGGCTTCGACGGTGAGCCAGCAGCGGTACTTGTTTTCGTCAGACCAGATTTTGCCCATCGCGGGGCGAGTGTAGCGGGCGATCATGATGTTCCTTATTCGAACTTTTTTGAGAAGATTACGAGTTGCTGACGCCGAAGAGCTCTGCCATCTCGGCATGGAGGAAGCCGCGGCCGGGGCGATAAGGCTGTATCCATTTGCCGTCGAGAACGAACTGCGGGATGGCGCGCTTGCCTACATTTTCGAGGACCTCGTCGGCGGCGCCGGGGGTCTCCTCGATGTCGATCTCGGTGAAGGGAATGTTGTGTTGGGCGAGGAAGCGCTTGGCCTCGCGGCAGTCGCGGCACCATGAGGCTGAGTAGACAGTCAATTCCATGGTTCTATTTTACCTTTTCCGCGCTGCGCGAGGCCTGTTTGCTGCGTATTGAGCTGCTTTACTGAGCTACTTACTGTTCGTGGTAGTTGCGAATGAGGCCGCCGTCGGTGAAGTAGGTGGAGCCGGTGACGTAGGCTCCATCCTCAGAGGCGAGGAAGAGAGCTACCGCAGATACGTCGTCGACTGTGCCCATGCGGCCCAGCGGAATGTTGGCGAGCAGAGCGTTGAGCTGCTCCTTGTTGTTGAGCAGGTTGGCGTTCATGGGTGTAATGACTGCGCCGGGAGCAATGTTGTTGACCGTGATGCCGAGGGGACCGAGTTCGACGGCTAGGTTGCGCATTAACATACGCATTCCACCTTTGGCAGCGCAGTAGCTGGCGAAGTGAGGGAAGACCATATCTTCGTGCACAGAGCTGACATTAATGACGCGGCCGGGCTGCTTGGCCTCGCGTAGGCGGCGGACAAAGGCCTGAGTGAGAAAGAAAGCACCCTTGAGATTGACGTTGAGAACGGCGTCGTAGTCCTTCTCGGTGACGTCCCAGAAGTCAGCACCGATCTCGATGCCAGCGTTGTTGACGAGGATGTCGCAACGGCCAAGCTGTTTGTAGGTCTCTTCGATGAGATTGTGCGTGTCGGCGGTCTTGGTGACGTCGCCCAGGACTGTGATGGCTTTTCCGCCAGCGGCTTCGGCCTTGGCCTTGGTCTCATTCGCGCCTTCTGGCTTGAGATCGTTGATGACTACTGTTGCTCCTTCGCTGGCGAAACGAATGGCGATGGCCTGCCCAATGCCTGAACCTGATCCACTGATGACGGCAACTTTGCCTGCGAGACGACCTGACATGATTTCTTTTCCTCTATTCTTCGTTATCTATTTCAATTTTGCGCTGGATTTTTTGCTTGCGGTTTTCTTCGCTACTTTTTTTGTAGCAGATTTGGCCGATGTATGCGGTTTCCGTGGCTTTTGTTTTTCGGCTTCAGCCTTTTGTTTTTCAATCAGGGCGGAGAGTTTTTCTTTTGCCTTCTCCAGTTCGGCGTGTCTCTCCTGCGAGAGATTCTTGCCGGCGCGGTTGATGTAGAAGTTCAGCATTCTCATTCCGGAGGCTGGGCCCTTGGGAGAGACTTCTTTCGATGCGAGGGCCTTGGCGATGGCAGTGGCGCTCTTGTTGAAGAGGCCTTCGTCGGGATGAGTTGAGTCGGTGTCTACCTTCGCCGACCACTTTTTCTTCGTTGTCATGGATGCCTTCCCGATTTGTAGGATGCGGGCTGCGGCCTTCTTTTGGCGACGCTGGCGAAAAAAGTTGGTGAGGAGGGTACCGCACTCTTCGGCGAGCAGGCCGGGGTGGACATTGACTCGGTGGTTGAGTTGCGGGTGGTTCATGACGGCGAGGACGCTGCCGCAGGCTCCGGCTTTGGGGTCGGCGGCGGCGTAGACGAGGCGGTTGATGCGGGCGTGGAGGATGGCTCCGGCGCACATCGCGCAGGGCTCAAGCGTGGCGTAGACGGTGCAGTCTTCAAGGCGGTAGTTGGCGAGATGACGGCCTGCTTCGCGGAGAGCGACGATCTCGGCGTGAGCTGTCGGATCGCTGTCCCGGAGGACGCGGTTCTGGCCTCGGCCTATGATTTTTCCGTTGTGAACGACGACCGCGCCTACGGGAACTTCGCCGGAGGCTTCAGCGGCGTGCGCCTCGGCGATGGCTTCGCGGAGGTGATCGAGATCGGTCATGTCTGCGGTCGAACCTGCGGTTTTGCTTCCGGGCCGAAGAAACGAGCTATCTGTTGGGCGAGTTTCAAGAGCGCTGGGCGACGTTGAGCAAGTTGTTCGTCGTTCAACATAAACTGCTTGACCCAGAGTTGTTCGAGAGAGGGGAGTGTCTGCTCTGCAGCGAACTTGCTCGTGGGAAAGCCGATCGTTGCTTCATAAAAATGCTTTGCTTCAGGATCGTACTCATCAAGCGGGCACTCATCAGCAATGAGACCTTCGATGTCTGCTGTCGCGAATAGCTCCTTCAAGGAATCCAGATCCGGAGGCGGGGGCCAGATGGCGGTCATGCAGGCTCCTGTTGAGAGAGGCAGTGGAGCGTGCCGAGGCCCCAGACGAGATCGACGGCGTGGATTCCTACGATGTTGCGGTCGGGGAAGCAGGAGGCGATGGTGTTGAGGGCGTGGCGGTCGTTGGGGTCGTTGAAGGTGGGGACGAGGACGAGATTGTTGGCGATGTAGAAGTTCGCGTAGCTGGCGGGGAGGCGCTGGCCTTCGAAGATGACTGGCGCGGGCATGGGGAGTTCGACGATCTCGAAGGGCTTGCCGCTCAGATTGCGGGCGGAGCGCAGGCGATCTCGATTCTCGGCGAGGGGGAGATGGTTTTCATCGTGGGTGTTGGGTTCGACGGCGGTGAGGATCGTGTTCTCGCCTACGAAGCGGGTGATGTCGTCGACGTGGCCGTGCGTGTCGTCTCCGGCGCAGCCGCGATGCAGCCAGATGGTCTTTTCGATGCCGAGGTAATCGTGAAAGGCCTGTTCGAGATGTTTGCGGGTATCCTCTTCGCTGCCGAGACCGGGATTGCGCTGCTGGATCTCGGAGAGCAGGCACTCTTCGGTGGTGAGCAGGATTCCTGCGCCGTTGGTGTCGATGCTGCCGCCTTCGAGGACGAGGCGGTGAGGCTTGCCGTTCGACACCGTCTCGGGCTTGAACTGGGGCATGTCGTAGTGTTTGGCTACGTGTTGGGGAATCTGGTCGTCGCGATGCCAGTTGTCGTATTTCGCCCAGGCATTGAATTTCCAGTCGGTGATGGCTAGTTCTCCCCTGGGGTTTTTTACAAAGATGGGGCCGGAGTCGCGGAGCCAGACGCGGTCGGTGGGCCAGTGGTGGAAGTGGAGTCGGGCCATGTTGGCTCCCGCGCGCTGGAGCAGACCGGTGGTCCGCCGCTCGGCGGGGAGGTCGTTGACGAGGATATGGACCTCCTCGACTCCAGAGAGGTAACGAACGATTTCGGCGTAGACCCAGGGGATGGGTTGGAATTTTCCTGGCCAGTCTTCGGCGTTATGCGGCCACGCGATCCAGGTGGCGGCGTGGGGAGCCCACTCTGCGGGCATGCGGTAGTTCTGTTCGGCTGGCTTCGTTGTGCTGGTGTCCATAGTCATGCCTCCCCCTCCCCCTTACTAAAGTACGTAAAGTCTTCCATTGAATAGGTTTAAGTCCGGACTTTCGATGGAGTACCGCGCTAAAGTCCGCTATTCAAAGGAGTTGCAGCTAAAGTATTCATTCCAAAAGGAAAGGATCTCACTTATACCGAGATTCCCTCTCTGTTTTCAAGTATAGCTTGTTGGATAGAACTATTTTGCAATGTCTATCCCCTTTGTTTGTATGTACTTATGCAGGTTTTGGGCTTGACAGGATTTAGCGTGGTTTCGCGCTTTCGCGAATGAGGACGAGGTGTTCGGTGCGGGTTTAGATCTGATTTGCTGTTGGTGTGGAGGAAGGCAACCGCAGATTCCCTTCGGGAGTGACAACCAAGAGGCACGGCCCGCCTCTACGCGACCTGCTAATTTGCTCAAAAGGTGGAATGCAGAGACAGAACCAAGATCATTCCGAAGATGACATAGGCCGCGCCGATGAGCTTCCAGTTGGTGGGGGTGATCTGTTCAAAGCGGGAGGCGTTCCGGGTGAAGAGGCGGCGGCCAAGGAGGAAGCGGTAGATGGGGAGGACTTTGGTGGGCGCGGCGAGGTGAATCGTTCCCAGAAGAACGTAGGCGGCGGCGATGAAGAGGATGAGGAAGGTGGCGGCCATTTCAGCGTGTGTTGAGTCCAAGGAGAACATATGTGAGGCCGAAGGTGTACCTCCTAAGTGGATTGTTGAAGGATTTGCTGGGCGGCTCGTTGGCCTGAGCGGATGGCGGCATGGACGGTGCCCCAGTGGCCGGTGGTATCGGTGTGTTCGCCTGCGAAGTAGAGGGTGTTGCCGGCGGGGAGGGTCATTTTGGAACAGGCGTCGAGGGCTCCGGCGGCGATGTAGCTGTAGGCGCCGAGGCTGAAGGGGTCGTGCTGCCAGTCGTGGGTGTGGCAGGAGAGGAGCTGGACGCGGATGTCGGCGGGATTGAGGGAGAAGATCTGGGCGAGGGTTTTGCAGGCGGCTTCGCTTAGCTGGCTGGGGGTGAGGTTGGCGAGGGCTTCGGAGCGGGGCCCGCCGACCCATCCGGTGAGGGTGTTGCTGGAGGCGGGATGGGGCGTCCACCAGACGGGCGGCATGGAGGAGAAGGAGAGGAGGAAGCTGAGTTCGCGGAGGCCTGCGGGTGGGAGGTGCTTCCAGAAGGGCTCGCGGAAGACGAGAGTAAAGCGGCGGGCGTTGCCCATGCGGATGCGGTTGGCTTCGTGGAGGGCGTCGGGGGTGGGGCTGAAGGCGACGGAGTTTTGCTGGAGGACGCCGAGGGGCAGGGTGATGACGGCTTTGGCGGCATCGTGGGTGATGGGACGACCGTTGGTTTGGGCCTGGATGCGGACGTGGTTGGGGGTCCAGTCGATGCGCTCGACGAGGGTGTTGAGGGCGAGGGTTCCGCCTGCGTCGGTGAACTTCTGCGCGAGGAATTGGGGGAGGCGGTCGTAGCCGTCCTTGACGCGGAAGAGGCGGTCGCCTTCGATGGCCTCTTCGGCGGCTTGCTGCAGGCCGAGGGCGTGGGTGCTGATGATGCGGTGGTCGGCGGCGTTGAAGCCTTCGACGTAGCCGATTGCGGCTTGCTTTTGATCTTCAGGGATGGGGTGATGGGTGAGGTATTCGGCGAAGGTTAGGTCGGGGCCGGGGAGGGACTCGAGCTTGTCGAGGATAGGGGTGGACTCCTCTTCTTCGTCGCGGGATTGGAGGCGGCCGTCTTCGTAGGTGAGCATGGAGCCGTCGAGCTCGTAGGTTTCGAGGTTGGCTTCTTCGATGAGGGACCAGAGCTCGGGCGGGCGGCCGTGGATGAATTCGGCTCCTAGCTCGATGGTTTCGTTGGCTTCGCGGAGGGTGTGGATTCGTCCGCCTACTCGGCTGCTGGCTTCGAGGAGGGTGACGTTACGGCCTGCTTCGGCGAGGGTACGGGCGGCGGTTAGGCCGGACATACCGGCTCCGATGATGAGGATGTCGGATTGCATGTTGGTTGGATGCTGGTGTGGGGAGTTTTACTCTCCGATCCTTCGCCAAAGTGCGCGAAAGATGGGGCAGCCGGCGATAGACTGACGTGGATGGTGGCGAGGTTCGCGCGTAGCGCGAATACCCACTCATGCGATGAGACTGCATGAATGGGGCACCCGGCACCCGGCATGAATGGGACTCCGGCGTCTGTTTGGAATCGAACTGCTAATCCAGGAAACGTTTGGCTATGCCTTCGTAGGCGTCGATGCGGCGGTCGCGTAGGAAGGGCCAGTGCTGGCGGGTGACTTCGACTAGTTTGGGGTCGAGGTCGGCGTAGAGGATCTCTTCTTTATCGTGGCTGGCCTGGGCGAGAATGCGGCCGAAGGGATCGGCGATGAAGCTGCCGCCCCAGAACTCGATGCCGGAGTGGGGGGTGTGGTCACCGGGGCCGTGCAGCTCGACCGTGGCGGGGTTGCCGTCGGCGGCGGGGGCTTTGAATTTAACGTCGCCGTGCTCGTGGCCGACGCGGTTGACGGCGCAGACGAAGACTCCGTTGGCGATGGCGTGGGCGCGCTGGGCGGTCTGCCAGGCTTCGTATTGGGCGGTGCCGAACTCTTCCTTCTCGGAGGGGTGCCAGCCGATGGCGGTGGGGAAGAAGAGGGTTTCGGCTCCGCGGAGGGCGGTGAGGCGGGCGCCTTCGGGATACCACTGGTCCCAGCAGACTAACGTGCCGATCTTTCCGGCGGTGGTTTCGGTGGCCTTGAAGCCGAGGTCGCCGGGGGTGAAGTAGAACTTCTCGTAGTAGAGAGGGTCGTCGGGGATGTGCATCTTGCGGTAGGTGTCGGCGATGCGGCCGTCGCGCTCGATGGTGACGGCGGTGTTGTGGTAGAGGCCGGGGGCGCGGCGCTCGAAGAGGCTGGCGACGAGGACGACGTTGGCTTCGCGGCAGACGCGGGTGAGGATGTCGGTGGAGGGGCCGGGGATGGACTCGGCGAGGCCGAAGAGGGCGTGGTCTTCGCGCTGGCAGAAGTACTGGGCGCGGAAGAGCTCGGGCAGGCAGACGAGGGTGGCTCCCTGGGCCGCGGCCTTGTAGACACGCTCAGCAGCGCGGTCGAGGTTGAGCTGGGTGTCGGGGGAGCAGGACATCTGGATGAGGGCAACGCGGGTGTTTTGGGTGGGTGCCATGGGTGCCTTTTTTATCACGGGTGGAATTGTTGTTTTGGTCGCTTCCAGTTGCCAAGGATAACGCGAGGAGCTGGACTCGATGATAAAAGGCTGAGAGACTGGCGGGAAATCGCCAATTCGGTCTTTTTTCGAGTGACGATATCTGATACGTTGGAAGTGCCGAAGAATCCATGACGCTTCTGCGGCTCAACCATCCCACAGCGTTTGTATTCATCACCCGCCAGGTGCGGCCGCCGTGTATTTCATGGCAGAAGGAGTGGTACTTTGACCGAATTACGTGATTTTCTGGAACTTCCCTACGGTGAACTCGAGGACCTGAACCTGCAGGCGAAGGAGCAGCGCAAGAAGCGCGTTGCCGCCGATGTGATTCAGGAAGAGCGTCTGAAGTACCTGACCGACGAGAAGCGGATCAAGGCCGTCACCGTGCTGTTCAGCGACCTCGAAGGCCGTCTGCACATGCTGGACTATGACAAGAAATTTCTGATCAAGAGCTATGACAACCTGACGTTCGATGGCTCGTCGATCCGCGGCTTTACGGCGCAGCGGGAGAGCGACCTGCGGCTCGGCATCGACTGGAGCGCGTTCTACTGGGCGCCCGCCGATGTGTTTGGCGGCGGCAAGGTCCTCGTCTTCGGCGAAGTGATCGACAAGAACGGCGGCATCTATAGCGGCGACATCCGCAGCGTGTTGAAGCAGTTTTCGCAGGAGCAGTTCGACAAGCACGGCTACACGCTGAACGCTGCCAACGAGATTGAAGGATTTCTCTTCGAGGGCATCGATGCTGAGCGGATGTATCACGAGACGGGCAGCTTCGAGTATGTCAACAAGGGCGGCTACTATCACTCGCTGCCGGGCGATCCGCTGCGTGAGTTCATCGACACCACGGCGGAAGTGCAGCGCGCCATGGGTTTCGAGAACGAGAAGGACCATCCCGAGGTTGCGCCGTCGCAGTTTGAGATCAACTACACCTACGGCGAGGTTGTTGCCGCGGCTGACCAGATTCAGCTTTATAAGCTGATCTGCCGCCAGGTCGCCACGCAGATGGGCATGACGGCTAGCTTTCTGCCGAAGCCGGTGGTCGGCGTCAACGGAAGCGGAATGCACACCAACGTCTCGATCACCAAGAACGGCAAGAACCTTTTCTGGGATCCGAAGGGCGAAGAGAAGATCTCCAAGATGGCGTGGCAGTTCACCGACCGCATTCTGACGCATGGCAACGATCTTTGCCTGCTGCTGAATGCCAGCGTGAATGCCTATCGGCGTCTGGATCCTCACTTTGAGGCGCCGAACCAGATCAAGGCTTCGGCTGTCGATCGTGGATCGATGATTCGAATTCCTATCGGCAATGAGAAGTCGTCGCGTGTCGAGGTTCGCTCGGTTGGACCGGATGCGAATCCGTACCTTGTGCTGCATTCGATCTTCAAGACCGGCCTGCATGGGGAGACTGCGAAGATCAAGAATCTGCGCCAGGCGGAACGGTATCTGCCGGACAACATCTACACCGCGCTTGAGAACTTCCGCGATGCGGAGTGGACGGGGACGCTGCTTGGTGACGACGTGAAGGCACGCTATGCCGATCTGAAGCAGGCTTCGGCGGATCGCTGCGCACGGCTGCTGGGGACGATCGTCAAGGCTCCCGAGGTACAGTTCCATCACGATGTTTACAACCAGTTGCTTTGGAATATCTTCTAGGCTGTTCGCAGAAAGATTGAAGGCCCCCTGTTGCAGGGGGCCTTTGCTTTTTGGGACCGATGTTGAATATCAGCGAACCGCTCTAGCCGCCGAGGTCGAGGAGGTGGACTTCGCTAAGGGGATGGCCGAGAAAGCTGGAGCCGAGGCGCTGGAATTTTTCTATGGAGTCGGTCGCGTAGAAGCGGCTGGTTGCGGGTGCGCCGGTGGGGTTGGCGGGGAAGTATTCGGCTACGGTGGCGGCGGTGGCGGCGGCGGAGTCGATGATGGTCATGGGGTGGTTGAGTTCGGCGAGGGTGCGCTTGATAAGCGGCTGGAGTAGCGGGTAGTGGGTGCAGCCGAGGAGAAGGGTGTTCAGGTTGGGAGCTTCGGCGAAGGCTTCGTTGAGATAGATGCGGAGGACTTCGGCGGTGACGGGGTGGTCGATCCAGCCTTCTTCGACCAGCGGGACCAGGAGGGGGCAGGCCTTTTCGATGGCGGCGAGCCCGAGGGCGTTGAGGGCGTGAGCGTAGGCGTGGGACTGGATGGTGGCCGTGGTGGCGAGGACGAGGACTGAGGGTGAGGTCTGGGGCGGTTCCTCCCCCTTCGCGACGGTAAGACTGTCGGGAAGATGGGGCACCCGGTTGGTTGAGGAGTCGATTGCTTGGTGGGCGGCTTCGGCTCCGGGTTGGATGACGCCTACGACGGGGATGGGAAGAGCTTGCCTGATGTCTTCGAGGGCGAGGGCGCTGGCGGTGTTGCAGGCGATGCAGAGGAGATCGGCGCCTTGTTCTTCGAGGAATTTTGCGCTGGAGACGGCGTAGCGGGCGATGGTCTCCTGGGACTTGGAGCCGTAGGGGAGCCGTGCGGTGTCGCCTAGATAGATATAGCTGGCTCCGGGGATGAGGGGGAGCAGATCTCGGAGGACGGTGAGGCCGCCGAAGCCGGAGTCGAAGACGCCGATGGTGGGGTTGGGGGGAAGGAGCTTAGCGGGCTTGGCAGTCTTCGCGGTCATGGCTGAGGGGTTTCCTGCGAGTTGGGCTGGGCTTCGGGCTGGGGCAGCGTTGGAGTTGTGGTGGTGTCGATGGCGGGGTAGGCGCGCTTCAGGTCGGCGTGGCCGCTAAGGGTGTCGTGGGGCTGACCGTCGACGAGGAAGCGGACCTCGGTGAGTTGAGGGAAGGCAGCGTGGAGGGTGCCGATGATGGAGAGCAGGGTAAGCTCTTCTACCTGAATGCCGGACGGATGGTTGTCGACGAAGGCGCCGTGCAGATTGACGACGGCCAGTTCTCCGGTGGATTTTGCGGTGTGGGCGGGAGCGGCTTTTTCCGTTTGGGGGAGCCCGGTGGTTCCGCTGAGGGTGTTGTTGGGTGCGGGCGTGGTGATGGGTAGCGAGAGGAAGAAGACGTCGTCTACCGCGGGGCCGCTTTTGAGGGGGTGGGCGGAGGCGGGGAGAGCGTATTCGGCGAGGAGGTGTTCGAGCAGGGCGCGGGCACGGAGGGTGGGGTCCTGCGGCAGGGCGAGTTGCTCCTGATTGGGGGCGATGAAACCGTCGGCGTCGTTGGCGAGGTAGAGGGTGACGTCCTGAGTGCTGGCGGTGGTGGGTGCGGCGATGGGAGTGGCGTCGTTGAGCGCGGTGAGGCGCTGGTGCGCCTGGCGGCAGCCGTGGATGAGGAAGGCGGCCATAAGGAAGACTCCGCCGACGAGGCTCCAGAAGAGAATGCGCTGGTAGCGGGGGATCATTGGGCGGCTCCATCCGCGGTGTTCTCAGCCCGCCATTTGGTGAGGGCTGTGACGATGGCTTCGGCGGCGTGCTGCTGGTAGTTGGCGTCCGAGACAGGCGTGGAAGTCGCTGTGGTGTTGGTTAGAGGAGCGAGTTCGACGGCGATGGCAGGGCAGGTGAGGTTGTCGAGCGGAGGGACGGTGGCGTGGCCGAGGAGGACGGGCAGCTTGGCATTGAGCAGGGCTACGCCGATCTCGTTGGCGAGAGTGCGGCTTTCGGGGACGAAAGATGCCTGCGCGGTGTTCCAGCGCAGGATGCGCGGCGGTTGGGCTGGGGGCGTAAGGGCGGAGGTGAAGATATGGATTCCCGAGCCACTGCTGGTGGCGTGGAGGACGAGGCAGACGGCGGGGTGGTCGTGATTGGCGATCTCGGCGCGCTGGTCGGTGGTGAAGGTGGTGCCGGGGTCGGAGGTGCGGGTGGAGATGACGGCGAAGTTGGCGCCGGAGAGCAGGGCGCGCAGGCGGTTATTGAAGGCGAGGGTGATGTCTTTTTCGAGGAGGTTGTTGGGGAGGTGGGCTCCGCTGTCGGGACCTCCGTGGGCGGGGTCGAGCAGGATGAGGGTGCGGGTGGGCCTGGGCTGAGGGGCTGCGGGGGCTATCTGCGGGGTTTGTGGGTTGGGCTGGACTGGCGGAGGGGTTTGGGCGAGGGACGCGAGACTGCCGAGCGTGAGCAGGATGGCGGCGGCGAGTTGCTTCCGGGGAGGAGTCAATGTCGTTGATTGTAATTGGTCGGGATGGAGGGCGTGGTTGAGGGTGTTGGTTCCTGCCCTGATGAATGTTGGAGCTGCGGGTTAGGGCATACCCCCAGGGGCTAAAGCCCCTCGGCTTTTTAAGGGGATATAGAGGGCCAAGGCTGAAGCCTTGGCGTACCAGAGCCGTTCTCCTCCAGATGCATTTTGGTGATTCGACAAAAACGCAGATTCCCTTCGGGAATGACAAACAAGGGAAGCAACATCTGAGAGGAAATAGCTATAGAAGCAAGAACAACTGCAACTGCAAAATCAGGCCGCGGGTTCTTCGCGCTGCGCTCAGAATGGCAGTTTTTTGGGGTTGGCGCGGTCATCTTTATGATGACCGCGCCTGTGATGCTGGTTAGTCGAGGGCGTAGATGGCGAGGCCGCTGAGGAGCTTGGGGTAGAAGTCGGTGGACTTCTGCGGCATGACGTCCATTGAGAGGGAGACGTCCTTGAGCTGGTCGAGGGTGATCGGTTTGATGAGGAAGGCGATGTCGGCTTCGCCGCTGGCTACCAGACCGACGGCTTCGTCGGCTTCGCGGATGTAGCGGATGTTGCCGAGCTTGGTGATGGAATCGCTGGTGAGGCCGAGGATGCGCTCGAGCACGATGGAGTGGAGCTGGACGACGTCGAGCTGGGCCTGACGGGCGGGGACGTTGGCAAGTTCTTTTGCGATGACTTCTTTTTTGGCGGAGAGGAGATAGTTGCCGTCTCCGGTGGCGGCTACGAAGGCCACGCCGGGAGTTTTTTCGAGGATGCTGACATCGGGAGAGTCGAGTTCCTTGATGTCAAAGAAGGCTGAGGCCTTGGTGAGGAAGTCCGGGGAGCTGAACTCGGGAATGTCGTAGACGACGCGGTGGGTCGGCAGGATGGTGATGCCGGGGGCTTCCATGTTGACGAAGGTCATCATCATGGCAGCTTCTGGGAAGGGCGGTACGGGAAGATGGCCGGAGCCCAGCTTCTCCTCTTCGTCGCGGGGCTGGTTGAGGGGCAGCTTAAGCTGAGCGCTGCGTTCTTTAGCGTAGGCGACCGAGGTCTCGTAGCGGTGATGGCCGTCGGCGATGATGAGTTTCTTGTCGGCCATGGCGGTGACGAGGAGATTGATGAGCGTGGGATCGGTCAGCTTCCAGACTTTGTGGACGACGCCGTACTCGTCGGTGATGGCGAGGTCGGCGGGGGCGCCAGAGTCGAAGATCAGCTTTTCGGCGGTAAAGGCCGGGTCGGAGTAGAGCATGTAGATCTGCTCGCAGTAGGCACGGGTGGCCTTGAAGAGGCTCATACGGTCAGACTTGTGCTTGGGGAAGGTCTGTTCGTGGCGGTAGACGACCTTGTCGGCGTAATCGTAGAGGTGGCCAAGGGCAATGAAGCCGCGGCGCTCCCGCACCTCGTTGGTGTGGGGAACGGTGTAGGTCTGGGAGTAGCCGTAGAGGGCAGGTTCTGCTTCTTCGCGGAGGATGTGGTCTTTGCGCCACTGGCGGAGGGTCTCGGCGGCGCGGGTGTAGCAGTTTTCGTCGTCGGTGTCGGTGGGGAACTGCTTGCCGAGGATGACGCGGATGAGGTTGTAGGGGCTGGCTTCGTAGTAGCGCTCCTGCATGGCCGGGGTGATCTTGTCGTAGGGCTGAGTGACGACGTCTTCCATTTTGACGCGGGAGGTGTCGTAACGAAGGGCGCGGAAGGGGTAGATACGGGCCATGCTTTTGGTTTTCTCCAAGAGGTAAGTATGGGGTTATTGTACGGTGTTGGCGAAAAATAGAAGGCTTAGCGCCTAATTGCATCGATAACACCGATTAAGAACGGGCGACGGAAAAAGTGACGACTCCGATCGAGAGGGCTGTCGGGTGTGAGGCAGGGAAGGAAATAGAGTCGATGGTAACGAATGATTTTGATGGGGCGTCTATCCTTCGGTGTGACCGGAAACACAGTTGGATTGGAATTACTGAAGGAGTATGGTGATACTTCCCTTCAGGTCGGGGACAGGATGGCGGTCTTATGCGGGACACGCTTCAGGTACGAAGATGGCGGTTGATCCAGCGGTTCGGGTGGGCGTTGGTTGTGGTGATGTTTTGTGCGGTGAGCTGGGTTGGGGTGGGATGGGCGCAGGAGAATCCGCTGGGCCAGGTGCAGACGCAGGCGCCCCCTGCTCCGAAGAAGACCGCGGAGGATTCAAAGCCGGTAATTGAGGGCGCAGCGAACGTTGTGGCCCATGCTACTTCCAACCGGAAT
This sequence comes from Edaphobacter paludis, assembly GCF_039993895.1. Classification (NCBI taxonomy): domain Bacteria; kingdom Pseudomonadati; phylum Acidobacteriota; class Terriglobia; order Terriglobales; family Acidobacteriaceae; genus Edaphobacter; species Edaphobacter paludis. The sequence continues at coordinate 1,292,066 of NZ_CP121194.1, forward strand.
GCGCGGATTCGGGTGGATGTGAACCTGGTGCTGGTTCCGGCGACGGTGACGGACCCCATGAACCGGCTGGTAACGGGGCTGGAGAAGGAGAACTTTCAGGTCTTCGACGACAATGTGGGGCAGGTGATCAAGAGTTTCTCTACGGAAGACGCGCCGGTGTCGATTGGGGTGGTCTTCGATCTGAGCGGAAGCATGTCGTCAAAGTTCATGCGGTCGCAGAAGGCGCTGACGGAGTTCCTGCGGACATCCAATCCAAAAGACGAGTTTTTTGTGGTGGGATTCAATGATCGTCCGGCGGTGATTGTGGACTATACGTCCGAGGTGGATGACGTGGAAGCCCGGATGGTGATGCTGAAGCCGGAGAAGCGGACAGCGCTGATCGATGCGGTTTATCTGGCGGTGAACAAACTGAAAGACGCCAAGTATGAGCGCAAGGCGCTGCTGATTATCTCTGACGGCGGCGACAATCGGAGCCGGTACACCGAGGGCGAGTTGCGGCGGGCGGTGCGGGAGAGCGATGTTCAGATCTATGCGATTGGAATCTTTGATATGTATGCGCCCACTCCCGAGGAGCAACTGGGGCCGCTGCTGCTGGCGGATATGTGCGACGCGACGGGCGGACGGATGTTTCGAGTGACCGATGTGGCGGACCTGGGCGACATTGCGACACGGATCAGCGCGGAGCTGCGCAACGAATATGTGATCGGGTATACGCCCTCGCAGATGAAGACGAATGGGAACTGGCGTAAATTGAAGTTACGATTGCTTCCACCGCCGGGACTTCCTCCGCTGACGGTGCACAATCGCCAGGGGTACTATGCACCTTCGGAGTAACGGTTTTTGGCCGCTGGTTTTGGCGGCGGGGATGTTGATGGTGGGGGTTGGCCCGGTGGCCGCGTGGGCCCAGCAGGCAGGGGCTGCGCAGCAACAGCCTTCGTTGACGGTAGACCGCGATCCGGTGCCGTCGCCTGACCCGGATACACAGGCTGCGCCGGCAACGGGAGAGGCGCAGGGCCTCGCTCAGCAGACGATTGAGAAGGGCGCGGGGGGGCGGTATACGCTCCGCGAAAATGCCTATGAGGTGCGGCTGAACGCTACTGTTGTCGACAATGGCGGGCGCTCGATTCAGACACTGAACAAGGACGCCTTTCATGTGTACGAGGACGGAGTGCCGCAGACGATCTCCTCGTTCCGGCATGAAGATCTGCCGGTTTCGCTGGGAATACTGATCGACAGCTCGGGGTCGATGTACGACAAGCGGGCGGCGGTGGAGGAGGCTTCGCTGGACCTGGTGAAGCTGTCGAACCCGGAGGACGAAGCGTTCGTGGTGGACTTCTCCTGGGAGGCGTTCATCGACCAGGACTTCACCAGCGACATCAATAAGCTGCAGAAGGGGCTGGACTATATCAAGTCGAGCGGCGGGACGGCGCTCTACGATGCGCTGGTGGCCTCGGCGGACTATACGGCGAAGAACGCCAAGCATCCCAAGCAGGTGCTGCTGGTGATTACAGACGGCGAGGACAATGCTTCGACGGCGACGCTGGAGCAGACGATTCGCAGGATTCAGGATATCGATGGGCCGGTGATCTACAGCATTGGACTGCTGTTTGGGCAGGATACCGACAAGCGCGAGGCGCGTCATGCGCGCAGGGTGCTGGAGTCCCTGTCGGAGGAGACGGGCGGCGTGGCTTATTTCCCGAAGTCAGTGCAGGATGTGGATGAGATCGCGGCGGAGGTGGCGAAGGACATCCGCACGCAGTACACGATTGCGTATCATTCGACCAAGTCGCCGGCGCTGGGCGGATACAGGCAGGTGCATGTGGAGGCGAAGGAGAAGGGGATGGGCCGGCTTTCGGTGCGGACGCGGGCTGGGTACTTCCCGAGGGTGGCCGATGGAGGGGCCTCGACGGGGGAGAAGGGGTTGACCGATCCAGGAAAGCGGCCACAGTGATGCGGGTTGCGGAGAATATTACAGAGCTGGTGGGGCAGACTCCGATGGTGCGGCTGGGGCGGTTGAGTCCGGCGGGTGGTGCGGAGATTTGGGCCAAGCTGGAGTTTCTGAATCCGGGCGGCAGTATCAAGGACCGGGCGGCGCTGGGGATTGTTTTGGATGCGGAGCGGCGTGGTGTGCTGCGGGCGGGCTCGACGATTGTGGAGGCTACCGCGGGGAATACCGGTGTGGGGCTGGCGCTGATCGGCGTGAATCGCGGCTATAAAGTCATGCTGTACGTGCCGGAGGGGTTTGCCGAAGAGAAGTGCATTCTGATGCGGGGGTTGGGGGCGACGGTGGTGCGGACTCCCGAGGTTGAAGGGATGGCGGGTGCTATTCGGCGGGCGCTGGAGTTTGAGGCGGAGACTGAGGGCGCGTTCGCGGCGTTACAGTTTGAGAATCCGGCGAACCCGGATTTTCACGAGCAGACGACGGCGGTGGAGATTTGGGAGCAGATGGAAGGGCGCGTCGATGCGTGGGTTTCGGGGGTTGGGTCGGCGGGGACTTTTACCGGGGTGGCGCGGTTTCTGAAGGCACGACGGCCATCGGTGATCAATGTGGCGGTGGAGACGCAGGGGAGCGTGTTGCAGGGTGGTTTGCCGGGGCCGCACAAGGTAGAAGGGATTGGGGTGGCATTTGTGCCGGTTACGTTTGATCGCAGCGTGTGTGACCGGATCATCAAAGTGATGGATGAGGACGCGTTTGCGATGGTGAAGCGTTTGGCTGCGGAGGAGGGTGTGTTCGCGGGCTCGAGCGCAGGGGCGATGTTGTATGCCGCGGTGGAGATGGCTCGGGAGTTGGGCGCGGGGAAACGGGTGGTGACGGTGATTCCGGATTCGGCGGAGAGGTATTTGTCGAAGGGGATTTTGGGGTGAGAGTTTAAGGACTAGGACTAGGGGGCCAGATGACAGAGGCGAAGAAGCAGGGATTTGCGACGCGGGCGATCCATGATGGGCAGGCGCCGGATCAGTTGACGGGTGCGGTTAATGTGCCGATCTATCTGACTTCGACGTATCAGCAGGAAGAGATTGGCAAGAATAAAGGGCATGAGTATGCTCGGCTTACCAATCCGACGCGGGATGCGCTGGAGGAGAGCTTGTGCTCGCTCGAAGGCGGGACGAGCGCTCATGCGTTTGCCAGCGGCATGGCTGCGATTACGGCGATGTGCACGATGATGAAGGCGGGCGACCATGTGGTGTGCTCGGATAACGTCTACGGCGGCACGGCGCGGCTCTTCGACAAAGTGATGGCGAACTATGGGCTGATCTTTACCTATGTCGACAGCAGCGTGGCGGAGAATGTGGCGGCTGCGATTACGCCCGCGACCAAGCTGGTGCATATAGAGACGCCGACCAATCCGATGATGGCGATTACGGATATTCGGGCGGTGGCCGATATCTGTCATGCGCGTGGGGTGGAGTTAAGTGTCGATAACACTTTCTTATCGCCCTATTTGCAGCAGCCTATCGCGCTGGGCGCGGACATCGTGATGCATTCGACGACCAAGTTTTTGAATGGTCATTCGGATGGGCTGGGTGGGGCGCTCATTTGCACGAAGCCGGAGCAGGCGGAACGGTTTCGGTTTGTGCAGAAGTGTACGGGCGGGATTCTGTCGCCGTTCGAGAGCTATCTGCTGCTGCGCGGGGTGAAGACGCTGGCGGTGCGGATGAAGCAGCATGATGCCAATGGGCGTGTGGTGGCTGACTTTTTGAAGGGACACAGGGCGGTCAAGCAGGTGTTCTATCCGGGGCTGGCGGAGCATCCGCAGCATGAGCTGGCGAAGCGGCAGCAGAGTGGATTTGGGTCGATGATCTCGATTGAACTTGGTTCGCTGGAGCGGGCGAATATCTTTGCAAAGGCGTTGCGTCTGGGCTATCTGGCGGAGAGCCTGGGTGGAGTGGAGACACTGATCTGTCATCCGGCGAGCATGACTCATGCGGCGGTTGGCGCGGAGGGACGGGCTCGGCTCGGAATCACCGATGGATTGATGCGGATCAGTGTGGGGATTGAGGACGTGGAGGATATTGTGGCCGACCTGGGGCAGGCGCTGGATGGGTTGGGATAATCGGGGCAGGATGATCTGCGGATCACAGCGTGCGTAAGAGAGCATCCCCCAGGGGCTGAAGCCCGCTTTATTGCTCATAAAAGTACCCCAAGGCTAAAGCCTTGGGGTACCCAGAAGCCGAGGCTATTTTGCTGCAGAATCTAATTTGTCAGCGGCGTGGTTGAGGGCTTCGGTGAGGGCTGCGAGTTGGGATTGGGCGCGGGTGGCGTCGTTCGCTTCAATGGCTTCGTTGACGCCGGGGATGACGACAGCCTCGTAGCCGGTGTATTCGCCGGGGGCGTAGATGAGGTGCTTGTACCAGGGGCGGTGGGGTAGACCTTCGGGGTTCAGGAAGGCTTCTTCGGCAGAGCGCAGGGTGCGGTTGAGCGCGGCGGCGTCGGCTGGTGGATTGGCTTGATCGGTGTGAACGGCGGCAGCCGCTGCTGCAAAGCGTTGCGCGGCGGTTAGAGTGGCGGTGAAGTCGAGTTTGAGGTTGTCTTTTGCGGCGTGGCGCTGGGCGGCTTCGATGTAGGAGAGAATCTCTTTGCCGTAGGTCTGGTAGTCGTAGGGAAGGACGTCGGCGTCGGCCATGTGGAGCACTTCGAGGCCGAAGATACGGGCCATCTCCTGTTCGTAGACGAAGGTGGGATCGGCGAATTTGATGAACCAGTTGTAGTCGTCGAAGGTGGAATGATAGACGCCGTAGCGGCCTTCGGAGCCGATGTCTGTGGAGGGCACGCCGAGGTGCTGGATGAATGGGGTGTAGTCGGAGCCCGAGCCGAGATTGTCGATGGGAGCATCGTCTTCTTTTTCTTTGGACGATTTGTCACGATGATTTGCGGTTTCGGTATTTCCTTCTTCGTGTTTCTTCCACTGATCGTAGACGGTGCCGCCCTTGGGGCTGGGAACTTCGCTGGTGATTTCGCGGATGAACTGTTTGAGCGAGGGAACGGCGGCGGCGCTGAAGTTGGGGCCGGAGACGCTGACGTCGGTGTTGAAGTAGGCGACGGCGTGATTGAGTTCGGCGGCGTGTTGCTCGACCCATTCGGTGGAGCCGATCAGACCTTCTTCTTCGGCGTCCCAACTGGCGAAGAGGATGGTGCGTCGGGGACGCCAACCTTGTTTGAGCAGATCGCCGATGCCGTGGACGGTTTCGAGCATGGCGGCGGTGCCGCTGTTGGGATCGACGGCACCGTAGACCCAGGCGTCGCGATGATTGCCGGCGACAACCCAGTCGTTTCTTTCTGCCGGGTCGGTGCCTTCGATTTTGCCGATGACGTTCCAGATGGTGCGGCGGGCGTAGTCCTGCTGGAGATGCATGTGGACGGTGACCTTGCCGGTGCCGCCGAGATGGTAGGTGAAGGGCAGCGCGCCCTGCCAGCCGTCTGGAACATCGGGCCCGTCGAGCGCTTTGAGGATGGGTTTGGCATCCTTGTAGGAGAGTGGGTTGGCGGGGATCGTCGAGAGGTCGACGGGGTTTTTAATGCGCTGGGAGTCGGGAAGATCGGGCGTGGAGGCGATGCCCGGAGTCTCGGGATCGCCGGGATAGATGGGCAGAAACTGGACGGAGCCGCGCTGCACGGCAGAGGCGGGACGGTAGGGGCCCTTGGGGTACGGGTCGCCGCGGAAGTAGCCGTCGTCGGCGGGGTCGGAGTAGATGAGGACGCCCTTGGCTCCGTATTGCTGGGCGATGTAGACCTTCACGCCGCGGAAGTTCTCGCCGTAGCGAACGAGAACGATCTTGTCCTTGACGCTGATGCCGAGGCTCGCGAGTTTTTTGAAGTCGGCGAGGGTTCCGTAGTTGGCGTAGACGACCTGAGCGGTGACGTCGCCGGAGGGAGAGAATCCGTTGAAGGCGGTCAGGATGCGGGGGTCGTTCTGGCCGGGGTCGCCGCCGTATTTTGCAGGGTCGACGTGCTCGGGCGTGGGGCCGGACATGAGCTTCTTGCCGTCAGCGTCGAAGGCTTCGATGAGGATGCTGACGGGCTTGTTGAGCAGGACTTTGTAGGGGACGATGCTGGTTTCGAGGCCTGCAGCCTTGAATTTGTCGGCGACGTAGAGGGCGGTCTTGTAGTCCTCGGGGGAGCTTGCCCAGTGGGGTTCGGCGGTGAGGATTTTGAGGTGCTCGCCGGCGAGCTTCGCGTCGGGGATGGCCATGAAGGCGGCATCCCATTTGGCTTGCTGGGTGAAGTCGCGATAGCCGAAGACCTGCTGCAGAGCGGGGGATTGGGCTAATCCTACAAAGGGGACGGCGAGGACGGTGAAGAGGGACAGAAGGAGCCGAGTGCGTGGAGGTGTCAACGGGGTGCCTTGGAGTGGACTGGTCGGAAAATCTGAAACGTGGCGATGCCCACGGCCGGGCGTGGGCATCGAGGTTTTGTCGCGAAGGTTCCCGCTCAGGCTACCGGCTGGCCGCAGAACTTGCAGCGGTGCGCGGCGAGAGGAATCTCCGAAAGGCACTCTCCGCAGGTCTTGGTGGTAGCGGCTTCAGGTCCTTTGATCCTCGCCAGCAGTCGATTTGCAGGAAGCACAATGAGGAAGTAGATGACTGCAGCGAGAAGGACGAATGCGATGACGGCGTTGATGAAATTGCCGTAGGTGATGACTCCGCCGTGGAGGTGGAAGACGAGGTAGGAGAAGTCTGGTTTGCCGACGATTGCAGCGACTAGCGGATTGATGATGTCCTTAGTGAGCGACGCGACGATGGTGGTGAAGGCGGCGCCGATGATCACGGCGACGGCCAGATCCAGGACATTGCCGCGGAGGACGAAGTCACGAAAGCCTTTGAGCATCGGTTGATCTCCTTGAAGCGTAAATAATAGTTCTGAAAACACGCCGAGTATACGCCAGCAGAATTCAGGTTGATGCAGAATTTGAAGCAGTTAGTCGCGGAGTGACTACTCGCTTAGGATTTGGGGTTTGTTCTCGAAGTCTTCCCCAAAGGTGAAGCGCTCTACGATCATGCAGAAGATGTGCTCGAGTGCAAGGTGCGACTCCTGGATGTTCATAGTGACGGCGGAGGGGATGACGACGTTGTAGTTGCAGAGGCAGCGCATCTGGCCGCCGTCGTTGCCGCTGAAGCCGACCGTGGTGATGCCCATCTTCTGGGCCTGGTGAAGAGCTTTGACGATGTTCGGTGAGTTGCCGGAGGTGGAGATGCCGAGGAAGACATCGCCGGACTGGCCAAGAGCCTCGATCTGACGCTCGAAGAGACGGTCGTAGCCGAAGTCGTTGCCGGTGGCGGTGAGGATGGAGGAGTCGGTGGTGAGGGCAATGGCGCGCAGGGCCGGTCGATTGACGGTAAGGCGAACAACGAACTCGGCGACGAGGTGCTGGGCGTCCGCGGCGGAGCCTCCATTGCCTGCAACGAGCAGTTTATTGCCGGACTTCATGGCATCTGCGGTAAGCTTGCCGACGCTGACGAGAGTGTCGGCGATGTGCTCGTCGGCGAGGACAGCCTGCATGGTGGCGATGGATTGGGCCAGTTGCTTCTTAACGAGTTCCTTCATAGGCCTCCAGTTTGCTTGATCTGTGATTTTATCGTGGGGAATACTGCTATCCCGTAAATGCGTTTTGAATTCCAAGGACAACCGATCTGCGGGATACAATTTGTTCGTTGAGCAATAGGATGCGTCGCACTGCGACAGGAGATGTAGACCGGATGATGACAAGATTGCTGCAGGTGGGTGGAAGTGTGTTGGCGGTGGTCTTGAGCCTGGGCATAGCGCAGGGGCAGCAGGCCCCGGATGCGGCGGCAGGGAAGACGTTGCTGCTTTGGCCCGCGGGTGCTCCGGGAGCACAGGGAACGGCGGATGTGGACAAGCCGACGTTGACGGTTTTTCTGCCGTCCGGCCCAAATGCGACGAAGACGGGAGTGGTGATTGCTCCGGGAGGCGGGTATCAGCATCTGGCGATGGGGTACGAAGGTACGGATGTGGCTCGCTGGTTGAATGAGCGCGGGGTTGCGGCATTTGTGCTGAAGTATCGTTTAGGGCCGAAGTATCACAACCCCATCGAGATTGGAGATGCGCAGCGGGCGATACGGATGGTTCGCGCCAACGCGGCCGAGTATGGCATCGCGCCGGACCACCTGGGGATGTGGGGCTTCTCAGCGGGCGGGCATCTGACGGCCACGGCGGGGACGCACTTTGATGCGGGCAATCCCAATGCTGCTGATCCGATTGACCGGCAGGGTAGTCGGCCTGATTTTCTGATTCTCGCTTATCCGGTGATAACGCTCGAAGCGCCGTATGCGCATGTCAGCTCGCGGAAGTATCTGTTGGGAGATGATCCCGATCCGGCGGAGGTGCAGTCGTTGTCGGCGGAGTTGCAGGTGACCAAGGACACGCCTCCGACATTTCTGTTCTCGACTACCGATGACGGCACTGTTCCGGTGATGAACAGTGTGATGTTTTATTCGGCGCTGGTGAAGGCCGGGGTTCCGGCGGAGATGCACTTGTTTCAGCATGGGCATCACGGCTCGGGGCTGGGGACAGGGAATCCTGAGCTGAGCGTGTGGCCCGATCTGCTGATCAAGTGGATGCGGGAGCGGGGTTATGCCTCTCCTACTGCTACGGCGGCGGGGCCGGGGGTTCCGGCAGGGGACTGACGATGACGGTTGCGGAGTTTGCGGCGGCGGATAGCGGCGAGTTTACTGGTGCTCTGCTGGCTCTCTGGTGGGACGGGCACGGGGACTGGCAGAAGGCGCATGAGATCGCCCAGGATGTGCCCGGGGCGGATGGAGCGTGGGTTCATGCCTATCTGCACCGCGAGGAGGGCGATGCAGGGAACGCCGCTTACTGGTATCGCCGGGCGGGGCGGGGAGTGGCAGAAGGCAATTTGCGCCGGGAGTGGGAAGATATCGTTGCGGAGATGCTTGCGAGAGGCTGAATTATTTGGCGGCGTATGGATTGCGCCTTTGTAATGCAGGGCATCTTGTGTAGATTAAATAAATCAGCGCAAAATGTGGCCTTCGCTCCCATGACGTGGCGATGCGCATTTTTTTGTTCACACCGCCATGTCCGCGGGTTTGCCGAAGTATCTCTTTCATCGTTCCTCAAAATTCTGAAAAGAGTGTAGACACATGCGTCTTCGAGCGGCCAAGGTATTCCTTTCATTTTTGTTCTTGCTGATATTCGGCGGATCGGTCCTGTGTGGATCTGTGGCGATGGCGCAGACACCTGCGACGGCACAGACGGATCGGATTGCGGCGTTAGAGAAACGGGCGGATGAGAACGCGGCTGCGATTGCGGCGGCGCAGACTGCGGGCGATAACGGCTGGATGCTGGTCTCGGCGGCGCTGGTGCTGATGATGAGCGGGCCCGGGTTGGCGCTCTTCTATGGCGGCCTGGTGCGGAAGAAGAACATTCTGGGCACGATGATGCAGACCTTCGCCATGATGGCGGTGATCACAGTGCTGTGGGGGCTGCTCACTTATTCGCTTGCGTTCAGTAGCGGGAATGCGTTTATCGGTGGGTTGCACAATGTGTTTTTGCACGGTGTGGGGCTGGCGCCGGACAAGGCCTATGCGGGGACGATTCCTCTGCAGACCTTCATGATCTATCAGATGATGTTCGCCATCATTACACCGGCGCTGATTACCGGTGCGTTTGCCGAGCGCATGAAGTTTTCTGCGATGTTGGTGTTCATGGTGCTGTGGTCGATCTTTATTTATAGCCCGATGGCGCACATGGTCTGGGGGCAGGGCGGATTTCTGAATGCAACGGGACGTTTTCCCTGCCTCGACTTCGCGGGCGGTACGGTGGTGCATGTCACCTCGGGCGTGTCGGCGCTGGTGACGGCGATCTATCTGGGCAAACGTATCGGATATCCGAAGGTTCCGATGCCACCGCACTCGGTGGTGCTGAGCTTTATCGGTGCCTGCATGTTGTGGGTGGGTTGGTTCGGATTCAATGCCGGTTCTGCGCTGTCGGCGGGTACGCTGGCGACTTCTGCCTTTGTGGCGACCCAGTTCGGCGCGGCGGCGGCGGTCATAGGCTGGACGGCGGTGGAGTGGATTCGCCAGGGCAAGCCCTCGGCGTTGGGTGCGATTTCGGGCGCAGTGGCCGGATTGGTCGCCATCACGCCCGCGGCAGGATTTGTGTCGCCGATGTCGGCCTTGTGGATCGGCCTGATTGCCGGAGCGTTTTGCTTCACGATGGTCGCAAAGGTGAAGAGCTGGTTTGGGTATGACGACTCGCTTGATGCATTCGGCGTCCATGGTGCGGGCGGAACGCTGGGGGCATTACTGACGGGTATCTTTGCGAACAGCGCGATTAATCCCATCTTTGGTCCCGGCAAGGCTACGGGACTGTTTGAAGGGAACTGGCGCCAGTTGTTCCACCAGGCGTTCGGCGTGGGATTGGCCTGGACGATTTCGATCGTGGGAACGCTTATTATTCTGTTCGTCGTAGACAAGACGATGGGCCTGAGAGTAAGCGAAGAAGACGAACGCGTCGGATTGGACCTGTCGCAACACGGCGAAGAAGGATACGATTGGGCACATTAGTATCGCTGTAGAAGAAATTGAAGGTGCGAGAGGATAGACGGCTATGCAGAAGATCGAAGCGGTGATTCAACCATCGAAGCTGGACGCAGTGAAAGATGCGCTGGTGGAGATTGGCGTTGAGGGGATGACGATCACCGAGGCCCGCGGTCACGGGCGGCAGAAGGGGCATACCGAGTTCTATCGGGGCCGGGAGTATTCGGTGGATCTGCTGCCCAAGGTGAAGCTCGAACTGGTGGTCAAGGACGAGATGTTGGACAGAGCCATTACGGCGATTACGACTGCGGCGCGGACCGGAACGATCGGCGATGGCAAAATATTTGTCTCGAGGATCGATGAGGCCATTCGCATTCGCAATGATGAGCGGGGCGAGGTCGCGCTTTAGGGCGATCTGTAACCATCAATGTTCTTCAGCAGCCTCTCTGGGCTTCAAGTTTTCTTTTGAGGAAACCGTATGAGCACAATTGAGTCCACAGGCAGCGGGATGCGCGAGAAGTACCAGCGAAGAATGCTGGAGATTCGCGGCGCGTTCGATTCAGGAGCGTCGGGGGCTGCGACGATTGCTGCCCGGTCAAAGGCCATTGATGAGCTTGCGACGGGGCTCTGGGCGCAGGAGGTCCAGCGCGACCGGAGGCTGGCCACCGGAATCGCGCTGGTCGCGATTGGTGGTTATGGCCGTGCCCAGCTATTTCCTTACTCCGATGTTGACCTGCTGTTTTTGCTGGATGGCAGGCTGGCCGAGAAGGATGTGAAGGACGCGATTCGGCGTGTGAATCAGGAGATGTGGGACTCCGGGATACGCATCTCTCCGGCGACGCGTAAGCTCGCGGAGTGCGAGCGGTTCGACGAGGAGAACGCTGAATTCGCGATCTCGCTGATGGACCATCGCCAGCTTGCCGGCGACGCTCTCCTTTACCGCAAACTGGCGACAGTGACCATACCCAAGCTGCTGCAGCGGGAGCAGAAGGGATTGATGGCCCGGCTGACGGAGTTGACGCGGGCGCGCCATGCGAAATATGGCGACACAATCTTTCATCTGGAGCCGAACATCAAGGATTGTCCCGGTGGCCTGCGCGATATCCATGTGTGCGGTTGGATGATGCTGCTGCGCGGAGTTGGGCCGGATGGGTCAGGCCGTGTAGGGGGAAGCGGAAACGCGGAAGAAGACAGCGAGTTTCTCAAGGCCGTGGAGTTTTTGTGGCTGGTTCGGTGTTTTTTGCACTACCGGCACGAGCGCGACGACAACTCGCTGGACTGGCAGGCGCAGGATGCCGCTGCCGCAGCAGGCGTTGGAATGGGAATGGCAAGAGGAGCGCCACCGAATGTCGAAGCTGCGTACTGGATGCGGTTCTACTTCCGCCATGCGCGGCGGGTCGAACGGCGTGTATCGCAGATGATGGAAGAGTCGCCCCTGGACAAGCCACGGTTGAAGCTGCTGGGGCTGAGGCGCGAACGGCGCACGGAGCCGTTGCAGCAGGGGTTTCGGGTAGAACGCGGGCACATCGTGCTGGACGCGCTGGTCGGGGATAGCAGTGGCGCTCCGGCGCATGATCCGGCGCAGGACCCGGACATTGTGCTCGACGTATTCGAGACCATGGCGCGGACGGGATGCACGCTGGGTGAAGAAGCAGAGCAGCGGCTGCTGCTTGCGTTGCCGGTGCTCTCCGCGCACCTTGAAGAAGGTCCGGCGCTGTGGCAGCACCTGCAGCGTATCCTCACCGGACGGAACGCCGGAAATGCGCTGCGGACGATGCATGTGCTCGGCGTGCTGGAGCTCTTAATTCCCGAGTTTCACGGTATCGATGCTCTTGTGATCCGCGATGCCTATCACCGCTACACGGTGGATGAGCATACCTTTGTGCTGATCGACACGCTGCATGAGCTTGAGGTCGTGCAGGAAGGACCGATGGGGGAGTGGGCCGCGCAGTTCGGGCGTGTGCTGCGCGAGCTGCCGCATCCGGGACTGCTGTATCTGGCGGCACTGATGCACGACACTGGCAAGGGCCGCAGCACCGACGATCATGCGAAAGAGAGCATGACTATGGCGCAGAGCGTGCTGGAGCGGCTGGAACTCGATTCATACGAGAGCGGTATGGTGAGCAACCTGATTGCGAACCACCTGGAGATGTCGCTGGCTGTGCGCCGCGATATCTTCGACCGGCAGACGGTGCGGGCCTTTGCGAACAAGGTGCAGACGCCGGAGGTCCTGCGGATGCTGGCGCTGTTTACCTATGCGGACATCAATGCGGTGCATCCCGATGCATTGACGCCGTGGAAGGCGGAGAATCTGTGGCGGCTTTACATCGCGACGTCGAACTACCTTGACCGCAATGTGGACGAAGACCGTGTGGGCGCGAAGGAAGAGAGCGAACTTGTGCATCGCGTCGCCGCGCTATTGCCGGGGCAGCGTGCAGCGGTGTCTGAGTATCTCGATGGATTTCCTGAGCGTTATGTGCTGACGCGAACGCCGGAGCAGATCCGGACAAACTTCCTGATGGCGACGAAGTTTGCGGAGGATCCCGTGCAGCTCGATTTTCGTCACGCGCCGGGAGTGAGCGAACTGACGCTGGTGACTCCGGACCGCGCGCTGCTGTTTGCGAATATGACGGGTGCGCTCGCGGCATGGGGAATGAACATCGTGACGGCGGACGCTTTTTCGAACCGGCATGGAGTCGTCGTGGACAGCTTCCGGTTCACCGACAGCTTCCGCACGCTGGAGATGAATGCATCCGAGCATGAGGCGTTTGTGAAGAGCGTTCATGAGGTGATGACCGGCGCGCTCAACGTCGAAAAACTACTGAGCGGGCGCAGGCGCGGCAGACGCAAGGTGCCGAAGGTGGTGGTGGAGTCGCGGGTCGAATTCGACGATGAGGCTTCGTCACACAGCACGTTGCTGGAAGTCGTCGCCCAGGACACGACCGGTCTGCTTCACGCGCTGAGTCTGACGCTGGCCCGGCAGAACTGCAATATCGAGGTGGCTCTGATCGATACTGAGGGGGAGATGGCAATCGACGTCTTCTATCTGACGCATAAGGGCACGAAGCTGAATCAGGCCGAGGAACGGGCACTGCGGCAGGCTTTGCTGCGGGCCATCGAAGAAAATGCCCAATCCTGAGGTGTTTTTTGATAATCCGCTGCCCGTAGTAGGCCAAGTGGCATCGCAGAAGATATTTTGACAGGCAATCACGCAAATCTTTGCTTCCAGCATGAGAAAAAGTCGTCGGAAGGCAACATCGGTTTTATTATTAGAGATATGAGCACAGCACCCACTGAAACAACGAGCAGCGGCCGCCCAACGACTGCGCCGCAAAAGAATGACCGCTATTTCTTCGGCGCTCTGGAGAGTTTTGGTAAAAACCGCGAAAAGCTTGAAGAAGTGAGCTGGGGCTACGACCAGCCCGAAGGCATCGTTCTGGCGTCGCTCGATGGCGCAATCAACTGGGTGAGGAAAAATTCCATCTGGCCCATGACGTTCGGCCTCGCGTGTTGCGCTATCGAGATGATGTCGATGGGTGGCTCGCGGTACGATATCGCGCGGTTTGGGGCGGAGGTCTTTCGGCCCTCGCCGCGGCAGAGCGATCTCATGATTATCGCGGGACGGGTCTCGCAGAAGATGGCTCCCGTGATCCGGCGGCTTTATGAGCAGATGCCGGAGCCAAAATGGGTCATCTCCATGGGGGCGTGCGCCACGTCAGGCGGCGTCTTCAATAACTACGCCCTGTTGCAGGGAGTCAATCAGGTGATCCCTGTTGACGTCTATGTTCCCGGGTGTCCGCCGCGTCCTGAACAGTTGTTGTACGCCATTACTTTATTGCAGGAAAAGATACAGCGTGAGCGTGGTTCTCTGAAAAAGACTTTGAATTTAGCATAATAGGGCCAATCTGGGCTGGTTACTTGCAAGGTTCATTTATAGAGATAACTGGGATCTTTTTACGTTCCCGGCTGGTAAAGTATTGAAAAGATGGTCACCGGAAGGTAACTTTTTACTGGTATGGCTCACAACCCACGTAAGCCCTACTGAATCGAACTAAACTAACTAGCCGTAGGGCTTATAAAAAATGAAAGATTTTAGCGGAGGAAGTTCAATGGTTCATCGCCCGTTTCGTAGTGTTGGCCGGTTCGTACTGGCTGCATGTGCAGTCAGCCTTGGAGTAGCCACTCTGGGTGCACAGACAGTGCCCAGCACAACCGCCCCCTTGGGGCCTAACCCTTCGCGTGTAGATATCTTCACTGGTTACTCTTATTTTGGAGCCCATGGGCAGGTTAAGCCGGCGGGAATCAATTACTCCTCGGTCGATCTTGGAGCTATCGGCAGCGGCGCCTACTATTTCAACAAGTATTTCGGCGGCGAGGTCAATTTCGTGGCGCATCCGGACGGCAATAACGATGGTCTGTATTCGGCATCGGCAGGTCCGATCTTCCGCGCACCAATGCAGAACTTCACGCTCTTCGCGCACGGCCTAGTCGGCGGCGCCAAGCTTGGCGGACCGAACAGCGAACCACCATTCGCCTATCACGAGCCTTACACCTGGGGCCCGACCCTCACCGCTGGCGGCGGCATGGACTACGATCTGCCGTTCTTCAGCAACCGCTTCTCACTTCGTCTCTTTGAGGCGGACTACCGTTACGTTCACACCAGCTTCGGCCCCTATACTCCTCCCCCCACGGGTGGCGTTATGGGCGGGCGCGCCAATCTCAGCGGCGTGGATCTCAGCACCGGTATTGTGACGCACTTCGGCCACGTTATTCCGCCGCCGCCAGTCACGTACACCTGCGCTGTCTCTCCTGCACAGGGCTACCCTGGCGATCCTCTGACTGTCACCGGTACGGCTCTGAACCTCAACCCCAAGAAGACTGCCACCTACAGCTGGACTGCTGACGGCGGCACGATCACCGGCACGTCCAACGTTGCCAACATCGACACCAAGAATGCTGCTCCCGGAACCTACACGGCCAAGGGCCACGTAGCCGAGGGTAACAAGCCTGGCCAGATGGCAGATTGCTCGGCCCAGTACACGGTCCAGGCCTTCCAGCCGCCAACCATCAGCTGCTCGGCGAACCCCTCCAGCCTGAATCCGGGAGATTCTTCCACGATTACGGCAGAAGGCGTCAGCCCGCAGAACCGTCCTCTGACCTATAGCTATAGTGCCACCGAGGGTACGGTCAGCGGCAACGGCAACACAGCAACGCTGAGCACAGCCGGCGCAGCACCTGGCACGATTACCGTCACCTGCAACGTGGTTGACGATAAGGGTCAGACTGCATCGTCTACCACCAGCGTCACCATCGCCGCACCTCCGCCGCCGCCGGCTCCTACGGTCAGCACTCTCTGCTCGGTCAACTTCGAGCGTGACAAGCGCCGCCCGGTTCGGGTCGACAACGAAGGCAAGGCTTGCCTGGACGATGTATCCCTCAAACTGCAGCAGTCGTCGGACGCGAAGCTCGCGCTCGTCGGTAACGCTGCCAGCACGGAGAAGCATGGCGAGCACCTCGCCGCTGAGCGTGCTGTCAACACGAAGGACTACCTGGTCAAGGAAAAGGGCATTGATGCCAGCCGTATCTCGGTCTACACCGGTACACAAGACGGTAAGACTGTGACGACGACCCTTATCCCCGCCGGGGCCACGATGGACAGCACTGGTGTCACCGCTGTGGATGAGAGCGCAATGATGGCGAAACCTCATCACCATGCACGGCACCATGCAAAGAAGTAGATAAGACGCAGTAAAGACATAAAGGCTGACTGGGGTGATTCCCAGTCAGCCTTTGTGCTGAGTGCGATTATCGTGCTGCGGCTTATGCTTGTAACATTGAGCTTGTAAGAACTGGATGAATACGTTGACTCGACGGTACAGATTTCAAATTTCTTTCCTTGTATTGTTTCTTGCTTTTACCTGCCTTCGCGGCAACGCTGCCACCTGGCTACCCTTCGGGCCTGATGGCGGGGACGCAAGAACTGTGGTTGCCGATCCACTGGACCCTTCGCATCTATATCTCGGCGCAGTTAATGGCTGGATTTACGAGTCCCACAACCGTGGTCAAGACTGGAAGCGTCTCGCGTTGGTTAGCGGTCGCGACGGTCTCGCGCTTGATTCCATTGTCATCGACAAGGCGAACCCCAAGCACATTCTGGTTGGCGCGTGGATGTTGGGCGGCCGCGATGGCGGTCTTTATATCAGCAATGACGGAGGCGTCACCTGGGTCAGCGACAATGAGATGAAGGGGCAATCGATTCGCGCTTTGGCTGCCTCCTCCTCCGATCCCAGGATTCTCGTAGCGGGTACGCTGCTTGGCGTATATCGATCGTCCGATAGTGGTCTCCACTGGAAGTTGATCAGCCCCGAAGGCAGCAAGGAGCTGCATGAGGTGGAATCGATCGCCATCGACCCGGTCGATCCGCAAATTATTTACGCCGGAACCTGGCATCTGCCGTGGAAGACGACCGACGGTGGCGAACACTGGAAGAACATTAAAGATGGAATCATCGACGACTCCGACGTATTTTCGATCATCGTAGACCCAAAGCAACCCATGACTGTCTACGCCAGCGCCTGCTCCGGCATCTACAAGAGCGAAGACCAGGGTCTGAAATTTCAAAAGATCCAGGGCATTCCCTCGACCGCCCGTCGAACGCGCGTCCTGATGCAGGATCCGCAGCACCTGAACATAGTCTTCGCTGGGACGACGGAGGGCCTATTCCGCTCGAGCGATTCGGGCAAGACGTGGCTGCGCACGACCGGACCTGAAGTCATCGTGAACGATGTGTATGTTGATCCAGCCGACGACAACCGTGTCCTTCTGGCGACCGACCGGGGAGGGGTGCTGGCCAGCAACGACGGCGGCATGAGCTTTCTGCCCTCGAATCGTGGCTTTTCCTCACGCCAGATCGTGGCTTATGTGCAGGATGACGAGCACCCGGCGACGATCTACGTCGGTGTTGTGAACGACAAGGAGTGGGGCGGCGTCTTCGTCAGCAACAACGGCGGCCTCACCTGGGACCAAATCAGTGCGGGCCTGAATGGCAGCGATGTATTCAGCCTCGGCCAGGCCTCCGACGGCACGATTATCGCGGGCACCGGCCACGGCCTCTACAGACTTCAAGGACAGCTGTGGAGCCGCGTCGACGATGTGAGTCTCCAAGCGCCACGAGAAGCCAAAGCCAGCCCCGCAGCACGAAGAAGCAAGCCTGGCGCGAAACGTGCGAGCAGACCGGCGGTCGCTTTGGTCAGAAACTTTCACTCGGATTCATTGGGTGGCGTCAACGCAATTGCACGGTCGGGCGATACCCTCTACGCTGCCACAAACGATGGCCTACTGCAGAGCGTGACCGCAGGCCAGAGCTGGCAATTGACTCCTGGCCTGGAGAGGCAGAGCTGGCGGTTTGTCGCCGCGGCAAGAGCCATGGTGGCAGTCGCAAGCCTCAACAGCGTCGAACTGACGATCGATGGCGGCAAAAAATGGCAGACGGTCAGCCTGCCGGCTGCAGTCACGCAGCTTGCCGCCGTGGCCGTCGATGGCGCGGGTGGTCTGTGGATTGGGGGCCGCGAAGGGGTCTTCTTTTCTGAAGATGAAGGCGGGACCTGGCATACGTTGAGCCGCTTCTCCATTCATGATGTAACCAACCTTTTCTTCGACGCACGGGCAGAGCGCATCCTGATTACCGCCAACAACAGAAACACCATCGTCTACGGAGTCCATCTGCCCGACAGAAAAGTGCAGTATTGGAATGCCGGCTGGTCGCTCCGTCTGGCCCGCCCCGTTGGAGACCATCTGGTGGGAGCAACCTTGTTTGACGGCATCGTCGTGCAGCCGCGTATGGTGGCATCGAAGGAAGTATCTACCAACACCGAAGCCTCGGCCACGACGGAGACTTCCACGAAGCCCGCAATCATTGCTCGACCATAGCGCCGGGCTTTAGAAGGAATAGAATCGTACTATGAGCCTTCTTTCAGCAGACGCCCGGCCGCAACACTCGTTCCAGACAGACGATGCATCCCTCCTGCCCATTGCGGAGAAGGTGCAGCGCGGCGAGCGTCTCAGCTTCGATGATGGCGTAACGCTCTATCGCAGCGGAGATATCCTGGCCGTGGGCTGGTTGGCCAATCTCGTCCGCGAGCGGATGCACGGCGACCTTGCCTACTTCAACGTCAATCGCCACATCAATCCGACCAATGTTTGTGTCGCCTCCTGCCGCCTTTGTGCCTTCGGACGCAAGAAGGGCGAAGCCGGAACGTACACAATGGCGCTCGAAGAAGCATGGGAGACAGCGGGCTCCGGCTACTCCGAGGCGATCACCGAGTTTCACATCGTTGGCGGTCTGCATCCGGATCTGCCCTTTGAGTACTTCATGGACCTGGTGCGCGGCCTAAAGCAGCGCTTCCCCAAGGTGCATATCAAGGCATTCACCATGGTCGAGGTGGCATTCCTTGCCAAGCGTGGCAAGATGACGATTCCCGAGACACTGCAACGTATGAAAGATGCCGGCGTGGACTCCATGCCGGGCGGCGGTGCGGAGATATTCGCTGACCGCGTTCGCCACATCATCTGCGACCACAAGATCGACGGCGGTGAGTGGCTGGAAACCGCGAAGACGGCTCACCAGATGGGCCTGCGTTCCAACGCGACCATGCTCTACGGCCATGTCGAAAATGACGAAGACCGCGTAGACCACCTGCTGAAGCTGCGCGCAGTGCAGGACGAGACGGGCGGCTTTCAGACCTTTATCCCTCTGGCCTTCCACCCCGACCACACCGCACTGGCACATATTCCGCGCACCACCGGAATGCTCGACATCAAGCAGATCGCCGTCGGTCGCCTCATGCTCGACAATTTCTCCCACATCAAGAGCTATTGGCAGATGGTCTCCCCGAAGATGGCACAGATTGCACTCCGCTTCGGGGCCGACGATATCGACGGCACCGTCGTCGAGGAGAAGATCTACCACGATGCGGGGGCGACGACTCCGCAGGGAATGCGTCGCGCCGACCTGGTTCGACTCATCACAGAAGCGGGTCGTGTGCCCTTCGAGCGTGACACCCTTTATCGGGCGGTGACGCGAAGCGAAGACACGTTCACCGTTGCGGTTTGAGCGGGGAACCATTCCTCAAAAATTCGCAATGAAAGAGGTCGGAGTACATTCACTGAATCATTCAGTGAACTGGGGAAAACACTTTCTGTAAAAGTTTGCCCTTCGCAATCCTTTGCAGGAAAAGTTTTTCCTATTTGCATAAAACTCTGTCGCCCTTGCACTATAAAAACCCCATAAACAGGTAAATTCTTCGGCATCTTCATTTGGCACGCCGCTTGCTATCTAACTTCTCGTAACGATACCAACTGCGATCGATTCGCTTGCATCTAAGGCGCAAACGATCACAACAATAGTTTTTTACCGGTTTGCCCTTTGGGCGAGCCCGGGAGAACCTCGCAATGAAACGTAAGACTGCACTTCTTTTATCAGTGATCTGCCTTGCCACACTCTCGGTTTCTGCAGTGGCGGGCACCCTTGTATCCATTAGCGGCGGCAACTGCGGCGGCGAAGACATCGCTTCCTAAAGCAAAAAATATTCAGTTGGTCTGGTGGTAGCTGGTTGCAGCAAAGGCTGTGTGTATCGGGGTGATCGGAGTACTCGCTGACCTCCGCGATAGTCATGGCAGGTAATTCGCTTTACATCGCATGTCCATAAAAGGAGGCTTTATGTACCTGTTGTTCATCCCATCCATGTGTGCAGTAGTCGTCATTGGCTTCATCCAACTCCGGGACCAGTTCACTGTAGCAAAATCGAAGTAGATACTCCGGGCCCAAAATTTTTCACCTTACTTACCGCCCCAAACCCAGGTCTGTACGGATCGGTAAGTAGGCAAGAAGAGAGCCGGGCACAATCGGCCCGGCTCCTCTTTGCCATCTGTGACCTTAATTTACTTTGCCTGCAGGACTGCCACTCCGTAGTGGGGGAGCGATACGGTGCGGACTTCCTTGTCATCGAGAACGCTTCGCATCGCCGATGGCAAGGTGACGGTCTGTGGTGCTTTATTGAAGTTGACGAGGATGAAGACCTTTTTGCCCTCTCCCTCGCGCGGATAGACATCGACGCCCATGGGCACCGGCCCTAACGCCGCGGTCACACCGCTGGTTTCGGCCATCCACTTGGCAGCTCTCAACATAGTTGCATCATCCATCCATGCGCCAATGTAAGTGATCTGCCCTTTACCAACCTTGCGGGTAATCACAGCGGGCTGCCCATCCAGCCAGCCATTGCTCCTGCCATAGCGCATCAGCACCTTCGTATCCGGGGCTGAGGTGCTAAGCTGCTCCGCCCAGATCTTCGAAGTGGTATCGCCCCATATTCCGGTAACGGGAACCGTATCCTCGGGCTTGTCGTCGATGGCATAGAACTGATCGACCCTTCCTCCGAGCAGTTCGGCCAGCGGACCAGGTTCGCGTTCCGGCCACAGCCCATTGTCTTCGTTCTTCATCCCAGTGCGCTGTCCCAGGACAAGGTGTCCGCCATTCTTCACGTAGGCGATGAGGTTTTCGGCCTCGGCCTCCGATATCACCTCAAGGCCCGGCGCAACCACGAGCTTGTAGCCGTCGAGCGGTGTGGTTGGAGGCACAATATCGATTGACTGAGCGACTTCCCGCAGCGGCTTGTAGTAGCTCACAATCTGCGTCACGGGATCGAAAGCCTGGTTGTGCCGTTGCCAGTTAATGGCCCACCGGCTGTCGTACGAGTGCAGAATCGCGACCTGTGAGTGGACGCTCGTTCCCGCCAGGGCCGAACCAGCTTTGGCAAACTCTTTCCCAATCTGTGCAACTTCGGAGTAGACGGGAACCGGCGTTCCATCGGCTCCGATAAGCGTGCCATGCAGCTCTTCCTGCCCATTCAGGTCGGAGCGCCACTGCCAGTAGCTCACCGCATCCGCGCCATGGCCGACATCGTGCCATGCCATCGCCCGCACTTCGCCTTTATCGAGCACCGTATTTACCGGAGCCCAATTAACAAATCCCGGCTGCGTCTCCATCACCCAGAAGTTCTTTCGCAGAAATCCCCGCGTCAGGTCATGCGCCGCTCCATTGCGGTACGGATCGAGATGGCCGCGGCCAACATAGTCGTCCCACGAAGCAAGGTCAAGGTCCTGAGAAACGGTGTAGTGATCGTAGCCGTCGAACCACCCCATCATGTTCGTTGTGATGAACTGCCGCCGGTCGCTGTTGGCGCGAATCACATCGAGCTGGTTCTTCTGGTAGCTCCGGTAGGTATCCGAGACGAACCGCTTCCAGCTCAGCAGCAGCCCCGGATTGCCAGCCTTCTCTTCAATTGGAATCTGCGACCAGTCCGTGTATGTCTCGCTCCAGTAGGCCGTCGTCCAGCGTTCATTCAGATTATCGAGCGTCTTATAGTGTGCCTTCAGCCAGTCCTGAAACTGCTTCTGCACGTCCGGCCCGTACGATTCGGCAGCGTATTCATTGTCGATCTGCCAGCCAATCACATTGGGGTTATGCCCATAGCGCTCGGCCATCTTCTCCGCAATGCCACGGCAAAGCTCACGGTACTTCGGATTAGCCCAGTTGAACTGCTCGCGATTTCCATGCTCATCGCGGCGGCCATCTTCCTTGATGCGCAGCGTCTCCGGATACTTCTGCGTCAGCCACGCTGGAGGAGCAGCCGTCGGCGTTCCCAGAACAACGTAGATGTGATGCTTCGCTGCATCGGCGATAGCATGGTCCACCCAGTCAAATTTATATACGCCCTCGGTCGGCTCGATTGATGACCAAGCAAACTCCGTGATGCGAACGAAGCGAATTCCGGCCTGCTGCATCAGGGTAAGATCAGCATCCCAGCGCGACTCGGGCCACTGCTCGGGATACCACGCGGTGCCAAGATAGATAGGCGGCTGTGCCTCAGGTTGCTGTTGTGCCTGCGCGGGCGAGCGCAATGCAAAAAAAATGAAAAGGCTTACAAAGGCGAGCGGAAGAAGTTTGCGGGTCGGCAGTATCATCTGTGGGATTCTCCAAGGGCGTCCTGCCGCACAGCGGATGCGCGCCAGCAATGCCAATTAAGCGACGCATCCATACTAATTGCAACGCGCTCCCAGCATCTGCCGAACAACAGGAAGGACGCTCTCGAAGGAGCGCCCATCCTGCCTGATACTAGATTCGTGACCTTGTTATTTTGATGACACCTTATTCTTCTGGGCGATCTGCTCGATCATGTGCAGGTGCTGGCCGATGACTTGCTCACCCTGCGAAACAACCTCTTTCAGCGCAGGGTTGGAGGTGTTTATCGCCTCCTGTTTGAATTCCTTTTCATCCTGTTTATGGTCTTTCACCATGTTCTGGATGTAGGCCTTGTCGAACGCATCGCCATTCAGCGCACTGAGCTTGGCGACGGTCGATTTATCTTTGGACGACAACGAGTCAGGCGGTTTGATGTTCATCTGCTGCGCCACCTGTTTCATCTCGTCACCAAGCTTCGTATGGTCATCGACCATCTTCTGTCCAAATTGCTTTACATCGGGATTGTTGCTCTTTTGCGCGGCGAGTTGCCCCATCTGAACTTCAGCCATGCCGCCTTCCAGTGCCTTGCGGACGAATGCCTTGTCCATCATCATGGCTGGACCATTCGGGTCCTGGTTGCTGGAGGGCTGGTCCATGGGAGACGCTCCCGGTTGCGCTCCGGGTTGCGGCATCGGAGTCGTCTGCTGGCTTGGAGAGGATTGTTGCGCGCCGCCGGGAGGCATCTGTGCGATCGCTGAGGCGCTGCTGAGAAACGCCGCACCTGCAAACAGCGCGAGACTGGCGCGTATGAGGCGGTTATTCATCTGACAACTAATTTTCATGGTTTTAGCTCCTGAACAGGGGTTCGAATAGCCATCCCGTAATGGAATGTTCCGTTCGCGATCCACACCTTACAGGTCGCATTCAATAGGGTGCATCGCAGCGTTATCCGGTTGCCTCTGCAGAGGAGCGGGCTTCGCACGTCGTTGTATCTATTGGTCTGTTTGTAATGCTGGTAGAGAGTAGCAATAGCAGGACCGCACCTGTAGCCGGGACGGCAAGCCCGGCGCGCAGTCCATGGAATTGTGTAGAGACCACACCGGTCAGCCACGGCAGCGTCGCTCCTCCAATTGAAGCTGCGGCAAAGACCCGGCCAAGCCGCGGATGGTTTCCCGTCCGTGCAAGAAAGAACGAAAGAATCAGGGGGTAGATTGGAGCAAGCGCAAGTCCGCTCAGAACCGTGAGTGTCACGACTCCGCCAGCACTAAGGTGTTTCGCGACGATCAGCGCGCCCTCCGTCAGGATGAGCAGCACGACGCTGCATCGGTAGAGCGACGCTTCGCCAAACAGGCTCGTCAGCGCAGCCAATAGCATCCGTCCCGTCATCTCCGCCACCCAGAAATAGAGCGCGATTGACGAGGCCAGCAGCGCCTGGCTCGTGCGCACGCCGTAGCTTGGCAGCCAGCCTCCTAACGCATTTTCGATTCCTACATATAGGAGCATTGCGGCAGAAAACATCAGGAGCGGGAGCAGCGGCAACGGCATCTGCCTCTTTATCTTCGCTTCCGCCGGCGACTCTGTTGCAGGGGGCACCACCTTTACATCGTGAGGCAGAACGATCGCAAAGGCAGCCGCAAGAGCAAGACATCCGGAGAGCACAAAAAAGAAGAGTCTCACTCTGTTCGGACCGCATGCTCTCACCAGCAGCGAACAACTGATTGCTCCCGCTCCCCACGCGACATTCAGCAGCGCAATCAGGCGTGTCCGTGCTGAAGGGATGGCGATGCCCGAGATTACATTTCCAGCGGTCAGTCCTGCGCCGAGTCCCAGCCCGACGCAGAACAATGCTATATGGGCGGCGCTGAAATCGGTCCACGCCATTAAGGCGCACCCCACCGCGCTCATGCACGCACCGTACAGCATGCTGGCCCGCAGATTGCGCGTGGCAAACCACGCTCCACAAAGCTGGCCTGCGAAGGTCGCCATAAACAATGTGCCGGCCTGGGCGTCCTTAATATCCCATCGCGCAATCAGGGCAGGGAGCAGAGGCCCCAGCATCACCGTCGCAACGCCGGCTACGAAGAAGTAGAAAAATACCGGCCCCAATGCGCGGAAGGCACCTGCCCGTGTTCTCGAAGCGTCTGTTATAGATGAGGTAGTGTCTGACAATTCATTGCTCTCACGTCGTCATCTTGGACGAAATAGCTATACGCTGTCACCCTGACGAAGCGAACTATCCTCGCATTTGTTCTAGCTTATTTGAGATGGCTCATCGAGCTACGCGCGGAATTCTCACCGGCGAACGCGGCTAATGTTTGGATTTATGCGCCTTCGCAGGACGATCTTCGCGAATTCCGGCCGTGGATTCCCGCACTACCAGTTCAGGCTCGAACCATACGGCATCAGGATAGGGTTCGTCCGGCGACTGAATTCGATTGACCAGCAGTTGAGCCGCTGTCCAGCCCATCTTGTGAAGCGGCTGGCGGATCGTAGTCAGCCGGGGATTGTAGTATTCGGCGACGATAATATCGTCGAAGCCAATGACGGAGATATCACGCGGGCAACTCAGCCCCACATCCTCGATAGCGCGAATAGCTCCAATTGCCGCCGTATCGTTGAAGCAGAAGATGGCGGTAAAGTCTCGTGTGCGGGCGAGCAGCTCGCGCACCGGCGGATAACCCAGCTCAGGCGACCACGAATTCTTTTCAAGGTGAATGCATAGCTCCGGGCGGATGGTAATGCCGATTTCCTGCGCGATGCTGCAAATCGCCTCCCAGCGCGCCGCCGTATCGCTGACGTACTTCGACCCCTTCATGAAGGCGATGCGGCGGTGCCCCAGATCGTATAGATGGCGCAACGCCATCTTCGCCGCGCGGTTATGGTCGAGCACAACGTTGGTCAAGCCGGGCGTCTTGCTGTGCGACGAGATGCCCACCACCGGTAGCGGCACCTTATGCCGGAGTTCCGTGTTCACCATCAGAAAGCCATCGACAGCGCGATTCATCAGTAGTTGCGGATACTCCTCGATCAGGTCGGGCCGTCCCAGATGGCTGACGGTGAAGTAGAGGAAGCCCTCTTGCAGCAAGTATTGTTCGACGCCGAGCATGACACCGGTGAAGTACCCTTCGCTAACCTCCGGCACAATCACGCCAACGGTATTGGTGACCCGCGTCCGCAACATGCGTGCATGGAGATTAGGACGGTACTCGAACTTCTTCGCCGCCGCATGGACGCGTTCCTTGGTCGCGGCGGAGATCGATTTTGCCACCGGGGAATCGTTCAGCACGATGGAGACCGTCGCCGGAGAGAGGTCCAGATACTCGGCAAGGATCTTCAGCGTTACCGGCTTGCCGGCCTCGGATATTTTCTTCTTTCCTGTCATGGTTCTCCAAGGGAACTTTATTGCGAGGTGTGCAACCTTTGTACACCTTTCGGCCGCGAACGCCAGAACTTAAAGATCCCGCAGAAAATTCGAATCATCTCTTACCGAAGACATCCCCCATGCGGCGGATCTGCGCTCCAACTCCGCGCAGCTTCTCCTCCAGTCGTTCGTAGCCCCGGTCCATGTGGTAAACCCGGTCCAGAATCGTCTCTCCGTCTGCTACCAGCGCCGCCAGCACCAGCGAAGCCGAGGCCCTCAGGTCCGAGCACATCACGGCAGCCGACTGCAGCGGCGTCTTGCCCCGTACCGTGGCTGTCCGCCCCTGTACGGTGATGTTCGCGCCCATGCGGTTCAACTCCTGCACATGCATGAAGCGGTTCTCGAAGATGTTCTCCGTAACCACGGTCGTACCCTCAGCCTGCGTTGCCAGCGCCATATACTGCGCCTGCATGTCTGTAGGGAATCCTGGATACTCTTCTGTCGAAATATCCGCCGCCTTCAGATCGCCGCCGCTGCGAACGCGAATATGATCGGTGCCCACATCGATCCGAACACCGCACTGCTCCAGCTTATTAATCAAGGCGCTCAGATGAGCAGGCTCGCAGCAATCGACATTCAGGTCGCCGCCGGTAATTGCTCCGGCAACAAGAAAGGTCCCGGCTTCGATCCGGTCAGGGTTGATGCGATGCCGCGCCCCATGAAGTTTAGTGACGCCGTGCACGCGGATCGTGGATGTTCCCGCTCCTTCGATCTTTGCTCCCATCGCAACTAGAAGCGCCGCCAGATCAGTAACTTCGGGTTCACAGGCACAGTTCTCGAAGAGGCTCTCTCCCTCGGCGAGCGTGGCAGCCATCAGCAGGTCTTCCGTACCGGTAACAGTGATCTTGTCGAAGACAATATGTGCACCCTTCAGCCTGTCGGTGCGGGCTTCGAGATAACCATGTTCCTGGGTGATCGTTGCGCCCATCGCCTCAAGACCTTTGATATGCAAGTCGATAGGACGGCCACCGATGGCGCAGCCTCCCGGCATGGCAACTCGGGCGACTCCAGTGCGTGCGATGAGTGGGCCAAGCACAAGCGAACTTGCACGCATGGTCTTGACGATCTCATACTTCGCGACCGGGTCCGAAAGCACAGCGCAGCGAATATGTGTGCGGTGTTGGGCGCGCCCGTAACCCAGTTCGACCTCAGCGCCCATGCTGGCCAGCAGCTTGCGCTCGGTCTCAATGTCGCGGACCTGCGGGATGTTTTCGAGGATGACCTCATCCTCGGTAAGAATGGCGGCGGCCATGCAGGGAAGTGCGGAGTTCTTGGCTCCGGAAACTTTGATCGTGCCGAGAAGCGGATTTCCGCCGCGTACAACAAACTTGTCCATCCTGCCAGTTTACGGGCCGCTGACGTGGAAATGAGTGCCTACGCTGGTACGGATTGCACGATTGCGGGAAAACCTAGAATGCAAAGCTCAGACGAGCCTGATAGCTACGCGGTACACCTACTGCTGTCCCGGAGAAAAGGCTGGCGAAATTGATCACATTCACGCGATTGCCGAGATTATCGACGTGGAACTCCATCTGCATATCGCGGTCTCCGCGGCGCAGCAGATGGATTCCGCCGGACAGATCGATCGAGGAAGAGGGGCGCACCCGACCTCGGTCAAAGTTGACGGCATCCACGATCTGGTCGCCGTACGCCTTTCTTAACTGGTCCTGATCGGTGTCCGAATCAAGCTCCACTGGAAGCCCGCTGTTGTATTGCGCGTGTGCGCCTGCCCACAGACGGGGCAGGGGAGTCCAGCGGACCTGTGCGCGAAGCGTATTGCGCTGGTCCTGGGAGATGGGAAAGCGGGACGTATCGGCAAGTTCGCCCACTCCTTCATCGCCGAGCAGAAGGCCGCCTGTAATAGGACCGGCGGCCGTGCCGTTCTGATTCGAGTAGCTCAGCTGTGCCGTCAAGTGGTGCGAATCCGGAACACTGAGAGTGATCTCTTCGCCATGGATGCGTGCACTTCTGGTTGTAATGGGAAAAGAAACCCCAGTGTTGAGGAGCGTATCGTCATCCGCATAGTTTTGAACGTCGCGCAGGAAGATGTTTGCCGTGATGGTGAGTTTATCTGCCACCGTATTCGAGAACCCGACCTCAAAGTAATGGGCGCGACTGGGTTCGACAGGGAGTCGCTTGACGAAGCTGCTGACTGAATCGAGTGCGGACGAACTGGCAAGCAATAGATTCTCGACGGCCGGAAATTGAAAGACGCGGTCATAAGAAGCATGCAGCGTGAGATGGGCCACAGGGAAGAAGCGAGAGACGGCAACCCGTGGACTCCACGCATCGTCGTGAACTACAAAGGAATAGTTGTCATAGCGCAGGCCGGCTGCGACATTCCAGTTGCCGAAGTACACGTTGTCTTCAAGAAAAGCGGCGGGCTCAGAGTCCCAGTGCTGCGCCTGAAAATTGAGTTGCTGCTGCGTTCCCGGATCGAAATAAGCAGGGTCGGTGATGGTGTAATTGAGGCGCTCCTGCACATGGCGGAGTATGGAATCCGCGCCGACTTTCCAATTGTGGTTGCCGTGATGTCCGGCGACATCGAAACGCGCCCAGCCCTGGCGGAAGCCGCGCTGCTGATTCACGATGATCGGAGTGGACTGAGTATTGGATTGCAAACTGGCATCGGTGTCGAGAGCGCTTCCGGCGGCGGTCAGCAGCAGGTCAGGCGACACCGTATGCTGCCAGGAAGCGCTGCCGCCATATTGGCTGCTGTCGCGCGCCTGCCGCTGACCGGCTTGCTCCTGCACCGCTTCGTTGGGAACACTGGCGCGCAGAGAGGCCTGCGAAAAATCCAGATGAAGCGTATCGCTTTGCGAGAGTGTGATCTCTTCGTCGACCCGTGAATTTTGGGCGTTCGCGTGATTGCCGAAGTTTTCGAGCACAGGTGGATCGAGATAACGGTCGGTGCGATAGCCCTGGGCGAAGACCGCCAATTGCTGCCGTGCCGTGCCATAGCTTACGTCGACATCGCCGGTTGCCGTAGCAAAGCTGCCTCCGGAGATCGCAAGATTGCCATGCCATCCCCGCGCCGCTCCCGGCGCGGTTGTGATGTCGATGACCCCGCCGAGGCTGCGCCCATACTCCGCGGGAATTCCTGCCGTACGCACCTGCGCGGAGTCCACCTGGTTGGCCGGGATCGGCATGGCGAAGGCGGGCGAAAGGTTCTCTGTCCTCGGCACTCCATTGATCACCAGTTGGGTCTGATACTCCGAGCCTCGGGGATGCAGCACGCCATTGGCTTCAAAGATCCATCCCGGCTGGTCCGCAATGACGTCAAGGAAGCCTCTGCCGGGCTGCGACGGGAGTTTGGCGGCAATCTGGTCCTGTCCGATGGCAACCGCGGAACTCGCCTGAATTCCATCCAGCATATTTGCTGTGGACGAAACAGTGATGCTCTCTTGCACGGGAGCGACATCCAGACGAACTGTCATCCGCAACGGCAATGTTGATCGAACCTGAAACGGTAGTACTACGGGAGTGAAGCCGGTCGCGTCGATCTTAAGTGCGTAGTTGCCAAACAGAAGATGGGTGATATTGAAGCGGCCATCGCTTCCGGTCTCGAAGTGTTTCAAAAATAGTCCGTTCTCGCCTTCCACTGTTCCACTTACCATCAAGGGGGTGGCGCCGGCAACGATCTCTCCGAGGACCTCGCCGCGTTCGCTCTGCGCGAAGAGGTGGGTGCTGAAACCTGTTACCACGAAGATAAGACAAACGATAGAGCAAAAGAACCGGAGTCGGGCAGTGTGTAGGAAAGAGAACAACATGCAGGTTTATTCCTGACGGTAAGCGCTGCGATTTGACTCGATGGGCTCCCTAAATCATGATAACTGCGATATGGATTGCCGTAGAGTTCCTGCTTTTATTGCTGGGTTTCCCTAGCGGTGCTATCCTAACGTAGACACTAAGAGTGGACTAGAAGACTAGGAGTAAAAGACATCTGTGCTGGCATCTGCTAAAAAGACAGACATTATTGCGAAGTTCCGTACACACGACTCAGATACCGGGAGTCCCGAAGTTCAGATCGCGATTTTAAGTGAGCGCATCGGCGAGTTGACGGAGCATTTCAAGACCCACAAGAAGGACCACGGATCGCGCCGCGGGCTTCTCATGCTCGTGAGCAAGCGCCGCGGTTTGCTTGATTACCTGAAGAAGTGCGATGCCGACCGCTATCGCGAGGTAATCGATAAGTTGGGAATCCGCAAGTAGCGCATTGTCTCCGGAGACACCGTTCAATCCTATGGAAGCATGCACGGCCCGCTCTCGTTCGGCTGCAACTTCTCGTGCAAGGTCACGCAAGACCTTGTCGCTGAAGTCGCTGACGATGAGCGGGCGGTGTGCTGTCCAGGCATTTTCCGGAGCCGGACACTTGAACTTTGCGGAAGATCTATTACGGTGCAGCTTGCTGACGGCTCGATAGCCGGTTCAGCGGAGCTGCACTTTTTCGCGCCCGACAGGATGACGCGATACAACAGTTATTGATAGATAGATAAACTCAAGTTCCTTTATATATAGATAGATAAACGAGAGAAGAGGGCAACATGAAGCAGGACGTTACAGTTGAGCTTGCCGGCGGCAAGCAGATTAAATTTGAGACAGGGCGCATGGCCAAGCAGGCCTCCGGCGCAGCGCTTACCACCAGCGGCGACAACGTAATTCTGGCGACTGCAGTCGCCTCGCCCGACCCCAAGGAAGGCATCGACTTCTTCCCCCTCACGGTTGAGTATCGCGAGTTCACCTACGCGGGTGGCCGCATCCCGGGCGGGTTCATCAAACGCGAAGGCCGTCCCAGCGAGAAGGAGATTCTGACCAGCCGTCAGATCGACCGTCCTATCCGTCCTCTGTTCCCTGAGGCCTTCCGCAACGAGACCCAGGTTGTTGCCTTCGTCTACTCCGCGGACAAGGAAAACGATCCCGACGTGCTCGGTATCAATGGCGCAAGCTGCGCGCTCGCCCTTTCGGATATCCCCTTTCACGGTCCTGTAGGTGCGGTACGCATCGGCCACATCGATGGACAGTACATCGTCAACCCCACCTATGCGGAGCGCGCCAAGAGCACGCTGAACATTATGGTTGTCGGCACCAAAGACGGCATCGTGATGGTCGAGTCCGGGTCAAAGGAGACCTCGGAGGAATCGGTTGTCGGCGCCATCGAGTTCGCTCATGTCGAGATCAAGAAGATCTGTGCAGCGATTGAAGATCTGGTCAGCCGCGCAGGCAAGACCAAGCGTCTCGTCACTGCGGTCGAGATCGATCACGAATATCTCAACGGCCTGACTGCAAAGATTGGCGCGAAGTTGAAGGACGCGCTCGACACCCAGAAGCATCCGAAGTTCGAAAGCTACGCGCTGGTCAAGGAGATCAAGGACGAGCTCAAGCGCGACCTCCCCGAAGGCGATGCCGTGGCTGCGAAGAAGCTCAGCAAGTACTATGAGCTGCTCCGCGAAAACATCTTCCGCGAGCAGGTGCTGAAGGAGCGTATCCGCCCCGATCACCGCGCTTTCGATCAGATTCGCCAGGTCACAATTGAGGTTGGAGTGCTGCCCCGCGTCCACGGCTCCGCTCTGTTTACTCGCGGAGAGACCCAGGCCCTTGTCAGCGCGACACTCGGCACGACCGACGATGCGCAGCGCATGGAGAGCTACGAAGGCGAGCAGAAGCGTCGCTTCATGCTGCACTATAACTTCCCGCCGTTCTCCGTCGGCGAAGTTGGTCGTATGACCGGCGTCGGACGCCGCGAGATTGGTCACGGCGCGCTTGCGTTCCGTGCCATCGAAGCTGTTCTGCCGGGCGAAGACGAATCGCCATATACGTTGCGCGTCGTCTCCGACATTCTTGAGTCGAACGGTTCCTCTTCGATGGCGACGGTTTGCGGCGCATCGCTTGCGCTGATGCAGGCTGGTATTCCCATCAAGGGATCGGTTG
This sequence comes from Edaphobacter paludis, assembly GCF_039993895.1. Lineage (NCBI taxonomy): Bacteria > Pseudomonadati > Acidobacteriota > Terriglobia > Terriglobales > Acidobacteriaceae > Edaphobacter > Edaphobacter paludis. The sequence continues at coordinate 1,323,949 of NZ_CP121194.1, forward strand.
CGGGCGTTGCGATGGGACTCGTCAAAGACGGCGATAACTACGCCATCCTGACCGATATCGCCGGTGCTGAAGACCACTACGGCGACATGGACTTCAAGGTTGCCGGTACGCGTAAAGGCATCACCGCGCTCCAGATGGACATCAAGATCATGGGCATCACGCCGCAGATCATGCGTGAGGCACTTGAGCAGGCACGTCATGGCCGTCTGTCCTTGTTGGACACGATGGATGCTGTGATCGCCGGCGCGCGCGAAGAGAAGTCGCAGTTTGCTCCGCGCATTCACACCATCCAGATTCCGACCGACAAGATTCGCGATCTCATCGGACCTGGTGGCAAGGTCATCCGCGGCATCGTCGAGGCCACTGGGGTCAAGATCGATGTGGACGACACCGGTCGAGTCAACGTTGCTTCGAGCGACGCCGATGGACTGGCGCGCGCGATCCAGATGATCAGCGACATCACCGCAGTGCCCGAGGTTGGCAAAACTTATCTCGGTAAGGTGGTCCGGCTGGCCGAGTTCGGCGCATTCGTCGAGATCTTCCCCGGCACCGACGGTCTGCTTCACGTCTCCGAGATCGCGGAGCATCGCGTCAAGGAGGTCAAGGATGAACTCCGCGAGGGCGACCAGATTCTGGTGAAGGTACTCGCCATCGAAGGCAACCGCATCAAGCTTTCGCGCAAGGCTGTTCTGCGTGAGCAGCGCGCCAAGCTGGGGCTGCCCGAGCCGGGACAAGTCGGCATCGATGGTGCGGCCGAGGCTCACCCTCGTGCAGCAGCGTCGGAGGAGAATGCCGCCGATCTTGAAGATGGCGACTTTGACGATGACGGCGACGAGTTGGATGAGGAGCCTGACTTCAACCAAGCGGACGAGGCTGTTCCCGCAACTGCCGGACAAGCCGCAGGCGCTCCTGCCGGACCCGGCGGACAGCGTCGGCCAGGCGGCGGCAGACGTCGTCGCAGCGGACGCCGCGGCGGACCAGGCGCAGGTGGTTCGGGCGGTGGTGCCCCTCGTACGGGCGGCAATAGTGGTAATCAGTAGTATTTGTCTGGAAGATAAGAGAAGGGCCGCGCAGATTGCGCGGCCCTTCTGCTTTTTACGCAGCAACCTGCAACTTAGATCATGGCGACCGAAAGGCAGCGATAGAAGAATGAGACGTACGATCTGGATCGCGTTTGGTGCGCTGTGTGTCATGCTCTCGAGTTCGTGGCTGCTTCCCGCCGAGGACTTGAATGCATTGCCGATTGCGCAGCAAGGTTGTTTCTATGGGGTTGTTGGGTTGGCGGCGGGGATGCTTTCGTATCGGCAACTATGGGGGCGATTGAAGCGGCGGGAGTGGCTGTGTTTGCAATTGGCTGGACTGAGTGTTCTGCTGCTTGGTTTGCCCACCGTTCTTAGCGAATGGGTACGCGATGGGATGTCGGATATCAGCCGAGCGGCTCTCTTTGCTTTGGTGCCGTTCGTCGTTGTGGTGGTTGCGGCCGCGCGCGAACTGGAGCCTGGAGTGCGTCGCTTCTTTGTTCCCGCGTTGATTGGCTTTGGAGGCGCTTTATTGCTGCTCCCGTTCAACTTTCCCATGTCGGTGCGCGGACAAGCCATGTTCGGCGTTCTTCTGCTGGTTATCGTTCTGGTCGGCTTTGCCAGTGAATGGATCTATCGGCTGCTTCGCGGGTTCGGCATGATGGAGGCTTTGGCCGTAATCTGTCTTTCTAATGCCGTGTTTCTTGCGGCCTGTCACTTTGCAGGCTTGCCTTTTGCGGAGAGTTGGAGTGGAGCATCGGCTTTGATCTCAATTCACTCGCTGTACAGTTTGCTGGAGCTGCTTCTTCTGGTGTGGTTGCTGCGCGAGATGACGCCTGTGCGTCTCGCTGCGCGGTATCTGGTGGTTCCACTTTTTACCGTGCTGGAAGGTCTTGTATTTTTGCGCCCTGCTCCGACGGTGCGGATGGGGGCGGGACTGGTTTTGCTGGTGTTTGGGGTTGGGTACATTCTGTTTTCGAGGGGTGGAGACTCTGATGCGGTGCTCTCGATTCGGTGACTTTCCTCTTGAGAGAGCGGTACACTTCCTTGAATGGCTGCTTCCATGTACATCGTGGTCGAGGGTGAAGACCCGGGGTTCGATACCTTCGTGAATGGGCGTTCGCTGGCCCGGCATGAGGACGCTCTTGAAAAGCTCGCGCTCAGTCTCGGGGTGCGTCCGCTGATTGAGTTCTTCTCTGCGGACGAGAACTCGATGGCGCTGCTGATCGAGGAGGGTGCAGGCGACCAGGAGTTGCTGCGAAAGCTTCCGCCGCCGCAATGGTATCCGCCTGCCGATGGCCTGAAGACGGTCCAGGCGCTTTTGCAGGCCCTACGGGATGACCCCCAGCAGCTAGGGACCGAAGGGAAACAGGTGATCTCTGAACTGAAGGAGTATGCGGAGGTTCTCGAAAAAGCCCGGGACAGGGAGATGCGCTGGCATCTGGCCGTGAGCTGGCGCTAGTTCGGCGACGTTTTTCTGGCGTTATGTAAGTACCCCCCCTCCCCGTACTTAGGTCCTAAAGTCTTCAAAATAAATGACCTAAGTCGGTATAAATATATTTGACTAACCCATATATTCCTGCTATCGTTCTGTCTATGGAAAGCCCAAAGACATTACTCGAAGCGATTCAATACTTTAGCGATGAGCAGACTTGTATCGACACCGTTGCGATGATGCGCTGGCCGGAGGGTGTGCGGTGTGGTTACTGTGATGCCGACAAACCTTATTACCTGAAGACTCAGAAGCGGTGGAAGTGCCGCTCCTGCCGCAAACAATTCTCGGTGAAGGTGAACTCAATCTTTGAGGATTCTCCTATCTCGCTTAAGAAATGGCTCCCCGCGCTCTGGCTCTTGGTCAATTGCAAGAATGGCGTCTCCAGCTATGAGATTGCCAAAGATTTAGGCGTCACTCAGAAGTCGGCATGGTTCATGCTCCAACGGCTCCGGCTGGCCCTCAGAGCGCGGGATTTCAGCTTCAAGATGGGCAGCGGTGAGGGCGGGGCGGTTGAAGTGGACGAAACCTTCATCGGCGGCAAACCAGCGAACATGCACAAGGAACGGCGGCTCAGAATCGCCCGTATCCAGAGCCAGCAAGCGCGGACGGTCAATAATTATGGCCGTGCTGGTAAAGCTGCCATCATGGGCATGTACGACCGTGAGGCTAGGCAGGTGAGGGCAACCGTCGTCCCCAACGTCAAGCGTGAGACTTTACAGAATGAGATTCTGGCCAATATCGAACACGGCTCTGTGATCTATAGCGATCAGGCTGTTTCCTATAACGCGCTACACGAGAAGTACGTCCATGAGACCGTGAGCCATGTAGACGCTTACGTGCGCGGTCAGGTGCATACCAACTGCTTAGAGAACTTCTGGTCGCTCACCAAGCGCACCTTACGCGGAACCTACGTCGCTGTAGAGCCATTCCACCTAGACCGCTATGTTGATGAGCAGGTATTCCGTTTCAACCATCGCGCCACCCGCGATAACCCATTGAACGATGCTGACCGCTTCTATATCGCACTCTCTCAGGTCGCAAACAAGCGTCTCACCTATGCCGAGCTAACCGGCAAGGTGGGTACGACGCAAGCCTAACCCTTACTTTGCAAAGCGCGGCCCGAAGCCGAAGATTTAGGCTTGGGGCCTTTGGGTTGGCGCACGGATTCGATGGCCGATTGGTCGTGGAGCATGGCCGTCAATTCCGGCTTCGTCACCGTCATCACTGAACGTAAGGCGTCGTTGAATCTCGCCATTTCTGGCGTGGAGGATTTCATGCGGCTATGATAGCGCAATCCTGAAAGGGAGGTCTCTTGAATGGCACGTAAGAGAGGAAGTAGCGTGCCTCCGCACGTTCAAATAGCAATTAACATTTTTGAGATTGCTGATCTTTGCAGGCGCGAGAATAATGCTTTGCGAAGCATTTTGCGTAAGCAGGGTCTATCTGACGCAGCAATTCGGAGTAGAGTGCAGCGCCTGCTCCAAAAGCCGGAAGCTGACGAGACCGGAGCGCAACTCCTGAAGCTAGTATGCGAAGAAAGTCTGAAGCGCTATCAAGACATCGATCTTGCAGGTTGGCTTTCAAAAGCTGAGATAAAAGGTAGACCTCAATAGATTCGCCTTGATTCACAACATGCTCCATGCGAAGATTCGCGTAGAGCGATCACGCCCGATTGCCCATCAAAGATCAGAAACGGCCACCCCTGGCAGGGTGGTCGTTTTATTTTAATCCTCTGTCTGCCGTTTGAATACTGCGTGATACATCCACGGATTCGCAGAATCTATCCCTTTCCACTTCTGCGCCATGGGTAGCGCGGGCAGAAACGAAACCAGCTCCCATCCATCCGCACCCATCTCCTTTAGGTGCGATTGAATAATTTCGCCGCTGGGAGGAGAATCTTCGAGATCCCCCTCGAACGGAACCTCATATTCCGTGTTAATCGTGATAACGCTGTATTCCCACTTAACCACTCAATACCTCCTACGGCGCGATGTCACTGTCATTCTACTTTTAATGTCTTATATGGAGATTCAGCGAGTGTTTTCATTAGACCTGCAACGCGCTGCATAGCGTCCATTGCGTTGTGTTTGTTGTAGTGTCGGCGAGTGTGCATTACATCATTACGGTAGAGGTCTTTTAGATGCGAAAGGGTCTCTCCGCAGTCTGAATAGAAGCGCAATCTATCGTTCTGCGGATAGCTCTTTGGCTCTTGGCGTAATTCTCTCTTGGTCTTGTCAATCGCAGCTAAGACTGTTTCCCAAGTCGCAAATTCTACAGGCAAAGGCTTTTTCCCATCGGTCAACTCAATATCTAACTGGGCTGCAACATGACGTAATCCAAACTCGGCCACACGCATGGAATGGAATACCGAGCCAGTATTTAGATTTGCAGCATATGCGTTACCTGCCTCCAACATATCTTCAGAAGCTTCGGGGAAACTCTTTAGTAGGTCGTTCCCAAATACGCAGGGTGCCCTGTAAAACTTGCTCAGTTCGGGAGACATATAAAAGAACTTGCGATTTCTAAGCAAGTCAATCAGACTGTGTTGAAGAGAGCGAATAAGGGCTTCAATCTCAATGTGTGAGGTCTGCCCAAAATCTTCATCGATCAGGTCTTGCAAATGGTAAATCTGGGCTTCTAGTCCGGCGTCAAAGTTGAGGACAGGCGAAAATTTTCGCAGATCGACGAGGACTGCTTCGAGTCGTTCCATTGTTCGACGATCCTTTACATACCCATCTGAGGTGTAGTTTAAGGACTCGTAGAACCTTAGGCGATCTAGGATCGCAACCAGATCGCTGAGCTTTATTTCGTACATAAGTTCATATAGGGATAGCAGATTATGCTGCTGCTCGTTCCCTCCCAAGATCAGCATAACGAACCGCCTTGGGTTAGGCAAGTATGTTTATGCCCCTAAGTCCGGACTTGAGTCGGGACTCAGGTCAAGTTAGGCTAAATGAAAAAGCCCGGCTAGTGCCGGGCTTCTCTTTTACCTTCTGATCTAATTATATCGGGGCTGTCAATAGGCTGAAACTGTGGGTGGGAGCTAGTTTCCAGATTGCTGGCAATTCGGATGTGAAAAGCCATTGTCGGATTACCTTCCAGTTCGCCAATTTGAGAGGTGAACTTGCCGAAAAGTCGACATTTCAGGAAGTTCGCGCGCTGTCTTAGCAGGCTTGTCGAGGGATTATCACTAGCTCTCCCAAGAATGCAGTTTACTGGCTCTGCGATTCGCTTTGTCGAGGGCATCGGTGTTTCATTTTGACACGAGAAAACGACGTGTGCTAGATTCGGTTCCCGGCCCAGGAGACAATTTTCAAGATGAGGAACCCTTATGAAAGTATTGCTTTCCGCTATCTTACTGATCGCCGGAGCAGGTTTGGCGAAGGCTGACACTATCGAGACGATCACCTTCAATCTGGGTGATTTGCATCCTGGATCAACGCTCTCAGCCACTTTCGACGTGCCCACTTTGATCCCTGGAACTGGGGTGACGCAGAACGTCACCTATTCTTTCAGCGATCCTTTGGACTATGCCGAAGGAAGTCTGACGGGGCCGACGGGAGGAACGTTGGCGGGAACGGTCTCGATTGACCCCAACACGCCGATCAGCAACTATGTCGTAAATTTCTCCGTCCCGGTATTTTTCAACCCCACCGGTAACATGTTTGATCGGGAAAACGTCCTTTCCGAGGATGGCCTTGCGGAATGTGCATCTTTTCCGTGCACAGCTACCGGACAATTCGAAGACAGTATGGCCTTTTCTAACGGTGTGTACACTGTCGCTCCCGCAGCCACGACTCCTGAGCCATCTTCCTTCTTATTGCTGGCTACCGGTCTCGGGGGAGCGAGTCTTCTTTACGCGAGCCGCAAACGTTTCGCCTAGACCATTTCCACTAGCTACAAAAATTGTGTCTAGATCGCAGTCGACGCTTCCGCTAACCTCAATTTTTTGCGAAATCGCCGGATGAGCAGCACGAACATTCCGGCCGTCATCAGGACTGCGGTTGAAGGTTCTGGAACGGTGGTAGTCGTAAGTACGTCGCTCTGCGATGGCAGCGAATAATTCATATCCAACCAACGATTTCGCTATTTATCAGACCAGATCCGTGAACGAGGGTCGCCGGGCGCGCAAACACGCAGCTTCCCCAGTACGGCGACTCCCCATGGTTGCGTATGGAACGAAGGTGTGCCGTCCGAAAGATGCGGAGCCTGCGAGACAACGTTTTTGTTTAGGCATCGTTGATCGATGTTCAGTATGTCGATCAACGATGCACTCCAGTTCGGTTAATCTTTGCGATAGATGGTGGTCAGGTCGCCCTGGCCTAGTTTGCGGTGGAAGAGGTTGAAGACCAGACCGTAGAGGCTGTAGGCAAGCTCGGGATCGTAGCGGGGGCCTTCGTCGCGCATGAAGGCGTGGGCTCCGTTGACCTCGTGCCAGCTCAGGCGGGTGCCAAGCTCGTTGAGCCGGGCAAGGACTTTGAGGCGGCCTTCGAGGGAGATGTGGGGGTCTTGTCGGCCCCAGATCATGAGTAGTTCGCCCTTGATGTCGGCGGCGCGCTGGAGGGAGTCGTCGCTCATGCCTTTACCGAGGCTGCCTTTGTGGATGTCGGTAGCGTAGAAGCAGGCGGTGGCGAGGACTTCGGGATTCATGGCGGCGCGGAAGGCGAGGTGTCCGCCCAGGCAGATGCCGAGCGCTCCGATGTGTCCGGTGCAGTCGAGGCGGGACTTGAGGTGGTCGATGGCGGCGCGGGCGTCGGCGTCGTAGCTTTCGATGGTTTTGGTGGTCTTGAGGGCGTTGCCGCGGTCAGAGCCAGCTTGATCGTAGGCGAAGACGGTGCCTGCGGGTTCGAACTCGTGATAGACCTCGGGCATGGCAACGATGTAACCCTGTCCCCCGAGCAGGCAGGCGGTGCGGTGGATGGGCGCGGTGATCTGGAAGATCTCAGAGTAGAAAACTATGCCGGGGTAGCGGCCGGGTGCGGCAGGACGGACGATGTGGGTGCGCATGGGTCCGTTGGGGGTGGGCAGGTCTACGTGTTCGTCGCTGATGATGATCATGTTTTCCTCTGGGCTGATGGGAAAGAGCGGTTTCTTATACTTTGTCTCCTTATGCTACTCAAGGCTGAAGTCTTCGGGTACCTCAGAATCAAATGCGGTGGGGCAACGGCGTAGCATGGAGAGAGAGTCGGTTGGAGGGTGCTTTGATTGGGTTTCGGCGTTTTGGGGTTCTGGCGGTAGCGGGTCTGGGTCTGTTGGCAACAGGGGCGTATGCGCAACAGATTGGTATGGACAAGCCGATGGGGACGATGGCGCAGCATACGCCGGACTATCTGAAGGGTGCGGGTCTGGTGGAGCGGTTAAATCAGCCGCTGCCGTTGGCGACTGCTTTTGTGGACGATGCGGGGAAGCAGGTCACGCTGGGCCAATATTTTCATCAGCGACCGATTGCGCTGGCGCTGGTCTATTTCAAGTGTGGGATGCTTTGTCCGCAGGTGCTGCATGGCATGGCTGCCGGGTTGAAGGGGACGGGGCTGACGGCGGGGAAGGACTATGACGTTGTGGTGGCTAGTATCGATCCGATGGACACACCGGCGGATGCGGCTGTGGCGAAGAAGACGTTTCTGGCTGGGATCGGGCAGCCGGGGGCGGGTGACAGCGTTCACTTTTTGACCGGGCAGGAGCCTTCGATTACGGCGCTGAGCGAGGCTACAGGGTTTCACTACGTTCGGGTGCCGGGGCCGGATGGGAAGATGGACCAGTTCGCTCATTCGAGCGTGATCATGTTTGCCACGCCGGAGGGAAAGATGTCGGAGTACCTGGCGGGGATTGATTACCCGACGAGAGATGTGCGGCTGGCGCTGGTGAATGCGTCGCACCTGAAGATTGCTACGGCCAAGGATTTGTTTCTGCTGTACTGCTGCAACTATGTTCCGTCGTCGGGAAAGTACACGGTAGCAGTGCTGCGGATACTGGGACTGGCGGCGATGTTGACGCTGATTGGAATTGGATTGGGATTCTATTTCCTTAGCCGGAAGAAGCCGATGTCGGGTGCGGCGGCTTAAGAGCTAGTTCGAGCCTCGATGATGGAGACGTCCATCTCGGCTACGGGAATGAATTGCACTGTGGTGAATCCTGAGGCTTGAAGCAGGGTGGACCACTCGGCTGCGCTGCGCTCTTTGCCTCCGGTGACGGCGAGCATGTTGAGGTCGCTGAAGAGACGTCTCTGCAGTTGCGGGTTGGGTTCGGAGATGATGTCGGGCAGGACGAATTCGATGATGAGCAGGCGGGCGTCGGCGTCCATAACGTCTCGGCAGTTGCGAAGAACCTCGGCGGCAGCGGTATCGGTGTAGCCGTGTAGGACGTGCTTGAGGATATAGGTGTCCGCGCCGCGGGGGACTTCGGTGCGCAGGTCCGCGGCGATTAGTTTGCATCTGGCGGAGAGATCGTTGTTCTGGAAGCGGGGTTTTGCGGCTTCGATGGATTCGGGGCGGTCTACCAGCATTCCTTGGAGATGAGGGGACGTGGACAGGATGGCTGCGAGAAGGGAACCGCCGCCGCCACCGAGATCGGCTATGACGTGACGGCTGGCGAAGTCCCACCGTTTTGCGATGGGTAAGTAATTTTCTGTCGGGGCAGTTCCCATGACGGCGCGGAAGATGGCGTTGGCGTCGGGAGCGGTAGCCCAGTGCGAGGTGATTCCTTGCTGCTGCATGATCTGCATGGCGGTGTCGCCGGTGCGAATGCAGTCGGTGAGGTGAGACCAGTTATCGGCGAGGAGATCGGACCAGAAGACGACGCTGGCCCAGGCGGAGTTCGGTGCGTCTTTGCGGAGTGGTTGGCCGAATGGAGTCAGGGCAAAACGATGGGGAGCGGACTCGGTTGTGATGCCGAGGACGGCGAGGGCGCGGAGGAGACGATAGAGCGAGGCGGCATTGGCGTTGCAGGTTTGAGCGAGTTCCTCGACGGTACGCTCGTCGTTGCCGAGTGCGTCAGCTATGCCGAGACGGGCGGCGGCGCAGAGGATGCAGCTGCGCGAGTAGGACATCGCCATGTCGACCAGTTCGGTGTTTGCGGTGACGTTGCCGATTGCGCTCATGGATCGCTCCGGGCTTTTGAATTTGGCCTGTTCAGATTAGATGATGCTGACGCGATTGCAGATAAGAACGGCCCATCCTTGCGCCTCGATGAGGACGAAAGGATGGGCCGTGTTGGGTTGAATTAGTTGAGGTCGAGATCGAGGATCTGGATGGAGAAGCGCGGGACCGTGTGAGTGAAGGTGGAGGCAGCGTTCGAGATCGTGCTGACGACGGGAACGATGCGCGTGGGGTCGGTAATGGTGTTGGTGGCTTCGGTGGTGGGTGCGCCGAGGGTGGTGACGTGGGCGTTGCTGCGTACTTTTGCGCCGGAGAGGTTGATGCTGACCGACTGCGGCTGAGATGAGCCGTTGACCAGCTTGACGATGACGCGGCGGTGTTTGGTATCGAGGGTTACGGAGTCGAAGAGGCGCGGGTTGGTAGCGTCGAGCTTCGCGTCGAGGACGTGATCGCCGACGTGCGTGCTGAACATGGCCTGAGCGTAGTAGCTGGGCGAGCCGTAGCTGTTGAGTGCGTCGTAGCCGATAAGGTCGCTGGGCCACTGCATGCCGCCGGGGTTGACGTTGACGAAGAGCGGAGCGTAGCTGGCGAGGACGATGATGTCGCTGTTGCGCTCCATGCCGGTCATCCATGCGGCGTCGCCGAGGGCTGCGCCCATGTTGGTGGTGGGAGATCCTTCGCGGGTGGCCCACTCGCCGACCATGACTTTGGGACCGTTGCGGTCGGTGTTGTCGTAGTGATGGACGTCGTTGAAGAACTCCTGGGCAGAGCGGTAGAAGTGGTCGTCAACGATATCGGGACGAATGCCGGTGACCGGTGCGGTGGCGATGATCTGGATGTCGGGATAGGCGGCCTTGATGGCTTTGTAGAACTGAGCGTAGCGGCCGCTGTAGCTGCCGGATTTATCGAACCAATCTTCGTTGCCTACTTCGATGTAGTTGATGTGGAAGGGTGCGGGATGGCCGTCTTTGGCGCGGATGGCTCCCCATTTGGTGGAGGTGCTGCCGGTGGCGTATTCAATCTCGTCGAGGGCGTCCTGAACGTAGGGCTCGAGGGCGGGACCGGCATCGACGTGCTCCTGGCGCATGGAATATCCGGCGTAGACAGCGAGAAGAGGCTGCATGTGCAGGTCTTCACACCACTCGAAGAATTCGAGCAGGCCAAGGCCGTCGGAGGAGTGGTAGTTCCAAGGGCTGGGGTGGGTGGGGCGATCGACGAGCGAGCCGATGGTCTTCTTCCACTCGTAGCGCTCGTTGATATGGTCCCCTTCGAGGTAGTTGCCGCCGGGGAAGCGCAGGAAGGCGGGGTGCATGGCGGCGAGCTTCTGCATGAGGTCGATGCGGTTGCCGTTGGCAGTGTTCTGATAGGTGGGCGGGAAGAGGGAGACGAGCGAGAACCAGGCGGTGCCGGAGTGCTCGACCGAGATTGTGAGGTGGTTGGCGGCGGAGGCGGTGACGGCTCCGGATTTGAGGGTGTACTCGTAGCGGTGCCAGTCGGCGCTGAGGGCGGGGACGGTGGCGGTGGCTTCGATGGCGCCGGTGTCGTTGTTGATGAGACGGATGGTGACGGCACCGATGCTGGCGCTGTCGGCCTTCGCGTAGAAGGAGCCGTGGAATTGCTCGGACGGATGGACGGGGATGCCCCAGTAGCCGTTGTTGACGATGCCTGCTTCAGATTTGGGGGCGGCGTTGTCGACGGTGAGTTTGAGGCTGAGGGGAAGCGCTTCGCTGGGGCCGGTGTTCTTGTCGATGGCCATGGCGGCGCGGGCGTTGCCGTTCTGCAGGATCGTCCAGTCTGCGGTGCTGGGGCCGCGATTGGATTGGAAGGTGCGGTTGTTGACCAACTCAGCGTAGAGGCCGCCATCGTAGGAGTAATTGATCTCTTCCGTCATTAGGCCGTAAAGGGTGGGGCTGACGGCGGCGATGGGCTTGGCAGTGTCGATGGTGAGCGTGGCGGGCTGCTGAGCCATGGCGGCGAGAGGCAAGCCGGCAAGGAGGACTGCGGCGAATTTTCCGAGGCGCATGAATGGGTCCTTCGTGAATTAGGCGGTGAGAGAACGTTTACTTCGGGGTGCACAACGATGCTACCCGAATAAAGGCGCTTTGGGCGCGGAGATTTTTTTCTTGGGATTGAATTTATCTTGAATTGAGCCTTAATTTATGGCTCGATCACGGGGAAGGAAGCGGGAGGAGGGGAAGCCGTTGAAGCGGAGAATGAGGCAGTTGCGGGCTTCGCCGATGTAGAGGATGGCTTCGTGGAAGATGCTGTATTCGGGTGGCCAGGAAGCGGCGTGGGTGCTCCAGTTGATATAGAGGCTGGGCTGGTCGACGTTGAAGGTGTTGACGACGAGGGCGGCGCGGGGAAGATGGCTGGGGGAGCTGATGATTTCGGCGGAGTTCATGTCGTACTGATGCATGATGCTGGCGGAGTAATAGATGTTCTGGATCGTGTTCTGGGCCTGCACGTCTTCGAGGATTGCCGATGCGGGGACGCCCTGGCTGCGGGCCAATTCTGCCATGACGTCGGCTTCGATGTATTGGTTGTGGGCGGCGGCGCCGGTCATGAGGATGTACGGGGCGACTCCCGCTTTGTACTCACGCACACCTTCGAGGACACGCTCGCGCTCCTCGGGCGAAGGGGTGCCGTCGGCGTTGGCGGGATAACCGAGGACGATGAGCGTGTCGAAGTGAGAGGCGGCGGTGTTGTGTGTGGGGATGGTGAGATAGATGCCGGCAGCGAAGAGCGCGATCGCAAAGACAGCGGCGCCAAAGTAGAAGAGGATTCGGGTGAGGATCTTCACGGAGATTAGGGTATCAGGCAATGGCTTGCTGGATAAGGACTTCGAGGCCGCTGATGGGCTTGAGAAGATCGTCGTTGAGGGCATAGCGGCTTTGCAGGTAGCGAGGATCGTTGAAGCTTAACCAGACTTTGCCTTCGGTGTCCTGCCAGGCCAGAGCTTTGAGGGGAAGATCGATGGCCGCGAGAGGAGCGGCGAGCATGATCGGTGTGCCGCCCTGGGGATTGCCGAAGATGAGGAGTTGCGTCGGCGGCATGGTGAGGCCGACTTTTGCGGCTTCGCCGCTGTGGTCGATGCGGGCGAAGATGGTGATGCTCTTCGCGCGGAGGATGGACTCGAGGCGATCGAGGGTTTCGGGGACGGTGTAGGGGCTGGGGTGGGAGATGAGGCCGTTGGGTGTGGCGGGGATCGGCATAGGTTTGCGCTCCTGATATCTCTTGGTGCGAGTTATTGATGGTGTCGCATAGCTTGCGTCAATGTCCAGCCCAAACATAGCTTCTGGATAATGATGACTTCGGTTTGCTGGTCATGGGGTATCCCCCCCCCCGTACTTTTTCCGCAAAGTCTTGGAATGAAAAGGTTTAAGTCTGGACTTCGGTATGAGGTGGGCATACTTGGGCCTGGACCTAAGCCTTTGGTGGGTTAAATGCGAAAGCCCGGCGGATGGCCGGGCTGAATCTTTCCCTCTATGGATTAATTATAGCTGGCGGGTCAAGTGTTTTGGTTGGTCGGCGATCCGTCGGCTGAAGGTCCAGTGGGATTCGATCTCTACCGGAGCGATTTCTCCGGTGAGCCAATGCCGGAAGCTGCTCCATGGCCAGTCTTCGGGTCTTTGAACGAGGCCGCGCTCGACTGGGTTGCGGTGAATGTAGCGGAGCTTTTCGACGAGCTTGGCCTGTGTCAGTACGTTGAAGTCGTGGTAGCGGCGTTGCCAGAACTGTTGGCGGTCGCCTTTGAGACGTTTGGAGGTTTGTGTTTTCAGGGCGCGGAAGATGTCTTCGAGCTTTGATTGTTTGGGCTCGCCGAGCAAGAGGTGAACGTGCTCGGGCATGAGGACGTAGCCGAAGACGTAGAAACAGTGGCGTTGGCGGAGCTGTTCGAAGGTTTCGAGGAAGACTGTGCGGGAGTGGTCGTCGTTGAGGTACGGAAGACGCTGGTAACAACTGAAGGTCACGAAGTGATCGTGGCCGAAGCCATGATAGCGCTTGAGACGGCTCGGCATGTACGGAAGTATATCGGACGAGGAATGAAGGTTTGGGTGCCCCATTCATGCGCGTTCTTTGCGTATGAGTGGGGTGTCGTCAGAGATGTCTGCGGCGGTACGACCCCACTCATGACGATAGAGCCGTCATGAATGGGGCACCCAGATCTGGTGAGTGGGCCACCCGCCGACGTCCTCACAATCGTTCGCGATGATGTAGCCGATTGAATGGGGTGTCCCCAGAGATGCCTGTGGTGGTACGACCCCACTCATGACGATAAAGCTGTCATGAATGGGGCACCCAGATGTGATAGTGCCCAGATGTGGTAGCTAACTGAATAAGAATTCTTTGGTGCGGAGTTCTTTTACGGTGTCGCGGAGTTTGGCTGCTTTTTCGAATTCGAATTTTTTGGCGGCTTCGCGCATGTCGGATTCTAGTTTGCCTATGTAGGTGTCGAGTTCCTGCTGGGTGGAGAAGTCGGGCATGCCTTCGGCTTCGTCGGTGAGGTCGGCGTAGTCGGCTTTGAGGATTCCGGCGAGACCCATTTCGAGTGGGCGGATGATGCTCTCCGGGGTGATGCCGTGTTCTTCGTTGTAGGCGACTTGCTTTTCGCGGCGGCGGTCGGTCTCGTTGATGGCGCGCTGCATGGAGTCGGTCATCTTGTCGGCGTAGAGGATGGCGCGACCTTCGAGGTGGCGGGCGGCGCGGCCGATGGTTTGAATGAGGGAGCCTTGCGAGCGGAGGAAGCCTTCTTTGTCGGCGTCGAGGATGGCGACTAAGGAGACTTCGGGGAGGTCGAGGCCTTCGCGCAGGAGGTTGATGCCGATGAGGACGTCGTACTCGCCCTTGCGCAGGTCGCGGAGGAGCTTGATGCGCTCGAGGGTTTCGATCTCGGAGTGCATGTAGCGGCAGCGGACTCCGACCTCGGTATAGTAGCTGGCGAGGTCTTCGGACATGCGTTTGGTGAGGGTGGTGACCAGGACGCGCTGGTTTTTTGCGGTGCGGTCGCGGATCTCGGCGAGGAGATCGTCGATTTGTCCCTTGACGGGGCGGATCTCGACTACGGGATCGATGAGGCCGGTGGGACGGATGATCTGCTCTACAACTACACCGGCGGCTTTGGTGAGTTCGTAGGGGCCGGGGGTGGCGGAGACGTAGATGATCTGGCCGGTGCGGGACTCGAACTCTTCGAAGCGCAGGGGGCGATTGTCGAGCGCGGAGGGCAGGCGGAAGCCGTAGTCGATGAGGTTCTGCTTGCGGCTGCGGTCGCCGTGCCACATGCCGTGGAGTTGAGGGACGGTGACGTGAGACTCGTCGATGAAGATGAGGAAGTCCCGGGGGAAGTAGTCGAGCAGCGTCGGCGGCGGTTCGCCGGGGAGGCGGCCGGACATGTGGCGGGAGTAGTTCTCGATGCCGTGGCAGTAGCCTACGGATTTAATCATCTCGAGGTCGAAGCGGGTGCGCTGGTGGATGCGCTGGGACTCGACGAGGCGGCCCTCTTTTTCGAGCTGCGCTTCCCACTCGAAGAGCTCTTCGAGGATGGATTCAGAGGCGGCTTTTTTGCGCTCGGGCTGGACTACGTAGTGGGACTTTGGGTAGATGGGGAGGCGGGAGTATTTTTGGCGGACGCTGCCGAAGAGGGGGTCGATCTGCGAGAGCGAGTCGATCTCGTCGCCGAAGAGCTCGATGCGGTAGGCGTTTTCGTCGTAGGTGGGATAGACCTCGATGATGTCTCCACGGACACGGAAGGTGCCTCGGCGGAAGTCGACGTCGTTGCGCTCGTAGAGGATTTCGACCAGGCGGCGGGTGATGTCTTCGCGCTTGATCTTCTGGCCTTTTTCGAGGAGGAGCAACATGCCGTAGTAGGCTTCGGGTGAGCCGAGGCCGTAGATGCAGGAGACGGAGCTGACGATGATGCAGTCGCGGCGTTCGAAGAGGGAGCGTGTGGCGGAGAGGCGGAGCTTGTCCAGCTCTTCGTTGATGGTGGCCTCTTTTTCGATGAAGAGGTCGCCGGAGGGGATGTAGGCTTCGGGCTGGTAGTAGTCGTAGTAGGAGACGAAGTATTCGACGGCGTTGTTGGGGAAGAAGGTCTTGAACTCGTGATAGAGCTGGGCGGCGAGGGTTTTGTTGTGCGCGAGGATGAGGGCGGGGCGGTTGGACTCGGCGATGACCTTGGCCATGGTGAAGGTTTTGCCGGAGCCGGTGACGCCGAGCAGGACTTGATCTTTCTCTCCGGCGTTGAGACCGCTGACGAGTTCGTCGATGGCTCGGGGCTGGTCGCCCTGGGGTTTGTAGGTGGTGGAGAGCTGGAAGTCCATCTTTGTAGGATAGAGGAATCAGCGTGGAGGTTGTGAATGAGTGACGGAACTGAGCTTTGGTTGATTCGGCATGGGGAGACGGAGTGGAGTTTGAACCGGAAACATACCAGCCGGACGGATGTTGGGTTGACGGAGCATGGGCGGCAGCGGGCTGAGGAGTTGCGGGATTATCTTGCCGGAACGGAGTTTGCGGCGGTGTTTACAAGTCCGATGAAGCGGGCTCGGGAGACTTGCACGATAGCCGGGTTTGGGGATGTCGCCAAGGTGGATGAGGGGTTGATGGAGTGGGACTATGGGGTGCATGAGGGGAGGACGACGGCGGAGATTCGGGCGGAGTCGCCGGGATGGTCGGTTTGGAAGGATGAGATTGTTGGCGGAGAGACCGTGGAACGGGTGGGCGAGCGGGCAGATAGTGTGATTGAACGGGCTTTGGCGGCTGGTTCAGGCGGGCGTGTGGCTTTATTTGCACATGCGCATATCTTGCGGATATTAGGGGCGCGTTGGATTGGGCTGGAGGCGCGGAAGGGGGAGTTGTTTGTGTTGGGAACAGGGAGCGTGAGTGTGTTGGGGTGGGAGCGGGAGACGCGGGTGATTGAGGGCTGGAACCGGGGGTTTGAGGGGTAGCTGGGATTAGTGTCCGCCTGATATATGTTCGGGGCGGACGCCCATGCCTATGAATCGCGCCATGAAGCGGCGGAAGCTGGGATGAGGGGATAAGAGTCGGAGGACCAGTGGGGGTTTGATCGCGGCGGGGTGGCCGAGGGTGCGGTTCAGGAAGTAGTGAACCATGACCTGAAAACGCTGAGCAATTCGGGTGGGGAGTTCACGGCGGCTCTGGACGTGAGCGAGGGTGAGTTCGGTGACGATGCTGGTTTTGAGCGGGGGCGCGAGGATGCGGGCCGCGGCCACGGCATCCTGAATGGCGAGGTTGATGCCAATGCCGCCTACGGGGGACATGGCGTGAGCGGCGTCGCCGATGCAGAGGAGACCCGGGCTGTGCCAGCGGGTGAGGTGGTTGACCTGGATGGAGAGCAGTTTGAGCTGATCCCAGCTGGTGATTTCGTTGACGCGATCGCTTAAGAACGGGACGAGGCGCACGAGGGAGTCGCGGAAGGCGTCGAGCCCTTCGGGCTGGACGCGGGTGACGAAGGTGTCCTTGGCGATGATGAAGCCGCACTGGTAGTAGTCGCCGCGGTTGATGAGGATGAGGAAGTTGCCGAAGTTGATATTGCCGAGAGCGTTCTCGGGCTCGCCGTCGCGGCGGGGGAGCCGGAACCAGAGGATGTCGATGGGCGCTCCGGTGTCGTGGACGGGAAGATGGGCGGCGGTTCGGGTGGTTGCGTGACGGCCGTCGCAGCCTACGACAAGCTTGGCATGAATTTCGACTGGACCTGCGGGGGTGTTGGCGCGGACTCCGGTGACGCGGTTGTGGGACTCGATGAGACCGGTGACCTCGTGCTCCATGAGGAGGTGAAATGTGGGGAGTTTAGTGGCTTGTGCGGAGAGGAAGTTGAGGAAGTCCCACTGGGGCATGAGCGCGATGAACTTTGCTTGCGTGGGAAGTTGGCTGAAATCGCTGATGGGCAACGGCTGACCGCCGATGGCGATGGTCAGGCGGGTGAGTTGCTGGTGCGGGAGGCTAAGGAATTGGTCGAGCAGACCTAACTCGTACAGCAGTTGGAGCGTTGCAGGGTGGATGGTGTCGCCACGGAAGTCGCGGAAGAAGTCCTTGTGTTTTTCGAGGACGGTGACTTCGATTCCGGCGCGGGCGAGGAGGAAGCCGAGCATGATGCCGGCGGGGCCTCCGCCGACGATGCAGCATGCGGTCGTTGAAGACGTGCTGGGAATTGCGGCCATTGTGCCGCAAGAGTAGCAAGGGGTAGGTGGCGAGTCAAAGTGAAATTATGCGGAGGGATCGATGCCGAGAACGGTGAGCCAGTCCGTGGGAGTGTGGGCGAGGTGGTCGGGTGGAGTGGTCGCCAGGGACTGGGGTGCGAGGCCGAAGGTGCAGCCGATGGATCGTGCTCCGGCGTTGCGGGCGGTGAGGATGTCGACATGGGAGTCGCCGACCATCAGGGTTTCTGCCGGGGAGATCGTTTGGCCGGTGATGGCGGAGGCTTCGGCGATGAGGGTGAGGAGGCCGTGGGGATCTGGCTTTTTGGTGTGGAAGCTGTTGCCGCCGTAGTTCTGGAAGAAGAATGGCGTGAGGCCGAAGTGGGCGCAGATGTCGCGTGAAGGGTTGACGGGTTTGTTGGTGAGGACGGCCATCAGGGTTGCTGGCCACGCTGCGCGGATGGCTTCGAGAGAGGCGAGAACGCCGGGGTATAGGTAGGTGAAGTCGAGTTTGTGGATGCGGTAGTAGTCGAGGAAATATGTCAGGACTTCGGCCACGTATTCTTCATCGTGGACGTCGCCTTCGGGGTCGCCGAGGGCGCGGCGGACGAGCATGGAGGCGCCGTCGCCGATGTAGCTGGCGATGACAGGCTCGGGGAGAGGCGGCTTATTGAAGTGGGCCAGGGCGGCGTTGATGGAGTTGCAGAGATCGACGCTGGAGTCGATGAGAGTGCCGTCAAGATCGAAGACGATGAGGCGGGGTTGGGATGGGGATGCCATTTCTTAACGATAATCGACGGGACTGCGGTAAGCTCTGTGCGGGCGTTCAGGAGGCAAATGATGAGCGATTTGAGGAGCAATGATTGGACGCGCCGTAGGTTTATGACAGCTGTTGCGGCGAGTGGCGTTGCAGGTGCGGCGATGATCCGTGGCGTCGAGGTGCAGGCGAAGTCATCGATTGGGGTGGATGAGGCGATACGGGAATTGACGGCGGGTAATGAGCGGTTTGTGGCAGGAAAGCTCACCTCATTTGACCTTGACCTCAAGATATTGCGGGAACGGACGGTGGAAAAGCAGGAGCCGTTTGCGGCAATCCTATCGTGCGCGGATTCTCGTGTTCCAGCCGAGCTGGTTTTCGATCAGAGTATCGGACACCTGTTTGTGACGCGGGTGGCGGGAAACATGATCACTCCGGAGATTATTGGCAGTCTGGAGTATGGCGTGGCTGTGCTTGGGGTCAAGGTGATTCTGGTGCTGGGGCATGCGAAGTGCGGCGCGGTGAGTGCGGCGATGAAAGCGCAGGAGGTCCCGGGACAGATCAGCGTGCTCTATCAACACATCGTACCGGCGATCAGAGAGATTGAGGACGTTGAGTCTGCGGTGAAGGCGAATGCCAGGTTTCAGGCCAGCCTGCTGCGCGAGAGCTCAACCGTAATTGCCAAAGCAATCAAGGATGATGGGTTGAGGGTCGCAGCGGGATACTACGACCTTGGGACTGGCAAGGTTACAGTGCTCTAACTATTTGATATCAATATCGCCGGAACCGGTGTTGGCGCGGATCACGGGGCCGCCACCGTTGACGGTGCCATTGACGTGGTGCTTATTAATTTCTCCCTGCATGGCGATGGGTTGAGCCGTATTGACGGAACCGGAGCCGGTGCTGGCGTTGAGAGTGTAACGGGCAGAGGAGCCGAGGGTCAGTTGGATGGAGCCTGAGCCAGTGTCGAGTTTCCAATCGGAGTTCGGCTGGCCGCTGGCTTCGATGTTTCCGGAGCCGGTGCCGGCTTTGAGTCCGCCCGAGAGTCCATTGAGATGGATGGAGCCCGAGCCGGTCTGGGCGCGGACGTCACCGCTTGCGGTTTGCTGAAGGTAGATGTCGCCTGAGCCGGTCTGCAGGTCTGCGGGGCCGGGAATGCCTTCGGCACGAACTGTGCCCGAGCCGGATTGCGCCTTGAGGGTAGAACCTGCGTCATGGATTTCAACATCTCCCGAGCCAGTGGTGGCGCGAATGTTTGAAGCATGAGGAAGGGTGACTTCGTAGTCGATGCTGATGTTCTGAAAGAGTTCGTGGGAGTGGTTGTCGCCAATGGTAATGTCGTTGCCGTTTTGAGTGATAGGTGGGTTGTTGGCAATCTGCTGGACACGAGCGTCGCTGTTGCCGCTGAACCATGAATTGCTGGCATGAACATGGCCGACGACATGGACCTGATTGTCGGAGCCGGGGCGCAGATGAATGTAGCCCGAGCCGGTGGAGATGGCGACGCTGGGCGCGGCGGTGACGTTGAGAGTGCGGTCGAAGTCTTTGCCCGCGGCGAAAGCGGTAGCTGCGGCGAGGGTGAGGACGGCGGCGGTGAGGATGCGCATTTTCATGGGGACTCCTTAAGTTGGGGGCGAAGCCCTGATCTTCTATTGCTGGAGGATGACGGGATCGCCTGCGTTCAGGCCGGAGAGGAGCTCGGTCTTGGTGCCGTTGGAGATGCCGGCTTTGATGGCGACTTTGCGCCTGCCATTTTTCTGTTTCGGATCGGGAACTTCGACGGAGGCATTGCGGTCTTTATCGTAGATAACCGATTGTTCGGGAACGGTGAGGATATTTTTGTGCTCCTCAAGAATGATTTCGGCGTTGGCGGTCATATTGGTCTTAAGTTCACCGCCGGGATTGTCGATGGAGACCCGCACCTCAAAGGTGGTGACGTTGTCCTTTTCCACACCGAGGGGGGCGATCTTGGTGACTTTGCCGTAAAAGGTTCTGTCCTTGAAGGATTCGACCTTGATGCGCGCGGGCTGGCCGAGATAAACCTTGCCGATGTCAGACTCGTCTACCTTGCCCTGCACGTAAACCTGGGTCGTGTCGCCTACGGTCATGACGAGGGTCGCGGTCGAGCCGAGGACGAGGATGGAGCTGACGGCATCGCCGACTTCGACGTCGCGGGAGAGGACAGTCCCGTCCATGGGCGCGGTGATGAGGGTGTAGCTGAGCTGTTCTTCAAGCTGCCGGAGTGAGGCTTTGGCCTGGTTCACCTGGGCCTGAGCCTGGCGGAGTTTGGAGTCATCAACCGTGATCTGGGCGATAGCCTTATCGCGAGTGTTAGCGGCGAAGAGATATTTCTGCTGAGCATCGTCGAGGGATTGCTTGGAGACGACACCCTCTTTAGTCATCTGCAATGCACGCTCGTAGGTATTCTTGTACATCGGCAGGTCCGGGGCTTCGGCGTTGACCTTGTCGTACTCGATGGAGGCGGAGGCAGCGTGGGCATTGGATTCAGCGGCGGCCAGCTGGGCCTTCTGGGCCTCGACCTGGGCGAGAATTTCAATCTGATCGAGCTGGGCGAGCAACTGGCCCTGATGGACGTGGGCGTTGATGTCGACGAACAGCTTGGTGACGATGCCGCTGGCTTTGGATTTGACCTCGACTTTGGTGATGGGCTGGACTTTACCGGTGGCGACAACTGATCGGGCGATGTCTCCGCGTTCAACCTTGGCGAGTTGGGAAGGATCTATTTTTGTGCCGCTGCCAGTGGTGGCAAAGGCAATGCCGATGGCGGCGGCGACGATCAGGACGGCAATGCTGCCCCAGATCCATAATTTTCGTTTATTTTTTTGCGATGTCGCCACTTGGTTGCTCCGAGGAACATTGATTGGACTGAATAAGAAACGTCTCGGAGAAGTTTACGCAGAATGTGGAAGGATGGTTCCGTTGTCGATGTGAAAAATGCTCCCGGAATGCTCGGAGCGCACACAATTATGAGTGCCGGTATCAACCGGTATCTCGACGAGTCAGAGGATTCTGAGGATCACTCAGGCGTATTTGCGGAGGACGCCCAGCACTTTGCCTTGGATCCTGACGTTGGCGGCAGGGGCATAGATGGGGGCCATTTCAGCGTTGGATGGCTGCAAGCGGATCATGCTGCCTTCGCGATAGAAACGCTTGAGGGTGGCGTCGGCGCCGTCAATGAGGGCGACAATAATCTCGCCCTCTCGGGCAGTGCGGGTGCGCTCGACGAGGACGTAGTCGCCGGAGACGATGTGCTCATCGCGCATGGAGTCGCCGCGGACCTCGAGGGCAAAGACTTCGCGGTTGCCGATGATGTCGTTGAGGGAGATGCTCTCCGCGGTTTCGATGGCTTCCACAGGCTGGCCGGCTGCGATGCGCCCGAGCAGGGGGAGGCGGTCGGAGCCTTTTTTGCCGGTTCGGGCAGGCAGGACGTCGATGGAGCGGCTGCGATTGTGAGCGCGTTGCAGCATCCCCTTGTTTTGCAGATTGGTGACGTGTTTATGCACGGTGGCTAGTGAACTAAGGCCGAGGCCACTGGCGATCTCCTCATAAGACGGTGAGTAGCCGTTCTTTTGTGTGAAGCCGGAGAGGAAGTCGAGAACCTCTTTTTGTCGCCGTGTGATAGCCATGCGGAGATTGTAGCGAATAAAAAGCGAATTGCAATAC